>NZ_JBIDCC010000037.1:0-1174 GCF_043204415.1 Nonomuraea sp. NPDC047897 | reverse complement strand
GCTAGCCCCGTTTTCCGCATGTGAGCGATCTTCACCGCAGGTCTCGCGGATCGATATCCAGAAGGTCCAGGAGACGGAGTTGGAGATCGGTGGGTCGTGGGATGGTCGGGGGTGACTGGCCGGTGCCCGGGATCAGCCGGATGCCGGCCAGCGCGTCCAGGATGAGCTTGCCGGTGGGAACAGCGGGCCGTCCGGCATACAAACCCTCGACCTTGGTCTGGCCGCGGGTGGCCAGGCAGAGGCGGACCTGGCGTTCGATCAGGCAGAAGATGAGCAGGGCCAGGCAGATGACCGTGATCAGCGCGTTGATGCGGCGGTTGTTCTTCAGATACAGGCTGGTGACGGCCAGCGGGCCTTTGAAGGCCTGGTAACGGCGCTCGACCGCTTCCTGGCCCTTGTAGTGGATCAGCACCTGGGCAGCGTCGGCGGTGTCGGGGTCGAGGTTGGTCAGCAGGGCGTACCAGCCGTCGGTGGCGGCTTCGGCATCCAGCGCGTGCTCATCGAAGTGCCAGGCCAGGGTGGGTTTGCCGGTGCAGGTATCGGTGCCGATGCGCGCACGCAGGTAGGCGTTCACCCGGCGGGTGCGGCCGATCGCGGCGACGCGGTCGGTGACTGCCTGCTCGTCGGGGTAGTGGCGGCTGCCCAGACCGCGTTCCAGCCGGGCCAGATCATCCCGGGCGCGATCGAGCTTCTTGGCGCGGGCGGTGGCGGCGGCCTGCGCGCGGGCCGAGGAGTGCACGAACACCCTGCGCAGGGCCAAGACCGGGTCCTTCTTACGCGGCCCGGCCAGGGCCATGCTGTCTTCGCGGACGTGCCAGCTACCACGCTGCTGGGCGGCCTTGCCGCTGTCGCGGGCGGCGACGTAGTCCACCGCGATCGCATCGGTCAGGCTCAGGTCGGCCAGCACCTCGGCCGGCACGTAGGTCTTGGAAGCCGGGGCGATGAACGTCACGCCCTCGGCGGCCATCGCGGCCAGGTTCGCATACGAGATCAGCTTGGAATCGCCGATCATCAGCATCCGCGCTGAGGTGGCCAGCTTCTGCAACCCGCGCATGGCGCCGATGACCTGGCCGACCTCGCCGGCCCCGCCGTCATAGGCGCGGTGCAAGACCGGGATCGCGCCATCGGAGGTGACGGCGATCCCGGCCTGGATCTGCTTCAGATCGGGCCTGCG
>NZ_JBIDCC010000036.1:0-1503 GCF_043204415.1 Nonomuraea sp. NPDC047897 | reverse complement strand
CAAGGCCGTGAAGTTTGGGGGTTGTGGTGAGCGTCAAGGGTCTGCCGGAGCGAGGATGTCGATACTGACGGTGGCCTTGTAGCTGGTTCGGTCGATGACCGGGCCACGGGCCTGGTATTTGGAGATGGCGCGTTTGACGATGCGGGGACTCACCCGCAGTCGTCGGGAGGGTAGAAGGCCGGCCAGGACGTGCCGGCCGATCGTGCCCACGAGATCGATGGTTGTGCTGGCGATGATGTTCGCGGCTTGGATGAGTTGATCGCGGGCGGCCTGCCAGGCGATGTTGAAGCTGGCTCGGTCGGGATCGGTGCCGGGTCGGGTGCGGGTGGCCTCCGCCATGGCGGTGCGCAGCAGGTGGTAGACCACGATCAGTGCGTAGATCTCCTGCTCGATCCCGGTGGGCGTGCGGGCGCGCAGCACTCGGCCGCCCAGGATGCTGGACTTGAGCTCCAGATAGGCGGTTTCGATCTCCCAGCGCTCGTGGTAGAGCCGGATCAGCTCGCCCGCTGGGTAGTGGTGGTGGTCGGTCAGGGTGGTTGCCAGTCGGTACACGCCGGTGCGGTGCCCGGCGGTGGTCGCGCTGGTGATCTGGCACTCGATGACGCGTACCCGCAGCGCGCCCAGCATCGAAAGGTAGGAGCCGTCGGGGTAGCGGGCCAGGATCGGCATCACCCGGCCGATTTTGAGTCGGACCAGGACATCGGCACCGGTGGCGGCGATGTCGCCGATCAGGTCTTTGCCGCTGAAGTTCCGGTCTGCCAGCAGGATCATGCCTGTGCGGAGGCTGGGCAGCAGGTGTGGGGCGTAGCCGGTCTCCCCTGTGGTGGTGGGGCCGAACACCGCGTCGATGACCGTGCGGGTGCCGCACGCGAGCAGGGCTACCAGCCGGATCTGCGGGTAGCCCGTGCCGCCGTGGTTGCCACGCTGTTTGGTGAAGCGGGTCAGCATCTTCGGATTGTCGGGGACGGTCAGTGTGGTGCCGTCGATGGCGCAGACCAGCAATCCTCGCCACCAGGTTCCGCGTTGTCCGGGTGCGGCCACCGGGCCGCGCAGGATATCGAACAGCCACCGCAGCGGGGCTGGGCCGAGGCGTCGGCGGGCCTGGGACAGTGCGCTGGCGGTCGGTGCCGCTATGGGCAGGTCGCCGAGCGCGCTGGTGAGCTTGTGCCATACCCCCAGGTATCCCACCTCAGGGAACAGGCAGGCGGCCAGCAACAGATAGACCACGACACGAGAGGGCAGATCCCGTAGGCGAGACTGCATCGTGCGGGTGACGGTCAGGGCCTCATCGACCATCTCGAAGGGCAGGTGCTGGGTCAGTTCACCCAGATGACCGGGGGCGAACCGGCCGTGGGCAACGGTGATCGTGCGTGTGACAGACTGGGTATCCAACGGAGTTCTTGCTACTCGGTGATCTTGGTCGACACCGTTCTAGCAGGAACTCCGTTGCCTGTTCCGGCCGACTTGACAGCCGCACCACAACCCAAACTTCACGGCCTTGGG
>NZ_JBIDCC010000035.1:0-1884 GCF_043204415.1 Nonomuraea sp. NPDC047897 | reverse complement strand
GGGATGCGCTGGTATCGCACCGGTGATCTGGGCCGGTACTGGCCGGACGGGACGCTGGAGTTCCTGGGCCGGGTCGATCAGCAGGTCAAGGTGCGTGGGCACCGGATCGAGCTGGGCGAGGTGGAGGCCGCCCTGCTCGCCCATCCGGCCGTCGGCCAGGCCGTGGCCACTGTCGTCGGCGGGGCCGCCCGCCGGCTGGCCGCCCTGGCCGTACCGGCCGCCGGAGCCGACACACCCGGCCCGGACGAGCTGCGCGCATGGCTCACCGACCGGCTGCCGCCGTACATGGTGCCCGAGCACGTCACACTGCGCCCGGACGTCCCCCTCACACCCAACGGCAAGATCGACCGTGCGGCCGTCACCCGCATCGCGGGCGAGCACGCCGTGGACCGGGCCGAACGCCTCGACCCGCCTCGCGAAGGGCTGGAGAGCACCGTCGCCGACCTGTGGCGCGAGCTGCTCGGCGTGGACGCCGTCGGGCGCGACCACGACTTCTTCACCCTCGGCGGCGACAGCCTGCTCGCCACCCGGCTCATCACCCGGCTGCGCGCCGCCGGTGTCGCGGGCGCCGAGCTGTCCCACCTGTTCGAGCGGCCCGTTCTCGCCGACTTCGCCGCGACCCTGCGACCCGGCGACCCGGCCGGCGGGACCGGCCGGTCCGCGCTGCGGGCCGACCCCGAGCACCGGCACGACCCGTTCCCGCCGACCGACGTGCAACGTGCCTACTGGGTGGGCCGGACCGACGACTTCGCCCTGGGCGGCGTCGGCTGCCACTTCTACACCGAGTACGACCTGACCGGGCTCGACGTCGCCCGCCTGGAGGAGGCGTGGAACCGGCTCGTCCAACGGCACGAGATGCTGCGCGCCGAGTTCCTGCCCGACGGCCGACAACGCATCCTGCCGCGGGTGCCGCGCTTCACCATCCCCGTCGTGGACGCCGGCGACGACGCCGACCGGGCCCTCGCCGACCTCCGCGACGCCATGTCGCACCAGGTCCTCGACGCCACCCGCTGGCCGCTGTTCGACGCGCGCGCCGTACGGTACGGCGACGGCCGCACCCGGCTCGGCGTCAGCTTCGACAACATCGTCCTCGACGCGCTCAGCACCATGACCCTGCTGCGCGAGCTGGAGACCCTGTACGCGGACCCGGCCGCCGAGCTGCCCCCGATCGGCATGTCGTTCCGCGACTACGTGCTGACCGTCGAGCCGGACCCGGAGGCGCTGCGCCGCGCGGAGACCTACTGGTCGCAGCGGGTGGCCGACCTGCCACCCGGCCCGCAGCTCCCGCTCGCCGCCGACCCCGCCCGGATCGGCCGGCCCCGCTTCGCGCGCCGTCAGGCACGGCTGTCGCCCGGGCAGTGGGCCGCGATCAAGGAGACCGCGCGCGCGTGCGGCCTCACCCCGTCCACGGTGCTCGCCACCGCGTTCGCCGAGGTGCTCGGCGCGTGGAGCGCCCGCCAGGACCTGACGATCAATCTGACGCTGTTCGACCGGCGGGAGGTGCACCCCGACATCGACGCGGTCCTCGGCGACTTCACCTCGCTGCTGCTGGTCGCCTACCAGCCGCAGCCCGGTGACACGTGGCTGGACAGCGCCCGCCGCCTGCAACGGCAGGTCGTCCGCGACCTGGAGCACAGCGAGGTCTCCGCCATCCAGGTGATGCGCGAACTGGCCAGGCGGACCGGCTCCGCCGAGGTGACCATGCCGGTCGTCTTCACCAGCACCCTCGGCGTCACCGGCGAGGACGGGGCGGCCACCGGCCGGATGTTCGCCGAGCCGGTGTGGGGCGTCTCCCAGACGCCGCAGGTGTGGCTGGACCACCAGGTGGTGGAGGTGGACGGCGGGCTGCTGTTCAACTGGGACGCGGTGGAGGAGCTGTTCGCG
>NZ_JBIDCC010000034.1:1617-4265 GCF_043204415.1 Nonomuraea sp. NPDC047897 | reverse complement strand
TCTTCCACGATCTCCGTGCCGGAGCTAACGCATTAAGCGCCCCGCCTGGGGAGTACGGCCGCAAGGCTAAAACTCAAAGGAATTGACGGGGGCCCGCACAAGCGGCGGAGCATGTTGCTTAATTCGACGCAACGCGAAGAACCTTACCAAGGTTTGACATCACCCGGAAAGCTTCAGAGATGGAGCCCTCTTCGGACTGGGTGACAGGTGGTGCATGGCTGTCGTCAGCTCGTGTCGTGAGATGTTGGGTTAAGTCCCGCAACGAGCGCAACCCTTGTTCCATGTTGCCAGCGGCGCCTTCGGGCGGCCGGGGACTCATGGGAGACTGCCGGGGTCAACTCGGAGGAAGGTGGGGATGACGTCAAGTCATCATGCCCCTTATGTCTTGGGCTGCAAACATGCTACAATGGCCGGTACAGAGGGCTGCTAAGCCGTGAGGCGGAGCGAATCCCTAAAAGCCGGTCTCAGTTCGGATTGGGGTCTGCAACTCGACCCCATGAAGTCGGAGTCGCTAGTAATCGCAGATCAGCAACGCTGCGGTGAATACGTTCCCGGGCCTTGTACACACCGCCCGTCACGTCACGAAAGTCGGCAACACCCGAAGCCCGTGGCCCAACCAGCTTGCTGGGGGGAGCGGTCGAAGGTGGGGCTGGCGATTGGGACGAAGTCGTAACAAGGTAGCCGTACCGGAAGGTGCGGCTGGATCACCTCCTTTCTAAGGAGCACCGACCGGGGGTTCATCTCCTGGTCCACGTCGAGGTCGTGAGCGAACGTCTCACGCTCGGCAGCTCATTAGTGGAGCACTGGCTATTCGGTTCAGCGTGGTCGCTGGTCGGCTAGTACCGCCTCTTTCGGGAGGAGTGGGAACGGCGATGCAGGGGTTGCGGGGTTCCGGACACACTGTTGGGTCCTGAGGGAACGGACGAACGGGCCTGCCTTTTGGTGGGCTCGTGGTCTGTGGGTCCTCGGTCAGGGCCGGCCTCCTGCCATACCAGTCTGGTGCTTTCGGGTGCTGGGTGTTGGTGGTGGGGTGGGTTGGTTGCTGGTTGTTGTTTGAGATTTGCATAGTGGACGCGAGCATCTTTGTGGCCAAGTTTTTTAGGGCACACGGTGGATGCCTTGGCATCAGGAGCCGATGAAGGACGTGGGAGGCTGCGTTAAGCCTCGGGGAGTCGCCAACCAGACGTTGATCCGGGGATGTCCGAATGGGGAAACCTAGCACCAGTCATGTGGTGTTGCCTCCGCCTGAATGTATAGGGCGGTTGGTGGTAACGCGGGGAAGTGAAACATCTCAGTACCCGTAGGAAGAGAAAACAACAGTGATTCCGTGAGTAGTGGTGAGCGAAAGCGGATGAGGCTAAACCGGGCGTGTGTGATAGCCGGCAGGCGTTGCATGTTCGGGGTTGTGGGACCTCCTTTCAGTCTCTGCCGGGACTGTGAAGAGTGATAAATCTGTTCGATAGTTGAAGCCTCTGGGAAGGGGCGCCGTAGACCGTGAGAGCCGGGTAGGCGAAATCGGATGGACTCTTTGGGGTGTTCCCGAGTAGCACGGGGCTCGAGGAATCCTGTGTGAATCTGCCAGGACCACCTGGTAAGCCTAAATACTCCCTGATGACCGATAGTGCACGAGTACCGTGAGGGAAAGGTGAAAAGTGCCCCGGTGAGGGGTCGTGAAATAGTACCTGAAACCGTGTGCCTACAAGCCGTAGGAGCTTACAGGAGCTTGTCTTCTGTGTGATGTGACTGCGTGCCTTTTGAAGAATGAGCCTGCGAGTTATGGTGTGTGGCGAGGTTAACCCGTGTGGGGGAGCCGTAGCGAAAGCGAGTCTGAATAGGGCGTTTGAGTCGCATGCTGTAGACCCGAAGCGGAGTGATCTACGCATGGGCAGGTTGAAGCTCAGGTAAGACTGGGTGGAGGACCGAACCCACCAGGGTTGAAAACCTGGGGGATGACCTGTGTGTAGGGGTGAAAGGCCAATCAAACTCCGTGATAGCTGGTTCTCCCCGAAATGCATTTAGGTGCAGCGTTGCGTGTTTCTTGCCGGAGGTAGAGCACTGGATGGCCGATGGGCCCGACAAGGTTACTGACGTCAGCCAAACTCCGAATGCCGGTAAGTGAGAGCGTGGCAGTGAGACTGCGGGGGATAAGCTTCGTAGTCGAGAGGGAAACAGCCCAGATCACCGACTAAGGCCCCTAAGCGTGTGCTAAGTGGGAAAGGATGTGGAGTCGCAGAGACAACCAGGAGGTTGGCTTAGAAGCAGCCACCCTTGAAAGAGTGCGTAATAGCTCACTGGTCAAGTGATTCCGCGCCGACAATGTAGCGGGGCTCAAGTACACCGCCGAAGTCGTGGCACTGATACGGATTCGTTCGTGTTGGTGGGTAGGGGAGCGTCGTGCATCCGGTGAAGCCGCCGAGTGATCGAGTGGTGGAGGGTGTGCGAGTGAGAATGCAGGCATGAGTAGCGAATCGAGGGTGAGAAACCCTCGCGCCGGATGACCAAGGGTTCCTGGGGCAGGCTAATCCGCCCAGGGTAAGTCGGGACCTAAGGCGAGGCCGACAGGCGTAGTCGATGGACAACGGGTTGATATTCCCGTACCCGCTTCAACGCGCCCATATCGAACCTCGTGATGCTAAGAGTCCTTAAGT
>NZ_JBIDCC010000034.1:0-1520 GCF_043204415.1 Nonomuraea sp. NPDC047897 | reverse complement strand
CCGAACGCTCGGTCCGATCGGGTAGTAGGTAAGCGATGGGGTGACGCAGGAAGGTAGTCCAGCCCAGGCGATGGTTGTCCTGGGGTAAGCATGTAGCCCGTGTCGTAGGCAAATCCGCGACACTTGTGGGTGAGATGTGATGCCGAGCCGATTGTGGCGAAGTGGATGATCCTATGCTGCCGAGAAAAGCCTCTAGCGAGTGTTGTGGCGGCCCGTACCCTAAACCGACTCAGGTGGTCAGGTAGAGAATACTAAGGCGATCGGGTGAACTGTGGTTAAGGAACTCGGCAAATTGCCCCCGTAACTTCGGGAGAAGGGGGACCTCTGCTGGTGATAGGCCTTGCGCTTGGAGCTGGTGGGGGTCGCAGTGGCCAGGGGGAAGCGACTGTTTACTAAAAACACAGGTCCGTGCGAAGTCGTAAGACGATGTATACGGACTGACGCCTGCCCGGTGCCGGAACGTTAAGGGGACCGCTTAGCTGGCTTCGGCCGGCGAAGGTGAGAACTTAAGCGCCGGTAAACGGCGGTGGTAACTATAACCATCCTAAGGTAGCGAAATTCCTTGTCGGGTAAGTTCCGACCTGCACGAATGGCGTAACGACTTCCCCGCTGTCTCAACCGCAGACCCGGCGAAATTGCATTACGAGTAAAGATGCTCGTTACGCGCAGCAGGACGGAAAGACCCCGGGACCTTCACTACAGCTTGACATTGGCGTTTGGAGCGTCTTGTGTAGGATAGGTGGGAGACTGGGAAGCTCGGACGCTAGTTCGGGTGGAGTCATTGGTGAAATACCACTCTGGTCGTTTTGAACGTCTAACTCTGGTCCGTGATCCGGATCGGGGACAGTGTCTGGTGGGTAGTTTAACTGGGGCGGTTGCCTCCTAAAGGGTAACGGAGGCGCCCAAAGGTTCCCTCAGCCTGGTTGGTAATCAGGTGTTGAGTGTAAGTGCACAAGGGAGCTTGACTGTGAGACTGACGGGTCGAGCAGGAGCGAAAGCTGGGACTAGTGATCCGGCATCGGCGTGTGGAAGCGGTGTCGCTCAACGGCTAAAAGGTACCCCGGGGATAACAGGCTGATCTTCCCCAAGAGTCCATATCGACGGGATGGTTTGGCACCTCGATGTCGGCTCGTCGCATCCTGGGGCTGGAGTAGGTCCCAAGGGTTGGGCTGTTCGCCCATTAAAGCGGTACGCGAGCTGGGTTTAGAACGTCGCGAGACAGTTCGGTCCCTATCCGCTGCGCGCGCAGGAGACTTGAAAGGGGCTGTCCCTAGTACGAGAGGACCGGGACGGACGAACCTCTGGTGTGCCAGTTGTACCGCCAGGTGCACGGCTGGTTGGCTACGTTCGGAAGGGATAACCGCTGAAAGCATCTAAGCGGGAAGCTCGCCTTGAGATGAGGTCTCCCACCACGAGAGTGGGTAAGGCTCCCGGTAGACGACCGGGTTGATAGGCCGGAGGTGGAAGCACGGTAACGTGTGGAGCTGACCGGTACTAATAGGCCGAGGACTTGACCACAA
>NZ_JBIDCC010000033.1:0-6708 GCF_043204415.1 Nonomuraea sp. NPDC047897 | reverse complement strand
CTTCGGCACCCGCTTCGGCAGACCCGACGCCGTCGCCCCGTCACGCACCGGCTCCACCACGGCCTGCGCCGCGTTCCAGCCCTCGTCCGCCTTGGACGTCCCCCAGCTGGCGCTGGCGTCGCCGTGGTCGAACCAGGCGGACTCGACCGAGGCGAAGATCGGCAGGAACTCGTCGCCGGCCGAGGCCGGTTTGACGACGGGGATGGGGCCGGTGGCCGCCGCCTCGGTCTCGGGGAAGTCGTAGCGGGGGCGCCGTTCGGGCTGCTCCGGCTCGGCCCGGTCCGCGGCTCCCCAGCTCGGCGGCTCGTCGGCGGGCGGCTTGGGCGGGTTGTCGCCGTCGCCGTTCCAGCCGCCGGCCGCCCGGGACGGCACCCACACGTCCGAGGTGTCGTATCCGCCGCCGCGGGGGGCGCCGGCGGCGGGCGGTGGTGACCAGGTCTCCGCTTCGGACGGCCACTGCGGCATGGACGGCCAGGCGGCGGCGGTGTCCGTCGACGAGTAGGAGGGGTGGCCGGGCCCCATCTGGTAGCCGCCGCTCGGCCACTGCGGGGTGGCGGCCGCGGGCTGCGGCGTCAGGTGGATCTCGTCGCGGCCGACGGCCGGCGTTCCGGCGTGGGTGGGCGACGGGGTGGGCGACGGGGTGCCGAGCAGCGACTCGGGCAGCAGCACCATCGCGGTGAGACCGCCGCCGCCGTGCGGGCGGAGCTGGACGCGGATGCCGTGCCGGTGCGCCAGCCGGGCGACCACGAACAGGCCCATCCGGCGCGAGACGGAGACGTCGACGATCGGGGCGTCGAGGAGGCGTTCGTTGGCGGCGAGGAGCTCTTCCTGGGTCATGCCGATGCCGGCGTCGGTGACCGACAGCATGACGCCGCCGCCGTCGATCCGGCTGCCGGAGACGGTGACGCGGGTCTCGCGCGGGGAGAACGACAGGGCGTTCTCGACCAGCTCGGCGAGCAGGTGGATGACGTCGTTGACGGCCTGGCCGGCGATCGAGACGCCGTCGGGCACCTGCAGGACGACCCGCTCGTAGTTCTCGACCTCCGACAGGGAGGCCCGCGCGACGTCGATCAGTTTGACGGGGTTGCTCCATCGGCGCGGTGGCTCCTGGCCGGCCAGGACCAGCAGGTTCTCGCTGTTGCGCCGCATACGCGTGGCCAGGTGGTCCAGCTTGAACAGGTTCGCCAGCCGGCTCTCGTCCTGCTCGCCCTGCTCCAGACCGTCGATCAACGTGATCTGCCGCTCCACCAGCGTCTGGCTGCGCCGCGACAGGTTCACGAACATCGCGTTGACGTTGCTGCGCAGCCGCGACTCCTCACCCGCCAGCCGCACGGCCTCCCGGTGCACCTCGTCGAAGGCCCGCGCCACCTCACCGATCTCGTCGCTGGAGGAGACCTCGATGGGCGGCACGCGGATCGTCTTGGCGTCGACCTCGCCGTCGCGCAGCTTCCGGACCAGTTCGGGCAGCGTCCGGCCGGCGACCTTGAGCGCGTCGCCGCGCAGTCGCCTGAGCGGCCGGACGAGCGAGCGGGCCATGACGGCGGTCATCGCGAGGACCATGAGGAGCAGCACGACGACGATGATGATGTTGACCCCGGCGAGCTGCTTCTCGCCGCCCTGGATGTCGCTGCTTCGCGTGGCGATCTGCTCGGACAGCGACTTCTGCACGGCGTGCAGCCCGTCGATGGTCTCGGTCATGGAGTCGAACCAGCGGCTGACGTCGCTCACCGTCGCGGGGTCCAGCCGCCGCAGGGGCAGGCCGGTGTTGTGGAGCAGCACCGCCCTGCTCGTGTAGAGCTCGCTTCGGCCGATCTTCTGGCTGGCGACCGTGTTGTCGTAGAACTGGCGCTGGGCCGGTGTGGCCACGGCGCGGAAGGCGGCACGTTCGCTGAAGCGCCGGGAGCGGGCGTCGAGGAAGGCGTTGAACTCCGTCTCCAGGAAGGAGTCCCTGACGAGGGCGATCGTCAGCAGGCCGCGCTGCTGGGACGCCTCCTCCTCGGCGCGCGCGACGGCGCGCACGGCCGCGCTCGCCGCGATGAGCTGCTCGTCCGTCGAGCCCTTGCTCAGCTCGTCGAACAGTTGCAGCATCGAGGCGATGGTCTCGGAGTACTTCTCCATGGTCGGCAGCGCCGGGAGCTGCGAGGTGACCACGGTGCGGCGCAGGGAGGCCAGCTGGCCGAGCCGGGTGCGGGTGTTGCGCAGCGTCTTCTTGCCCAGTTCCGACAGCGACGGCTCGGCTGCCGTGGCGACCCCGTGGATGCGTTTCACGCTGGCGTCGACCACGAGCTGCTGGCGCCTGTACTGGTCGCCCTCCGCCGGCTTGCGGTTGGAGGCGACGTAGCGCGCCGCCATGTCCCGTTCGAGCGCGAGATCGCGGGACAGCTCTCCGAGCTGGGACACCAGGGCGCCCACGTCGCTGAACCGCTGGTACTGCTGGACGCTGTTGATCGACCCGGTGACACGCAGGGCGCCGAAGAGGACGGCGACGAGGGTGGGGACGGCGATGAGCGCGATGAGGCGGGTGCGGACCCGCCAGTTGCGCAGCGCGAACGGGCTGCCCGGCTTCGGCAGTTCCGTGGGGACGTCCTCGGCCACGGCCGGTTCCGGCACGTCGGGACCCCTACGACCAGGTTCGGTCGTTGTCGTCGTCACTGGTGGCAACCTCTCGCCATGGGCCTGCTTCGGGATGCGCGGCATCGTCACGCCAACGAGATGATCGCAGGCTGGTACGCCCCAATTTGAGCACAAACCTCAGGGATGAGCCAACGCATCACGGTTTACATCGTTCCCACGACGAGCCGGCGGGTAGTCGGCAGGCACTTGCCGACGCCACGGCAGGACAAAAAGGCTTTTATCCGGATATGTACAGACAAATCTGACATTTAGTGGATAGCACCATATACGTGGTATAGCGCTTCAGCTCTGATCTTCTCTCCGGTACGCTTCACGCCCGGCATCCATCGGTGCCCATCTCCAGAAGCTTCCCCTGGTAGGAGAACCCCTCATGAGACGCATACTGCGCTGTCACGCCGTCGCCCTCGGCGTCGCAGCCGCACTCACCCTTGCCGGCTGCGGTGGGAGCGGCGACGCCCCTGACGCGGCGGCCGGCGGCAAGGGATTGGAGAAGACCACGATCAAGGTCGGCGGTCTCCCCATTCCCGACGTCGCCCCGCTGCACATCGCCATTGCCAAGGGATATTTCAAGGACGAGGGTCTCACAGTCGAGCCGGTGATCATCACCGGCGGCGCGGCCGCGATCCCCCAGGTCAAGAGCGGCGCCCTGGACATCTCCCAGAGCAACTACGTCTCGAGCTTCCTGGCGGCCAGCAAGGGCGAGAAGCTGAAGATGGTCGCCGACATGTATCAGGCCGCCCCCAACACCTTCAACGTCATGGTCCCCAAGGATTCGCCGATCAAGACGGTGGCGGACCTCAAGGGCAAGACCGTTCTGGTCAACAATCTCAAGAACATCGCCCAGCTGGCCGTGACGACCCAGTTGAAAGTGGCCGGCCTCAGCGACACGGACGTCAAGTTCGTGGAGAAGCCGTTCCCGGACATGGCCAACGCCATCAATTCCGGGCAGGCCGACGCCGGTTGGCTGACCGAGCCGTTCATCACCTCCACCCAGACCCAGTTCGGCTTCCGCAAGCTCGTGGACACGATGACGGGCCAGATGGAGGACTTCCCCATCGCGGGATGGATGGCCACCGACGAATGGGCCCAGAAGAACCCGAAGACGCTGGCGGCCTTCCAGCGGGCGATCTCCAAGGCGCAGGCACTCGCCTCCAATGACCGCAAGGAGGTGGAGAAGGTGCTGCCCACCTACACGAAGATCGACGCGCAGGTGGCGTCCGTCATCACCCTGGGCAGCTACCCGAGCGAGTTGAACGAGAACCGGCTGCAGAAGGTGGCCGACGTGATGCTCGAGTACAAGTACCTGGACAGCCCGATCGCCGTGAAGAACTACATCGTGACGGCTGCCGGCGGATGATCGCGGCACGGCTGCTCCGTGGCCTCGCAGGTGCCGCGGGGTTCCTCGTCGCAGGCGAGCTGGTCCTCCGTTTCGCGCTGAGCGACGACCTGGTCTTCCCTCCGCCCTCGGTCGTGCTGTACGAGGCGGCGCGCCTGCTCGCCGACGCCGACTTCCTGGCCGGCGTCGGCACGACCCTCAGCAACTGGGCGATCGGCCTGCTGATCGCGGTCGCGGTGGCCGTCCCGCTGGGAGTGCTGCTCGGCGCCCTCGCGCCCGTGGAGCGAGCGGTGCGGCCGCTGCTGGAGTTCCTGCGCCCCATCCCCTCCGTCGCGATCATTCCGCTCGCGATCCTGCTGATCCCGGTGGACGCGGCGATGAAGGTCTCCGTCATCGTCTACGCCTCCGTCTGGCCCATCCTGGTCAACACGCTGTACGGCATGCACGACGTCGACCCGGTGGCGAAGGACTCGCTGCGCAGCTTCGGGTTCGGGCCGCTGGCCGTGCTCCGCCGGGTCAGCCTGCCCAGCGCCGCCCCGTTCGTCGCGACCGGTGTCCGGATCTCCGCCGGGATCGCTCTCATCCTCGCCATCAGCGCCGAACTGCTGGCCGGCGGCGCCGCGGGGATGGGGGTGTTCGTGATCCAGGCCGCGAGCGGGAACAGGACGGACCTGATGCTGGCGGCGACATGCTGGGCCGGCGTCTTCGGGCTGATCTCGAACACGACGCTGATGGCCGCGGAGCGCCGGCTGTTCCACTGGCATCGGATGCGGGCGGGGGCGGCGGAGGCGTGAACGTGCTGGCAAGGCTCTGGTTCGTCCCCGCCGTGATCGCCGTCTGGGAGATCGTCACCCGTGGTGCCGGGAGCACCGACTTCCCGCCGCCTTCGGCGATCGTGCTGCGCATGCACGAGATGTGGTTCTCCGGGCCCGCCTCCCACCTGTTCCTCACCGATGACGCGCTGGCCAACATCGTGCCGAGCCTGCAACGCATGTTCGGCGGCTGGATCCTGGCCGCCGTGCTCGGTGTCGCGGTGGGCGTGGTCCTCGGGCGCAGGCCGAGGGTGGCCCAGTACTTCGACCCGCTGTTCGAGTTCGGCCGGGCCATCCCGCCGCCCCTGCTGATCCCGCTCTTCCTCGTGCTGTTCCAGGCGGGCCTGCCGATGCACCTCGCCACGATCGTGTTCGGGGTGATCTGGCCGGTGCTGCTCAACTCCATCGACGGGGCGCGGGCCGTGGACCGGACCTACACCGAGACGGGCGTGGTCTTCGGCCTGTCGAGGGCCCAGCGGCTGCGGATGATCGTCATCCCGGCGGCGTCCCCCAAGATCTTCGCCGGGCTGCGCCTCAGCCTGTCACTCGCGCTGATCCTCATGGTGATCTCCGAGCTCTTCGGCAGCAGCGACGGCATCGGCTACCAGCTCCTCCAGGCCCAGCGCGGCTTCGACACCCCGGGGGTCTGGGCCACGATCGCCCTGCTCGGGCTCCTCGGCTACCTGGTGAACGCGCTGTTCGTCCTGGTGGAGCACCGCATGCTGCTCTGGCACCGGCAGGCGGGCAGAACCACGTGAGCGCCGCGCCCCGCGGCCTCACGGATCTCACACCTCATGAACCAAGAGAAGGCAAAGGACATATGTCCCACTCGGACGATCTCCTCTGGGAAGCGGTATCCGGTCTCTCCCGTTTCTCGGCCCTGCTGACCATGGCCGAGCTGGGCGTGGCCGACCACCTGGCACACGGGCCCAGCACGACGGAGGAACTGGCCGGGCGTTGCGGAGCGCATGCCCCCTCGCTGCGCCGGGTCCTGCGTGAGCTGACGAGCATGGGCCTGGTCCGCCCGGCCGGAGCGGACCGCCACGACCTGACCGAGCGGGGAGCCGTCCTCCGTTCGGACGCCCCGGACTCGATCCGCTCCTCCATCCGCATGCTCGGCGAGGAGGGCTTCTGGTACGCCATGGGCAACCTCCCGGCGACGGTCCGCACCGGCAGGTCGGCGTTCGCGGCGCAGTTCGGCAACCTGTACGAGCACCTGGCCGCCCGTCCCGAGACGAGCCGGCTGTTCAACGACTACATGCGGGCCAGAGCCGTCACCTTCACCGAGGGCCTCGCGAAGCGCTACGACTTCTCGCAGGCCGGCACCATGGTGGACGTCGCCGGAGGCAAGGGGCACATCCTCGCCACGGTCCTGCACGCCAACCCCGGCATGCGGGGTGTCCTGTTCGACCTCGAACACGTCGCCGAGGGCGCCAGGGAGTCGCTGGCCGCCGAGGGTCTGGCCGGCCGGTGCGAGGTCGTGGCGGGCGACTTCTTCGCGGGGGTGCCCGCCGGCGCGGACGTGTACCTGCTGGCCAGCGTCCTGCACAACTGGGGCGACGACGACGCGGTCCGGATCCTGCGCAACGTCCGCCGTGCGATGGCCCCCGCCGGGCGCGTGCTGGTCCTGGAGGTGGTCCTGCCCGACGACGGGGAGCCGCATCTCGGCAAGGATCTGGACATGCGGATGCTGGCCATCTTCGACGGCGCCGTCGAGCGCAGCCGCCAGGAGTACGCGGCCCTGTTCGACCGGAGCGAGCTGAAGCTGACGAACGTGATCGAACTCGGCGCGGGCGCCTCCCTCATCGAGGCAGTGCCGAGCTGACGGACCCCGCTAGCCGCTCCAGCCTGGCACGGCCATCCGGACCGTCAACGCGTGTTCGACCAGATTGATCAACGCGCTCTTGACCGAGTCCTTCGACCGGG
>NZ_JBIDCC010000032.1:0-30076 GCF_043204415.1 Nonomuraea sp. NPDC047897 | reverse complement strand
CTACGAGCGCCGCGCCGACCACTTCGCGTCCTTCGTCGCCATCGCCGCAGCGCTCATTTGCTACCGCCGACTCGCCAAATGAGACGACGTCTTAGCAGCACCTTGTAGGTGTTGCGGATCAGCCGGTCCGCCTGTTCATCGCTGACCCCCTTCCGCACCAGTGCCGGGTCTTTGCTGGCGCTGCGGACGGTGACCAGCTTGCCGTCTCGATAGACCAGGTCCGGGCCGAAGATCACGCCGTTCCAGTCGTACTCGAAGCCCTGTGCGGTGTAGACGCACCCCACCTGCTCAAAGCCACCGGGGGCTGAGGCCCACAAGGCACTGGCCGGAGCGTTCCCCACAGCCCTGTCACCCTTGACGTTCCACGGCCGCGCCCAGTCACCGACCCGTACGTCCGCGACCAGGCTGTCGTCCTCATTAGGGGCGCTCCAGGGCCAGCAGAACCCCGCTGTCATCCGTGCCGAGTACCCCGCGTCCAGCCTGCTCCTCAGCAGAGCCTCCAACTCGTGGGGCGACTCGGCGAGGGAAACGGCGAAGTGGTCGTCATCCGTCCATGCCTCCGGAGCGTCGCCGTCCAGACCCAGCAGCCGCAGCACCCACTCCTCGTACTTGCGGCTCCCACCGCAGCGGAACTGCGCGTCCAGATCGACCTGGTGTACGGCAAGGCCAAGAGAATGTGCGTAGGCCGTGATGTCAGCGACCCGCCCCATCTCCCCCGGCCGTACCACCTGATGCTCGTCCAGCAGGAACACCGGCACCCTCGCCGCGGCGATCAACTCGTCCAACTGTGGCCGACCTGTCCGCTGGGTCGACTTGGTGAACCGGTTGGCCGAGGTCTCGCGGATGCGGTGGGCCTCGTCACAGATCAGCACATCCAGTTCATTGGGATTGGCGGTCATGAAGTTGTTGAAGTACTTGAACATCGCCTTCATCCGGGTCGACCCCTTGGCGACGACGCGCCTCATCGTCTCGGTGAAGGAGCGCGAACCCGTCGCATGCAGAGCGGAGTAGCCGCGGTCGGACAGTTCGCCCAGCAGGGACAGTGCGATGACGCTCTTGCCAGAGCCGGGGCCTCCCGTGATGATGACCACCTGCTTCGAGTTGCCCGCCCGTGCCTTCTCCACCGCGTGCAGCACCATCTCGTAGGCAAGGCGCTGCTCGGCCAACAGGCGGAACTGGTCGCGGTTCTTGATCTCACCCGCGGCTACCTTCAGCAGCTGCTTGGACGGGCGGATGGCGCTGGAGAGCAGGCGATCGGCCGCCGCAGCCCCGGACTCGGGCCCGAACTGGGCCCTGAGGTAGTCGACGAACTGACCCCGACGCGTCTTGCTGAAGAGCCGGGTGCGCTCGTCTTCGACGTGATCGTAGAGGTCGTGGATGTCCGGATCGCTGGCGTTGTGCAGGTAAGCGACCCCGCGCACCGCGTTCTGGTGTTGGTCCAGGGCACCGGCGAAGTCGGCCAGGTATTCGCAGTAGCCCCGCACCTGCACGACCGGGTGAAGCTTGGGCCGGTTCCCCATGCCCGACACCAGAACCATGTTGACGTCGTCCTCGTACAGCTCGGCCTGGCTCCACTGCTTGAGTTCGACGATCAGGTAGGAGTCCGCTCCTGTCCGCCGGTCGCGTCCAGCGAGGATGACGTCCGCCCGCTTGCTGGTTAACGGGAGCTGGTACTCGATCAGCATCTCGACGCCACCCAGACCGGCTTCGACCAGATCCCGAGCCAGAATCGGGATGCTCCGATCCCAGGACTTGCGTTCACTCCTGCCTGGATTGATCCCTTGGGTGGCGCGCAGGTAGTCGGCGATCACATCACTGAGGACGCGCTCGGGCACCGACTCGGACACCAGCTGGACCAGACTTTCCGCCGAATGCCGGAAAACGGCCACGGATCTACCCCCAGGCAGCACGAAAGACTCGTGCGGTATGGGGGCGTGTCCGCCATCAGAGCGGAAGCCCGTCGGGCCGCATCACCGATACGTCCTGAAGATTACCGGGATCTTCGCTTAATCCGGCCCCGATCAGCCAATCAAGCGCGTGGAACAGCGCCCCCCGGGTCGTCACCTGTACGCGACCGGAGGATCCTGATCGCTCGATATAGCGCGATGACTTGGCGGCATCCCTGATGGCATATATCGGATCAGGGGCGGCCGGTGCCGGCGAGATGTTCACATCTAGGGTGGCCTCGTGCAGCGCCTCGCCCTCTTCGACCTCGACAGGACTCTCATTGACCTCGACACCGCGTTCTTCCGCTGGGCAGAGGAGTTCGCCGAGCATTGGCGGTTGGGGCCTGAGGGCGTGGCCTGGCTCGTCTCTCTGGATCGAGACGGGTACCCGCATCGAGAGATCTTCTTTGGCAAGGTACGCGAGCACTTCGCTCTGGCGAAACCAGTCGATGAGCTGTGGGCGGCCTAACGCCGGCGTATGCCTCACCTCGTGCGGTGCTACCCCGGTGTTTTGCCAGGTCTCGGCGAGTTGCGCGCCGTATCCTCGGGGGGGATCACCCAGACACCTTAATCACCCGGAGCAACTGCGCTGCAGCTTATTTAAAGATGGGATCGATCGAAAAAGGACTGCTGCTGCTCGAACGTGCGCTCAATGATTGTGAGCGCGTTCTAGGGTCAACGCATCCACTGACCAAAAGTATTCGAGTAATACTGTCACGTATGTCGTAACGCCCTGGGGCGAGCCCGTCCAAATCCCAGCCATCATGTATACGTTTCCCTCAACCGTGACTTGGACACGCCGCAGGATCCCACGACATTCGGCGTCGCCCGGTTCCGGCGCTGGCAGCGTGACGGCACCTGGGCCAAGATCCTGGCCTCGTTGCAAAGGCGGGCGGACGCCGCCGGGAAGATCGGCTGGACGGTGAGCGTGGACTCCACGACCAGCCGTGCCCATCAGCACGCCGCGGGGGCGCGCCGGGACGGCCACCTGCAGAAGGAACCGCCCGGTGGGACGGGGAACGAACCGAACGAACATGCGCTGGGCCGCTCGCTGGGCGGGCTGACCACCAAGACGCTTCTGGCCTGTGAGCAGGGCCGTAACCCCTGGCCCTGCTGGTGACGGCCGGTCACCGAGGAGACAGCCTGCAGTTCATCGCGGTCCCGGGCAAGATCCGGGTCGGCCGCACGGGTGGCGGCCGACCCCGAACCCGTTCCGATCTTGTGCTGGCCGACAGGGCTTACACCACCAAGGCCAACCGCACTCATCTGCGCCGGCAGGGAATCAAGGCGTCCATCCCGAGCAAGGCCGACCAGGACGCCCACCGGCGCGCCAAGGGTTCCAAGGGCGGACGGCCGCCAGCCTTCGACCCCGGCCTCTACCGCCGGCGTCACACCGTGGAATGCGGCATCAACCAGCTCAAACAGAACCGCGGCATGGCCACTCGCTACGACAAGCTCGCCGTCCGCTTCGAGGCCACACTCACCATCGCCGCGATCGACCAGTGGCTCAATGCCTCATGAAACACCGCCTAGCAGCCGGCAAGCGCCGCATCGCCGAGTGGGAAACAGAACTGCAAACCACTCTGCGGGCAATCGAACTGGTGCGAGAGGTGGTGCCCCCAAAGACGGTTCGCGGCCATCGCGAAGATGGCCGGCGAAGGCATCCCCGTCGAGGTGCCCTTCCGCGTGCTGGACATCTCGGCGTCCGGTTACTACGCCTGGCGGGATGGGCCGCCCTCCCCGCGGACCGTCCGGCGTGTCTGGCCGTCCGGCCTGATCCAGCAGATCCACCAGCATTCCGGAGGCACCTCCGGCAGCCATAGGGTACATGCTGACAATTAATTCCGCATAACGCACATAACGTGCCATTGCAGGCGAAGCTACATGCATCCTTAGCGGATCCTCATGCCACATCATGAGCGTGGCCATCCACTCCTCACAGCCGAGATGATGCTTCTTGTTGCTCGTCTACTCATTGGGTACCATTTCTTGACGTGTCGATCTCCCCCCGCAGCGCCGCCTCCGTGAAGCCAAGCAGCTTGCCTGTCGGAGAGCTGCTTGAGAAGCGCTCACCCTTCCGCGTTCCTAAGTACCAGAGGCCTTACGCTTGGGATGCGGAGCGTGTAGAAGAATTCATCGGTGATATCCTCAACCTCCTCAACATGGGGGAGAGCGATCACTTCTTCGGGTCAATGGTCGCCATCCAAATTGCCGACCATTCGCAAGCAAGCACACTGGTGCACGAGGTCGTGGATGGCCAGCAGAGACTCACCACCTTCTATCTTCTCATCGCTCAAATCGTCAAGACGGCGCGATCGTTGGAGGATGAAGCGCGCACGGCCGGCGACGAAAGGCTCGCAGTTCGTCTAGACATATTTGCAGAAGAAACGTCTAATAAATATCTCTTCTATGAGCGGTACGACGTGGAGGAAGGCAGGAAGACTCTAGAGCCCAGGCTACGCCTGTCCAAAGAAGACGATCCAAAGTTCCGCGCTCTACTCACGGACAAGGCGACGACTGGTCCAAGCCGGGCTAGCCACAAGCTACTGAAGGCCGCATTCGATCAGATATATGACAAGCTAATATGCGAACTCCTCGATAGGGCTAGCGACACATCCGAGAAGTTCAAAGAGCTTCAACGGCTGCGTGAATCCATTCTACGCGACACTTTTATCATCCACATAGTAAGCGAGGACCGCCAAAGCGGGTATCGCCTCTTTAGCGTCCTCAACGATCGCGGGAAACGCCTAGCCGTGGCCGACCTGCTGCGAAGCCACACCCTGGAACAGCTCGACGAGTATCCCGTTCTTCAGGACGATACTTCGCGCCGGTGGGATGAAATCCTTGCCGAAGGAAGCCCCATCGCCGACGAATTTCTCCTAGACTACCTTCCGTCGATGATAGGTCGCCGGCTCAGCCCCGAAAGGCTATTCGGTGGCCTTAAACGCGAACTTTTCAAGCTGAACCCAGCAAACGAAATCGATGCGTTGGGCGCCGCCCTCCAAGTGCAGACGCTCGCCGAGGAATTTCAGAAATTCCAGCTCATCGAGAAGGGGCAGTGGCCCTATACCGCCCTCGAAAGACATGCGAGCGTGAGCGACTGGCAAAGGGCGCGACTAAAGAGACTTGTCGTTACTCTCAAACACAAGCTCTCCTTGCCGCTCTTGCTCGCGGCCTGCAGGTGCGTAGATGAACAGAAGTTCGCGGACCTCGTTCACATACTTGAGAAGTTCGCATTCCGCTACAAAAACATCTGTGATGGCCACGCGACAGCGGCGAGCCGGCATTACTACGCGATGGCAAAGGAGCTCCGGCAAGCCGCTTCAGCGGGCAATCCAGTGCCGAGCTGGAATGGCCTGCTCCTTGGGCTGCGGCAGCTCATAAAGGACCGGGCCCCGGACGAAAAGTTCAAGGCTCAGCTGAAGGAGAAACTTCGTTACGACCACCCCTCCCAGCGAGGCAACATCCGAGAGTTCTTCACGACACTCGACGACTATTGGGGTTGGCTACGGCAAGGTGCGCACGGCTCGCCGAAGTACTCCCCCGGCTCGGTCGTCGATATCGATCAAGCCACGATCGAACACATCTATCCACAAAACGCACTACTAGCGGACAAGGATGCGGCGCTTGAGGAGTGTAAGCATCGACTAGGCAATCTCTCATACTGGGATCCAAGAGACAACGTTGCGGCTGGCAATAAGGGGTTCTCGGACAAGCAGGCCCTTTTTACGCTGAGCAAGAGCTCTGTAACTCAAGCTCTAGGCTCACTTCCAGCATGGAACCTAGGGCAGTATGACTCTCGGGTCGCCGGCCTGCTCGCGGATGCGTGCAAGGTCTTCGTGGTTTAGGCGCTACAAAGAGGTCCTGCTCGGTGGGTAGGTCAGGTGATACTTGGACTACCCACCGAGCCAAGCGAAGCGCCTATCTAACGGCAGTAGCCACGAGATCTTCGATGGACTTCATGTCCGTTCGGCCAGATAGATATCCGATTCCTCGGTGCAGATGGACAGCCAGTAGCCGGGCGACGGCTTCATCACTCGGCTGCTCTCCTTCGTCCACACAACGCTGCCGCAGCAGCGCGAGGTACAAATCCCTCTGATCTCCGGCGAATGTACGCCACGACATCTCGAGATTTGAATCAGCCACGATGTCTCGAACCAGCGGGGTACTCTCATCAGCGAGCGAGGTAGCCAGCGCCCACCGGCATAGCACATTCCACGTCTTGATACCTGTGACCCGCTTCAGCTTGATGAGCTGGTCCTTGGCCGGCTGCGACAACCGGATTGTGTCAAGCGACATAGCGTGTCTTCCCCCACCCGTAACCACGCTCGACGGTGGTAGTGAACGTTTTGTCGTCATGCACAAGCGTGTATGTCTGTGCGATCGACGGGATGAGGCTCTTCAAGAGATCGTCAGTGATCTCTTCATCGGTTGAGAGCAACAAGACTTGGTGGCTTGCTTGCGGGAAGTATCGGGTGACCAAGTTCTGGCGATGGCGACTGTCCAGGCGGCCCAGCGGAGTGTCGATTACACTCGGTAGACGGTTTCCGGCTACTCGTGCCAGTCCCCAGAGCAGAGATACTGCGAGAAGTTGCCGCTCACCCGCGCTCAGGCGTGTGGGATTAAGTTCCTCGCCGTCTTCGTTGATCAGTACCAGGGTGAACTTACTTGTGTCGATGCGGAGGTCCTTGACTAGCCCGTCTTTCCGCATGAGACGGGTGAAGCTATCCAGTACGGCTACCTCAAGACGGTTGATGTGTCTCTTGAGGAGAAGCTCGCCGAACTTCTCGAGCGTGTTGCGTGCGCGCTCGGAATAGGAGACGACGCGCGAGCGATGCTCTATCTTCGCGATGTCGATGGCTCGTTTGCTATATGCGCGATCACGAGCTGTCACGAGCTGTTCATGCTCACGAGTGTGGGCAGCATGTGCCTCTTCTACTGCCCGCAGCTCGCGCTCTAGGTCAGTGACCTTCTGCCGCGCCTTCTCCTGCTGGGCGATCAGGTCCGCGATGGCGTCCTCGGCGGGGACGCCGGCGAGCTGTCGGTCAAGGGTGTCCAGCTGGCGGCGAAGGTTCGCTGACTCGGCCAGCAGTTCGCGCCCTCGGTGCGTCTCGGTCGTGAGAACTGAATCAAGTAGCTGGAGCTGCTTGATTCCGGTGGAGGACATCTGGATCGGCTTAGGAGTCTCGGCCTTAGAGCTCCAGGTGGACCTGTCCTTCTCCAGGAACTCCGCCACCTGCTTGAGCGCAGTCGTGTCCTGCGCCTCGCCGAGTAGAGCGAGGAGCTTTGTATCCCTCTCCTGCAAGGCACCGAGCATCTGCTCTGCACGAGTTGCTTCCTGCTCCTTTTCGACCTGCGACTTAAGCGCAGCGAATCGAGGCTGAAGAAGAAGGAGAGGCAGTGGGCCTGCGGCCACGGCGCTGGCCAGAGTTTCCCTTACGGCAGCGAGTCGTCTTTCAGCCTGATCCCTGTGGGCCTGCAGCTCAGCACGACGCTGGAAAAGGTCTCCTCCCTGCTTCGCGAACTTGGTCTCAATGTCCTTGAGCTCCTTCTTCGCATGCAGGAGATCTGCCCTGACCGCCGCTACATGCTGTAGGGCATCAGCTTTGGCCAGCTCGGTCTCTTCTAGCTGAGCTTCGATGGCAGCGATCTGTCCGAGGACCGCCTCGTCCTGCTTGGTGACCTTCTGACGGCGCTGAAGGGCCAGCAAGTCCGTCCGTAGCTGCTCGACCGTGCTGACTCCAAGAAGAGACTGAACAGCTGACTCGATGACGGGGGCCGCGCGCTCCGGATCCGCGAGCGACTCGATCTTTTCACCGTCAAAGAAGAACAGCGACGCGACTTCGAGAGGGAGGAGATCCTCTACGTAGTTCGCCCATGTTTCGCTAATGGCCCTGTCGTATTCGCCGTTCACAAATACTTCAAGTGACTCCGGGACGGTTTTTCCGGAGATTTTCCAGTACCGCTCGATCCGGTAGTGCCGCTGTTCTCCCTCGAGGGTTGTCGAGAACCAGAGCTTCACACCAGCTTGCTTAGGGGTTGCCTGGCGGTTCACGCTGTCGCGCAGAAATGCCTCGTAGGA
This sequence comes from Nonomuraea sp. NPDC047897, assembly GCF_043204415.1. Lineage (NCBI taxonomy): Bacteria > Bacillati > Actinomycetota > Actinomycetes > Streptosporangiales > Streptosporangiaceae > Nonomuraea > Nonomuraea sp. NPDC047897. The sequence continues at coordinate 22,048 of NZ_JBIDCC010000032.1, read as the reverse complement.
GCGGTTACCTCGCCCGCTGCACCGTGCACGGGCGCCATAGAGCGCCAGCTGGATGGCATCAAGCAGTGTTGTCTTACCGCATCCGTTGAGTCCGCCGATCAGAATGATAGGCCGGCCTGGCTTAGGAGACAGCGACAGGCTTTGCTTACCCTTGTATGCGCCGAAGTTCTCTAGCGTGATTTCATGCAAGAGCATCGGGGCTCACTTCATCCAGTCCGGGCAGGGGTGGGGCGATCTTGTTTTGGTGGTTACGGCGAGCGAGCTCTAGCGCATCTTCTGCATCCACGTAGTATCCGCGCTTGATGGTACTTTCGAGCGCGTCGAAAAGCCCAGAACGGCGGGTCATCGTCCGGAAGTTTCGTTCAACCGACAGCAGCTCGCGCATCGTCTTGAAGTGGAGATCGTCACCATCGCAGACCTCTAGCAGCAGTTCAACCTCATCGGCCGCCACTGCCAGGTGCTGGTCTAGCGGTTCGCCAGGGAAGTCTTCTCCGATCTCCTCTTTGTAGATACGGGGAAGCGAATCTTCGATCTCGTGCTTCTCGAAGACCCAGATGCGCCGGATCTCATGGAGCTCATCCATGGTGATCAGCTCGATTCCCTGGACGTACTCTGGCGCATTTTCCCTGATCCAAGCTTGAGCGTTCAGGAGCTTCCGCAGCCAGTCTTCGCGTGCCTTTTGTGTATAAGGTCCGGGGATATTGCGGCCACCAACCAACTGGATGGTGCCATTCATCTTACGAAAGTCTCGCAAGTGGCTGTTTTCGGGCACATCAAGCTCGTCGCGGAGCTCCAAGAGCGGAAGCATCCACCCCTTCTCTTCGTCATTCTGGATCATGGCCGACATGGACTTGTCTTTGTCCACAAGAGTGCAGGTCCAGCACCCGAAACGGCTATCTCCGCAGGAGGGGGTGGTGTTATCGACCACTAGCGGGCATTCACCGTCACTTGATGCGCCCTGGTACATCGTGAGGAGATCCTTGTTGGGATGCCCCCAAGGGTTGGGTTGCTGCATCAGGAAGGTCCACACCTCGTCGTTGCTCCAGGCTTCGACTGGGCTATAGACGAGAGAATTTGGCAGATTTCCGTTGGGCGAGAGGCGCTCACGAACCCGTCGCTTCTCATGGCGTTCCATCACGCGTGCGCGCGCCTGGCTCTCGGCCTTCCTGATGCCCAGGACTAGAATGGCCTCGCCGTGATCATGAACCACTCTTCTGATGAAGGAGTTCGATGGACGAATCTTTAGGCGCTCGGTACACCAGCGGAACTTTGGACTAGGGGCTGGGTAACCCTTTCCGATGAGACCTACCCAGAACGTGTCCTTAACCTCAGGCGTCAGCTTATTTGGCTGAATGGGCAGCTGCTGTGCTTCCGCAGCCTTGCGCATGGTTTCGAGCGACTGGGTAACCCATGCAGCAACGACGGGGTTTTCTACCAAGGTGTCGGTGCTGATGACATAGACCGGCTTGGTGCGTTGCTCTAGCTCGAGACCCTGCAAGGCCATCCAGACAAGTTGAAGGACGGCCGTGGAGTCTTTGCCTCCGCTGTAACCCACGACCCAGGGAACCTGGTCGGCTAGGTAGAGTTCTCGGATTTCTGCGGTGAGCTCGCTCACAACGGCGGCAAGGCCGCCCCGGCCTTCGAACGGAACGGTACGCCGGGTCGGTGTGTTCAGCATGACGACACTAGGTGTCGGGGTGCTCATCGCTCTCCTCGCTGGTAAGCGGCTTCGGCCTGCTGCTCCTCGATGCTCAGTTCGAGACCAAGTTGCTGTCGAAGATAATTCACTGTGAGTACGACATTTTGGTGATTCTTCGAGACGCGGCCACCGATGATGGCGCGCCCTTCCCAGTCAGGGTTGGTGCGCGACCAGTCGACGTCCTGCAGCGGCGCGAGCCGAGGCTTCCACTCTTCTGGGTCAAGCGAATCTCGTAGCAGTGTGTTCCCGAGGAGGCCTAGTGCGTGGAGTGCGATGCCGTGCGTGTGGAGGTACTGTTTGCGCATCTCAGCAGCTGACAGGGCGCGTCCGCGGACCTCGCGCCAGTCTGGAATCAGCTCGTCGACGGCTTCCCAGAAGCTCCATGCAAGGCTCTCGCCCTGCTTGCCTTCCACTTCGAGCCCCTGGAGCAGGGCGCTGGTGGCTGAGTACAGTGCGCTCAAAGTGAAGAGCTTGCGCGATCGTGCCGAGAGAGTGCTGCTCTCCATCTCGACATAGTTTCGGAACACTGGGCATTTCAGTGCCAGCAGCCGTGTGAGCTGGGATAGCTCGTCCCTGTGGTCATAAAGCACGCCGATGGATCGTGCGGGGCGTACCGCATGGCGGTTGAGATCGGCGAACATTTGCTGGCTGCGCTCAAGGCCGGCGTCATGGAAGAAGACGACAGCGATTGTCTCGTCGCCCAGCGGCGGATTTTCTTTGAGTGCGGCTTCGATGGCGGCTCGACGATGCTGTCCGTCGTTGATCAGGAAGCGCGATGCCATGGGGATGTGGAGCTGCCCCACCCTCAACCCAGGGCCTTGATCGGAAACCCCAATAAATCGCATCGATCCATCGACTGATGCGGTAAGCGCGCTAAACACGTAATCGTCTGGATTTTCCAGGATATAGCGGGCGAGTGCTGGGACGCGGCCTTTGTTCAGGACCCGTTGCGCCCTGACCTCGGGCGCGAGCTCGTCCTCGTCAAACAGGAAGATCTTGGGGATGAGGCGCAGAGGACACATGGAGACGTAGTACTCACGCCCTGCCTGCACGCCCCGGATCGCTGGGAAGATGTACTCGAAGCCCGCAGTCGTCGCGTCTCCATCTTGTCGCCCCAGCCCGTGTGTTCCCACCCGACACAGGCTATCGTACGTTAGCGTTTTAACGTACACACGTTGTCGGAACTCGCAAGATGAGAGCTGGTGAAGACCGTGGTCGCCTACCTCGATGCCGCGGCAACAACGAGGGTACTGCCACAGGTGGCAGAGGTCGTCCTGCACTGGATGTCCGAAGATTTCGGCAATGCCGGCTCGCGCACGCACGAGTACGGTACACGCGCCAAGAAGGCTGTTGCGCGTGCCCGCGAAGGCGTCGCCACCCACCTCGGAGTCCGCCCAGATGAGCTGATTTTCACCAGCGGCGCCACTGAGAGCAACAACATCGCCCTGCTTGGTCTGGCTCCCTACGGGGCCGAACATGGCCGACGCCACATTGTCAGTACTGCTATTGAGCACAAGGCTGTCCTCGAGCCTCTTGAGCACCTGGAGGCTCAAGGGTTCGAGGTCGATCTGATTGAGCCCGGCCCGTCTGGACGGGTGAGTGTAGAGGCAGTGCTTGAGCGGGTGCGGCCCGACACCCTGCTTGTCTCTGTCATGCAGGTCAACAACGAGACCGGCGTGATCCAACCCGTCGCTGAGCTAGCTGAGCATCTTCGCGCCACTGAGACGTACTTCCACGTGGATGCCGCACAGGGCTTCGGCAAACTGCCGGAGAGCCTGCGTGCACCCATCGATCTCATCAGCTTTAGCGGCCACAAGATCGGCGCTCCCAAGGGGATTGGCGGGCTCGTCATGCGGCGCAGGGGCCGGGTGGCAGCGCCCTTGAAGCCTTTGATGTTCGGGGGCGGGCAAGAGCGCGGTCTACGACCAGGGACGCTTCCCGTCCCGCTCATCGCGGGTCTCTCGACGGCGCTCGAGACCTTCGAGAAGGAACGCACAAAGTGGTTGGCCGCCGCTGAGGAGTTCCGATCACGGCTCCTCGCCGGGCTGCGCAGGACCCGCTTCCATCTGCACGGCGACCAAGAACATGTGATGCCGCATATCCTCAACCTCTCCTTCGAGGGCGTGGATGCTGAGGCATTGATCTTGCAATTGAAGAGCTACGCTGCGGTTGCAACCGGCTCTGCCTGCACAAGCGCCTCCTACACCCCGAGCCATGTGTTGGCAGCGATGCAGTTGCCTCAAGAGCAGGTCAGCAACGGTCTTCGGTTGTCCTGGTTCCCCGACCAAGCGAACGAGCTCGATGTCGACGAGTTCGTAGACGTGATCGCGGACTACCAAGCCGGCGTGCAGACCTCTACGCTCGCTTGATCAGGCGGTGGCCTCGAAGTTGGCGCCCGCACCGGGCGAGCTCGGCTTCCCAGCCTTGCTCTGTGCCGATGAGATGCGGCTGAGCATAAAGGCCTGCCCGAAGCTCGCTGTCGGTGAGGCGACGGTACTTGGGTACATCCGGATCACCGGGATGCAGGAACTCATGCTTGCGGTGCAAGAGTGGCCGGTTCGTCGACTGCTCGTATGACATGAACGAGGTTTTCAGCGTGGCGAGATCCACCATGTATGAAGTCCTCAGTCTGGGATGCGGGTCGTCGTCGAACTCTGGGTAGTCGAGCCAGCTCACTCCCCTGCCTTGGTGCCGCAGCTTGGCTACCGTCCACTCTGGAGGGCGTCCTGCCGCGATGGAGGCGCAGTGTTCGTACAGGCGAAGCACGACAGGCATGTGCTCGACAGCCCGACGATGCACATACAAGGCGGTAGGAGTGAGCTTGCCGACCTTTGATCCGTTCATCGCGCCACGGACATAGGCATCGTCTCGGAGCTTGAGCAGCAGCCGATCGGCTCGAAGGCATGCCTCCTTATAGGAGTTGAAGAAGGCTCTGACGTCGAGCTGCACCGATAGCGGGAGACAGCCGAAGGGCCCGCGGCCGTTGAAGAGCTCAACTCCGAGGAAGAGGAGCGTGGTGAGCGTCGACTGCTTGGCAGCTTCGGCGATCTTGTCGGCATCAGCCGACGCGCGTACGAGTCTGTGGAGCTCGCCGGGACTCAAGTGTGCAAGGAGCTCCACCATCGGGGCTGGCATCTCTTCCACCCGTGGCACGCGGCCGCGCTGTTCGGTGTAATCGATCACCGCGGCGATCGCTGATGCTGCGTCGTCAGACGCTAGCCACGTTGCCGCTGGCGCAATACGACGAGCTAGATAGCTGAGACGCGCCTCGTCTCGCTTGAAGGCGTAGACGACTCCTGGCGTGGCCGAGACACTTCGCACGCCCGTGACGTCTTCGACGTAGCTTCGCAGCTCGTTGGCCCCGAATAGGTGCTGGAAGGTGCGGCGACTCGTGAGAACCCCGTCGCCAAAACCCGTTCCTTTGACCTTTGCCTTCTCCCAGGTGAGCCGGGTGGAGACGATCAGCGTTTCCTCTGCGAGATCCCATGCTCGCAGGAGGGTTTGGCGTCGTTCTTCGGGGTCCTCAATGATGTTGAGCACGTAGGTCAGGAGCACGACATCTGCGGAGCCGAGGTGACCGTCTGGATGGTAGTGCGGATCCCAACCAGTGACCTGAGCGGCCAGACTGCGCAGGGCACGAACGTCGTCACCCCGTCCACATCCGTAATCCAGGACAGAGCGTTCGGGCGTGATCTGTTGATCGACCACGGCCTGACGGGCCGGTACTGAGAGACCGGTTCTGCCGATGGCAGTGAGGCGGCGCTCGGTCTCCCAGGCGCCGCCTGGCTGCTGTGCGAGGCTCACGTGCCCATCATGGGGTTTAGAACTCTGGCGGGCTGAAGAATTGGCCTAGCTCGGGAGGAAGATCTCCTGATGGTTGATTGCGGCCAGCTTGGCGCACCATCTCTAGGAGCACGTCCATGACGCGTGATTTGCTGGCGTTGATCTCCCCTTGAATGTAGTTGAGGCCGCCGTTGGCATACTCCTCGAAGATCGTCACCCGCTCTCCGAGTCGCTCCTCGCTCAAGATGGATGGGTCGCCCGGATGCTCAAGCACTCCGAGTGAGTCGATGAATGCTTCGGCGGTTGGAGATCGCCGGAAGACTTCGTACCTGATGGGCTCGTTGGTGTCGCTGAAGGGCACTCGCCGTTCATGGGCATATCCCACGGAGGCTGCGAACAGCAGCGTCGAGGCCATGCTGGTGAACGGTCCATCGCCGTCCTTGCTCAGCTGCTGGATCAGCGTCTCGTGGCCTTTGGGTCGGCGGACTCTCTGCTCGATGGGGCTCGTCATTAGTCCGTCACCTCGGTGAACTCTGCACCGTCAAAGGAAGAACCCACCACTTGGTAGGGGTAGTCCTTTCCGTTCACACTGATCTTCTCTGTGACGTCGACCAAGTCACTCTTGGTGGTGTGGGTGGTGATGACGTATTGCTGGCCGACGCGCGGGCGCAGGGAGTCTTCCGCGACGCCGTCGGCCTGGGCCTTGCTTGACAGCACGACCACCTGCGAGGTCATTTCGGGGAGGAACTTGGCGATCTGCCGGCGGTAGTCATCGTCCAGGTTGCCGAAGACGGCGTCCATGACGATGGGGTACTCGCCTCCCACTCCTCCGAAGAAGGGGTTGGGGTTATTGGCCGCGTCTCGGCACTCTTGAGCGATGGCACCGACGAAGGACAGGGAGAGCAGCATGTTTTCGCCCGTGGACTTGGGAGCCGGCATCCTCTCACTGCCGGCGGCCTCCCAATATTCCAGCTGGAAGCCAGCCGTCAGTTCCGGCTCGTAGTTCTTCAGCGATGCCTGCCTGAACAAGGAACGAATGCGAGCGTCCAGCCGACGGCGAATGCTGTCGGAGAGTAGCTCCAGGATCTTCCCTAGGGCGGTTTCGGTCTCTCGTACCACAGCGATCCGGCGCTGGATGCGCTGGTTGTTCTCGTCCTTGACTTGGAGCTTGTCGGCCTGTTCTTCCTTCTGCTTCTTCTGGCTCGCCAGGTGATCGAGGTCTTGGTCGATCGTGCCGAGCTGCCTGCTGGTCTCGCTCAGTTTGTCGATCATCTTCCCGCGTCGGACTTCGATCGCGTTGATGTCCTCCCGGGGCAGCTTCTGGAGCTCAAGCGAGACCTCGTTGAGCTGCTCCACGAGTACGCGCTCTTTGTCAGATGCTTCTCCGATCAGCCGATCGGTATCGAGCAGACGATCCATCGTGCTGGCGCGTCTCTCCTCCAGCCCTGATACCGCACCCCGTAGTTGGTTCCAGGCTGCTTCGACTTCGGCCAGTCCAGCCCTCGCTCGCCACGTCTCGAGGGCGGCGCGCTCGCTGGATCCGTTGGGCAAGTGAGTGCCACAAATGCACTCGCCTGTCTCCAACAGGTCTTCGATGAACGTCAGCTTCAGCGGCGCTGGGAGTTCGCCCCGTTCACGAAGCGCATCGCAGGCGGCGATGACCTTTTCGGGAAGTTCTGGTAGGAACGCGAGGTACCCGGTGTCCGCGAGCACGCGAGCTCGATCGTCTTCGAGCTTGCGCAATGACTCGTGAGCCGCCTCGCGCTCGCGTTCCAGTCGTTCACGCTCGATCTGGAGTTGCTTTGCTCCATCGAGCAACTTCAGCCGTGCCGACAGCAGGTCGATCTCATCCTTGAGGTGCTGAACCTCCGTGTTGAGAGTTTCCTTCTTCTGCTTCTTCTCCTCCATCTCCTTGTAGGTTAAGTCAATCTCGGCAGCCAACCGCTCGGCTAGTTCGCTATCAGCACCTTCGGATTTCATCTGGTGCCGCAGCTTGTTGGCGGCAGTTGGAAGGTGTTTGAGAGCCCGCTCTAGCTGCTCCAGCCCGAGGAGTGTCTTGATCGCATGCTGGATCTCGGCATAGGCCTCTTTGCGGACGAGTTGCTCGATCCGCTCGCCGTTGACGAAGAAGAACTTACTTAGGCGCTCGGGAAGTATCTTGTCGATGTGCCCTTGAGCGCTCTTAAGTTCCCTGGTGATGCCTCTGTCGTCGCGTTCCAAGAGCGCAAGCTGGGGCTTTGGCAGGCGTTGCTCCGAGCTGTGCTTCTCGGCGCTGAGGGAGCGACGCACCGTGTAGGTACGGCCTTCGTGTTCGAAGACGACGGTCACTGACACCTCGACCTGGGAACCAACCCGGGCTTTGTGCCAGATCCGATTGTTGATCAATCGGTCTTGCTGTTCGACGTCTGCGCTGAGATGCCCGTATAGGGCCCAGGTGAAGGCGTTGAGCAGGGTGGTTTTGCCGCCGCCGTTGGTCCCGTAGACCAGCGTGACATTGTGTCCCGGCTCTCCTGCGAAGGAGAGCCGGTGGCGCCCGCCGTAGGGGCGGAAGTTCTCCAGCTCGATCGACAGCAGCTTCACTTGACGATGCCCTCGACCTTCCGGATGATCTGGTCACTCACGTTCCGGGCTACCGCGGCCGTATCGCCTAGATGCAGGTTCTCCTTTTCCAAGGTCAGAACGTCGACGACGAGCCGCTTAGCCTCGTCGCTCAGCTCGGCGTAGATACGACCGACGATCTCGCGTTCGCTCTGGTCGCTCACTGTCTGTTCTCCGTCCTTCACACATCAAGAAGCTGGTAATAGTCGCGCAAGTCCCTCAGTTTGGCCAGTGCCTCGCCGCAGTTCTCTGCATAGCCGGCGAACTCTACGCATCTGGCCAGCTCTCGTTTGAAGAGGCGGCGTTCGATGTCGAACAGGGCTGGGTCCTGGGGAGGCATCACGACGAAGTCGATCACCTCGGCGAGGTCCTTACCTGGGGCCCGGCGCAGGATTCGACCTCGCCGTTGGATGAATTGCCGCGGGTTGGTGCTGCTGGCCAGCATGTACGCCACGCGGGCATCCGGTAGGTCCACACCCTCATCCAGGCAGCGCATCGATACGAGAACCTGCAGGTCACGTCCTGTCGCGAAGGAGCGAAGCAGGTCGATCCGCTGCCGCTTGTTCTCCCTTGCTGTGAAGGTGTGCGCCCTCAAGCCCAGCTCGTTACCTACCAGTTCCAGGACTTGGTCCACCTGCCGGGGACCAGTTCCGCCCTCGGGCAACGGAGCACCACCCTCAGCACAGTAGACGAGCTGGAATGCGCTCTGCCGGTGCTGCTCCAGCGCTTCTCTCAGAGCCGGCATCTTGGCTCGCGCGTGGCCTAGCACCTTGGCCCTCTTATTGAGCAGCATTCCCAGCGGGGAGGTGTCATCTTCCCCTCGCGACTCCGGCTCCTTCGACCTGAGGAGAGCACCGATCTTAACGGTCAGCTCGGTGTACTGCTGAGCTTCATCGTCACTCAACGGGACCAGGACAGGGTGGTATCGATATCTTGTCAACGCTCCGAGATCGATGGCTTCCTTGAGGCCAAGCTCGATTAGCGTGTCTCCGAAGTAGTCCCTCAGCGCGTCCGTGCCCTCGGGATCGAACCACCGCTCTGGAGTAGCAGAGAGTGCCAACCGGAACCGTGCACTCTCTGGCAAGGACGCTCGAAGGTGCTCACCTCCAAGGTGGTGCGCCTCATCAGCGATGATCAGCAAGGGGGAGTCAACCGTTGCCAGCAGGCGTTGGAAGGTCGCGCCTCGGAAGGTGGCATTGGTGACGACCAGCGTCACACTGCCCTGGCGACGTGCCTGCAGTGCGGCAATGGCGTTACGAGCGGCCGGTTCCCATGAGGTGGCCGCATCACGGCACTTGATCGGGACAACCCCGAAGCTGCGCAACTCTCCCGACCACTGCTCAACAAGGTCCAAGAGCGGAACAACGACGACCGTGACCAGGGGCAATCGTCGGGCGTGGAGCTGCCTGCCGACCTGATCGAGCGCTGCCAGAGCGGTGATGGTCTTGCCAGTTCCGGTCGCCATCTGAAAGACGCCACGCCCGTTGACACTTAGCCACTGCACAATAGCGGCCTTTTGATAATCCCGCAGTTCCAGATCGCGTGGAATCCGTGCCCATCCAAGGGTCGTGAGATCCGTCGACACAGTCAAGAGTTCGGGAACATCAGCCGAAGCCGGCACCTGCGCAGCACGCTCGCCGAGGGCGATAAAGTGTTCCCTGGCGACTTTCGGGAACTCGAGGATTTCAACCCGAGGTGTTCGCCCGGCCCACAGTTCCTCAAAGTCGACTCGGATGCTATCCACTCTACTGCGATCATTGAGATTCCATGATCTGAATACGTGGATAGATTCGAAGTTCTCCAGAAACGCCGAGCCGGTCTCGTTCATTGACCCGGTAAAGGCGGCCGTGTCTCCATACTTGTCGGTAATGAGGCCGATCTTTTCGTGATAAAGAGCCAGCCCGTCTCTCCCATGCACGATTGCAATTTTGACGTCCAGTGTACCTTGCGCGATCAGTCTGCCCAGGATGCCGAGACCGGCGAGCTCTTTGGGAGAGCGTTCGATGTCTGGATTCAGTTCACGGGCCACCGCTTTAGCGATCACGTCGCGATAGGCGTATCCCGCCCGCATCTCTTCAATGTCGCGGTCCGTCAGATGAGGACTCGCGATGAGGCGCAGACGACCACCATTGCGTTCAAAGCTCTCCAATCCACGAGCCACGAGAGCCAACGACGCACTGGTGAAGTATCCTACGGCGCGGTCGTAGCGGTTCGCGGCGGACAGGCAGGGGATATAGAACTCCGCGACCACATTGCTTCTGTCGCTCCTGTAGCTGTCCTCGATGGAGAGATCGCGCAGCATCCCGGACATCACTGTCCACCCAAGGCAGCGAAGAAGTCACCAAGGTCGGGAACCGGTTCCAGCTCCCTGAAGGCGTCACTCAAGGTGTAGCCCTCGACGAGCTCGGCCAGGTCAAGATCTCCTCGAGCACGCAGCGCCATCGTGATCCCATCCCACGAGGCTTCAGCCGGAACCTCCAGAGCACCCGCAAGAGCCGATCGCAATTCTTCTCCTTTGAGGCCACGCTGAACGCCTGCGCGCAGGGCGATCTCGTCGCTGTCGCTCTTGCTCCACGCACGAACCAGACGTGCGCGAACGGCGCCGTCACCTGCAGGGGCAAGCCAGAGCACGTCTCCAACGTGGGCCTGCAGCTGCATGGCAAGCGGTCTGATGCTTCCGATTTGGGGTTGTGGGGCGACCCACGACACGCGAACCTCTTGAGCTAAGGCAGCGAAGCTTCGCTCGGTTCCCTCCGCGACCTGGAACAGTGCCATCGCACCTCGAGGCGCGGTGAATCCAGAGCCGCGGAGCGTTTCCTTGTTGACGTCCACGCGGAACCACCACTGCCTCTTGTGGAAGAAGCAACGGCGGGTTTCTTGGGGGGACGGCATTCTGCGGGAGGTACGACTCAGTCCATCGTTCCCGCTTCCGGCGAGGCTGATCCAGCCGTCTCTGCGGGCAAACTCCCGGCGTGCCGCGTAGGCGCGGACACTCGCTGGAGAGACTCCAAACTGCTCGACGAGCTCATCGACAACAGCCGACAACCAGGCCTGCCCACCACCGCGTTCGATCCTCTGAACGATCTCCTCGCGAATGCCCTCGTAGGTCTCCAGCTCCCACTCGGGGAGCCCATAAGAGTTGGGGCCAACGCGCGCAATACGGTCGTCAGTCTGCAGGCGACCGCGAAGGGCGCGACTGGCCACGACGTCGAGCCGCTCTGCGATCTCCTCTCCACTCAAGGGGTGGCCGACGGCACGCAAAATGGCCACCGCGAGCTCTGGCTGCGAGGCGGACTTGCGGACGACCACGCCTCCGATCTCGCGCAGCCCGCAGTAGTCGAGCCAGGCATCCCAGGTCTGATTGTCCAGGTCGAGCTTGCTGCGCAGTCGCCCCAACGCGTTTTCGTCGCCCTCGCCGATACCGCCATGGATGGCTGCATGGAACGTTGCATCTCGAAGGTCTGGGAGGGGGCGAATCGCCAGCCAAGGCTCTTTGATATCAAGATCCGGGATGAGGACTTCCAAGAAGCTATGCAGCAGGCAATCAGCTGTCCGGATTTCCTCGCTCAGCTCAGGAATACGCTGGGCGACGGACTCAATAGTCGTCAGCAGGGGCGTCTCAGCGCGAATCTTCTGGTACAGATCTGCGACTTGCTCGGCAACCTGAGGGTTCTCACGCCATTTAGCGAAGTTCTCGAGCAGTCTTTTTTCTAGTTGGCGAACACGCTCTCGGCTAACGCCCAGCTCTTTACCCAGGTCGTCCAGGTTGCGGTCATGCCAGAGAACACGATGACGGAGGATGAGCCGCTCCCGATCGCTGAGAGAAGCAGTCCAGCCTTCCAAAAGGTCGCACAAAGTTGCATCGACATCTGACACTGGATCTTCGACCGGCTCGTTGAAATGATTCTCACTCAGCGAGATAAGCAGGGCGTTCAGAATGTCCACCAGCGTTCGCTGACCACAGTTCTTCAGGCCTCGGAAGTCGGGAACTGCGACCTGCAACACCTGATGAACGTCACCGAGCGTGTTTGCCAGTAGGACGTTCCGTGCTCGCCTGGTCTCGCAGTGCCGGCTGATATCCACTGGTTCCGGACTCTGGACTTCCAGTAGCTGGCCAAGTGATTCGTCGCCGTCGTGAGCCGCTAGGCGAACAGCGTAAGCCTCTGCGAGTGCGGCACGCGCGTCATCGGAGGCAGCCCTAAGTGCAGGCAGCACATCGCTGAAGGCCACGGGGCTACCTCCTCGATGACGATCCGGACAGCCTCTCAGGGTCTAGCAGAAGGCACCGACAAACGCCAGGAGTAGGAAGTGCGAAGCAGCACCGCCCTACGAGCCCACACCTGCCCGCTCACCCTACGTCATTGCTTGTAGCCGGAAGGAGCAGTCGACGGGCTGCGGCGCTACGACTCGCTCGAACCCCCACAAGATCGCGCAAATGGATGCCGAGAAGATACGTCCTGGTATAGGGAATTGCCAGGTTCCTCATGTATGTCTTACGTATCAATCTGCGACATCGCGACCCAGGAGATTCAGTGGCAGGCGAAGTGGAGACTCGACAGCGAGTAACACGGCTGTACGACTACCTCAGCGCTTTGACACAAGAGGCCCACGCGAAGCCCACGCGGCACGTCGGGGATCACGAGATAGCGGCGGCTCCCCAGGACATCCCCGGCCATCCAGCCGTCCGGCTAGGAGGCAGCGACGGCTGGCTACGCGCCTCGAAGATCTCCATGCCAGCGGCCCCGGTCCTCCCCGCTGCCCTGTCTTGGGCAGAGGATCGATTGCACCGTGACAATCCCTATCGGCGCCCCAGCTTAGGCCTTCGCTCCGGAAAGTCTGGGCAGGCAGACCAAGACGCGCTCGAGCAGTGGATCGTCCAGGTTTGGGAGCCATGGTCCGGCCCGGCCAAGCTTGCCGCCCAAGCACGTAAGCTCTACGAGGCCTTGTTCCGTCTCCGCCAACGCCTCCGCGCTGACGAAGCCACTCACGAGCTCGTCTGGGGACATGCCTTCCTCGGCTGGAAACACAACAGCCACAGCATCTGTCACCCACTCCTGCTTACCCGCGCGCGGATAGATTTCGACGAGGCAAGCGGCGAGCTTACCGTTGTACCTGAGGAACTCCCCCGCTTGGAGCTCGAGTGTCTACAGGGTGTCGGGGCGCCCAACATGGTAGAACTCGCCAAGATCGGAGAAGACCTTCGACGAGATGCGCTCGAAGTCTGGTCACGCGGCGAGCTTCACGGGATCAGCCAGAGACTGATAGCCCCTCTGGGACTCGACGCGCATGTCACACTGAGTGATGACCTTCCAGACGCGGGCCAAGCACCTGCTATTGCGCCAACCTGGCGATTGCTCATCCGCCAGCGGCGGGTCATGTTCCTACAGTTCTTCGAGCGACTGAAGCAGGTCGCTGCATCCACTGACCATCTTCCCGCGCCCATTGTTGCACTCGCTGCCGGCGAAGCCGAGGCCAAGCGGGTTCTGCTCCATCATGGCCAAGATTGGGAAGCCGTCGCCGAGCACCTTCTCTTGCCACTCGCCACTAATGAGCAGCAAGAGCAGATCGCCCAAAAGCTCGCGACGCATAACGGCGTCACCGTGCAGGGCCCTCCCGGCACGGGCAAGAGCCACACCATCGCGAACCTGATCTCGCATCTCGTGGCGCATGGCAAGCGTGTCCTCGTCACCGCACACAAAGACCAAACTCTGGCCGTGCTTCGTGACAAGATACCCGCTGAGCTACGCGATCTATCCCTTGCCATACTCGGCTCTTCGGCCGCAGACATGGCCGCCCTGCAACGGTCCGTCAACGCGATTACCGAGGCAGCAGACCTAGTCGACGAGCAACGGGAAAGTTCGCTTATCGCTTCGTTGCAGGAACAGCTGCGCTCCGCGGAAAAGGAAGTCCTGCAGCTGCGCCAGCGCCTGCGTGACTCCCTCTCTCAAGAAGGCGCTGAACTGACACTCGGCACTCATCGTCGCCGTGCCGCAGAGCTCGCCGAATGGTTGGCGCATCACCAGGCAGAGATGGCCCGCATCCCTGATGCGATCGAGGCGGATGTCCCTTGCCCTCTCAGCGCACACGAGGCCAGCGAGCTGTTCGCCCTGTCACGCCGTGTCGAGGCCGAGGACGCGCTCGCCGCAGCTCAAGCCTTGCCGCATCCTGAGCAGCTTCCCACTGGACGGCAACTCGCCGAGCGTGACCAGGCTCTGGCGGCTACGGGCAAGAAGCTTTCCGACCACAATCGCCACATCACCACCTGGGCAGCGGTTGACGCCCTAACCGATGAACAGTTGTCCATGCTTATCGACGCCACCGTCCAGGCGCGCGACCATCTAGCGTCCCTTGAATCCGGCTGGCTCACGCGCCTCCGTTTTCAGGTCACACAAGCTCAACAGTGGCGAGACCTCTGGGCCGGCCATGCCCACCGACTCCAAGCGGACACGATTCAGTGTGCCCGGCTTCGTAGTGCGGTTGCTGGGGCACACGTCAGTATGCTGGAAGGCTATTCGCCTCGGGAGGCCATCGAACTTCTCCGCCAGCTGCGTCAACGCTTCCAGGAGGGCAAGCGAGTCTCCTCGCTGCTCCAGCGACGCCTGACTCAGTTCCTGAAGGGCCTTTCGATCGACGGCCATGAACCGGACACCGCAGAGGACGTTGATCGCATCCTGGCGTACCTCGAGCTAAGCCGTATCCGCAGCTCTGCAGCCCAGCTGTGGATGGGCGACATCGCGCCAACCAGCGAGGCACCGGCTCTGCCTGTTGATGCACCTGCTGTAGAAATGTGGCTGGAAGCACGAGCTCAAGAGATCCTGCAAGTACTGGGCTGGGAAACCCAGCATTGGCCAGCCCTCCGCACCAAGCTCCGTACGCTCATCGCCCCCGATCTGATCCCACCTCGCTGCAGCTCTACGCACCTCCATCAGATCGTCGAGGTGCTTTCTGATCTGCGGGTGCGCGCTCAACAGTGTCAGCCCGTCGCCGGGATGGAAGAGCTGGCGGCAACACTGACGGCTGGTCGCCAGGCACAGAGTGCATCCCCGCTCTGGGCAGAGCTGGCAACCGCTCTGGCGGGAGCCGACTGGCAGCGCTGGGATGCTGCGCTTGCCACCGCTGCACGCCTTCACACCGTCTACCCCAAGGCCATTCGGCTCGCGGAGCTCCACCAGCGCCTCGCCTCCCTCGCTCCGCTGTGGGCTCAGCAGATCAGGGAGAGCCGCGGCGACGTCGAGCAGTGCGGCGAACCTTCTGAGATCGACGAGCTTTGGCAGTGGCGACAGGCCGATACCTGGCTATCGAAGCTGCTGAAGGCCAACGACGCAGAAGAGATACAGCGCCGGCTGACCCACGCGCAGGAGGAACTGCGTCGCATCACGCTGGAACTCACGAGACGCTCAGCATGGCTGGGCGCTAAACGTAACCTCGGAGACAGCCAGCGTCAGGCACTGGTCGGCTGGTTACAGACGTTACGGAGAATCGGCCGCGGCACCTCCGAGCGTGCGAACAAGTGGCGAGCGGAAGCACAGCGTCTCATGCCACAAGCTATGGGAGCCGTTCCTGTATGGATCATGCCCTACTATCGGGTGGCCGAATCCTTTGATCCTTCCGTCGCGCCAGCCTTCGACGTCGTCATCGTGGACGAAAGCAGCCAGTGCGATGTCTTCGCACTTGGCCTTTTGGGACTCGGGCACAAAGTGATTGTGGTTGGCGACGACAAACAGATCAGCCCATCTGCAGTGGGTGTCAACCGAGAACGAGTCGATGAGCTCGTGCATGCGCACCTGAGAGACTTCCCGAACGCACTCCTGCTCGACCTCGAGTCCAGTCTCTATGATGCGTCCACCCGCCTCTTTCCAGGTGTGGTGCGGCTGCGAGAGCACTTCCGCTCCCTGCCGAGCATCATCGAGTTCTCCTCCCAGAGGTACTACGGCGGCGAGATCCAGCCTCTGCGCGAAGAGTCCTCCCATAGCCTCCCAGGCGCCACCGTACGAGCGATCTACGTACCCGGCGGGGTACGACGAAGCACAAACATAGGTGAGGCCAATGAGGCCGAAGCCGCGGCAATCGTCGATCAAATCATTCACTGTTGTAACGACCCTGCCTACGCCGGTCGTACCTTTGGCGTGATCTCGCTGCTCGGAAACAGCAAGCAGGCCGAGTACATCGACCAGCGCCTTCTGCACAAGCTTGGCCCTGCAGAGTACGAGAAGCGGCAGCTTCGCTGCGGCGATTCGTACAGCTTCCAGGGAGACGAACGAGACGTCATCTTCATCAGTGTGGTCGCCGACGACAACCGATCGGCCTTCACCAGCAAAGCGTACGAGCAGCGCGTCAACGTGGCCGCGAGTCGAGCCAAGGATCAACTGTGGGTCTTCCACAGTGTCCAGCCCGAGCAGCTGCATCCGGATGATCAGCGAGCCGCACTCATCAGGTACTGCGTCGAGCAGCAGCCGTTACACGACATTGCCGAAGGTCTGGAGGAGCGCTGCGAGTCCGATTTCGAGCGACGTGTGCTTCGCCAGCTCACGGACCGGGGCTATCGCGTTTCGCCCCAGCATCGCGTCGGAAGCCTCCGCATTGACCTGGTGGTGCACGGTGATGGGCGCAAGCTAGCCATCGAGTGTGACGGGGATAAGTACCACGGCCCCGATCAGTGGGAAAGCGACCTGCGCCGGCAAACCATCTTGGAAAGGTTGGGGTGGCGGTTCTGGCGAGTCCGCGGGAGCGCGTTTTATCGCGATCCCGAAGCAGCGATGGCGCCTCTCTGGACGCTTCTGATAGACCTGGGCATTGATCCTGGTGAGAGCACCAGCAGCGAACCCACTCCAGCTTCGAGCGCCACATCCGCTGCTGAGCTCGCCCCTGTGGCTCCTAAGCCCCGTCAGCGTCAGGAGTTCGAGCCCCAACTCAATGAGTTCACTGTTGCCGGGCCCTTTCCTCTTTCCGAGGAAGTCAAGGATCCGGGACAGCTGGCACCGCAAGCAAGCCCTGCGGGTGGGGCTGCCAGCAAGGAGGTTGCTGCCTGGTATGACACCTCCGAGGAGGCAGACGACCAGGGCGATCCCTCTCCTTTCTCGCTCGCGCCAACGGCCCATTTCATTCAGCAGGCCAGCGTCGGCCATGACCAGACGAGTTCGACGACTCAGCCAGCCGTACAGAGCAAGGAGCCCTCTCCTTCGCAAGCCACCTCACCCACTGAGGTCAGAGGCGGAGTGGACTGGCACAACCAGCATGGCGAGGCGCAGCTCGATCCAAAGGCTCCAGACCCGACGGGCGTCGTTGGCCAGACGGCAACCCAATCAAGCATTGACATGCTCGAGCTTAGGGGACCGGCTCACCATGATCTTCCCCTAAGCGCCCCAGCGAAGGACGTTCATACCGACCAGCAAGCACAAGTGGATGCTGTTCAAGTCCTGGCCGACAAAGCCGCAGAGGAAGAGGACTCAGCCCCCAGAGAGTCTCGCCACGAACAGAGCCAGGGCCATCGAGCAGATGGATGGCTCGAGAGCACAGGCAGGAACACTTCTGGTTCCGCCCCATCCTTGGACGATCTCTTCAACGCTCTCTCACGACCTGATGAGACCGCCACCAGCGCCCCTTCGCAGCCTGAAGACGGAGACATTCATACCGCGGCGATTCGCCAGTGGGCACTTGCACAAGGCCATACGGTAGGTGATCGAGGGCGCCTGCCAGCACGCATCGTCGATGCCTATCGCCGCGCCATGTCCGTGGCATCCGATACGAAGGCCTCCCCCGCCACGGCGAAGGCGCTGTCTGAAGCTCAGGCGTTCAGACATCTACGTGTTTTGCGCGGCATACTCGTCGCCAAGGGTGTCCAGTGCATACTGAGTGCGAAGGCCCCCGAGCTGCTTATCTTGGGTCCACGACATGTCGTGACTGAGACAGCAGGCAAGGTCGCGGTGTCCAGGCCGGACGGTCAATTCACCTGGGGACCAGACCACTCTCGGTTCACTCACGCGGTCGAGGACCACGAGGACGTAGCGAACAAAATCGTTACCAGCCGAACTGCACTGAAGCCGAGAAGCAATGTCCGCCCAGCAGTTGAGGAGGCAGACCCCTTCCCTCTTCAGACACAGCAGGCCGTATCCGCTTTCGATGACGAGCAGCTGACGACTGCGGCCAAGTGGGCACTACGTCAGGGCGTTGAGCCCACTCCAGAAAAGGTCGTCCACCTGATCATCACGAAGCTGGCTCCGCCCCACAAGCCGTCCGTTTGGGACCTCCAACGAGTCTATTCTGCGGTGACTCAGATCCAGCCCATAGTACGAAAGAAGGCTCCTGCCACAGCCACAGCCACAGCAGAAGCACTCGCCAGGCAGGATGATCGGCCACGGATAGGAAGCGTGCTGCCACCGCTTCAAACGCTGCGTCGCGCCCTGGCACGTCACGGCATAGCAGTGGAACTTGTGGCAGACGATTACGCGTTGATCGTGAAATCTCCTCCAGATGCGGTCACTCGTACGGCAGGCCAGATTCGGCTTTCCGCGCCCTACGTCAACTTCACCTGGGGCAGCGGAACGGTAATGTCCATGCACTCAGCTCGAGACCCCGAGGGGGTTGCAAGAAAAATTCTTGGGTACTCACCGCAGACCTCAACGCGTGCCACACCGCACCACAAGGCACCGCCCGCGGCTTCACCTACAACCCGGCCGTCTGACGCCCAGATTCGTAGCCATCTCGGCAAACTTCGCGATGCCCTGGCTCGTTACCGCGTCGAAGCAGAGTTGCTGCCCACTCTGCCCATCCTGGTGGTGCGATCTCCCGAGGACGCCGCACAACGAACGAACGGCCGCATTACTGCCTCGCTCAGCACCCGCAATTTCGTTTGGGGCAAGGGCCTACTGCGGGCCACGCACCCACTCAACGACGTTGAAGGCGCGGCGCGGAACATCGCCGGTCGTCTACGCCCCGCTCTTTCCGTCTCCGACTCGACCTCTCCGGTGCCTCCTCCAGGCAGCTCACCGGCAAGGCCCAGCCGGCCGCCCAGGCTCGGCGGCCGCGCCATCACCACATATCGGCCTGATGAGTTGGTGGCTCTCATTCAATGGCTGGTGAGTGAAGGGCGAGCGGCAACCTACGACTCACTCATTGACGAGGCTCTCGCGGAGCTTCGGTTGCCCGGCAGGTCCCCTCGAAGAGTGGAGGCCATCGAGGAGGCTGCGGTGCTGGCCAGATGGAAGGCCACGCCGACGGAAACGCTGCCTTAGCCAACAACGATCCTCGCTACTTAAATGTCGTAACCTTGGCTCGCGAGCACCACTTCGAGATCGAAACCGACAGGGAAATCCCAGCTCACGTCATAGACCAGTACAACCTCGCGCATCCAGAGCAACCCACATACCCCGCTATAGGAGCTAGCTGAGCGTGCCCGTAGCCACCTACGGTGGTTGTCCTCGCCAAAGATCTTCTGCTCTCGAGACGCACCGCGGCGAGGGTTGTCATACTTGAACCGGAAGATCCTTAGCAGAGTCGAGGAGTTGGCTTGACTGCCCATGAAGCGTCGGTCCATGTGCTTGCCTAGCTCGCTCAGGGGTCGCGTCTTGACCAACTGGATGCTGCTATCAAGAGACGACCCCACGATCATCGCGGCAATCGCACCGAGGTGATGGCGATCAACGAGGAGCGCCAACAGCATGTCGCAGATACCCCTCTGGGAGGAGCCTCAGAGGAAGCAAAATCATGATACCGATGTACCATCGGTCGATGATTTTCTGGACCTGTTGATGCATTCCAACCTGAAGGAGCGCGCAGCCAAAACGCCTTCGGGGGGCGGCGAGCAGAAGGCAGCCGTTCGTCAGTGGGCCCGTGATCGCGGCATCGACCTCTACCCGGGGGAACCATTGCCCAACTACGTCCTGATCGCTTACCACCGTGCCCTGCAAGACCCAGCGCCTCCAGAATCTCCGCCGCGGTGAAGAGGCACCCTTGTTGAGCTCAGCCATCGCCTCGGCCCTTGTATGTGCGGCTTTCCCGAAATAGCTGTTGAGCGGTCCATCTCTTCCTGGGCCCCTGGCCACGCGGAGCCGGAGTGAGGTGTAGCGCGCACGGACGAAGGGATTAGCTGCGGCTGGGTTGGCGGCTACGCTCACCAGCTGGCCAAAAGGTTGGAATGGTGTACCGATTCGGCGAGGATAGTCCGATCGGGCTCACAAACTGCCCATGCGCGTTGGTAGCAGCTGTTGCGGCGCCTGGGGCCGTCCCTCAGTCTATTTTATTTCGATCCTAATAACGCAGTCAGTCATCCTTCACGGCACCACACTCGTGTCACCAAGCCACTCGTACGCCGCCCTCGTCGATACGACTTGGTTGACCGCTAGATGTCCTTTATATCCAGTCCGCGGGGCGGACTGGGAGTTGTGCCACCATGCACTGTCGCAATTACTGGCCCCATCCGGTGGGCAGCGTCGGTGACCTCCCGGCACGCACGGGAGAGGGTTCGCGGGGTGGCGCAATGAGCGGGTAGATGTTGCAGAACGATCAGTTGTTTCGCAGCCAGCACGTATCGCATCGTTCCGACTTCCAGATTGAGGTCGTTAACCTCTCGAAGCAGGTCCTCCTTCGGCGCAACATCGCGGACGGCGACAGCGAAGACTTGAATCGTATCGGGAGTAGATTCGGCAACGCGGACATAACCGACTACGGTGCCGCGGTAAAAGGCGCAATCACCCTCCGAATCGAAGCCGACACACCGTCGGCCCCAAGCCTCCTGCAGGCAACGCTCGACGTGCGAGCGGACACGCATGATCGCGGTCATGATGCTAGCTCCTTGACATCTGTCTACGGCTCCGCCGTGTGGATCGCAGTCGAGGCTGTTGCCTGCAGCGAGTTCACCAGGCACAACGGTCGTGCCGCGTCAGCCTTGGGTCGCAGGTGCACTCAAGTCGATGCCGCACCCCTACCCGCCGCTCGGGTTCAAGTGGGTCTTCCCTTCTCTGGCTCGATCCGGCTGTGTCGATAGATCAGGTTAGCGTATGTACGTCACAGTTTTAACGTACATACGTCTACTAGGGAGAGGGACCAACACCCAACCTCCGGGTAGCTGTGCTCTATGCGCACGTCTAGCACCGTGTGTGACGAGTCGCGAACAACGGGCACAGGGCGCATAGATCTGGGCCTCGCCAGGTTCGATCGAGGTTTGCTCAACCGTCTCTCCGCCCCAGCGTTGCCATAGCCAGCATGTGTGCTCCTGTCGCGTCCGCCAACGCTCCAGGCGCCTCGATCGAACATCTGCAAGCAGGGTTCCGAGCCCGCGAACAGCAGCCCGCCCCCCGAGAAGCAGGGGGCGGGGCAACGGTCCTACCGGATTGACACCTCTACTTGATCAACTTGTGGAGTGCCACTGCGACGGCTGGTCCGACAGTCAGGGCCGGCACAACGCCAGCCGTGACGCCTACGAAGGCTGAAGATGCGCCGGCCTTGGCGAGAATATCGACCCAGCGCACTGAGAGACCGGACGACTCCCGTTCTTCGTTTGACGCCTTTCAAGTATCCATGGCGAACCTCCCTATGGAATGAAACCGGCCTTCCGAAGCACTCGACCGGACTTCGATGATGGCTCGGCAAGGTGACTGCACGCCTCAGAGGCTCGTAGCTTCTTAACCCGCCTCTGTATATGGACTGAGCAGGGAAGGTTGCAGAGATAGCGAACTGGGCCGGAGGGCGGGTCAAGACGTTTAAGGTGTACTGCCGACGCACCCATCGCTTTAACCCGCCCCTGAATCGCGCTACCAGTAAGCTTTTGCCGGCATCCACGCCGGGCCGGGAGGCGGGTCAGGATGCCGAAACGTGGTCGACGCGATCTTCTGGAGACGGCTTTACATAAGACGGGATTGGCCCCACATCTTGCCTAAGAGCGTGTTTGAGATGGGTGATCAGCTTCATTCGCAGACGTAGCGGGGCTGGCGTCGGGCGGGCCCTCCTCGGGTGATGCGGCGTGTCATGCCC
>NZ_JBIDCC010000031.1:0-31610 GCF_043204415.1 Nonomuraea sp. NPDC047897 | reverse complement strand
CACGCTGTCTCACCAGCCACGTCATACCGCGCAGCGGATCAGCACAGCAACCCGGAGATCTTCAATCAACCCAACGTGCGGAAAACGGGGCTAGCGTGACAACCTAGATCGTCGGCAGATCCGGCGCGGCGCCGAGCGCCCGCCCTCGTCCGGCGTTCGCCGCCCGCGGGAAACGGCGGCTCGAACCCCCTCACGCACCGGCCGGGCCGCCATGCGCGACTGTGACGGCCTCCGGCGCCGGAGATCGGAAGAAGGAGACAGATGTCGGTCAAGAAGCGCACGGCGAGCCTGTTCCTCGTCACGGCCCTCGCCACCGCCGGACTGGGCGCCGCGGGCACCGCCGCCTCGGCGCAGGCCGCCCTCGCCCCCTGCACGGGCAAGAGCGGCCTGCACATCACGGCCAAGGGCGAGAGCGGCGGCAAGGCGTGGGCGAACGTCCTCAACTGCGGCGCGACGAGGCTCGTGACCCTCGACATCAACAACGGCCCGGACCCGCTGTGCCGGACGATCGCGAAGGGCGACACCGCCCGGATCACCGCTCCCACGATCTTCGGCAGCGTCCGCAAGGCGAAGTACTGCTGATCCGCACCGTACGGCGCCGCCGGTGTCCCCGTGCCGCGGGGACACCGTGGTTCTTCCGGCCCGCCAGACATCCCCCTGGGTCCGCAAAATCGGAAATCTGGCGACAAGATAGACAACGATCACGGATACGCTGGCCCCATGCGCGCGATGCTCCTGGTCAACCCCAAGGCGACGACCACGAACTCCCGTACGCGGGACGTGCTGATCCGCGCGCTCGGCGCGGCCGTGGAGCTGACCGTCGAGGAGACCGGCTACCGCGGCCACGCGGCCACGCTGGCCGCCACCGCGCGGGCCAAGGGCTATGACGTGGTGGCCGTGCTGGGCGGCGACGGCACGATCAACGAGACGGTGAACGGCCTGCTCAACCCCGTCAACGGCGGTCCCACCGCACCGGCGGCGGCCGACCTGCCACCGGTCCCCGCGACGGCCGCCGGACGGCCCTCGCTGATCGTCATCCCCGGCGGCAGCGCGAACGTCTTCGCTCGCGGCCTGGGGCTGCCGAACGACCCGGTGGAGGCCACCGGCGCGGTGCTCGAGGCGCTACGGGAGGGGCGACGCAGGACCGTGGGGCTCGGCCAGGCCCTCTGGAGCGGCGAAAGCCGCTATTTCACCTTCTGCGCGGGCATGGGATATGACGCCGAGGTCATCCGCGCCGTGGAGGGGCTTCGCGGCGCGGGACGCAGGGCGACGCCGTCCCGCTACGTCAACACCGCGCTGCGCCACTACCTGCTGACCGACAAGCGGCACCCCGCCATGACGCTCACCGGCAGGGGCATCCCCAAGGCCGAGGGCGTCTTCATGGCGATCATCACGAACACCTCGCCGTGGACGTACGTGGGCACGCGACCGGTCCGGCCCACCCCGTGGGCGAGCTTCGACACCGGGCTCGACCTGCTCGGGCTCCAGCGGATGGGCCCGCTCGCACTGCTGCCGGTGATCAGGCACATCCTCACGGAGAGTGAGGCCCTTCCGTCGGGCAGGCACCTGGTCCAGCTCCACGACGAGCAGGAGTTCACCCTCACCGCGAGCCGTCCGGTGGCCTTCGAGCTGGACGGTGACTACCTGGGAGAGCGGGAGTCCGTAACGTTCCGGTCTATCCCGGACGCGTTACAAGTACTGGTCTAGCTCATTACATTCGGTCATTGTGTGACGCATACGACATCTATTACGGCCAAAACTTCGGCCTGACCCCTTGCGTGCACTCAGCGTGGCTGACAGGCTCAAGACTGACGTCGGAACGTAGGACCTTTGACCATAAGCCGAGGTCGTTCCGCCCGTCGGGCGAGCAAGCCCGGTCCACCACCAGCGACCGGGTCACTGTTCGCGCGCGTTAGTGAAACTCTTCACAAAGTAGTGGCCGCACGGAGCACCCAGGCTCCATCTACTAAGGAGTGACGCATGGACTGGCGCCACGTAGCCGCCTGCCGTGACGTGGACCCCGAGCTGTTCTTCCCGATCGGCAACACCGGCCCCGCCCTCATGCAGATCGAGGAGGCCAAGCAGGTGTGCCGGTCGTGTCCGGCCGTCGACGCCTGCCTGAAGTGGGCCCTGGAGTCCGGCCAGGACGCCGGCGTCTGGGGCGGTCTGAGCGAGGACGAGCGCCGCGCGCTCAAGCGCCGCACGGCCCGCGCCCGCGCCCGCGCCTCCGCCTGACCCAAGCCTGCCGGACCCAAGCCTGCCTGACCCGGCCTGCCGGACCTCGACCCGCCCGCCTCACCACAACCGGCCCGACCCCACCGGCCCGACCCCGACCGGCCGCCGGCCCCACGTGGCGGCCGAGCGGCCCTCATGAGGCCGGCAGCGGGATCGACAGCGTGACCTCCGTGCCGCCGCCCTCGCGCCGCTCGATGGCGAGCCTGCCCGACAGCTCTCCCACCACCAGCGTGCGGACGATCTGCAGGCCCAGGCTCGTCGTGCTGTCGAGGTCGAAGTCGTCCGGCACCCCCTGGCCGTCGTCCCAGACGAGCACGTTGAGCCGGTCGGCCTCCGGCCGGACCACGACCTGCAGCCGCTTCGGATGGCCGTGCTGCAGGGCGTTCTGCAGCAGCTCCGTGAGCGCCATCGCCAACGGCGTGGCGATCAGCGACGGCAGCACCCCGAACGCGCCGACCCGCCGCGGCGTGACCGCCGCCTCCGCCGACGACACCTCGCCGGCCATCGCGATCACCCGGTCGGCGATGTCGTCGAAGTCGACGAACTCCTCGGGCGCGTGGGACAGCGTCTCGTGCACGATCGCGATCGAGCCGACCCGGCGGACGGCCTCCTCCAGCGCCTCCCGCCCCTCCGGCACACGCAGCCGCCGCGCCTGGAGCCTGAGCAGCGCGGCCACGGTCTGCAGGTTGTTCTTGACACGGTGGTGGATCTCACGGATCGTCGCGTCCTTGGTCATCAGCTCGCGCTCGCGCCGGCGCAGCTCGGTCACGTCGCGGATGAGCACCAGCGCGCCGATGCGCCCGCCGCCGACGATCAGCGGGATGGCGCGGAGCTGGACGATCGTGCCGCCGGACTCCACCTCGGTCTCCTTGGCCGCGCGCCCGCTGGCC
The DNA here is from genome assembly GCF_043204415.1 of Nonomuraea sp. NPDC047897. Taxonomy (NCBI): domain Bacteria; kingdom Bacillati; phylum Actinomycetota; class Actinomycetes; order Streptosporangiales; family Streptosporangiaceae; genus Nonomuraea; species Nonomuraea sp. NPDC047897. The sequence continues at coordinate 28,485 of NZ_JBIDCC010000031.1, read as the reverse complement.
ACGATCATGAGGTCCTCGTTGATCGGCTCGTCCGAGTAGCACAGCTGCGCCGTGACGCGGCCCAGCTCGGCGCCCACCAGGTCGGCGTGCAGCCCGAGGCGCCGGTAGGCCGACAGCGCGTTCGGCGAGGCGTACGTCACCCGGCCGGCCCTGTCGAGGCGCAGCAGGCCGTCGCCCACGCGCGGCGAGCGGACCAGGATGGGCTCCTCGCCGGAGAACGGGAAGCGGCCCTCGGCGACCATCTGCGCCAGGTCGGAGGCGCTCTGCAGGTAGGTCAGTTCCAGGCGGGACGGGGTGCGGGCGGACGACAGGTTGGTGGAGCGCTGGATGACCGCGAGGAAGCGGCCCTCGCCGCCCGGCAGTGCGCGCCGGACCGGGATGGTCTCCTCGCGCACGGGCACGCCGGTGGACCAGTCGGGATCGCCCTCGCGGCAGATGCGCCGCTCGTTCCAGGCGGTGTCGATGAGGTGGCGCTCGCCCGGCGCGACGACCGTGCCGACGACGTCGTCGTGGTAGACGGTGGGCCCGGTGGTGGGCCGCATCTGCGCGATGGCGATCCACCCGCTGCCGTGGTCCATGCCGCAGCCGCCGGCCGGTTCCTTCGACGGCGGCAGCAGCGGCGCCCACAGGACGAGGTCGGCGAACGACAGGTCGGCGAGCAACTGCCAGTCGGAGACCAGCGAGTGCAGCCAGTCGAGGTCCGCCGCGTCGAGTGAGGTGTGGCGGACGACGAGGTCGCTGAGTGTGGGCACGAGTGCATCATGCGTGGTTCTCCCCTCAACGGCCAAACCGGCCCCCTGATTGAATGCGCTCATGAATCCCCTGGCAGGACTTCGCGAGGCCACCGCCGGACGGCAGGCCGCCGGCCTGCGGCGCACGCTCCGCCCGCGCACGCCGGACGACGACGGCATGCTCGACCTGGCCTCGAACGACTACCTGGGGCTCAGCCGGGACCCCCGGCTGATCGAGGCCGCCGTCGAGGCGGTCCGCGTGTGGGGCACCGGGTCGACCGGGTCCCGGCTGGTCACCGGGTCCACGCGGCTGCACGAGGAGCTGGAGGCGAAGCTGGCGGCCTTCTGCGCGGCTCCCGGCGCGCTGGTGTTCTCCTCCGGCTACCTGGCCAACCTGGCGGCCGTGACGGCCCTCGGGCGGGGCGGGCTGGTGGTGTCCGACGCGGGCAACCACGCCTCGATCGTCGACGGGTGCCGCCTGGCGCGGGCGCGGGTCGTCGTGACGCCGCGCAAGGACGTCGCGGCCGTGGAGAAGGCGCTGGCGGGCCGCGCCGAGGAGCGCGCCGTGGTGGTCACGGACGCCCTGTTCTCCGTCGACGGCGACCTCGCGCCCGTCGCCGAGCTGGCGGAGGTCACCGCCCGGCACGGAGCCCTCCTCGTGGTGGACGAGGCCCACTCCCTCGGCGTCGTCGGCGAAGAAGGGCGCGGCCTCGTGCAGTCAACCGAACTTTTCGGGGCATCTCACATTGTGAGAACCGTCACACTGTCCAAATCCCTCGGATCCCAGGGCGGAGCGGTGCTGGGGGAACCGGAGGTGATCGACACGTTGATCGACACGGGCAGATCGTTCATCTTCGACACCGGCCTGGCACCCGCCTCGGTTGCCGCCGCGTCCGCCGCTGTGGATATCCTTCAGCATCAGCCTGAGCTGCCTGGACGCGCGCGTCTGCGAGCCGGCGAGCTGGCCGCCACGGCCCGCGCGCTCGGCCTGGAGACGAGCGAGCCGGCGGGCGCGGTCGTGCCCGTGGTGCTCGGCCCGCCCGAGACCGCGCTGGCCGCCGCCGCCACCTGTGCGGACCTGGGGGTACGCGTGGGTTGCTTCCGCCCGCCCTCGGTGCCGGAAGGCCGGTCTTGCCTGCGGTTGACCGCTCGGGCCAATCTGAGTTCCGATGATCTCGCGGTGATCAGACACGCCCTCACCGCCGTGGCAGAAGTGAAGGTGAGAGCGTGACCGACGACGGTCCCCGCGTACCGAAGTACTACGACGTGAAGCGGAGCCTGCTGGAGCTCACCAAGAGCCTGCCCGCCGGCTCCGCGCTGCCCCCCGAGCGGGCACTCGCCGTACGGTTCGAGACCTCCCGCACCACCGTCCGGCAGGCGCTCACCGAGCTGGTCGTGGAGGGACGGCTGCTGCGCATCCAGGGCAAGGGCACGTTCGTCGCCCAGCCGAAGGTCGCCCAGGTGCTGCAGCTCACCTCCTACATCGGCGACCTGCGCACCGCCGGCCTCGAACCCGACACGAAGATCCTGGAGATCGGCTACATCACGGCCGACGAGGCGCTGGCCCGCCGCCTGGCGATCAACCCCGGCGGCCGGGTCCTGCGCATCCACCGGCTCAGGCTGGCCAACGGCGAGCCCGTCTCGATCGACACCACCCACCTGTCGGCCCGCCGCTTCCCCCGGCTGCGCCGCGAGCTGGAGGTGCACTCGTCGCTGTACGAGACGCTGCACAACGCCTACAACGTGCGGCTCACGGACGCCGAGGAGATCATCGAGACGGTGCTGGCGACCCCGTACGACGCCAAGGCGCTGGGCGTGGACGTGGGCCTGCCGATGCTGCTGCTCACCCGCCACGCCTTCGACGCCGACGGCAACCCGGTCGAGTGGGCCCAGTCCCTCTACCGCGGCGACCGCTACAAGTTCGTCACGCGCCTGCGCCGCCCCTGAGCGCCTCGGGCGCGGCGGGCGACGGGCAACGGGCGACGGGCAGCGGACGACGGGCGGCTGGCCCGGCCGCGCCGTCCTAGGCTGGCCGGATGAGCGTACTCATCGTCACCGGCACCGACACCGGCGTCGGCAAGACCGTCGCGACCGCCGCCGTCGCGGCCCTGGCCAGGCAGCGCGGTTCCGGGGTGGCCGTGGTGAAGCCCGCCCAGACCGGGGTGGCCCCGGGCGAGCCCGGAGACCTGGACGAGGTCATCCGGCTGGCCGGGGTGGCGACGACGTTCGAGCTGGCCCGCTACCCCGCGCCGTTGTCCCCGGCGGCAGCGGCGCGGGCGGCCGGGCTGCCGCCCGTGTCACTGACCGCGGCCGCCGAGCGGATCGCCGAGCTGGCCGAGACCCACCGGCTCGTGCTGGTCGAAGGCGCGGGCGGGCTGCTGGTGCGTTTCGACGAGGACGGCGGCACGCTGGCCGACCTGGCGCGGCTGCTCGACGCGCCCGTCCTCGTGGTCGCCCGGGCCGGGCTGGGCACGCTCAACCACACCGCGCTCACGCTGGAGGCGCTGGCCCACCGCGGGCTGTCCCTGGCCGGCCTGGTGATCGGGTCCTGGCCGGCCGAGCCGGGCCTGGCCGAGCGGAGCAACGTGGCCGACCTGGAGATGCTCGCCGCGCGCCCGCTGGCGGGGGTGCTGCCGGAGGGCGCGGGGGCGCTCGACGCCGAGGAGTTCGCCGGCGCCGCCCGCCGAGGGCTGGGTGCCACGCTCGGCGGTTCGCTGGACCTTGCCACGTTCAGGCGGAGCTTCAAGCTGACGGCGTGACCGGCCCCGGCGGGCGCGCGGCTGCGGCCCCCGCGCACAGCCGCGCGCCCGTCACGTGGACGTGCCCACCCCCGCGGGCACGTCCACCCCGAAGGCGCGCCCATCCCCGGCGGACGCGCCCGCCCTCGTACGGCGCGCCCGTCCCCGCACGGGCGCCCCGGTCAGACTCAGCAGCCGGTGCGCGGCAGGGCCGGCGCGGCCACACCCATCCGCATCATCGAAACCTCCCGTACGAACGACAACAGATGAGATGCCGCATACCGCCGTTTGGTTCGGATCCACGGGACGTGGCGCGCAATCGGAGTGATGATGCACACGTGACTCCTCCGCTCCCTGAAGGGAGCGGCTTCTCGCTAAGCCGCTTCCGCAGCGTCGCGAAGGGCAAGCCCTGCCCTCAGGATGTTGGTCGCCGCGTTCACGTCGGCGTGCGCGGTGTGCCCGCACGCCGTACAGACGAACGCGGCCTGGGTGAGGCGGTTGTCCTTCGCCACGTGCCCGCAGCGGGCGCAGGTGCGGGAGGTGTTGCGGGGATCGACTGCGATCAACTCTCGACCGGCGCTTTCAGCCTTGTGCGCGAGGATCGTCAGAAACACCCCCCAACCCGCGTCCAAGATCGAACGGTTGAGCCCGGCCTTGGCGGCGACGTTGCGGCCGGGGGCGTCGATCGTGCCGGACGCCGAGCGCGTCATGTTCGCGATCCGCAGGTCCTCGTGCACGATCACGTCATAGCCGCCGACCAGAGCCAACGCGGCCTTGTGCGCGCCGTCCACCCGCTGCCGCCGCACCTTGGCGTGCAACGCCGCCACCCGGGCCACGGCCTTACGCCGACGCTTGGACCCGCGCTTGTGGCGGGCGAGAGCTCGCTGGGCCGATGCCAGACGGCCGGCGCAGGCGGCCAGGTGCCGCTGATTGTCGATGTGGTGACCGTCGCTGGTCGTGACCAGCGAGGCGACACCCAGGTCGACCCCCGCGACCACACCCGTGGCGGGCAGGAGCTGCGCGGGCACCTCGTCACACGACAGCACCACGTACCAGCGGCGCCCTTCACGCTTGACGGCGATCGTCTTCACCCGGCCCTTCACGGCCCGGTGCTGGTGCACCCGGACGTGGCCGACGCCCTGAAGGCGCACGAACGTGGCGGCCGGATGCTCGGGTTGGGAGTCCCACCGGCAGCCGTCACCGTCCCTGGGCCATTCCACCGTGTCGAACCAGCCCCGCCCCTTGAAACGCGGGAACCCAGGCGTGCGCCCGGCCTTGACCCGGTCGAAGAACGCCCGGAACGCCCTGTCCAGCCGTCGCAGCGTGGCCTGCTGGGAAGAGAACGACCACCGGCCCTGACCCTCCCCATCGTCGGCGCGGATGTGCTTCAGCTCCGCCGACTGATCGCCGTACCGGACCGTGACACCCGCCTTGGCGTAGGCGGTGCGCCGGTGCTCCAGAGCGGCGTTGTACAGGATTCGGTGATCCTCCAGGCAAGCGGCGAGCGCGGCGGCCTGCCTGCTGGTGGGGCGCAGCAGGAACTTGAACGACCTGCGCACACCCGCCTCCCACGCTCGGTAACGACGCGACCACGGTACCGGCAGGCACCGACAAAACCCGGAAGGAGACCCGTGATGCGCAGACCTGACAGGTCAGGGCACGCTCGGGCCTTGACGGCCCTCCCGCTCCCGATTCCCCCGGCGGCCGAAGCCGCCGGTCCCCTCGGGAGGCTCTGATGGCAAAGGCGATCGAACAACCCGTCCCCGGCATCACGGTCGGCCATGGCCTGCTGGCCCGCCGCAACGGCGTGGCCCAACCGGTGGACAGGATCGTGCACGACGGCGACACGATCAACATCGCCGCCGACGGCAACTTCGGCGTGCGCCTGCTCGGCGTCGACGCTCCCGAGGTCAGCTTCGAGCTGCCCCGCAACCCCGCTCTCCCCGACTTCCCGCGCGGCTTCGTCGCCATCGAGCACCCCGCGTGGACGACGTTCCTCACCGACCCGTTCGCCGAGGGCTTCCCGCCGCTCGCCCTGCGCAGCGCCCTGCACCGCGACCTGCTGGCCCGGCTCGGGCCGGACGCCGCGGCCAACCACGCCCGCCACGCCGCCCCCGCCACCCGGGCGCTCAAGGACATGATCGCCGGCGACCTCGCCGAGCAGGGCCACACCGAAGCCTCGTTCAAGCTCCGGCTGGCCTTCGCGCACGAGATCCTCGACCGGTACGGGCGGCTGCTCTGCTACGTCAACCGTGAGCAGCGCGACAGGCCCCGCCCCGACCCCTACAACGAGCGCCTGCTCGCCGCCGGCCACGTGGTGCCGTACTTCATCTGGCCCAACGTCGACCCGTTCGTCCGTCAGGAGGGGCGGGTGGCCGACGCGGTGCCGCCGCCCGGCGCCGGCCGGGCGGTCGGGGAGGCGGGCGCGCTCGGCCGCGCCAGGGAGGCCGTCCGCGCGGCCCGGGCGAGCGGGCTGGGCCTGTGGGAGCACGGGGCCCCGCTGGCGGTCCTGCCGTTCGAGCTGCGCTTCCTGGCGCAGCGCCGGGCCCCCGACCGCTACGTCCTCGACCTGTCGGACGACGCCAGGGAGCTGCTGCACCCGCAGACCTACTTCCGCGTCCCGGCCCCCGAGGACCGGCTGTTCGTCAACCCCGAGCACGCCCCGCTGTTCCGCGAGAAGGGCTGGTCGGTGCCGCCCCTGTAGCGTCCGGCCGTGAAGGTGGGGCTGGCCCCACCCCGCACACGCACAGCAGACCCATGTCGCGCGCTCCCCCGCCGTCATTACCGTGGTGGTCATGAGAGTCCCCCGCCCGTGGTCGGCACGGGCCTGGCTCGACACGGCGCACGTGATGACCGGGGTCCTGGTTGCGGCGGTGCTGTTCGTGCTGACGCTGGTGATGGTCGTGGCGCCGCCGCTGCTGCGCCGTGGCATGCCCGCCCTGACGGGGGTCCAGCGGTCGCGGTTCGCCGCCTTCCTCGACGCGCGCATCCCGCCGACGACGGCGCCCGCCACCTGGCGCCAGGCGGCGACCTGGCGGCAGGCCGGCTACCACCTGCTCTCGCCGCTGGTGAGCGTGGCGTGCGCGCTCCCGGTCGCGCTGGCCTGGTCCGGCGCCCTGGTGGGTCTGACCGCGTTCCTGCAACCGCATCTGCAGCCGCCGCCGATGGAGTTCCCCCTCGACCTGCGCAACCCCGTCGTGGCCGGCGCGTACGTCGCCGTCGGCGCGGCGCTGCTGGTGCTCGCCCCGATCCTGGCGCGGGCCACGGCGAGCCTGGACCTGGCGGTCGCCCGCGTGCTGCTCGGCCCGAGCCGCCACGAGCTGGACCGGCGCATCGAGACGCTGACCGAGAGCCGCGCCGGCGTCATCGACGCCGCCGACGCCGAGCGCCGCCGCATCGAGCGCGACCTGCACGACGGGGCCCAGCAGCGGCTGGTGTCGCTGGCGATGAACCTCGGCATGGCCCGCGCCACGCTCACCGACCTGCCCGAGCCCGCCCGCGCCGCCATCGAGCAGGCGCACGAGGAGGCCAAGCAGGCGCTCAAGGAGCTGCGTGACTTCGTCCGCGGCCTGCACCCGGCCGTGCTCAACGACCAGGGCCTCGACGCGGCGCTGTCCGGCGTCGCCGCCCGCGCCCCCTTCCCCGTACGGCTCCGCGTCGACCTCGACCGGCGCCCCTCCCCGACCATCGAGGCGGTGGCCTTCTTCATCGTGTCCGAGACCCTGACCAACATCGCCAAGCACGCGGCGGCCACGAAGGCCGAGGTGAGCGTGACGCGCGAGCGCGACCGGCTGCACGTGTGCGTCCACGACGACGGCCGCGGCGGCGCCGACCTCGACGGAGGCACCGGGCTGCGCGGCCTCGCGCAGCGGATCGGCGCGGTGGACGGCACGCTGCGGCTGAGCAGCCCGTTCGGCGGCCCGACCACGATCGAGGTGGAGCTGCCATGCGAGTAGTGCTCGCCGAGGACTCGGTCCTGCTGCGCGAGGGCCTGGTCCGCCTGCTGGAAGCGGCCGGCATGCGGGTGGTGGCGGCTGCGGCGGACGCCGAGGGGCTGCTGCGCGCGGCCGAGGAGCACCGGCCGGAGCTGGTCGTCACCGACGTGCGGATGCCGCCCACCCACACCGACGAGGGCCTGCGGGCGGCGCTGGTGCTGCGCCGCCAGCGGCCCGACATGGCCGTGCTGGTGCTGTCGCAGTACGTGGAGGAGCGGTACGCGGCCCAGTTGCTCGCCTCCGCGACCGGTGGCGGCGTCGGCTACCTGCTGAAGGACCGGGTGGCCGACGTGGCCGAGTTCATCGACGCGCTGCGGCGGGTGGCGGCGGGCGGGACGGCGCTCGACCCGGAGGTCGTCTCCCAGTTGCTGCTGCGCGGCCACAGCGACCCTCTCGACCGGCTCACCCCGCGAGAGCACGAGGTGCTGAAGCTGATGGCGGAGGGCCGCTCCAACGCGGGCATCGGCCAGGAGCTGGTGCTCAGCGAGGGCGCGGTGGGCAAGCACATCGGCAACATCTTCGCCAAGCTCGACCTCTCCCCCGCCGAGGGCGATCACCGGCGGGTGCTGGCCGTCCTGCGGTTCCTCAAGGTCAGGAGCCTGCCGTGAGGAGACTCTGGCTCATCCTGGGCACGGTGGCGACGGCGCTCGCCCTGACGCTGACCACCGTGGGCCTCTACCGCGGCGTCGCCGACGCCGACCCGCCGACGGAGACCTCGCGCAGGTCCATCACCGTCGACCAGGCCGTGCTGAACCTGCAGGCCGGACCGGGCGTGCACGCCCTCGCCATCGAGGCCGGCGAGGCGGGCGAGATCGTCGTGGAGCGGTGGCTGCGCTGGAGCGAGCGCAGGCCGACCGTGACCGAGGAGTGGGACGGGCGGACCCTGCGGCTCGGCGCCGGCTGCCCCGGCCTGCGACACGGCACCCCCACCTGCGAGGTCGGGTACGTGCTGTTCGTGCCGCCGGAGGCGACCATCGAGGCCGGGACCGTGAGCGGTTCCCTGCATGTGGGCGGCGTACAGGGCAGGCTTCGCGCCACCACGGTCTCCGGCGACGTACGGGTGACCGAGACCCTCGGCGACGTGCACGTCAGGAGCGACTCCGGCGACGTCCGTGGCATGGAGCTGAGCGGCGGGCGCACCGACGTGGAGGTGGGGTCCGGCGACGTGGAGCTGGGCTTCCGGCAGCCGCCGACGAACGTGCGGGCGGTGGTCCGCGCCGCCGGCGAGGTGAGCGTGATCGTGTCGGACGACCGGACCCCGTACGACGTGACGACCAGCGCGACCGCCGTGGACGTGCGCGTTCGGCACGACCCCGACTCCCCCAGGAAGATCACCGCCGAGACGGGTGACGGCCACGTCCGCGTCTGCTGCGGCTGACCGGGCCGAGGACGAGCGTGGAAGCGCTGTTTACTCCTGTGACTCGTTGGTAAGTTCCCGGCATGGAGTCTGCGAAGCACGCCGGTGACGCCGCCGTCGCCGTGTCCAAGGCCTATGGCGTCGAGACCATGTTCACCCTGTCGGGAGGCCACGTCTTCCCGCTCTACGACGGGGCCGTGCACGAGGGCATGCGCATCCTCGACGTACGCCACGAGCAGAGCGCGGTGTTCGCCGCCGAGGCGACCGCGCGGCTGACGAGAAGACCGGGCCTGGCGGTGCTCACGGCGGGCCCCGGCATCACCAACGGCGTCAGCGGCGTCGCCACGGCCCATTTCAACGGCTCTCCGGTGGTGGTCCTCGGCGGCCGGGCGCCGCAGTCGCGCTGGGGCAGCGGCGCGCTGCAGGAGATGGACCATCCGCCGCTGCTCCAGCCGATCACCAAGCTGGCCTTCACCGCGAGCGACGCCGAGTCGGTGGGCCAGGACGTCGAGATGGCCTTCCGCACCGCCCTGGCGCCGCACCGCGGCCCGGTGTTCCTCGACGTCGCCATGGACCACCTGTTCTCCCCCTCGCCGGTCCACGACGTCGAGACGCAGACGCCCTCTCCGCTGGAGCCCGACCCTGACGCGCTCGCCTCGATCGCCCGGCTGATCGCCGAGGCGGAGCGTCCGGTGCTGGTCCTCGGGTCGGACGTGTGGATGGACCGCGCCGAGGAGGCCGCCCGCGACTTCGCCGAGACCTGGCGGCTACCGGTCATCCCCAACGGCCAGGGCCGCGGCATCCTGCCCGCCGGTCACGAGCTGCTCGTCACCCGGGCGCGCGGCCTCGCCTTCGGCCAGGCCGACCTGGTCGTCGTGATCGGCACGCCGCTCGACTTCCGGCTCGGCTACGGCTGGTTCGGCGGCAAGGACGGCGCCCCGCTGGCCAGGGTGGTGCACATCGCCGACGCGCCGTCGCAGCTCGCCACGCACATGCAGCCGGCCGCGTCCGCCGCGGGAGACCTGTCCGTGGTCCTCTGGAGCCTCGGCACGGCGTGCGGCGAGGCCGGCGTCAAGCCCGACCGTCACGCCGCCTGGCTGGCCCGGCTGGCGGAGGCGGCCGCCGCGGCCGCCGCGGGCGACGCCGACCTGCTGGCCGCCGACAGCGACCCCATCCACCCGATGCGCATCTACGGCGAACTCGCCCGGGTGCTCGACGACGACGCCGTGGTCATCGGCGACGGCGGCGACTTCGTCTCCTACGCCGGCAAGTACGTCGAGCCCAAGCGGCCGGGCAACTGGCTCGACCCGGGCCCCTACGGCTGCCTCGGCACCGGTCTCGGCTACTCGATCGCGGCGCGGCTGGCCAGGCCCTCCTCCCAGGTGGTGCTGCTGCTGGGCGACGGCGCGGCGGGCTTCTCGCTGATGGACGTCGACACGCTCGTGCGGCACAACCTGCCGGTGGTGATGATCTGCGGCAACAACGGCATGTGGGGGCTGGAGAAGCACCCCATGCAGATGCTGTACGGCTACGACGTGGCCGCCGAGCTGCAGCCGAACTGCCGCTACGACCAGGTGGTGACCGCCCTCGGAGGCGGGGGCGAGCTGGTCACCAAGCCGTCGGAGATCGGGCCGGCGCTGCGCCGGGCGTTCGACGCGGGCGTGCCGTACATGGTGAACATCGCGACCGACCCCCAGATCGCCTACCCCCGCACCACGACAGGCGTGTGAGCTCCCCCTACTGCTTGCTCGCCGTATAGGTCGGCGCGGGCGTCGGCGAGAGCAACGGGCACGTCGCGGCTTCGATGAGCACCAGCTTGACCGGCTTCTTCAGCTCCAGCATCGCGCCGCCGCCCGGGATCGACTCGCCGACGCGCAGGCACGGCGCCGGGTAGGCGCCGCGGGTCTGGTCGTCGGTCCTGACCGTGAAGCCGGCCTGCTCGATGACCTTCTTGGCCTCCGGGAAGAGCATGTCGAGCGTGTGCGGCACGGCCTTCGTCGGCTGCTTGGTGACCGACGGCGTCGGGGACGGCGACTTGCTGGTGGTCGGCGTCGGCGTCGACGTCTTGCCCGGCGTCGGCTTGCTGGTGGGTTCGTGGGTCGGCGGCTGCGACCGCTCCGTCGGCCTGGTCTGCTCACGCGTGGCCGTGGGAGTCTTCGAGGGTCTGGGCCTGGGCGGCTTGGTCGTCTTGTCGGGTGTGGGCTCCAGGGCCAGGTTGCTCGTGCTGACGGTGGGTTGCGGCCCCGGCAGCACGTCCATGCCGGACACGGCCACCGCGCCGGCGCCCGCGCCCAGCACCACCGCGGCGGCGATCCCGGCGACCAGGCCGCCCCTGCGGCGCGCCTTGCCCGCTGCCCGGCCCTGCCGCTGCCCGGCGACGAGGGTGTCCTGGGAGGCGGCCAGGTGAGCGCCTGTCTGGTGCGGGTGCTGCTGGGCGCCCGTGTGGTGCGGGTGCTGCTGGGCGCCGGTCTGGTGGGGGTACGACTGCTGAGCGCCCGTCTGGTACGACTGCTGGGCGCCCGTCTGGTAGGGGCCGCCCTGCTGGTGGAGGCCCGGCTGCTGCCCCTGCGGGTACGGCTGCTGCTGCGGCGCCGCCATCGTGGCGCCCGTGGACGGCGGCATGGCGGGCGGTAGCTCGCCCGCGGCGAGCCTGCGGGCCGTCTCGCTCATCGCCTTGGCGCTCGGGAAGCGCCGCGCCGGATCCTTGGACAGCGCCTGCTCCACCAGCGCCGCCACCGGGGGCGGGATGTCGGCGGGCAGGGGCGGCGGGGCCTCGCGGATGTGCTTGAGCGCGATGGTGACCGCGCTGTCGCCGTCGAACGGCCGCTGCCCCACCAGGCACTCGTAGGCCACCACGCCCAGCGCGTAGATGTCGACCGCCGGCGTCACCGGAGCGCCCTCGGCCTGCTCCGGCGCGCAGTAGGCGGCGGTGCCCAGCACCATGCCGGCGTCGGTGAGCCGGTTGGCGAGGTCGGACCGGGCGATGCCGAAGTCCGTCAGCACCAGCGTGCCGTCACGCTGCACCATCAGGTTGCCCGGCTTCACGTCACGGTGCACGATCCCCTGCTCGTGCACCGCCTGCAACGCCGCGGCGGCCTGCGCGATGAGCTCCATCGCCGCCTTCGGCGGGATCCTGCCCAACCGGCCCAGCAGCCGGTCGAGCGGCTCGCCGTCGACGAACTTCATCACCAGATAGACGGTGTCGCCGCTCACGCCGTAGTCGTAGACGTCGACCACCCCGGCGTGGTTGATCGTCGCCATCGCCCTGGCCTCGGCCTGGAAGCGCGCGACGAACCCCGGGTCGTCCATCCGGCCCGGGAGCAGCACCTTGACGGCGACGGTGCGGGCCAGGACGATGTCCTCACCTCGCCACACCTCGCCCATGCCACCGGCGCCGATGCGGGTGTCCAGGCGATATCGCCCCGCCAGCGTCGTCCCTTGGGCCACCATGACTCCCCCGTTACCCCCCTACCTCGGTTACCTCGCCCACCCCAGGGCTCTCCAACAAAGCGGACGCGTGTCGCGGTGAGGTCACACCGAGGTCACAGAATCTTGAGAGTGTACGGCTCACTCGCCTCACTCGCCACATCAATGCCATAAGCCGTACAAACCCTATCCTGAGGCCAAAAGCCGGTAGTTGTCCGGGTTTTACGAGATCAGCATCCCGTGTTCCCCGCAACGCGCCGACCAGCCCGTCGGCGTCACATGGCCGACGAGCCGGCGACGGCACGCGGAACAGTAGCGCGGCGGCTCCAGCTCACGCGCGGCCACGCACGTGGCGGGCCCGCCCTCGCCCACCGGCCCGCCACGATGATCGCAGTAGGCTGACGTCATGACGCTCGCTCCAGGTCTCCGGTCCCAGTTGCTCATCATGGTGGAGCACTCCGACACGGCCGAGAAGATCGGCAGCGGCGACGTGCCGGTGCTCGCCACGCCACGGCTGCTCGCGCTCGCCGAGCAGGCCGGCGTCGAGGCCACGCGCGCCCGTCTAGGCCCGGGCGAGACGTCGGTCGGCACCCGGGTCGAGCTGGAGCACCTCGCCCCCAGCCCGGTCGGCACCCACGTCGAGGTGACCACCGAGCTGACCGAGGTCGACGGCAGAAGGCTCGTCTTCACGTTCGTGGCCCGCGACCGGCACCGGGTGGTCGGCCGGGGCACGATCGAGCGGATGGTGGTCGACCGGGCCGCATTCGTCGCGCGCGCTACTCGATGACCGCGATGAGGTCACCCTCCTGGATCACGTCGCCCTCGCTCACCTTGAGCTGAGCCACCACTCCGTCGTCCTCGGCCAGGACCGGGATCTCCATCTTCATCGACTCGAGGATGACCAGCATGTCGCCCTCCGAGACGGTGTCACCCTCCTCGACGACGACCTTCCACACGTTCGACACCATCTCGGCGCGTACCTCAGCCACCGCGACTCCCCTCTTGCAGAAGATCCAACCATGCCACGTGCGCGGACCCCGCGCGTCCCCCAGGCACGCTCACGGTCATCCAGGGCTCGACCGGCATCTCCGCGCGGCGACGGCAGCCTCTCCTACAGCCGGTTGACGGCGTGCAGCCGGTCGACCACTCGTGCCGCCGCCTCGATGACCGCCGGGTCGTAGGCGGTGCCGGCGGCCAGGCGCAGCCGTTCGAGCGCGGCCCCGGCCCGGTCACGGTCGGTCGAACCGCCCACCAGATCGTCGTAGGCGTTGGCCACCTTGATGATGCGGCTCGACAGCGGCGGGTCGTCGCCGATCACGTCGCACTGGTGCCGCACCACGTCGGCCACCCGGTCGAGCACCCCGGTCTGCTTGATCACCTCGGCGCCCAGCTCGGCGATACGGCGGGCCTGCTGCGGGTCGGTCAGCACCGTCGCCCCGCCCGGGATGGGGTCGCGCAGCGAGAGCTGGCCGATGTCGTGCATGAGGGCCGCGTACTCCAGCTCCAGCAGCTCGGGTTCGGCCATGCCCAGCTCCCGGCCGACCGCCACGGCCAGGCGGCTGACCCGCCGCGAGTGGCCGGGCTCGACATAGCCGCCGACCTCGGTGACCCGTGACAGGGCCCGGACGGTCTGCAGGTAGGTGGCCCGGATGCCCGCGTACTTGCGGAAGGCCACCTGGGTGACCAGCAGCGGCGCGGCGAAGACGAGCAGCGCCACCAGGTCCATGCTGTGCGTGGCCAGGGCGAGCAGCACGCCGGAGGCGGCCACCGCGGCCCCCAGCGGGAAGGCCATGTTGAGCTCGTCGCGCACCGCCACCTGGAACGCGGTGCGCACCTGCTCGGCCCGGAGCATCGCCGCCACCAGCACGTCGATGAGTAACGCGAGTGTGGTCAGCACCACCATCACGCCGAGGGCGGGCCACCAGGTGCGGGTGGGCTCCTGGGTGAGCCGGAACAGCGAATCGGCAAGCGGGCGGAAGGCGAAGGCGAGCAGCGCCCCGGTGAGCAGCCGCCGCGCCATCGCGTCGAGCCGCGGCGGCCGGCCGACCGCCAGGTGCGGCAGCGCCCCCGCGATCATGCCGACCGCGATCACCGCCACCACCTGCAGCGCCGAATGGTGCAGTTGGTGGTTGCTGAGGTCGAGCAGCAACGTGTAGCCGAGCGCGGCGGCGGCGCCGATGGGCGCGACCTCCCGGTTGCCCGGCATGGTCAGCCGGGCCAGCTCGCCGATCGCGATCAGCGCGCCGAACCCGATGGCGATCTCCGGATGGTCCAGGCCGGTGGCTGCGGTGTGCGCCACCCCGGCCACCGCGACCAGCCCGGCGCCGCAGATGAGCAGCAACTGCCCCGAGTCGAGGCCCTGCCAGGCGCGGGTCACGGCCCGCTCACCACTTCGATCGGCATCGTGGGGTCGTCGTGATCCTTGATCGGGGTCTCGTCGGCCTCGGGCGGCGGCGGCTCGACGCGCCGGGGCGGCTGCCACGGCCGGCGTTCGAGCGCCTTGACGAACGCCGTCACCATGACCGGGTCGAACTGCGTGCCGGCGCCCTTGTGCAGCTCTCGCACCGCCACCTCCACCGGCCGCGCCCCCCGGTAGGACCGGTCGGAGGTCATCGAGTCGAACGCGTCGGCCACCGCGATGATCCGGGCGAACTCCGGGATCTCGTCGCCGGCCAGCCCCATCGGGTAGCCCTTGCCGTCGTGCCGCTCGTGGTGGTGCATGATGCCGGCGTAGGCCTCGTCGAGGAAGTCGATGCCGCGCACGATCTCCAGCCCGCGCATCGGGTGGAGCTGGATGGCGGCGAACTCCTCCTCGGTGAGCGGCCCCTCCTTCTGCAGCACCTTGGTCGGCACGCCGAGCTTGCCCACGTCGTGCAGCATGCCGGCGTAGCCGATGGCCCGCAGCCGCTCCCGGCCCATGCCGATCTCCTCGGCGATCATCGTGGCGGCCCTGGAGACGCGGGTACAGTGGCCCCGGGTGTAGTAGTCCTTCGTCTCGACCGCCTGGCACAGGGCCGCGATCGTGGCGTCGTACGAGCGCTGCTGCGCGTGGTACTGGCCGAACGCCCAGCGCGCGACGAACAACGGCAGCAGCACGAGCACCGCCGAGATCGACTGCACGGTCGCCCACAGCCCGGCCACCAGCAGCCCGAACGTGCCGTAGCCCAGGTAGGACAGCAGGAACTGCACCATGCCGCGCATCGGCATCGCCGTGGTGCCCGACCCGGTCGCCAGGCGGATCATGGTGAGGGTGAGCACGATGTTCAGCGGCACGAAGACGGCGGTGGCGGCGGCGTAGGGGCCGATCAGCTCGTCGAACGCGTTGGCCGCCGGCACGCCGGTCCTGCCGCCGAGGTGCAGGTAGACCCAGCCGGCCACGGTGCCGCAGATGGCGAACTGCGCGCCGTTGAACAACCGCTTGACCAGCGGCAGCCCAGGCCGCACGCTCAGCACGGCCGTGAAGCCCACCAGCGCCGTGCCCTCGGGCCCGATCAGCACCACTGCGGCCAGCGCGGCCGAGAAACTGACCGACACCGCGAACTGCTCCACGTTGAGCAGCGTCGGCATCGACTCGCACACGAGGAACAGCAGGATGAGCACGAGCAGCGTGCCGATCCGCTCCGGCGCCAGCAGATCCGCGCGGGAGGACAGGCCGTGCCAGAGCATCAGCGCCGCGGCGCCGATGACGGCCAGCAGGTAGACCCTCGCCGGCCACGACAGATCACGCATTGCGGCCCCTCATGGGTCGGTCAGGTCCAGGACACCCCGGGCGGGAAGAGGCCTCCGTCACCGGTCAGCAGCAGCGCGACAGGAGCGATCAGCGTCAGGGCCGCGAAAAGCCGGGCGAGCATCACTGTGGACATCCGGTGCCTCCCCATCGAATCCTGCGGCTCACGCTACAGAAGAGCGCGTCGCCGCACCGGCCGAGTCGCCAATCGCAAGCAAAGCGTAATCAAGCCACTACCTGCGGCGACTCCTGGCCCATTCGACGGTGTGCTTGAGCCCGGTGGCGAGGTCGGTGCGCGGCTCCCAGCCGAGCCCCTCGAAGGCGGGCACCGGATCGACGGCCATGGCGGGCAGGTCGCCCGGCCGGGGCTGGGCGAAGCCTGGCTTGTCGGGGCCGCCGACCGCGTCGGCGATGAGCGAGTGGAGCCGGCGGTCGGTGGTCTGGATGCCGGTGCCGAGGTTGAAGCGTCGCCCGTCGCCGCGCGAGCCGCAGGCCTTGACGAAACCGTCGACCACGTCGTCGACGTAGACGTAGTCGCGGGTCTGGGTGCCGTCGCCGTGGACGACCGTCGGCGTGCCGCCGAGCAGCGCGTCGGTGAAGATGGCCACCACCCCGGCCTCGCCCTCCGGCGACTGGCGCGGGCCGTAGACGTTGGAGAGCACCAGCGTGGTGTAGTCGATGCCGTGCAGCGCCCGGAACGTGGCGAGATAGGTCTCCCCGCTCAGCTTGGACGCCGCGTACGGCGAGCGCGGGTCGACCGGCGCGTCGCCGGGCACCGGGATCGTGGCCGGCCTGCCGTAGACGGCGACGGAGGAGGCGAAGACCACCTTGCGCGCGCCGCCACGATGGGCCGCCACCAGCACCGACGCGGTGCCCTCGACGTTGACCCGGGCGTCGCGCAGCGGATCGGCGACGCTGCGCCGCACGCTGATCTGCGCGGCCAGGTGGCAGATCACCTCGGGACGCACCTCGGCGGCCACGTCGGCCAGCGCCGGGTCGCAGATGTCGAGCACGCGTAGGTGGAACCTGCCGCTCGCGGCGGCCCGTGCGAGGTTGTCACCGTCGCCGGAGGACAGGTCGTCCACCGCCACCACGTCATGGCCCTCGGCCAGCAGGCGGTCGACGAGGTTGGACCCGATGAAACCGGCACCGCCGGTCACGAGCACGCGCATGGGGAAATCCTAGTCGGACAACTCCGACCTCACCTGCGCGATGCGCGCCAGAACCTTGGACCTCAGGTCTCCCGGGAGCGGGTCGCAGCCGCAGTGCTTGGCCACGAGCTGCTTGACGACCTTGTCGAGGTCGTACTCCTGCAGGCACGGGCTGCACTCGTCGAGATGCACCCGGATGTCGACGCAGTCGCCCTCCTCGAGCTCACCGTCGAGATAGGCGTAGACCTTGTCGAGCACCTCCCGACAGTCCGTCTCGTGCGGCTTTCCACAGCTCATTTCGATCCCTCCGCCGGGACCAGACCACGCTCGCGGGCGTAGTCCTCGAGGTGCGCGCGCAACTGCCTGCGGCCGCGGTGGAGCCTCGACATCACCGTGCCGATCGGGGTGCCCATGATCTCGGCGATCTCCTTGTAGGGGAAACCTTCGACATCGGCGAGGTAGACCGCGATCCTGAACTCTTCGGGAAGCGCCGCCAGCGCCTCCTTGATGTCACCGTCGGGCAGGTGCTCCAGCGCCTCGACCTCGGCGGACTTCAGGCCGGTCGAGGTGTGCGACTCCGCCCGCGCGAGCTGCCAGTCCTCGATCTCCTCGGTGCCGGACTGCTTGGGCTCGCGCTGCTTCTTGCGGTAGCTGTTGATGAAGGTGTTGGTCAGGATGCGGTAGAGCCACGCCTTGAGGTTGGTGCCCTCCTGGAACTGGTGGAAGGAGGCGAACGCCTTGGCGAACGTCTCCTGCAGGAGGTCCTCGGCGTCCGCGGGATTCCGGGTCATCCGGAGCGCGGCCGAGTAGAGCTGCTCGAGGTAGGGCATGGCTTCGCGCTCGAACCGCTCGCTCCGCTGTTCCAGAGTCTCCGCGCCTGTCGCGGGCACCGGGCCCACCCCCCTAAGATCACCGGTGGCCGAACGTGGCGGGACACCGTACTCAGGGGAGAATACCCGCTCGTCAAGCACCGGCCGGTCACCGGGGAGGGGTTCGAGCAATGTGAGCATGCTCGTCGCAACACGCCCGCACCCCTGTCTGTTCCCGCAAGATAGAAGGTGACGAACGACCCGGTGCGGGGAAAACCATACGTACCGGCTGGTAGCCATTTCCGGAACCCAGGAGTCGCGTGTGCTGCCCATTCCGGCCGAGGAACTGAACGGCTCAGGGACGCTCGGACCGTACTGGACCTTCTACCGAGCCGTGGTCGAAGAGCAACTGAGCCGATGGCTACCCGGCGAACCCTCCGTGGTGCTCGACCTGTCCGGCGGCAGGGGCCGGTGGTCCGGCCAGGCCGCCAGGGCCGGCCACCGGGTCATCGAGGTGCTCGACTGGCGGCGCGCCGCCGAGGCCCAGTCACGGCTGCGCGACGCCGAGCGGGTGCGGTCGATCCGCGCCGACGACCTGGCGTTCCTGCCCGACGAGAGCGTCGACGCGGTGCTCGCCGAGGAGCGCGCGATGTCGATCGAGCTGATGGCCGAGTCGGCGATGGCCGACGTGGCGCGGGTGCTGCGGCCGGGCGGCCGGGCGCTGGTCTGCGTCGACTCGCTGGTGCTCGGCATGGCGATCCTGGCCGAGCAGGGGCAGTGGCAGCACCTGCGGCAGACGGGCGAGGTCATGCTGGTGCCGTGGCCCGACGGCAGCATCACCCGCTGCTTCAGCGGCGGCCAGCTCCGCGAGCTGCTCATGGGCGCGGGGCTGGAGGTCGAGTGGGTACGGCCGCGCACGGTGCTGTCGCCGTCCACCGTCGACCACGTGCTGGGCTCCGGCACCCGCGCGCTCAACTGGCTGGTGCGCACCGAACTGGAGGCCCACCCGGACGACGACGACACGGTCGGCATCCACCTGGTCGCCAGCGCCCGCAAGGCTCCCTGACGGCGGCTCAGCACCCGCAAGCCTCCTGACGGCGGTTCAGCGCCCGCAAGGCCTCCCTGAAGGCGGCTCAGCGGCGCCGTTCGCGCCTGCCCTGGCACTGCACGCACCGCGCCGCCTCGGGCCGCGCCTCCAACCGGCCGTCGGGCACCGGCCGGGCGCAGTCGACGCACCTGCCGTAGCTGCCCTCCTCCAGGCGCTTGAGCGCGTCGAGCACGGCCCGCCGGTGCGCGGTCGCGACGGTGAGCATGGCCTGGGCGCGGTCGGCGTCGCTCAGGTCGGACCCCGCATCGGCAGCGGAGCGCTCGCGCACGGAGACGGGATCTCCCTGGAGCACCCCGATCGACCGGTCGAGATCGGCGAGCATCTTCTCCAACCGCTGACGAGCGGACGTGGCGTCCACGGCTCCGCACCTCCGGGAACATAGGGGCAGTCCGCCGCGGAGACTCCCCGGATGTCCCGCGCGGCGCTCATGAGGGGGGCGCTACACGGTGGTCCCCTGTTGAACGAGGCCCACCGCTTTTCTCACCGGATGCCCACTTGGCATTGTTTTTACACCTTCAGAAAAGTCCGCTTTCCTCTTCCGGTGAGAGTGGTTTGATGAGGTCGGGGCCGTTGTTGCGGACATTGTTGACGGCCGTGGAGACGGGCACGGCCGTCAGCCGCCCGGTGTCGGCCGGCACCACCAGCCGCGAGGCGTCGTCGGTGTCGGTCAGCTTGGGGTCCAGCCAGTCGGCCCAGCGGTCACGCTCGATCATCATGGGCATCCGGTCGTGGATGCGGCCGAGGTCGTCCTCCGCGTCGGTGGTGATGACCGTGCAGCTCACCAGCCACTTGAGCGGGTCGTCGTCGGCCCGCGTGGGGTCCTTCCAGAACTCGTACAGGCCGGCCATCGCCAGCACCCCGCCGTCCTCGGGCCGGATGAAGTACGGCTGCTTCTTCTTCCTGTCGCCCTTGCCCGCCTTGTCGCCCTTGTCGCCCTCGACCGGCATCCACTCGAAGTAGCCGTCCGCCGGCAGCAGGCACCGGCGCTTGGCGAACGCCCGGCGGAACGACGGCTTCTCCGCCACCGTCTCCACCCTCGCGTTGATCATCCGGGATCCGATCGACGGATCCTTGGCCCAGGCGGGCACGAGCCCCCACTTCACGATCCGCAGCTGCCGCACCGCCCGCTCGGCCTCCTTGGGCACCCGGCTGAGCACGGCGTAGACGTTCTTCGTCGGCGCGATGTTGTAGTCGGGCCCCAGCTCCCTGTCGGGGTCACCGTCGAGCTCGACCTGGAACTCCTCCAGCAACTCGTGCTTCTTTCGCGCCGAGGCGTATCTACCGCACATGACCCCACACTGCCACGTACGGCTTTCGCTCGCAGGTACGAACACCCGCCAATGCCGGGCGGCCACCCCGTGAGCGGCGCGAATCCGGCCGGGCCGGGGGGCAAGTAGGCTTTGACCATGCCCGCGACCGAGCCCACGCCCGCATCCGGACCCACACCCGCCGGCCCGCCCGCGACCGCCCACTGGCCCGCCCCGACGGCCACGGCACCCGTGTCCGCGTCCGTCACGCTGCCCGGTTCAAAGTCGGTCACCAACCGCGCCCTGGTGCTCGCCGCCCTCGCCGACGGCCCCGGCACCGTACGCCGGGCGCTGCGCAGCCGCGACGCAGACCTGATGGTGGCCGCGTTGCGGGCACTGGGCGCCCGGCTGGAGCCGACCGGCCAGACCGCCGGCTCCGTCGACTGGCGGGTGACGCCCGGCCCGGTGCGGGGCGGCGCGAGCATCGACGCGGGCCTGGCCGGCACGGTCATGCGCTTCGTCCCGCCGGTCGCCGCGCTGGCCGACGGGCCGGTGTCGTTCGACGGCGACCCGCACGCCCGCAAGCGGCCCATGGGTCCCATCCTCGACGGGCTGCGCGCGCTGGGCGCCCGGGTCGACAACGACGCGCTGCCGTTCACCGTCCACGGGCCCATCACGGGCGGCGAGGTCACCATCGACGCGTCCGGCTCGTCGCAGTTCGTCTCGGGGCTGCTGCTCGCCGCCGCGCGCTTCGACAAGGGCGTCACGATCCGCCACTCGGGGCCACCCGTGCCGTCCCAGCCGCACATCGAGATGACCGTGCAGATGCTCCGGGCCGTGGGCGTCCGGGTCCACGACGGCGAGCCCGACGTGTGGCGGGTCGAGCCGGGCCCCATCGCCCCGCGCGACCTGACGGTGGAGCCCGACCTGTCCAACGCGGCCCCGTTCCTGGCCGCCGCCATGGTCACCGGCGGCACCGTCACCGTCCCGGGCTGGCCGCACACGACCACCCAGCCGGGCGACGCGCTGCGCGACCTGCTCACCGGCATGGGCGCCACCGTGCGCCTCGACACCTCCGACCCCGCGTCGGGCTGCGGCGACCTGACGGTCACCGGCACCGGCCGCATCGACGGCATCGACGCCGACCTGCGCGAGGTGGGCGAGCTGACCCCGACGATCGTCGCGCTCGCCGCCCTGGCGGCCACGCCCAGCCGCATCCGCGGCGTCGCCCACCTGCGGGGCCACGAGACCGACCGCCTCGCCGCCCTCGTCACCGAGATCAACCGGCTCGGCGGCGACGCCGAGGAGACCGCCGACGGGCTCGTCGTCCGTCCGCGCCCGCTGCGCGGCGGCCTGTTCCACAGTTACGACGACCACCGCATGGCCACGGCCGGAGCGGTGATCGGCCTGGCAGTCCCGGGCGTCGAGGTGGAGAACATCGCGACGACGGGTAAGACGCTCCCGGAGTTCACCGGCATGTGGGCCGCGATGCTGGGCACGCGATGAGCCTGCCGGGGCGAGAGGTGCGGCGGCACCGCGGACGCAGGGGAGCAGACCGCTGAAGAAGCGGCAGTACGACGAGGACGACGTACGGGTCAGGCCGGGCAAGGGCTCGCGGCCGCGGACCCGGATCCGCCCTGCCCACGAGGACGCGGTCGAGGGATTCGTGGTGGCCGTCGACCGGGGCCGTTACACGACGCTGGTCCAGCCGGAGAAGGGCTCGGCCGCCCGGCGGCGGCACGGAGCCCGGCTGGTCGTCGCGATGAAGGCCAGGGAGCTCGGTCGCAAGGGCATCGTGGTGGGCGACCGGGTGGCGCTGGTCGGCGACGTCTCGGGCCGTCCCGACTCGCTCGCCCGGGTGGTGCGCGTGGAGCCGCGCACGTCGATGCTGCGACGTTCGGCCGACGACACCGACGACACCGACGGCATCGAGCGCCCGGTCGTGGCCAATGCCGACCAGCTCGTCATCGTCACCGCCCTCGCCGACCCGCCACCGCGCCCCCGCATGATCGACCGCATCCTGGTGGCGGCGTTCGACGCCGACATCGACCCGCTGCTCTGCCTCACCAAGTCCGACCTGGCGCCGCCCGCCGAGCTGGTGGCCCTCTACGAGCCGCTGGGCGTGCCGCACGTCGTCGTGCACAGGGGCGGCGCCCTCGACGAGCTGCGCGACCACCTGCGCGGGCGCATCAGCGTGCTGGTGGGCCATTCGGGGGTCGGCAAGTCGACCCTGGTCAACGCCCTGGTCCCGGACGCCAACCGGGCCGTGTCGCAGGTCAACGCGGTGACCGGCCGGGGCCGGCACACCTCCACCTCGGCGGTCGCGCTGGAGCTGCCGGAGGGCGGCTGGATCATCGACACGCCCGGCGTGCGCAGCTTCGGACTCGCGCACGTGTCGGTCGAGACGGTCCTGGCCGGCTTCCCCGACCTGGTCGAGGGCACCGTGCACTGCCCCAAGGGCTGCACCCACCTGGGCGACGGCTGCGCCCTCGACGCCTGGGTCGCGGACGGCCACGCCGACCGGGCCCGGCTGGAGTCGCTGCGCCGCCTGCTGTCCAGCCGTGAGGGCTCCCCCGACGACCCGGCGTCCTGAGGTCAGCCGCGGTTGGGGCGGAGGGTCCACGTCACGGTCAGCGAGCAGACCACGACCCCCTCGGCGTTGCGGACCTCGACGGCCACGTCGAACTCCGGTCGCCTGCCCGCGTCCAGCTCCGCGACCACCTCGTCACGCGTGACGAGCACGCGTCCCTCCGCGACGACCTCGCCCAGGGCGAGCTTGCGGTAGGTGACGGCCGCCGTCGTGGCCAGCGGCACGGCCCGCGAGAGCTGGTCGCCGAGCGCCGAGAGCATCGCGGCCCCCGAGGCCGACTCGGCCAGCGTGAACAGCGCCCCGGCATGCGGCCCCGCCACGTGGTTGTGCAGGTCGGCCCGGTCGGGCAGGCGGCAGACGGCCCTGCCGTCCGCGGCGTGGTCGAAAACGATGCCGAGCGTACGGGCGAAGGGCACGGTCTGGAGCAGCAGGGCTCCGGCGTCGATGGACATGCCCCAATGCTACTGGCGAGTAACCCAAAAGGTACCTACCAGAAAAGGCCCCGCGGTCCCCTGCTGCTCGGCGCGTCCGGCACGGTAGCGTGGCTGTCCGTGCAGAGTTACTCCGTGCAGGGTTACAACGACGATCTGCGCCTCGCCCACGTCATGGCGGACGCCGCCGACGACCTGACGATGCGGCGGTTCAAGGCGGTCGACCTCAAGGTGGAGACCAAGCCCGACCTGACGCCGGTCAGCGACGCCGACCGTGCCGTCGAGGAGGCGATCCGCGAGACGCTGGCCCGCGACCGGCCGCGAGACGCGATCGTCGGCGAGGAGTTCGGCAACACCGGCGACGGCGCCAGGACCTGGATCGTCGATCCCATCGACGGCACCAAGAACTACGTGCGCGGCGTGCCCGTATGGGCGACGCTGATCGCGCTCATGGAATACGGCAAGGCCGTCGTCGGCGTGGTGTCGGCCCCGGCGCTGGGCCGGCGGTGGTGGGCGGCCGCCGGGAGCGGCGCGTGGACCGGCAGCAGCCCGGCCGAGGGCACCCGCATGCGGGTGTCGTCGGTCACCAAGCTGAGCGACGCGTCGTTCTCCTACTCCAGCTTCACCGGCTGGGAGGAGAGCGGCAGGCTCGACAACTTCCTGTCCCTCAGCCGTTCCTGCTGGCGTACCCGCGCCTACGGCGACTTCTGGTCGCACATGATGGTCGCCGAGGGCTCGGTGGACCTGTCGGCCGAGCCAGAGCTGTCACCATGGGACATGGCGGCGCTCACCGTGATCGTCGAGGAGGCCGGCGGCGTCTGGACCGACCTCGCGGGCCTGCCCCGCCTGGAGGGCGGCAGCATGGTCTGCACCAACGGCACCCTGCACGACGAGGTGCTCAAGCGGCTCAACGCGCCGAAGACAGCACCCGACTGACGGCCCGCATCAGGCTGTCGCGATACGACCCGCCGAACAGGACGACGTGCACGAGCAGCGGGTGCACCTGGTGCAGCGGCACCCGCTCCCGCCAGCCGTCCGCGAGCGGGCTCTCCTCCTGGTACGCCGCCAGGATCCGGTCCTGGTACGGCACGCCGAACAACGCCAGCATGGCGAGATCCGTCTCCCGGTGGCCACCGTGCGCCGCCGGGTCGACGAGCACGCCGGTGCCGCCCGACCACAGCACGTTGCCGCTCCACAGGTCACCGTGGATGCGCGCCGGCGGCTCCGCCGGCCCAGCCACCTCGGGCAGGCACTCGACCACCCGCTCGATCAGCCGTACGTCCTCGGCGGGCAGCCGGGCCGCCCGGGCGAAGGGCAGCACCCGGCGGGTGGCGTAGAACGCCGGCCAGTCGTCCGCGGGCGTATTGTCCATCGGCAGGTCGGCGATGAACCCCGGCCACGGAGCGCCGAACCCGGCCGCCCCGGCCCGGTGCAGCCGCGCCAGGTCACGGCCGAAGCGCTCGGCGGCGGCCGGGGTGGGCTGCTCGACCCGCACCCACGCCAGCACCAGCCGGTCGTCGGCCGCCTCGATCACCTCGGGGACCGTGATCGCCTCGCCCAGCCAGCGCAACCCGGCCGCCTCCGACCTGACCACCGCCGAGGCCCCGCCCTCCTTGACGAACACCTCGCGCCCGTCGTCCAGCACCGCCCGCAGCAACCGCCGGCCGTGCGACGAACCGAGGTCCTCAGCGGATCTCATCGGCGATGTGCTTGGCCACGCCCGCTGAGGCGGCCTCGACGAGTTCCAGCACCTCGTCGAAGCCGTCCTGTCCGCCGTAGTAGGGATCGGGCACCTCGGCCCCGTCGTGCGCCGCGGCGTCGAAGGACCTGAACAGCCGCACCTCGACCCCTTCGGGCGCCATACCACGCAGGAACGCCAGGTTGTCGCGGTCCATGGCGAGCACCAGATCGTAGCGGTCGAACCAGTCCTCGGTGAACTGCCTGGCCCGATGGGCCGACCCGTCGTAGCCACGACCGGCCAGCGTGCCCAGGGCCCGCTCGTCCATCGGCGCGCCCGCGTGCCAGCCGCCGGTGCCCGCGCTCTCCACGATCACGTCGCGGCCCATCCCGTGGCGCTCCAGCACCTGCCGCAGCACCACCTCCGCCATCGGCGAGCGGCAGATGTTCCCCATGCAGACCAGACACACGCGATACGTCATGTCCCCATGATGGGGGGCGCGCACGGGTGCCCTCGCCAGACCCACGCGAGTGCCCTCAACGAACCCTGGTGCACGCCCGGAACGACTTCATGATCCGCGTGGTGACGCCCTCGACGGTCGCGATGCCCTGCCCCACCTCGGCACTGCCCTCGGCCAGCACGGCCACCGCGTAGTCGTGGCCGCCCCCTCGGACCAGCCCGGCGCTGACGACGGCCCAGCGTTTGGTGGACACCCGTCTCAGCCAGCCGTTCTTCAGCGCCACCCGGTCTCCTTCGCAGGCGGCGGCGCTGACGCCCCAGTTCTGCCCGCGCACCACCCTGCCCATCAGCCCGAGCACCCTGCCCCGGTCGGCGGCCGGCAGTGGGCTGCCCTCCGACACGAGCGCCGCCATCAGCCGCACCTGATCCTCCGCAGAGGTCGGGGTGATGCCCCAGCAGTAGAGGTCCATGCAGTCACCGGGCACGCCTCGGGTGTGGCGCAATCCGTACCGCCTGCCCGCCTTCGTGAACCCGGAAGCACCGCCGATGCGCACCCAGAGCCGGTCGGCGGCGCGGTTGTCGCTGTAGCGGATCATCACTTCGGCGTCGCGCCGGACGGCGTCGGGGAGCTCGCGCCAGGGCGTGTCGAGCAGGAGCGCCATGAGGATCTGTACCTTGGCGGTGCTGGCGGTGATGAGGCGCTCGCCGCGGTGGTACCGGTAGAGGCGGCCGGTCGTGAGGTCCTTGACCATGGCGGTGACCGGGCCCGGCCGCCCTGCCAGGAAGCCGGCCAGCCGCCGCTCGATCTTCTTCACCGGCACCGGCTCGGCGTCATGTCGCTCTCGCGCCGCCGGCGCACCAGCGAGCCGTTCCCTCGAAACCGGCTCCCCTGCGGGCAGCCTCAACCGCACCGGACCCGCACCGAACCACCACTGCGGGCTGCCGACGGACGGCATCAACCGCGCCGGACCCACATCGCGCCGCCCCGGCTCACCCAGCCACCGCGCGACGATCTGCCGGTCAGCCGTACCCCTCGGCTTCGAGCCATGTCGGGCGCCGGGCAGTATCCAGCCCGGCACGTCCGCCACCGGCCGGGCTGAGCCCTCCCCGACGGGGACCAGCAGGGCTGGGCCCTCCCCGACGGACACCGGCTCGCCCGGCGCCCGTGCGTCCCTCCCCGGGCTTCCGGGCACCCACGTACCGGCCACCGGCTCCCCGAAGCGTCCCAGGCCCACCACCGGGCGGGGTGCCGCACCAAAGCCCTCGCGAAGCCCACCGGACGTGTCCGTCACCCCGGCGGCGCCTGCCAGCCGGGGCGACGGACAGATCGTCATCAGCGGCAGGAGAAGGGCGAGCACCGCGAGCCCCCATACTGCCTTCCCCGCAGCCATTGCTGAATTATCACGACAAAGCGGCAGACCCCGCTAGGCGTCGGTGAGCAGTTTCGCGATGGAGTCGTCGTCGCAGTTCTCCCAGAACCCGCCGACGACGTCCTCCAGATGCTGGAGCGATTCAGCCCGGAACAACACATCCTGATATCTGGTGATGTCGTAGTCGGTCGTCCCCATCGCCCGGATGTCCAGCGGCCTGATGCTCATGCCGCGAAACTCCTCGATCTCCCCGTACGAGGACAGGATCCCCGCCCCGTACGCCTTGAGCTCGGGCCCCTCCAGCATCACGCCGAACTCCAGCGTGAACCAGAAGATCTTCGACACGAACTCCAGCGCCTCCTCCGAATCCACCCTCCGCGCGGCAGCTCCGGCCAGGCGGTAGAGCGCGGCGTACCGGTCGTGTGCCAACGCGTTGGCGTGCCCGATCACTTCGTGGATGACGTCCGGCTCAGGGGTGTAGAACGGCACGGAATGGTGGCGGATGTATTGCGTGGAGTGGAAGTAGCCGTCAGCCAGCACCCCGTAGAAGTCCCGCAACGGCACCAGTCCCGCCGCCGGCAGGTAGCGGAACCCGGTAAGCGGCTCCAGCAGCCCACTGACCTCCTCCAACTGCGGGATGCGGGTCTCCGGAAGCCCGAGCCGCTCCGCGCCCTCCAGATACTCGGCCGTGGCGTACTTGGCGTGCTTCACGGCCAGCTCCCTGATGACCAGGGTCCAGATCTCGTGCTCCAACTCGGTGTACTCGGCCGCCGGAATCGGCTCCCCCCGCCGGTGGTGCACCGCCAGCCCGGCGATGGCGTTACGCCTCGCCCGGTAGACCGGATCCGCGAACCCCGGATGAGACGCGGCCAGCTCCACCACCACCGAGCCGTCGTCCTGCGCCGCGACGGGCGCGAAGTACTGTGCTTCCTCGAACATGCCCTAGATGACAGCAATTCGCCCGTCTGCTGACAAGAGCGACCATTTCACCTGAGCGATACGCTTGGTCTCGTACGGCCCTAGCGGCATTCGTTGGTCGAATCGACCAGTCCTCTGGAGCTGCGAGTGGACGAGCTGGACGCGCGGTTGCTCGTGACCATGCGGGCACATCCTCGCATCGGCCTCACCGAACTGGCCCGGCTGCTCGGCGTCGCGCGGGGCACGGTTCAGGCTCGCGTGGAGAAGCTGACGGCGCGAGGGGTGATCGAGGACTTCGGCCCGACGGTGTCACCGGCCCGGGCCGGCTACCCGATCATGGCGTTCGTGTGGCTGCAGATCGCGCAGGGCCGGCTGGCGGAGGCCGTGCAGGCGTTGGACCGCGTCCCGCAGATCTTGGAGGTTCACGGCACGAGCGGCCAGCACGACTTGCTCTGCCGGGTGGTGGCGAGAAGCACGGAGCACCTTCAGGAGATCATCGCCCATGTACTCACGTCACCCGCCATCCAGCGCACCGACACCACGATCGCCCTTTCGACCCAGATCCCGTACCGCATCGAGCCGCTCCTGGCCGCGGACTGACGGCCATTCTCCGGACATACGAGAAAGGGGCCCCACCCGAAGGTGAAGCCCCAAATCCCTCAACAAAAATTGTCCGGCGGTGACCTACTCTCCCACACCCTCCCGAGTGCAGTACCATCGGCGCTGAGAAGCTTAACTTCCGGGTTCGGA
>NZ_JBIDCC010000030.1:0-35892 GCF_043204415.1 Nonomuraea sp. NPDC047897 | reverse complement strand
CACCACCGGTAACGCTCCGAGCGTCTTCTCCAGACTGGCCTGGCCCCACTGCGCACGCTGTCTCACCAGCCACGTCATACCGCGCAGCGGATCAGTACAGCAACCCGGAGATCTTCAATCAACCCAACGTGCGGAAAACGGGGCTAGCGCTCCGGCGACACTTCCGCCATCCCGGCAGGCGCGTCGCGCGCCCGCCGCGCCTGCGCGTTCGCGGGCGCGTTCCGGGCGCGTCGCGCCGGGCGTTCGACGCTCCGGCGCGGGGACGTATGAGGGCCGCCCGCGTCACCGCCGGGCGTGGCAGGTCAGGACCAGTGCGGGGGCTTGTTGTCCAGGTAGAAGGCGTCCGGGTCGGCCTCGCGCCACTCGCCCCAGCCTGCGTCGAGGTCGTCGGCCGTCTGCTCGGGGAGGAATTCGCTCACGGCATACATGCTACCGATAGGGAACAAACCAACCCGGCCGCCACGCGGGCCGCCGGACAGCCGGGATCTCCGGGGGTACGATGCGAAGGCAGGTTGTCGCCTAACCCCCGTGAGGCTGCCCATGGCCACTCCGTCAGGCTGGCGACGAGAAGGCAATCTGCCGGCCGAGCTCACCAGCTTCGTCGGCAGGACGCGCCTTCTCGCCAACCTCAAACGTCACCTCGGCGAGTCACGCCTGGTGACCGTCACGGGGATCGGCGGCGTCGGCAAGTCGCGCACGGTGCTGAGGTTCGCCCACCAGGTCCGCGCCCAGTACCCCGACGGCGTCTGGTTCGCCGACCTGGCGAGGCTGCAGGACGCGGGCATGGTCAAGCACACCATCGCCTCCGCGCTGGGCATCGCCGACCAGTCGTCGCGGGCGGCGTCCGAGACGCTGTCGGAGTGGGTCGCCGACCGGCAGATGCTGCTCATCATCGACACCTGCGAGCATCTCGTGCAGGGCTGCGCCGAGCTGGTCGAGGAGCTGCTCAACGGCAACCCCAACCTCAAGGTCGTGGCCACCAGCCGGCAGTCGCTGCACCTGCCGTACGAGCACGTGGTGCCGGTGCCGCCGTTGCAGGTGCCCGGTGACGACCCGGCCGAGAGCCTGTTCACCAACGAGTCGGTCCAGCTCTTCGCGGCGCGGGCGGGCGCGGTGGTGCCCGATTTCGTGCTGGACGAGCACAACATCGGCACGGTGGCCGAGCTGTGCCGGCGGCTCGACGGCATCCCGCTGGCCCTGGAGCTGGCGGCGGTGCGGCTGCGGGCGCTGTCGGTGGAGCAGATCCTCGGGCTGCTGACCGACCGGTTCAGCCTGCTGGCGGGCGCCAGCCGTACGGCGTTGCCGAGGCACCAGACCCTGCGGGCGGCGATCGGCTGGAGCCACGAGCTGTGCGACCCGGCCGAACGGCTGTTGTGGGCGCGGCTGTCGGTGTTCGCCGGCGACTTCGAGCTCGACGCGGCCCGGGCCGTCTGCTCCGACGAGCAGCTTCCGGCCGACCGGATCACCGACCTGGTGACCGGGCTGGTGGAGAAGTCGGTGCTGCTGATCACCACCAACCACGCCGGGGTGCGCTACAAGCTGATCGACACGCTCGCCGAGTACGGCGAGGAGTGGCTGGACAAGCTCGGCCAGCGTGAGCGGATGCGCCACAAGCACCTGGAGTACTACCTGAACCTGGCGCGGCGCAGCGAGGACGCCTGGTCGGGTCCGCGGCAGATCTACTGGTTCATCAGGATGCGGCAGGAGCACGACACGTCCGCGTCGCCCTCGAACACGCGCTGCGCACACCCAGCGAGACGCCTCTGGCGCTCACGCTGCTGTCGTCGCTGTGGTTCATGTGGGTGTGCTGCGGTTTCGCCCGTGAGGGCCGCCTGTACCTGGAGCGGGCCCTGGAGGCCAACCCGACGGCCAGCAAGGAGCGCTGCAAGGCGTTGTGGGTGCTGTCGTACGTGCGCAGCGCCCAAGGCGACAGCGTCGGCGCGCTGGAGGCGGCCGAGCAGTGCAGCACCGAGGCGGTCCGGGTCGGCGACTCCAGGGCGGTGATCCTGGCCTCCAAGATGCAGGGCACGGCCGCGCTGCTGCAGGGCGACCTGCAGAAGGCCAGTGCGCTGCTCGGTGTGGCGATCGAGTTCAACACCGACAACAAGGAGCTCAACCCGGGCCTGCTGCCCGCGATCGTCGAGCTGTCACTGGTGCTGCAGTCGCAGGGCGAGCTGTATGAGGCCGAGTCGCTGCTGCAGGACTGCCTGCAGGTGTGCCGGGAGCGTGGCGAGCTGTGGGTGAGCTCCTACGCGCAGTGGGCGATGTCGATCAACCGGCTGGCGACCCGGCGCAACACCCTCGCGCTGGAGAACGCCCGGGAGAGCCTGCGGATCAAGCGTCACTTCCATGACACGTTGGGCACGCTGCTGGCGCTGGAGACGATGGCGCGGATCTTCGCCGCCGACGAGCAGATGGCGTTGGCGGCCCGGCTGTTCGGCGCGCTGCACCAGAACTGGAAGACCGCGGGCCTGCCCATGCTGGGCGCGCCGTTCCTGACCGCCGACCACGAGCGGTGCGTCAAGGAGTGCCGCAAGGTGCTCGGCGACCAGGTGTACGGCGACGCGTTCGAGGCGGGCACGCGGCTCGACCTCGACGAGGTGTCGGCGCTGGCGCTCGGCGACCTGGACGCCGCCGACGACTGACCCGCGTGCCTGCCCGGCGAGTCAGACGGGCTGCGGCCAGCGGGTGCCGCTCGGCCAGGCGTGCACGTAACGGGCACTGCCGAGCGAGAACTCGATGTGCCCGCGCACCCAGTGTTCGAGCCCGCGCACATACCGGCGCACCGGAGGCGAGGCCCACTGGTGGAGCGCCGCCCGGCGGGCGACGAAGGCGGTGACGGCGGCCCGGTGCATGTTGGCCACCTCCTCCAGGGCCTCCTGCAGCGCGAGGGCGCGGTGCGTGGCGAGCACGGTGACGAGGTTGTGCCGGGCTTTGTCGCGGCCGCGTTCCTTGGCGTACGAGATCAGGTCGTTGTCCCAGCCGATGAGGTCGCAGGCCAGGTCGGATAAGGCGCGCACGTCCGGGTGGTGCCATTCCTCCGATTCCAGCCGGTAGCCCCCGCCGACGTCGATGAGCGCGAAGCAGGTGTAGGTCGCCCCGGTGATGCGGCGCATCAGCATGTAGTCCTCGGGGGTGGGGATGAGGTCCACCTCGCGGTTGGCCGCCTCCCAGATCTGGGCGAACAGGTATTCCTTCACCGTGATGCGCCACCGGTCGACCTGGGCGGGCGAGGCGGTGTCGGAGATGCGCTCGATGAGCTCGTGCAGTGCCGTCCCGAACGGGTCGCCGGGGTCGGGCTTTCTGCGTCCGTCGAGGATTTCGAGGAGCGGCGGCAGCGCGCGGGCCAGCATGGACGCCCGGTGTGCCATCAGCTCACCCTCGCAGAAGGCGTCGTCGAACGCGAACAGCCAGTTGTACCAGTCGTTGATCAGCCTCAGGCTGTCACGCGGAACCGTGGGATTGGTCCGGGCGGCCAGCAGGCCGATCTTGGAACGCCGGAACTGCTCGATCGTGTCGGCTCCGGCGAGCATCGTGGAGGCGGCCAGCCACGCGTGGCTCTCGGCGTCGACCTCGGCCGCATGCACGTTGATCTCGCTGGGGAACGGGCATGGCAGGGGAGGGATGCGGAGGGGTCGCCTGCTGAAGGAGTGCGCAGAAGTAGCCACTCACCCAGCATGACGAGAGACCCAGAGAAAGGCCACACTAGCTGTCTTCCTGGCCATTTATTCGTTTTCGCCGCTACATCCTGGCGGCGAACCCCTCCGGCTCCAGGTCCCGTCCATGCTTCCCGTTCTGCCTCGATAGTGTGCCCTGAACGGAATCGTTCCGGCTCGCCGTGGGTTTCAGCAGTGAGTACCTAGGGAAAGGCTGTGCAACCGTGTTCGACCCGACGGATCTCTACGAGCTCGCCGACGATGTGCCCGAGCTGTCCGATCCGGTGCTGCTCTACCACTTCGACGGCTTCGTCGACGCAGGCGGGGCGGGACGTCTCGCGTTGGGTCACGTGCTGGCCGAGCTGGAGCACCGGGTCGTGGCGACGTTCGACGTCGACCGGCTGCTCGACTACCGTTCGCGCCGCCCCGTCATGACGTTCGACACCGACAGGTGGATCGGCTACGAGAGCCCGCGGCTCGCCGTGCACGTCGTGGAGGACACCACCGGCACCCCGTTCCTCGTGATGACCGGCCCCGAGCCCGACCGCGAGTGGGAGCTGTTCGCCCGTGCCGTCGGCACGCTCGCCGAGCGGCTCGGCGTGAGCAGGCTGGTCACCGTGCACGGCATCCCGATGGCCGTGCCGCACACCCGCCCGCTGGGCGTCACCCCGCACGCCAGCCGCGCCGAGCTGGTCACCGGCCAGAGCAGCGCGTTCGGCCGCGTGCAGGTGCCGGGCAGCGCCGCCGCCCTCGTCGAGTACCGCCTGGGCGAGCAGGGCCTGGACGCGATGGGGTTCGCGGTGCACGTGCCGCACTACCTGGCGCAGGCCGAGTACCCGCACGCCGCCGTCGCCGCCCTGGAGGCGGTCACCCGCGGCACCGGGCTGGTCTTCCCCATGGACACGCTGCGCGAGGCGGCGCTACGCACCAACGCCGAGGTCGAGGAGCAGATCCAGGCCTCGGCCGAGCTGCTGACCGCGATCAACGGACTGGAGCAGCAGTACGACGCCTTCGCGGGCGGGACCGAACGGGAGAACCTCATCGCCGAGCCCGTCCAGATGCCGACGGGCGACGAGCTGGCCGCCCAGTTCGAGCGGTTCCTGGCCGAGCGCGACGAGGACTGACGGGAGCGCCGGCGATGGGCGAGACTTTCGAGCCGGGCGGGACACAGGCGGGCAGGGCACAGGCGAGCGGGGCGCAGGCGGGCGGGGTGCGGGTCGGGCTCGTCGGATACGGCGTCGCCGGCGCGTACTTCCACGCGCCGCTCATCCACGCCACGCCCGGCCTGACCCTGTCGGCGGTGGTCACGCGTGACGCGGCGCGGGCCGAGGACGCGGCAGGCCGGTACGGCGCGGCGGTGGTGCCCGACGTGGCGGGGTTGTGGGACCGGTGCGACCTGGTGGTGGTCGCCTCGCCCAACCGCACCCACGTGCCCATCGCCACCGAGGCGCTCGACCGCGGCAGGCCCGTCGTGATCGACAAGCCGATGGCGCGGACCGCCGGCGAGGCGCGCGAGCTGGCTCGGCTGGCCGCCGAGCGCGGTCTCATGCTGACCGTGTTCCAGAACCGGCGCTGGGACGGCGACTTCCTCACGGTGCGCGAACTGGTGAGCGGCGGCAAGCTCGGCGAGGTGCTGCGGCTGGAGTCGCGGTTCGAACGGTGGCGTCCA
This sequence comes from Nonomuraea sp. NPDC047897, assembly GCF_043204415.1. Taxonomy (NCBI): domain Bacteria; kingdom Bacillati; phylum Actinomycetota; class Actinomycetes; order Streptosporangiales; family Streptosporangiaceae; genus Nonomuraea; species Nonomuraea sp. NPDC047897. The sequence goes on along the minus strand of NZ_JBIDCC010000030.1, from coordinate 30,567 downwards.
GTGCCCAAGGGCGGCTGGCGGGAGAGCGGCGGCGCCGACGAGGTGGCCGGCCTGCTCTACGACCTCGGCAGCCACCTCGTCGACCAGGCGATCCAACTGCTGGGGCCGGTGCGGGAGGTCTACGCCGAGAGCGACGTGCGGCGCGCGGGCGTGCGGGCCGACGACGACACGTTCGTCGCGCTCACGCACGACGGCGGTGCCCGGTCGCACCTGTGGGTGAGCGCCGTGGCCGCGCGGCTGGGGCCCCGGTTCCGGGTGCTCGGCTCGGTGGCGGCGTACGAGAAGTACGGCCTCGACGTGCAGGAGGAGCGGCTGCGGGGCGGGACGGCGCCCGACGCGCCCGGGTTCGGTGAGGAGCCCGAGGAGCGGTGGGGCACGCTCGGCTCCGGTGAGGAGCACACCGCGACGCCCACGCGGGCGGGACGCTACCTCGACTTCTACCGGGGGGTCGTGGCGTGCCTGCGCGACGGCGCGCCGCCTCCGGTGAGCGCGCAGAGCGTGATCGACACCCTGACGGTGCTGGAGGCGGCCCGACTGTCGGCCGCCGAACGCGCCGTCGTCCCCGTCGGCTGACCCGTCGGCTGACCGGTCGGCTGACCGGGCCTCCGGCCGCCGCCGACCCGTGCCCGTACCGGGCCGTCAGGCGAGCAGGCGGTTGCGGATGGCGTCCGTGTCGGCACTGCTCCACCCGTGCTGCTTCAGCCAGCCCAACGGGCCGCCGAAGCGGTCGTCGAGCACCGACAGGAACTGCAGGATGTAGCGGGCTCTCGGCATGTGGTCGTCGGCGGGGCGCGAGTCGAGGTCGTCGCGGTAGGTGGCGCTGGCGCGCAGCCGCCGCAGCACCAGCTCCAGCCGCTGTCCCGTCGCCGTGTAGTCCTCGACGATGGCCTCGCGGGTCACCCCGGCCGCCTCCAGCGCGAGCGCCGTCAGCACCCCGGTCCGGTCCTTGCCCGCCGCGCAGTGCACCACGGCGGCACCGTCGTTCAGCGACATGGCCCGCAGCGCCGCCACCACGGCCTCCGGCCTGTCACGCAGATAGCCGTAGTAGAACCCGCTCATCCGCAAATCCTCGTCGAGCTGGCGCGTCTGCCAGGGCAGCACCCGCTCGGCGTCGATGCTGTCGGCCTCGACGTCGGTGTGCCGGCCGCCCTCCGCGAACAACGTCAGATGGTGATGGGTCACCTCCGACACCCGGGTGAGCGGGCCGGGGCCTTCGAGGACGACCTCCGCCGTCGAGCGGAGGTCCACGACGTGCCGCAGCTTCAGCTCGCCGACCAGCCGCGACACGTCGCGCTCGGTGAGCCCCTGGAGGTTGTCGGCCCGCAGGATGCGGCCGGGACGGGTGACGCCGCCGTCGAGGGTGGGCAGTCCACCCAGGTCGCGGACGTTGACAGCGCCTTCGAGCTCGATCCATCTCGTCATCGCGTTCATCAGATCTGACCCTATATGTCCGCCAACTTTGAGCGAATTCGTCCTCCATAACGCAGCATGAACATATGGATCCGCGCGCTCTGCCCCCACGGCTGGTGATTGATCCATCGCTGCCCGAGGAGATCTCGGTGCAGCTTCGCGCCCATCCGCAGGTGCTCCGCATGGCCCGCACCGGCGCGCGCCCGGAACGGTCGTTCGACCCGACGCTGCTGATCGTCGGGTCGGTCATGCTCTTCCTGATCCTCGCGACCGTCGGGCTGCCGGGCATGATCGGCGGTGCGTTCGCGATGAGCGTCATCGGGTTCATGCGCTGGATGGTCGCCGGCTCCACCACCCGGACGGCACGCAGACGCCTGCGGCTCGCCCAGGACCACGCCGCCCGCTACGTCCTGCCCGAGGACCTGGACTACCCGTGCCAGCGGCTGCTGCGCCGCGCCCAGGACGCGGTGAGCACGGTGCTGAGGTCACGGGTGCACCAGGCCGGGCTGATCGACACGATCGACAACCAGGTGACGCTGCCGGAGGAGGTCTGGCAGATCGCCCAACGCCTGGCGCGGCTGTCGGCCATGCACGCCGAGCACCGCCGGCTGGTGCCGCGCGACCTGCCGCCGGGCCTGGAGGACGCGGTCAAGCCGTACTCGACGGCGCTGGACGCGGCCTGGACGTCGCTGTCGAAGCGGGTACGCCACCTGGAGCAGTACGCCAAGCAGGTGCTGCGGGCCGACAGGGTGTTCCACGCGCACCAACGGCTGGAGGCGCTGGCTGCGCGGACACCCGACTACCAGCGGCTGATCGCCGACACCGTCCGCGACGAGATGGCGCACGCCCACATCAGGCGGCTGGGCGAGCAGGCGCAGCACGTGCGGGAACTGTTCGAGGAGAGCATCCACGAGGCGCGGCGGACCGCGGGCGAACTGCTGAGGTCGCCGCTGTCCGTCACCGACCCGATCCCGTCCCCCGGGCCTCCTGCGGCCGTGCCCGGAGCCGGGCTCCGGGCTCCGGCGGCCGGACGACCGACCGGCCGCCTGGCCGCACCGCCGCCCCCCGACGCCCCGGCCGCGCCACCGCCCACCGGGATCGCGCCGCCGCCCACCGAACCCGCTGCCGCATCACCGCCCCCCGGGGCCGCGCCGCCGCCCACCGAACCCGCTGCCGCTCCGCCCGCCGCCGGAGCCGCGGCGCCGCCCGCCGACGATCCGTCCGCCCCTACGGTGCCGTTCCGGGTGCCCTCCGCAGGCGGCACGGCCGCCCCGCTCCCGCCGCCTGCCGAGGACCCGCTCGGATCGCCGGGCACGCGACGGCGACCGTCACGGCCCTGAGGGTGTGTCAGCACGCTTCGCCCGAGCCCGCCAAGCCGCTCTGGTGCGCGATGATGGCCAGATGGGTGCGGTCACGGGCGGGGAGCTTGGTGAGCAGCCTGCTGACGTAGGTTCGTGCGGTGTCGGGGCTGATGAAGAGTTCGGCGGCGATCTCCCGATTGTCGAGGCCGCGCCCGATCGCCGACAGCACCTCACGTTCGCGGGCGGACAGGCCGTCGACCAGCTCCGGCCTGGTTCTTCTCCGCGTCGATGCCGCGGCGCGCATCACCTTCCCGGTGATCGACGGCGCGAGGAGCGATTGGCCGTCGGCCACGAGGCGGATGGCATGGCGCAGGTCCTGTGGCTGGATGTCCTTCAGGAGGTATCCGGAGGCGCCCGAGCGGATGGCGTCGAAGACGTTCTCGTCCTCGTCGAACGTGGTCAGCACGATGATCCTGACGCCGTCGAGGTCGGGGTCGTCCACGATGCGCCGGGTGGCGGCGATGCCGTCGAGCACGGGCATGCGGATGTCCATGAGGACGATGTCGGGCCGGTGTTCGCGTACGGAACCGACCGCGCTCGCTCCGTCGCCGACTTCGGCCACGACGGCGATGTCGCCGTCGTGCTCGGCCAGCGCGCGCAGGCCTGAGCGCAGCAGCGGCTCATCCTCGGCTATGACGATTTCGATCATGTGCGGGGTTCCCGGAACAGCGGCAGCCGTGCGGTCACGGTGGTGCCGGACGTCGGTGATCTGGTGGTGGTGAGCGTGCCCCCCAGGAGGGCCGCCCGCTCGCGCATCCCGGCGATGCCGCGTCCACCTGTGCTCGGCTCGGCCGGCACCGTGCCGTCGTCGCCGATGGTCAGGTGGAGCGTGGTGTCCTCGATCCTGGTCGTGACGGTGAGGGTGGTCGCGCCGGCGTGCTTGATCACGTTGGTGACGGCCTCCTGGGCGATGCGGTGGGCAGCGGTGGCGATCGTGGGCGGCACGTGTGCCGGCTCGGCGGCGAGATCGGCGCGGGTGGTCAGGCCGGCTCGCCGGGCGGTCTCGATGATGGTCCGGATGCCGTCCAGCGTGTGGGGCACCCGGTCGTCACGGCCCGTCCTCCCGGGGGAATGCAGCATGGACACGGTGCCGCGAAGTTCGTGCAGGCACCGGGCGGTGGCGTCCGTCACGTTGGACAGCGACCGGATCACCGCCCCGTCGTCGCGTCCGATCGCCTCGCGGGCGACGTTGGCGTGCACGGTGACGACGGCCAGGGCGTGTCCGATCGTGTCGTGCAGGTCGCGGGCGATGCGGATGCGCTCTTCCTGCATGGCGTGCTCCGCGCGGTCGCGTTCTCGCTCGCGTTCCAGGGTGATGATGCGTGCCTGGTGCTCGCGCAGGTGGTGGCGGCTTCGCACGGTCGAGGCGAGCGCTGTCGCGCAGCCGATCAGGGCGGCGTTGGTCAGCAGGTCGTAGGACAGGACGTCGCTCGCCTGGTGCTCGTCGACGCTTCGGAAGAAGGCGGACACGGCGAGCAGTAGCAGGCCTGCGCCCAGTGGCCACCAGATGCTTCTGCGTTCGGCGGCGAAATAGAGCGCCGCGGCGGCGGGGACGGCCATGCCGATCGGCGGATGGTCCATGGCGTAGTAGGCGAAGATGCCGACGATGGTCGCTGTGAGCACCGCGAGAGGGACGGCTCGGTGCGCGAGCAGCGCCGCGCCGAATCCGCCCGCGAAGGCGTACGCGCCCCACCCGCTGTAGCCACTGCTCGGGGCGCCGATCGCGATGATGAGCGAGATCGCGAGTGCCTGCCCGGAGGCGACGAGGGCGAGGAACACCCACTCCGGGACGCCGTCGGCGTCCTGGGGGCGTACGTGCTGGAGCATGCGATTCGTCCTGCCGTCATGTCGCTGGCCCGTGCCGTCCTAGTCTGCGGCCTGGTACGTCGTGGGGTGAACCGCACAACGCGGATGTCGCTTCTCGACGTACAAACGGGCCGCCGAAGCGGGCACGAATGACGCTTGGGGGACGATGCGCCACAAGCCCACGCGCTCGTACGTTCGCATGCATGACCTCGGACCAGCGACCTCCGGCGAACCGGCCGGAGTCTCCTCTGCATTCGCTCAACTGGCTGCTCGTCGTCGGCTTGGCGGCCATCGCGCTCATCCGGCCGCTGTTCTCCATCGTGGGCTTGTCGGACGCGCTCGGGAAACCGGCGACGCCGATCGTCCTGACCGTCGCGATCTCTGCGGCCTGGATCCTCGTCGTGGGGCTGACCCGGGTGCGCAGGCCCGTGCTGACCCTCGTGCTCGCCGGTCTCCTCTACGGGGTCGTCGCCATCGCCACCAGCGGCCTGGCGCTGCGCGGCGGAGCGGTTGTGATCTTCGGCAGCGGGTCCATCCTCATCACCAACCTGGCCTGGGGGGCGGGCTGCGGTCTGCTGGCGCTGCTGCTGCAGCGGCTGCGCGGAGTGCGTTGAGGGTGTCCGGACGCGCACTGATCAGACCGGGGCGCCGCGCCGGGACGGGGTACGGCCCGCGCCAGGCCGTACCCCGGTGTTCCGCTCCGGGGTGTTCCGCTCCGGGGTGTTCCGCTCCGGGGTGTTCCGCTACAGAGTGTTCCGCTACAGGCCGACGACGCGGCAGGTGGCCGTCGCCGTCCTGCCCGGGTCGCTCTCGGAGGTGGCGGTGAGCTTGACCTTGGCCAGGCGGTCGCCGCCGGCCTCGCGCACGGCGTTGACCTTCACCGGGGCGTGCTTGCCGGCGGGGACGGCGGCCAGGGCGTTGGGCACCTGCACCGTCCAGCCCTTGCCCTGCACCTCGGCCTTGATCCGGTAGACGTCGGAGCCGAGGTAGGCGCTGACGTCCTCGGGGTGCGCGGCCTGGACGGCGGTGGCGCGCCCGGTGTTGAACACCGGGAACGTGCAGGTCGACACGCCCTTGCCGGCGGGGAGTCCGGCGCCGGGCAGCACCTTGACGCCGCGGCGGTGCGGGCCGGCGCCGTCGAGGGAGCGGATCGCCACCGTGTAGGACAGCACGCCCGCGCGGTCACGCCTGATGTCGGTGACGTAGAAGTGCAGGCGGTTGGCCTCGTCCACGTACTCGTACTCGCTGCCGGAGTCCGTGCCGGCGTGGAAGAGGGCGTCGGACAGCTGGCGGTAGTCGCCCATGGTGATGGGCACCTCGGTGCCGTCGGGCAGCACGTAGTCGGTCATCCGGATGTCCTGCGGGTTGGCGTCGACCACCCAGATGAACGGGGCGCGGTCCTGGTTCTTGGTCTTGGCCAGCAGGACGCCGGAGTCGGGGGTGAACGAGTCGGTGCCCATGCGGTCGACGACCTCGACGGTGTAGTTGTCGTAGCCGCCGCCGTCGCACAGCGGGTCGGTGCGCGGGTCGCAGGCGGGGCTGCGGTCGCCGCTGCCGAAGGCGATGTTCACGCCGGACAGCCCGGCCGGTCCGGGCTGCACCGCACGGGCGGTGACCCTGGCGGTGACCACGCCCGACTCGTCCAGCGCGTCCCGGGACAGGTTGAGCACGTTGGCCTGGTCGACCATCTCCAGCTTGATCTTGTTGCGCAGCATGTGCTGGGCGCCCATCGAGGAGCCGGAGGTGGGCGGGATCAGCCAGCGGCTGTGCGGGCCGCCGGGGCCGTTGAACGTGCCGCGGCTGAGCATCTCCCAGATGCCGGAGTACGCCCGGCGCAGCGGCGTGCCGTAGGGGTTGTTGTAGTTGTCGGCGACGCCCATGATGTGGCTGAGCTCGTGGGCGTAGACCGACATGCCGGAGCTTTCGGCCTGCACCGAGTCGACACCGAAGCGGGCGTTGGGCCAGAAGGTGGAGCCCGCCTGCCAGGAGGTCCAGTCGACGTAGCGGGTCTTGGACCAGTTGGGCAGGGCCGGGTCGGGCGGGCCGAAGTCGTCGGTCACGGCTTCCTTGGTCGGGAACTTCATCATCCCGAACTCCTGCCAGGTGGACGACTCGTCCTGGCCGGCGCTCAGGTAGAAGACGAAGTCGAACTGCTTGGCCGTCTCCTCGCCCACGGCGGCGACCCAGGCGGCGTTGCCGTCGGTGCGCAGGTTGCGGTCGCAGGTGTCACCGGCGGGGCAGGCGTCCGCCTGGTACTCCAGGGCGTACTCGTGGTCCTTGCCCGGCATGGTGTACGGGCCGAACCCGGTCAGCTCGACGCCGATGCGCCCGCCGGAGTCCTCCATCCAGTACTCGTGGATGGTGTGCCCCTTGTTGAGGTCGTTCGGGGTGTTGAGGAAGTCCTGGTAGAACTTCGCCACCTGGTCGCGCGGGATGTCGTGGGCCTCGGCGCTCGGATTCCTGAAGACGGTCGAGCCCTTGGGCTGGGTCACGACGAACGGCTGGTTGGGGTAGTCGAGCAGCACGAGCGCGCCCTTGAAGGTGCGCTGGGAGCCCTTGACGGCCGGGTCGTTCCACTTCGTGCCGGGGATCTTCTTGTAGTCCGCCCACGTCATGTGGTCGGGGTTCTCCCAGTTCTGCGGGTCGATCGGCGCGATGCCGGCGGTGGGGCGGCCGCGCAGCGCGCTCGCGTCGGGGGCGTCGCGCTGCCACGGCTGGGTCCGCGGCCAGTGGTCCTGGCGCCATGGGTGCTCGGGGTCGGCGGGGGGTGCGGCGGAAGCGGGGGTCGCCACCAGGCTCACCGGGATCAGCACTAAGGCCGCCAGGAGGCCTTTCAGCAGCTTCTTCGGGGCAGTCACGATCGGACGCTATAGCCGACCGTTGACAGAGATCACCGATCAGTTGTAGGGAAGACCTGTAGTGCTGCTTCCGACAAGTGTCGAAACATCCAGGTGAGTGGTGGCTGACCTTCAGCGGCTCGTGGACGAGCTCGCGGCGCGCCTCGGCCGGCCGCTGCTCCTGGAGGACCGGCTGCAGCGGGTGGTGGTCTACAGCGAGCAGAGCGGCGCGATGGACGAGATCCGCCGCGACTCGATCCTGCGCAGGCGCACCACGCCTGAGGTGCGGCAGTGGCTGGGCGCCGCCGGCATCCACGAGGCGGTCGCCCCGTTGCGCACGCCCGGCGCGGACCATCTGGGCCTGCTGCCGCGGGTGTGCGTCCCGGTACGTCATGACGCCGGGCTGCTCGGCTTCCTGTGGTTCATCGACACCGGCCCGGCCATGTCGCGGGCCCAGGTCGCCGAGGCGGCCGCGGCGGCGCCCGCGCTGGCCCTGGCGCTGTTCCACGAGAGCCTGGCCACGGGGCTCGCCTCGCATCGGGAGCTGGAGGCGGTGACGGGGCTGATGCTGGGCGAGCACGACGCGGCCCGCCAGCTCATCGAGGCGGGGGCGTTCCCGCAGGCGCAGCCGGTGACCGTGCTCGTGGCCAGGCCGCTGGCGGCCGAGCCGGACGACGCCCTCCGGCTGGCGCTGGAGCGGGGCCTGCTCGCGCTGCGGCGGCGGCTGGGCGCCCTCCATCCGCTGCACCTGGTGCGCTACGACCACGCCGTGCTGCTGGCCGCCGGCGCGCCGGCCTCCTGGGCCGCGCTGGCGGAGGAGGCGCACGCGGCGATGTCCGTGCCGGTGACCGTCGGGGTCGGCCGGCCCCGGCCGGAGCTGGCGGCGGCGGCCGAGTCGTACGCGGAGGCGCGGCACGCCGCCGAGGTGGCGGCCCGCGTGCCGGGGCTCGGGCGTTCGGTGGAGTGGGCGCGGCTCGGCGTGTACCGGATGCTCACCCATCTGCCGCACCACGAGCTGCATCCGGGCCTGGCGCCCCTGCTCGCCGACGAGCAGCACCTGCCGCTGCTGGAGACGCTGGAGACGTATCTGGACCTGGCGGGCAGCGCGGGGGCGGCGTCGCGGGCGCTGCGGCTGCACCGCACGTCGCTGTACTACCGGCTGCAGCGGGTGGAGGAGCTGGCGCGTACGGACCTGAAGGACGGCGGCGAGCGGCTCGCCCTGCACCTGAGCCTCAAGCTGGCGCGGTTGTCGGGCCGGTATCGGCCGAGGGACGGGCGCCCCGGTGGCTGATTGCGCCGCCAGGCCAGGGTCACGTTTAATACCAAAAGGGACATTTTGACGGGAGCGCGGATGCCTGCTCAGCGTGCCAGGCCGGCCTTCGGCCGGCGCGCGCCCGCGCCGGTCGTCGTCCACTCCGCCCCGCTCGTGCTGCCCCTCGCCGGCGATCCCCTCCGCGACGGCGCCGTCGCCGTGCGGGGCGAGCGGGTGCTCCAGGTGGGCGTGCGCGCCGACCTGCTGAACCGCTTCCCCGACGCCGAGGAGCGGCCCTGGCCCGGCATGATCGTGCCCGGTCTGGTGGACGCCGCCTCCGGCACCTCCGCCGCAGAGGCGCTGGCCCACGGGGTCACCACGCGGGCCCGCGTGACGCCCGGCGGCACCGCGCGTGGCCTCACCGCCGACCCGGCCGCCCACGCGGCGCTCCCCGGCGTCGGCTACGTCGAGGTGACGTGCGAGGACGAGGACGCCTGGGAACGGCGCGGGCGCGACGCCGTCGTCACGGCGATGCGGGAGACGGACCGGCCGCACATCGTGGGGATCGCCGCCCGGACACCGGACCCCGTGGTCCTGGAGGACATCGCCGTGCTGGCCAGGACGTTCGGGCTGCGACTGCTGGCGGACCTCGGGACGCGGCCGGCGGTGGCGCTCGACGAGGCGGGCGTCCTCGGGCCGCACTGCCACGCCACCTGCGAACGGCCGCTGGACCCGGGCGAGCGCAAGCTGCTCAGGCTGCGCGAGACCGTGGTGGCCGTCGGCCCGTCGGCCCCGGCCGACGACGTGCTCGCCCTGCTGGAGGAGGGCAACCTCCTGGCCCTGTGCACGACGAGTGGGGAGCGGCCCGCGGACGGGCTGCTGGGGCAGGCGCGCCGCGTCCGTGAACGGGCGCGGGCCGTCGGGTCGCGCACCCGCGGCCTGGACCGCAGGCTCGTGGAGGCGGCCACGCTGGGCGGGGCGCGGGCCCTCGGCATGCACCGCGGCGCCGGCCGGATCGGCTGCCTCGTCCCCGGCGGGCGCGCCGACTTCGCGGTGTTCGACGCGCGCGGGCGCTACCCGTACAGTGCCCTGCTGGCCCGGCCGGACTGCCTGGCCACGGTCGTCGGCGGCCGCATCCGCGCCGGCGTCACCTGAGCCGCCCCGCCCCGCCGCTACCGGAACTGGGCGTCCACCGCGCCGAGCAGCCCCTTGAGCTGGTCGCGCTGCTCCTGCGACAGCACCGCGAACAGGTCCTGCCCGGCCTGCCGGCGCGCCTCGCGGGCCCGTTCGTACACCTCGCGGCCGGAGGGCGTGATGACGACCAGGGTGGAGCGCCGGTTGGCCGGATCAACCTCCCTGCGGACGTGACCGGCCTCCTCCAGGGCGTCGATGACCGGCGTGACCGAGCGGGGCACGATCCGCAGCTCGTCGGCGAGCTGCACCATCCTGAGCGGCCGGCCGGCCTCGATGAGCACGCGCAGCGCCCGGGCCTGGCCGGGGCTCAGCCCGAGCGGCTCCAGCCGGTGCAGCCAGCCGTGCCGCAGCCGGCGGCTCACCAGGTGCAGGAGCTCGGGCAGCTCCGGGTCGTCCATGGCCCCAGCTTAGAGCCGGGAACAAATATGAGCTAACCTCCGTTTGAGTGGACGTCAGAAAGGGGACCCGTTTGGCAGCCGAACCCCGCGCGCCGCTGCGGCGCATCGTGAGACTCTTCCGTGCCTACCGGGGCCGGCTGGCCCTGGTGGCGTTCCTCATCCTGCTGTCGTCGCTGGTGTCGCTGGCCTCGCCGTTCCTGCTGCGCGAGATGCTCGACGTGGCGATCCCGCAGCGCGACACGACCCTGCTCGCGCTGCTCGCACTGGGCATGATCCTGGTCGCGGTGACGACGAGCGTGTTCGACGTGGTGCAGACGTACGTGTCCACCACGGTCGGCCAGCGCGTCATGCACGACCTGCGCACCACCGTGTACGAGCACCTGCAACGCATGTCGATGGCGTTCTTCACCCGCACCAGGACCGGCGAGGTGCAGTCGCGCATCGCCAACGACATCGGCGGCATGCAGGCGGTCGTCACGTCCACCGCCACCTCGATCGTCTCCAACCTCACCACCGTGGTCGCCACGATCGCCGCCATGGTCGCGCTCGACTGGCGGCTGACCGTGGTCTCGCTGGCGCTGCTGCCGGTGTTCGTGTGGATCAGCCGCAAGGTCGGCGCGGAACGCCGGCGCATCACCGCCGAGCGGCAGCGCAAGCTCGCCGTGCTCGCCTCCATGGTGCAGGAGTCGCTGTCGATCAGCGGCGTCCTGCTCGGCCGGACGATGGGCCGCTCCCCCGAGCTGACCCGCCGCTTCGCCGGCGCCTCGGACGAGCTGGCGGAGCTCGGCGTGCGCTCCAGCATGGCCGGCCGGTGGCGGCAGTCGTCCATCCAGATCGTCATGGCCGCGATGCCCGCGATGACCTACTGGGCCGTTGGCCACACCGGCGCCATCTCCGTCGGCACGCTGGTGGCGTTCACGACGCTGCAGGTGGGCCTGTTCCGGCCGGCGGTGTCGCTGCTGCGGCTCGGCGTGGAGGTGCAGAGCTCGCTGGCGCTGTTCGGCCGCGTCTTCGAGTACCTGGACCTGCCGGTCGACATCCACCCGGGCACGCGGACGCTGTCCGGCGTGCGCGGCGAGGTCCGCTACGAACACGTCGACTTCTCCTACGGCGACGCCCCCACGCTCACCGGCGTGGACCTCACCGTGCCGGCGGGCACCAGCCTGGCCGTCGTCGGCGAGACCGGCTCCGGCAAGACCACGCTCAGCTACCTGCTCCCTCGCCTGTACGACGTGACCGGCGGGCGGGTCACCATCGACGGGGTGGACGTTCGGGAGCTGACGTTCGAGGCGCTGGCGGCCACGGTCGGCGTGGTGTCGCAGGAGACGTACCTGTTCCACGCCTCGATCGCCGACAACCTCCGCTTCGCCCGGCCCGACGCCACCGACGAGGACGTGGCGGCCGCCGCCCGGGCCGCCCGCATTCACGACCACATCGCCGCGCTGCCCGACGGGTACGACACGCTGGTCGGCGAGCGCGGGTACCGGTTCTCCGGCGGCGAGAAGCAGCGGCTGGCCATCGCCCGCACGCTGCTGCGCAACCCGCCGGTGCTGGTGCTGGACGAGGCCACCAGCTCCCTCGACACGCAGACGGAGCGGGCCGTGCAGGAGGCGCTGGACACCCTCGCCGAGGGCCGTACCACGATCACCATCGCGCACCGCCTGTCGACGATCCGCGACGCCGACCAGATCGCCGTCCTGGACGGCGGGCGGGTCGTGGAGCGCGGCACCCACGACGAACTGGTGGCGCTCGGCGGCCGGTACGCCGCGCTGGTGAGCCGCGACCGGCCACTCGAACCCGTCTGACCGCGACCGGCCGCTCGGACCTGCCCCGCCCGCGACCGGCCCGCTCGGACCTGACTGACGACTGGCTGGGAATCGCCGCCGCCCCTGCCGCGACGGCGGTCGCCGGTCGTACCCTCGTGAGGTGCGCAACACCCGATACGCTCCCTCCGGCATGGTGTGCAGCGTCGACCATCTCGCCTCCACGGCGGGCGTGGCGGTGCTCGACCGCGGCGGCTCGGCCGCCGACGCGGCCATCTCCGTGAACGCCGTCCTCTCCGTCGTCGCCCCGCACATGTGCGGTCTCGGCGGCGACCTGTTCGCCCTGGTGTACGAGCCGGCCGGGACGGCGGGCGGGACCGGCGCCGTCCGGGCGCTCAACGCCTCCGGCAGGGCGGGGTCCGGGGCCGACCCCGGTCCGCTGCGCGCCGAGGGGCACGAGCGGATGCCGCACCTGCACGACATCCGGTCCGTGCCCGTGCCCGGCTGCGTCGACGGGTGGTCCGCCCTGCACGCCCGCTACGGCCGGCTTCCGCTGGCCGACCTGCTCGCCCCGGCGGTCCGGCTGGCCCACGACGGCTTCCCCGCCTCGCCGCTGCTGGTGCCCGGCGCCCGCGTCGCGGCGCAGCGCCCCGGCGGCGACGACTTCGCCGCCGCCCGCGCGCCCGGTGACCGCGTCACCCGCCCCGGGGTGGCCCGCGCCCTCCAGGCCGTCGGCACGACCGGCCGCGACGGCTTCTACCTGGGCGAGTTCGGCGAGGGACTGCTGGAGCTGGGCGGCGGCGAGTACACCCGGGGCGACCTCGCCGTCCCGGCCGCCGACTGGGTGGATCCGCTGCGCGTGCGGGCGTTCGGGCACGACGTGTGGTCCATGCCACCGAACTCCCAGGGCTACCTCCTGCTGATGGCGCTCGGCATCGCCGACGGGCTGGAGCTGCCCGCCTCGCCCGCGCACCCCTCCTGGGCCCACCTGCTCGCCGAGGCCGCCCGCGTCAGCGGCCACGACCGGCTGTCGGTGCTGCACGAGGACGCCAAGGACCTGCTCGCCCCCGAGGAGATCGCGCGGCGGCGGGCCCTGGTGGACCCGGCCGCGCGGCTGCGCCTGCGGGCGCCGGCCGAGCCGGGCGACACCACGTACCTGTGCGTGGTGGACGGCGACGGCATGGGTGTCTCGCTCATCCAGTCGAACGCCTCGGGCTTCGGCAGCATGCTGTTCGAGCCGCGTACCGGCATCAACCTGCACAACCGCGGCATCGGTTTCTCGCTGGTCCCGGGGCATCCGGCGGAGTACGGCCCCGGTCGCCGCCCGCCGCACACGCTGGCGCCCGCGCTGATCACCCGCCCGGACGGCTCGCTGCGCTCGGTGCTCGGCACGATGGGCGGCGACGCGCAGCCGCAGATCCTGCTCCAGGTCATCGCCCGCCTGCTCCGCCACGGCGAGGAGCCGGGCCCGGCCGTCGCCGCGCCCCGGTGGCGGCTCGGCACCGGGGGCACCGGGTTCGACACCTGGGACGCCCCCGACGACACGGTGGTGGACGTGGAGGAGGGCGCGCCCTGGGCGAACGGGCTGGCGGCGCTCGGCCATCCCGTCGCGGCCCGGCCGTACGGGAGCGTGTTCGGCCACGCGCACCTGATCGACGTGCGGCCCGGCGGGATGCTGGCCGGCGCGGCGGACCCGCGGTCCCTCGTCGGCGCGGCGATTGGACGCTGACCCATCGGGTAGCTCCGGCGCCATGGCTACCGACGTCATCACTCTCATCACCAGTGACCACCGCAAGGTCGAGGCGCTCTTCGAGCGGCTCCAGAACAAGCAGGGCGACCAGCGGGCGACCGTGGCCGAGCTGCACGCGCTGCTGATCGCGCACGCCCGCGCGGAGGAGGACCGGGTGTACCCGGGCATCGACGCCCACCACGGCGTGGAGGAGCATAAGGAGGCCGAGGTACTGCTCGACTCGCTGGTGCGGGCCGAGCCGGGCACGGCCGCGTTCGAGGAGACGCTCGTCAAGCTCGTCGAGGCGGTCGGCCACCACGTCGAGGAGGAGGAGAACGAGCTGCTCCCCGAGCTGGCCAAGCAGGCCGACGACAAGCGGCTCAAGGAGCTGGGCGCCGCCTTCGCCGAGCGCCGCGACGAGGAGCTGCGCGCCCTCGGCGCCGCGAACGGCTCGGCCGGGCCGAGCGCCGACGGCAGCGGCCCCACCAAGGAGGAGCTCTACCGCAAGGCCCAGGACGCCGACATCCCGGGCCGGTCCCAGATGAGCAAGGACGAGCTGGAGAAGGCGGTCAAGAAGGCCGGGTCCTAGGTTTCGGACAGGTTTGTGGGTAAGGGGGCGCGTATGACCGAACTACCTCCGGACAGGCACGGCCTGGCCGACGAACAGCAGATCGAGGTCGAGGCCGCGACCGACGACCTCGGGCTGAACCACCGCATCGAGGAGGACGACCCACGGCACGAGGACACCCTCGACGAGCGGCTCTGGCGGGAGAAGCCCGACCGCCCCGAGCGCGCCCAGCGGCCGGAGCACCGCCTCACCCAGCCCGACGAGGGCCTGGCCCCGGACCTGGAGAAGGACGAGGTGGGCGAGGACTGGGGCGGCGACAGCGGCGACCTGTCGGCCGAGGAGCGCGCCGTCCGCGTCGAGCCGGACGAGCCCCTCAGATGACCCCGGCCGGGGCCCCGGAGCGGCTCAGCCGAGCCGCTCCAGGGCGGGCAGCAGGGCGTGCAGGTCGTCGGCCACCAGGTCGGCGGCCTTCGCCTGCGGCCGTTCGGCGTGCAGGTAGCCCCACGGCCCGCGGCGCAGCAGCGCCGTCCGCATGCCCGCCCGGCCGGCCGGCAGCACGTCGTTGTCGAGCCGGTCGCCCACGTAGAGGATCTCGCCGGGCTCGCGCCCGGCCACCGCGGCCACCTTGGCGAAGAACTCGGGGGCGGGCTTGGCCACACCCCACCCCTCGGAGGTGTGCACCGAATCCACCGGCAGCTCCATTGCGACCAGCGCCTCGTACGCGCGTGCCGGCTGGTTGCCCGCGACGATGACCTGGTAGCCGGCCCGCCGCAGCGCGCCCAGCGCCTCGCGGACGTCGGGGTAGAGGTCGCCGGCGTCGAAATGGTTGCGCAGGCCGCCGGGATCGTCGCGCTCCCACGCCGCCAGCTCGCCCTCGATGTCCAGGCCGGGACGGACGAGCTCGAACGCCTCCCGGTGCGACCGGTCCAGCGCCGCCATCCCGCCGAGCGCCCCCATCAGCACGAACCGGCTCACCCCGAGCCGGTCGGCCCAGCGTGACCAGATGCGCGTCTCGTCGATGAGCGTCTCGCCCACGTCGAGCACCACTGCCTTGACCATCGGACCGGCCATCGGACCCCCTTCTCGTTCGCCCCCACTGTACGGATCTGTCCCGGTGCGCGAACGCCAGGGGTGAATGCGGCCGAAACACGTCACGGACGCCCCGCGACGAATCGGAGGGGCCAGAATGGTCTATCCAAGGGTGAGAGAAATCGAGATGTCATCAGGGGGACGGCGTGCGCGTTCGTGACGACGGAGCGGCCACGGCCGCGCAGACCCTGCGCCGGCAGGACTTCGCCAGGCTCACGGACCCGTTCCGCGCCGAGTTGCTCACCCACTGCCGGCGCATGACGGGGTCGGCGCACGACGCGGAGGACCTGGTCCAGGAGACCTACCTGCGGGCGTGGCGCGCGTACGACGAGTTCGAGGGCCGCTCGTCGATCCGCACCTGGCTGCACCGGATCGCCACCAACGTGTGCCTGACCGCGCTGGACAGCAGGCGGCGGCTGCCGGTGCCCGCCGGCCTGCCCGAGTCCCGGCCGGAGCACGACGACGCCGTGCCGGGTCCGCTCGACGGCGGGGCCGGGCAGCGGCCCCTCCCGGACGCCCAGCCCGGCCTGGCGGCCGACCCCGCCGAGATCGTGGTCACCCGCGACGACCGCAGGCGGGCGCTCACCCTGGTGTGGCAGCGCCTGTCGCCGCGCCAGCGGGCGGTGCTGATCCTGCGGGACGTGCTGGCCTGGCACGCCAACGAGATCGCCGATCTGCTGGGCACCTCGGGCAGCGCGGTGCACAGCATGCTGCGGCGCGCCCGCGCCCAGCTCGCGCAGGCCACCCCGGCGCCGGCCGGCACGGCCGCCCAGCACCACGCCCAGCACCGCGCCGGGCCGGGCGAGGCCGCCCCGCACGACGCAGGGCCGCACGACGCCGGGCCGGACGACCTGCGCCTGCGGCTCCTCCTTGAGGAGTACGCCGCGGCGTTCGAGACCGGTGACGTCAACGCCCTGGTGCGCCTGCTGACCGACGACGCCGTGTGCGAGCGCCGGCCCGCCGCCACGGTCCTCGACGGGCCCGGCGAGATCACCCGGTTCCTGGAGCACTGCCCGGCCATGGGCGAGTGCCGCATGCTGCCGATCTCCGTCAACGGCCGGCCCGGCTTCGGTGTCTACCGCCGCTCGCCCGGCGGCGACTACCGGGCGTACACCATCGACGTGCTGACGATCACCGGTGCGGGCCTCGAACGCATCGAGGTGCTGGAGGACCGGGCGCTGTTCGGCACCTTCGGCCTGCCCATGGTGCTGGCGGGTGACCATGTCTGACGCGTCTGACGCCATCCCGGCCCACGGGCTCTCCGCCGTGCCGACCCCCTGGGCCGAGCTGCCGACCGAGGCCGCGGCCCACGTGCTCCCCCTGATGGAGAAGGGGCTGGACCAGGACTGGTCGCGGCCGGCCGGTGAGACCGACTGGAGCCTGCGTGAGCTGATCGACCACATCACCCTGGGGGTCATGGGGTACGCCGGGCTGCTCGTCGCGCGGCCCGCCGACCGCTACATCGCGCTGCGCACCGGCAACGATCCGCACGCCCCGGTGGCCGAGTGCCTGGAGTCGATCACCATCGCCGCGACGCTGCTGTCGCACACCGTACGCGCCACGGGGCCCGAGGTGCGGGCGCACCACCCGTGGGGCACGTCGGACCGGACCGGCTTCGCCGCGATGGGCGCCGTGGAGATCCTGGTGCACGCGCACGACATGACGCGCACCCTGGGCTTCGACTGGACCCCGCCGGACGACCTGGCGGAGCCGGTGGTCGAGCGACTGTTCCCCGCGGCGCCGGCCGGGCACGCGCCGGGCCGCACCCTGCTGTGGGCGTGCGGCCGCGTCGCCCTGCCGGGGCTCCCCCGGCTGCCGCGCGGCGGGTGGCAGTGGTCCGGCGAGGTGCGCTGACCGGCCGCCGCCGTGGCCGGATCCGGGCGATGAACGGCCGTTCTGGCTCTCCCCCGGCCAGGGCGTCCCGTGGCAGGCTGGGTGCTTGACCGCTGTCCTGACCGTCCTGTCGTGGAGCACCATGGGTACCCTCTGCCGAGCGAACGGTGACCTGCACGCCGCCGCAGCACCGCACGGGCGGCGCCGCGCCACACGGCCGTTCCGTTCGGTGGCGGTGCTGGCCATGCAGGGAGTCGGCTCGTTCGCGCTCGGCGTCGTCGGCAACGCCTTCGCCGATCGCGGCCTGCCGGGCGTGCCCGGCGTCGGCTTCACGGTGTGCGCGGAGCGGCCGGGCCCGGTCCGGCTGGACATCGGCCCGCCGGTGTGGGTGGCGCACGGGCTGGACGGCCTCGCCGAGGCTGACCTCGTCATCGTGCTGCCGCCCGACGGCGAGGCCCCCCGACGGTCGGCCGAACTGGAGGCCGCGCTGCTGCGCGCCCACCGCGATGGCGCGACCGTGGTGGGCATCTGCGGCGGCGTCTATCCGATGGCGTACGCGGGGCTCCTCGACGGCCGGCAGGCCACCACCCACTGGAGCCACGCGGGCGACTTCGCGGCCCGGTTCCCCGGCGTGACGGTGATCCCGGACGTGCCGTACGTGGACGAGGGCGACGTCGTCACCTCGGCGGGCGGGGCGACCTGCCTCGACCTGTGCCTGCGCCTGTGGCGCGACGGCCACGGGACACACGTCGCGGAGGCCGTCGCCCGCGACATGATGGCCGAGCCGCGCCGCTCCGGCGTCCCGGAACGGCCCGACGTGCCGGAACGGCCCGACGTCCGTGACGTCCCGGAACGGCCCGGCCGCCGGCCCGGGGTGCCCGCCGGCGACCGCCGGCTGAGCGAGGTCATCACCTGGGCGCTCGCCAACCTGGACCAGCCTCTGAGCGTGACCGGGCTGGCCCGGCGCGCCCTGATGAGTCCGCGGACGTTCGCCCGCCGGTTCAAGGCCGAGACGGGCCTCAGCCCGTACTCGTGGGTGCTAGACCAGCGGCTCGACCGCGCCGAGACGCTGCTGCTGACCACCGGCCTGAGCGTCGAGTCGATCGCCCGCCGGGTGGGCTACAGCACGGCGGGCATGTTCCGGACGCAGTTTCTCAAGCGGCGCGGCGTCTCCCCCAGCGTCTACCGGCGGCGGTCGGCCGCCGCCGCGGTCAGGGGGTGAGCTTCTCCATCGCCTTGGCGATGCGCTTCTCGGAGACGGGCGTCGGCGTGCCGAGCGTCTGGGCGAAGAAGCTCACCCGCAGCTCCTCGATCATCCAGCGGATCTCGGTCACGTCGGGGTCGGAGCGGCGGGCGGGGTGCAGGCGTCGCAGCAGGTCGTGGTAGTCGTCCTCGACCTTGTGCACCCGGTCCATCCACTCCTCGTCGCGCCACGGCTCCTCCGGCAGCTTGACCAGGCGTCGTTCGATGGCACGCAGGTAGCGCAGCAGGTCGGGCAGGCGGCGATGGCCGGTCGCGGTGACGAAGCCGGGATGGACGAGCCTGCCGAGCTGCTCGCGGACGTCATCGGTGGAGGCGCTGCTCCGTAGCGAGCCCAGGCGGGTGCCGACGGCGTGCCACACGGCGAGGATCTGCTCCACCCTGCCCAGCACCTCGGCCGCCGTGTCGTGCAGCTCGGCGCGGACGTGCTGGTGCAGGCGGTCGAACCCGGCCGGGTCCCAGGCCGGGCCGCCCATGTCGAGCATGAGCTTGTCGGCCGCGGCGTTGACCACGTCGTCGAACAGCGCCACCGCGCCGCCGTGCGGGCTGCGGGACAGGGCCAGCTTGGCCTGGTTGGACAGGCCGCCGAGCAGCGACCTGGCCGGGTTGGTGACGCCCAGCAGGAGCAGGCGGCGGGTGCCCGGCCAGTGGGAGCGGCGCTGCTCCGCCTCCGTCTCGAAGATCTTGACGGACACCGCGTCGCCGTCGTCCACCAGGGCCGGGTAGCCCTTCATGCGGCCCTGCTCGAACACCTTGGGCAGGGTGCCGAAGCTCCACGTGTGCAGGCCGGACTGCTCCAGGTCGTCGCCCGCGTCCGACAGCGTCTGCCGAAGCCGGTGGGCCAGGCGGCGCTTGAGCGCGTCGAGGTCCTTGTCCTCGGCGACGGTGCGCCTGCGCTCGTCGATCACCCGGTAGGTGATGCGCAGGTGGTCGGGCACCTGGTCGAGCCGCCAGGCGTCACGCGGCACCCGGATGCCGGTCAACCGCAGCAGCTCACGCTCCACGGCCTCCAGCAGCGGCTCGCCGCCCTGGCGGACGTTCTGCAGGACCCGGCGGGCGTGGTCGGGGGCGGGCACGAAGTTGCGGCGCAGGTGCTTGGGCAGCGACCGGATCAGCTCGGTGATCAGCTCCTCGCGCAGGCCGGGGATCTGCCAGTCGAACCCGTCGGAGCTGACCTGGTTGAGCACCTGGAGCGGCACGTGGACGGTCACGCCGTCGGCGTCGGCGCCGGGCTCGAACTGGTAGGTCAGCTTCATCCGCTGGCCGAGCTGCCGCCAGGTGTCGGGGTAGTCGCGGGTGCTGACGTCGGCGCCCTCGTTGACGAGCATCTCGGGTGAGAACGTGAGCAGCCCGGGGTCGGTGACCTTCGCCTTCTTCCACCAGGAGTCGAAGTGGCGGGCCGACACCACGTCGGCGGGGATCCGCTGGTCGTAGAAGTCGAACAGGGCCTCGTCGTCGACCATGATGTCGCGGCGCCGGGCCCGGTTCTCCAGCTCCTCGACCTCCTGCAGCAGCCGGCGGTTGTCGCGCAGGAAGGTGTGGTGGCTGTCCCACTCGCCCTGGACGAGGGCGTGCCTGATGAACAGCTCACGGGACAGCTCCGGGTCGATGCGGCCGTAGTTGACCTTGCGGCCGACCACGAGCGGCACCCCGTACAGGGTGACCTTCTCCAGCGCGATGACCGCGCCCTGGTCCTTCTCCCAGTGCGGCTCGGAGTAGGAGCGTTTGACGAGGTGCTGGGCGAGCGGCTCGGCCCAGCCGGGCTCGATCTTGGCGTTGACCCGGGCCCACAGCCGCGAGGTCTCCACGAGTTCGGCGGACATCACCCACTGCGGCTGCTTCCTGGCCAGCGCCGAGCCGGGGAAGATCGCGAAGCGGGCGTTGCGCGCGCCGAGGTACTCCTGGACGGGGCGGCGGCCGTCGGAGGGCCGCTGCTTGTCCACGACGTCCTTGACGCCGATGTGCGACAGGAGCCCGGCCAGCAGCGACACGTGGACGCTGTGGGGGTCGGCGGGCGCGCTGCCCGGGTGCGCGCCGAGCGCCTGGCGGAGCTGGCTGTAGATGTCCTGCCACTCGCGCACGCGCAGGTAGTTGAGGAACTCCGCCTTGCACAGCCTGCGGAAGGCGCTGGAGGACAGCTCCTTCTGCTTGTCCTGCAGGTAGTGCCACAGGTTGACGTACGTCAGGAAGTCGGAGTCGGGGTCGGCGAAGCGGCGGTGCTTCTCGTCGGCCTGCTGCTGCTTGTCGGACGGGCGCTCGCGCGGGTCCTGGATGGACAGCGCGGCGGCGATCACCATGACCTCGCGCAGGCAGCCGTTCTTCTCGGCCTCCAGCACCATCCGGCCCAGGCGCGGGTCGACCGGCAGGGTGGCGAGCCGGCGGCCGACGGGGGTGAGCCGGCCCTGCGCGTCGAAGGCGCCCAGTTCGTGCAGCAGGTTGACGCCGTCGCGCACCTGGCGGCGGTCCGGCGGCTCGACGAACGGGAACGCCTCGATGTCGCCCAGCCCGATCGAGGTCATCTGCAGGATGACCGACGCGAGGTTGGTGCGCAGGATCTCCGGGTCGGTGAACTCCGGCCGGCCCAGGAAGTCGTCCTCCTCGTACAGCCGGATGCAGATGCCGTCGGAGGTGCGGCCCGAGCGGCCCTTGCGCTGGTTGGCGCTGGCCTGCGAGATCGCCTCGATGGGCAGGCGCTGCACCTTGGTGCGGTGGCTGTAGCGGGAGATGCGGGCGTAGCCGGGGTCGACGACGTATTTGATGCCGGGGACGGTCAGCGACGTCTCGGCCACGTTGGTGGCCAGCACGATGCGCCGGCCGGTGTGGCTCTGGAAGACGCGGTGCTGCTCGGCGGCGCTGAGCCGGGCGTACAGCGGCAGCACCTCGGTGTTGCGGAAGTCGGCCTTGACCAGCGCGTCGGCGGCGTCGCGGATCTCCCGTTCGCCGCTGAGGAAGACCAGGACGTCGCCCGGCCCCTCGGCGGTCAGCTCACGGCACGCCTCGACGATGCCCTGCGTCTGGTCGTCGTCGTCGCCGAGCGGCCGGTAGCGGACCTCGACGGGGTAGGTGCGGCCGGACACCTCGATGATCGGGGCGTCGCCGAAGTGGCGGGAGAACCGCTCGGGGTCGATCGTGGCGCTGGTGATGACGACCTTGAGGTCGGGGCGGCGCGGCAGGAGCTGCTTGACGTAGCCGAGGATGAAGTCGATGTTGAGGCTGCGCTCGTGCGCCTCGTCGATGATGAGGGTGTCGTACTGCTCCAGCAGCCGGTCGTGCTGCAGCTCGGCGAGCAGGATGCCGTCGGTCATCAGCTTGACCAGCGTGCGGTCGCTCGCCTGGTCGGTGAAGCGCACCTTGTAGCCGACCACCTCGCCGAGGCCGGTGCCGAGCTCCTCGGCGATGCGCTCGGCGACCGTGCGGGCGGCGATGCGGCGCGGCTGGGTGTGGCCGATCAGGCCGCGGACGCCGCGCCCCAGCTCCAGGCAGATCTTGGGGATCTGGGTGGTCTTGCCGGAACCGGTCTCCCCGGCGATGATCACGACTTGGTGGTCGCGGATGGCTTCGAGGATGTCGTCCTTGCGCTGCGAGACCGGCAGGTTGTCGGGATATTTCACCACCGGCACGGCTTCGCGGCGGCGGACCAGCCGCTGCTCGGCCCGCTCCACCTCGGCGAGGATCTCCGCGGCGATCTTCTCCCGCGCTTCGCGGGAGCGCACGCGGCGCGCGCCGTCGAGCCGGCGGCGCAGCCGGCGCTGGTCACGGGGCATGAGCTCGGGCAGGCGGGACTGGAGCTCGGTCAGTGAAGAGGACAACGCAGAGGTTCCCATACTGCTTTCAGGATATTTGAGCCCCGCGCGGCCGGAGCCAACGCACCATGCTGCCCGACCGCCCGCCCGGCCGCATCCCAATTAAGCGCGGTCACCGCTTCACGCGGGACACCGCGACCGCCCACGGCGGGCCCACTCTCCCCAGAGTCGTCGTCGTGGACGGTCGCGGTCACTGATTGGACTCCCGAGGAGGCCCGGTGGTTGCCCTCGGGAGCGACTTTTTTGATCTTGCAGGTCAGCGGTCGCGCAGCGGCGGCACCGGGGCGGCGGGGTCCGCCACGTCGGCCGTCTGCGCGGCCGTCTGGGCGGCCGTCTGGGCGGCCGTCTGGGCGGCGCCGATGATGCCCGCCTCGTTCTGCAGGGCGGCCGGCACGACGGGCGTGTCGAGGCGGATGTGCGGCAGCCACTTGCCCGCCTTCTTGCTGACGCCGCCGCCGACCACGATCAGCGCGGGCGAGAGCAGCATCTCCATGTGCCGGAGGTAGTCCTCCACCCTCTCGGCCCACTTCTCCCAGCTCAGGTCGTGCTCCTCGCGGGCCCGGTCGGAGGCGCGGTGCTCGGCCTCCTTGCCGTGCAGCTCCAGATGGCCGAACTCGGTGTTGGGCACGAGGACGCCGTCCACGAACAGGGCGCTGCCGATGCCCGTGCCGAACGTCAGCATGAGCACGGTGCCGCGCCGGCCCCTCCCCTCGCCGAACGTCATCTCGGCGATGCCGGCCGCGTCGGCGTCGTTGAGCACCGCCGCGCCGCCGAACAGGTCGCCCGCGTCCACGCCGATCCACGAGGGGTCGACGTTCGCCGCCGTCCTGACCACGCCGTCGCGCACCACGCCGGGGAAGGTGACCCCCACCGGGCCCGTCCACGAGAAGTGGGCGGCCAGCGCGCGCACCACGTCGGCGACGGGACCCGGCTCGGCCGGCTGCGGCGTGGGAATGCGGTGCCGCTCGCTGATGAGCCTGCCCGTCGTCGTGTCGACGGGCGCCCCCTTGATACCGGAGCCGCCGATGTCGATTCCCAGCACGTTCATATCCATCCTTCTCCCGCAGGCGGCCGATCAGAAACGTATCGGCCGATATTTCCGGACCTTAAGTGAACCTGGCGACCCGGCTCCCACGTATCTCGCGTCACAAGCGCTAACAAGGAGGCAAGGATGCGGCCACGCATCATCACACTCTGCGCTGTTGGGGTCGTCCTGGGCGCCACGCTCGCCACCACCCCCGCACACGCCACCCCCCGGCCCCGGTACGAGGTCGTGAACCTCGTCTCCGACGTCAGGGGCAGAGCCCCGGTCACCGACCCCAAGCTGGTCAACCCGTGGGGGCTGGCCATGGGCAAGACGCTGTGGGTGTCCGGCACGGGCACCGGCACCGCCACCGTGTACTCCGGCACCGGCAGGAAGGAACGGACGGAGGTCGCCATCCCGGGCGGCGCGCCGACCGGGCAGGTGCACAACCCCACCGACGGGTTCACCGTCAAGGGCAAGCCCGCCACGTTCATCTTCGCCAGCCCCAGCGGCGCGATCACCGGCTGGAACGCCGAGGCCGACCCGAAGAACGCGGTCATCGCGGCGTTCACCCGGGGCGCCGACTACAAGGGCCTCGCCCTGGTGCGGACCGACGACCAGGACTACCTGCTCGCCGCCGACTTCGCGGGCCGGCGCATCCACGCCTGGAACTCCGACTTCGAGCGGATCCGCCTCAAGCGCTGGCAGTTCCGCGACCCCGACATCCCGTCGAACTACTCTCCGTTCAACGTCGCGGTCGCGAACGGCAACGTCTGGGTGGCGTACGCGCTGCGCGACCCGCGGACCGGCAAGTCCGTCCCGGGCTCCGGCAAGGGCTTCGTCAGCCGCTTCAACGGCGAGGGCCGCCTGACCGGGCGCATCGCGCGCACCGGACTCAACGCCCCGTGGGCGATCACCGCCGCGCCGCGCGGCGCGTACGCCGGGGCGCTGCTGGTCGGCAACTTCGGCGACGGCACCGTCCACGCCTACCGGCAGGGCCGCCACCTGGGCGCGCTGCGCGGCTCCGACGGCCGTCCGATCGCGCTGCCCGGCCTGTGGGACCTGGAGGTGGGCACCGCGGAGAACGGCGGCGAGGACGCGCTGTGGTTCGCGGCCGGCAGCGACGGCGGCAGGCACGGCCTGCTGGGGCTGATCAGGCCGGCCGGCTCGGGCGGCTCGCGGGCGGCCACGCCGTCCTCCTCACCGACGTCCTCCTCACCGACGTCCTCCCCCGCGAGGTCGTCGAGCGGGTCGCCGTACGGCGGCTACTGACGGCCCCCGACGCGGGCGCCGACGTCTCCCGGCACGGTCGGCGCGGCCGTGCCGGGAACCGGCGCGCGTGCCGCGGCCGCCGGACGGTGATCACTCGCCAGGGTGCCGCTAAAGTTGCGGCGTGAGCGAGCGACCCTTCAGCGACTGGCTGCGCGAGCAGTGCGCGGACGAGTGGACCGGCGTGGTGACCCATCCGTTCGCCATGGCGATCAACGCCGGCACGGTCCCCGACGACGCGATGCGACGCTACCTGGAGCAGGACTTCCAGTTCGTCGACTCCTTCACCGCCCTGCTCGGGGCGGCCGTGGCCTGCGCCGACTCCTTCGAGGCGCGGGTGCCGTACGGCCGCTTCCTCGGGCAGGTGGCGACGACCGAGGAGAAGACGTACTTCCACCGGGCGCTGGCGGAGCTCGGCGGGCGGACGGAGGTGCCGCTGGAGCCGGTGACGGCGGACTTCCGGCGGCTCATGGACGAGGCGCGGGCCTCGCAGGACTACGCGCTGGTCGTCGCGGTGCTGTGCGTGGCCGAGTGGACCTACCTCGGGTGGGCGTCGCGGGCCGTGGAGCCGCTGCCGGAGAGCTTCGTGCACCGCGAGTGGATCGAGCTGCACGACGGCGTCGAGTTCCGGGGCTGGGTGCGGTTCCTGCGCGGCGAGCTGGACCGGTTGGGCGCGGGCATGGACGAGCCGCGCCGCCTGCGGGTGCTCGACGTGTTCGCCCGCGCGGTCGGGCTGGAGCGCCGCTTCTTCGACATGGCCGCCGGTTAGGGCGGCGGTCAGGGCAGGACGGCCGCCAGGTCGGCCACGGTGCGGAAGTGGATCCCGGTCATGCCGAGCGACCGGGCGGCCTCGACGTTCTCCAGCCGGTCGTCCACGAACAGGCAGCGCTCCGGCGCGGCCCCGGCCCGCTCGGCCGCGATCTCGTAGATGCGCCGGTCGGGCTTGGCCACGCCGACGCGGGCGCTGCTGACCACGTCGTCGGCGAAGTAGGTGAGGCCGAGCCGGTCGAGGTGCTCCTCGACGGTGTCGGTGGCGTTGGTGACGAGCACCACCGGCATCGTGGCCTGCGCCCGCGCCAGCAGCGCCCTGACCTCCTCGTCCACCCGGAACGGCACCTCCATGAACTCGGCGACGGCCTGCCGGGCCCGCTCGTCGCCGCCCAGCGCGACGGCGACGGACTCGGCCCAGTCGCGCTCGGTCACCTCGCCGAGCACGGCCGGCTTGATCAGGGCCGGATCGAAGGCGGTCGCCATCAGGGGCAGGCCGTAACGGGCCTCGATGTCGGCCTGGACGGCATGGTCGAACTGGCGCAGGACGCCGTCGAGATCGCAGAGCACCGCGTCGAAAGGGGTCATAGCCACCCATTGTGGCGTGCCAGGTGCGCCGCCTCGATCCGGTTGCGGGTGTGGGTCTTGCCGATGGCGGACGACAGGTGGTTGCGCACCGTGCTCTCCGACAGGTGCAGCCGGGCCGCCACGTCGGCGATCGTGGACCCGTCGAGCGCCGCCGCCAGCACGTCACGCTCGCGGGCGGTCAGCGGGCTGGGGCCGGCGTTGAGCGCGGCGGCGGCCAGGGCCGGGTCGACCACCCGCTCCCCCGCCACCGCCCGCCGCACGGCCGCGGCCAGCTCCTCCACCGGCCCGTCCTTGACCAGGAAGGCGGCGGCCCCGGCCTCCATCGCCCGGCGCAGGTAGCCGGGCCTGGCGAACGTCGTCAGGATCAGCACCGCGCAGCCCGGCAGCGCGGCCCGCAGCTCGGGCAGCACGTCGAGGCCGCTGCGGCCGGGCAGCTCGATGTCGAGCAGCGCGGCGTCGGGCCGGTGCTCCAGCGCGGCCGGGACGACGGCGTCGCCCGACGGCACCCGGGCGACGATCTCCAGGTCGTCCTCCAGCCCGAGGAGGAGGGCCAGGGCGTCGCGCATCATGCCCTGGTCCTCGGCGATCATGATCCTGATCACGGGGTGCGTGCCTACTTCCAGAAGCCCAGCCGGTGCTCGGCAGCGTAGTCGATCGGCCGGACGGCGTCCGGGGCCAGCGACAGCGTGCCGTCCCCGACGCGCGGCCAGGCGGGCAGGCCGGCGGAGTTGGGGTCGCCGGTGCGGGCGAAGTTCGTCCAGTAGTCGGCCATCCGCCCGGCGAGCCGGCGCTGCGCGGGGTTCAGCGCCGCCTCGCGCTCGGGGAAGAGGTACGGCAGGTCGCCCGCGTGGTAGGCGCCCCAGGCGAAGTCCGTCTCGAACGGCAGGAACATCGGCGCCTCGCGGTCGGCGAACTCGTAGCCGTAGACGGGGACGTGCCGGGCGAGCAGGGTGTTCTGCTCGTGGGTGCCGCGGGCCCACATGCGGTCGGTCAGCACGGCGGCCCAGGCGAGGCTCGGCGACCCGTACGCCTTGACGGGGTACCTGCGGAGCACGGCCGGGGCCCGGCCGCCGAACGCGGTGCGCACCAGCGCGGGATAGTCGGGCGTCTTGTCCTGCACGTCGTAGTTCATCCCGACGAAGATGCGGTGCTCGTCCTTGGTGGCGCCGGCCAGCACCGGCACCCGGTGGAAGCGCCCGGCGCGCAGCGCCCGGTCCGGCCTGGCGGGCAGCACGCCGCCGCCGTGGGCGTACACCTGGAAGGCGTTCATGATCTGCGGCACCTCCAGGATCTTCTTCACCGGCAGGGCGCGCAGGCAGGCCAGGTCGGCGCAGCCGAGCTGCTTGGCGAACAGCTCGCCCATGGCGGTGACCTCGGCCTGCGTCCGGTACCCGAACGACTCCACGGCCTCCAGGCCGGGCACCATGCTGCCCGCCGGCATGTCGAGCATGCCCGGGGAGCTCTGCAGGATCGCCCGGTGGAACAGCCCCGCGGAGGCGGGCGCGGTGAGATGGGCGTTGATCGCCAGGCCGCCGAAGGAGACGCCGAAGAGCGTCACGTTGCCGGGGTCGCCGCCGAAGGCCGCCGCGTTGCGGCGCACCCAGCGCAGCGCCTCCTGCTGGTCCTGCAGTCCGTACGTGCCAGGGTCGCGCAGGCCGGGGTGGCCGAAGCCGTTGAAGACGCCGAGCCGGTAGTTGATCGTGACCACGACCACTCCTCTGGCGACCAGCTCGCGGGCGTCGGAGAAGTGGCCGCCGCCCACCGCCCCGTCGCCGTGCACCCACACCATCACGGGCCGCCGCGCGTGGGCGGCGGGGCCGGCGGGGGTGGTGACGTTGAGGAAGAGGCAGTCCTCCTCCTCGCTGCGCGTGTCGGCGTACTCGGCGCCGACCTGCGGGCACAGGGCGCCCGGTTTCGTGGCGTCTTTGACGCCCCGCCACGAGGGGGTGGGACGGGGCGCCTCCCAGCGGTTCGCGGTGGCGTAGCGGATGCCCTGGAACAGGCGGTAGGTTCCGGTCACGGTGCCGCGCACCGCGCCCCTGTCCGTCCTGACGACCGCGGGATCGGCGGCGTCCGTTCGTGCGGCCGGGCTCTCGGCGGCGGTGGCGCATCCGGCGAGCAGCACGGCCGTGGCCAGGAAGATTCTCATGACTCCACGGTCCCCGACCCCCTCCCTCCGGCAGAAGGTTCATCGATCCGGGATCGCGTGGGACAAATGTCCCGGCCCCCGAGGGCGTGTCGGTGCTCGGCACTACCATCTCCCCGACGGGTCCAGATCGGAACGGTAGGGCATGAACGATCACCGGCTGCCGCAGGAGCTGTGCCAGCTGTTCGCCGACGGCGGCAGGGGGCGGGCGCTCAGAGCCGCCCTCCCGCCGGGCGACGTCGTCTGGCCCGACGCCGGCTACACCGGGCAGGGCGAGCCGATGCGGCCCGCGTTCTGGATGAGCGAGGCCCCGGTGACCGGTCCGGAGTGGGCGCGATTCCGTGCCGAGCACGCCGGCAGCGGCCTGTGGCCGGTGCTGCTCGACGAGTCGGCGCAGCCCTGGTCGATCGGGCAGGTGGTGCCCGACGAGGCAGCGCAGATCGACCATTTCACGGCCGAGGGGTTCATGGCCGAGGTGTGGCAGGAGTGGGTGACGCAGATGCCGTCCGGCGCGTTGGACGAGCTCGACCCCTACGGGGCGTTCTGTCCCGGTCTGGCGGCGCCGGGGGTGCCAAAGGCCGATCCCGGCGAGGTCGCCGACTGGTACGCGGGCCGGCTCGCCGCCCGGGGCTTGCCGCTCGGGTTGGTGGCCGCGCGCCGCGGTGCCGACGCGCTGGCCGTGATGGGCTGGCAGGGGGCGCTGCACCACAACGAGTGGATGGTGCCGCTGGCGGCGGTGGTGCGCAGCTGGGAGGAGCGGTTCGGCGCCCGGGTGGTGTGCGTGGGCTTCAACACCCTGGAGCTGAGCGTGGCGGCGCCTCCGGTCGACGGCGAGCACGCGCTGCACGTGGCCGCCGAGCACTGGACGTTCTGCCCGGACAACGTCGTGCAGGGGCCGGGCGACCTGAGGGGCTACGCCGAGCAGATCATCGGGCGGCACACATGGTCGTTCTGGTGGGACTGACGCGGTCCGCGCGGCCTCACAGGATGCGGGCGACGGCTCCGTAGTTGCCCGAGACGGCCGGCGGGGCGGGACCGCCGGGCGCGTCGGGCCGCCACTCGCTGACCCACACCAGGCCGGGCTCGACCAGGTCGAGACCTTCCAGGAGCGCGGCGACGTCGTCGCGGCCGCGGACGACGTGGCCGGGCAGGGTCATCGCCAGCAGGTCCTCGACGGCGGGCAGCAGCTCGGGCG
Organism: Nonomuraea sp. NPDC047897; assembly: GCF_043204415.1. NCBI lineage: Bacteria > Bacillati > Actinomycetota > Actinomycetes > Streptosporangiales > Streptosporangiaceae > Nonomuraea > Nonomuraea sp. NPDC047897. Next base: position 1,274 of record NZ_JBIDCC010000030.1, on the reverse strand, counting down.
GGATGCCGTCGAACGTGGTCTGCAGCAGGGCGAGGTAGCTGCCGGGGGCGGCGGCGTGGCCGAGGCACTTGACGGCGTGCCGCGCCTCCTCGTCGTCGAGGCCGTGCGTGGAGACCAGCAGCATGCCCACGGGCCGGTCCCAGTCGATGAAGGTGCGCACGACGCGGTCGGCGAGCAGGTCCTCGATCTGGGCGGCGTCCCCGTCGACCACCCGCACGAGGTCGGTGACGGGTTCGATGGTGGCCTGGGCGTTGGCCAGCACCATCGGGTCGTTCTCCACGTACAGCACGCGGGCGTCGGGCCGACCGGGCCGCCGGCGGGCCAGGTCGTGGAGTTGCCGGCCGGCGGGCAGGCCGCTGGGCACGCCGCTGCCGATGACGAGGAACTGGTCGACGCCGCGGATCGCGAGGTGCCTGATCACGCGCGCCAGGAAGCCGAGCACGGCCTGGGCCGCGGCGGTGGTGACGGGAGCGGCCTCGTCGTAGCGGCGCACCGCTTCGCGGTCGGCGACGAAATTGTTCTTGCCGCCCGCGGCGGCGTCGAGCATACGGGTGATACGCGCCTGGGTCGTGTTCAGCTTGGCCAAATTTCGGATGGCACGTTGACGCATTTGCGTATCGCCCCTTCCCCTCGACAAGCCTCTATCGGGGAGTTCCGGCCTCGACCCCTACTTCGGAAGACCAAGTTAAACTTGAGCCAAATGTCCCAACAAAACAACCCATTGGAGCGAAACGGAATGAGGAAATATCTGTTTCCGAGTTTTCGCTGATCATCGCCGGGTCAGGCGGTCACGGTACGTGTTCAGCACCTCAAGCGTTTCGTCGCGCGTGGTCGTCGTCACCGACAGCTTGGCGAACGCCTGGTGATAAGCCTCGACGGCGGCCGGATCGGTGATCAGTTCGTCGGCCTCGACGGCGTGGGCGCAGGCGATGTCGGGCTCGAACGCCTCCGGAAAACGCCACAGCGTGAACGGTCCGGTCCGCGGCAGGTAGGCCGGATCCTGCAGAGGGACGATGTGCAGGGAGACATGGGGGCGTTTGGCGTGACCGATGAGGGCGTCGAGCTGGGCGAGGTGGACGCGCGGCTCGGCGATCACGCGTAGCAGCACGCCCTCGTCGATGATCGCCCACACGACCGGGCCACGGGCGTGGGGGGGGGGGGGGGGGGGGGGGGGGGGGGGGGGGGGGGGGCGGGGGCGCGGCGGGGGGGGGGGGGGGGGGGGGCGGGGGCGGCGGCGGGGGGCGGCGCCGGCGAGGGGGCGCCGGCGGGGGCGC
>NZ_JBIDCC010000029.1:0-38206 GCF_043204415.1 Nonomuraea sp. NPDC047897 | reverse complement strand
CTGAAAGATCTCCCATAACTCATCAGGCACCAGCCGCTGCAGGAACACTTCCACGACCCATACAACGAGCAACCACCAAATGAGTCACGCTCTAAATCACCGCTTACCGTCATGGACATGGGACGCATACTTCTGATCATCGCGGCGGTCGTCGCCGCGCTCCTCCTGCTCGGCCCCCTCGTCGGGCTCGCGCTCACGCTGCTGAAGTGGGGGCTCATCATCGGCGCGGTCGCCGTCGGCGCCATGTTCATCGCTAAGTGGGCGAAGAGGACATAGCGTCCGAACGCTTCGCGGCGCATAGTAGGTGGATGGAGGCGCGGCCCGCGGTCGACGACGCCGCGCTCGGGCACGAGGCGCTGGCGGTGCTCGAGGCGAACTGGACGGGCTCCGCCACCGTGCCCGCCCCCGGCCTCTACCCGCACCAGTGGAGCTGGGACTCCGCCTTCGTCGCGATGGGCCTGGCCCGGCACCAGCCCGACCGATCGAGGACCGAGCTGCTCAGCCTGCTCGACGGCCAGTGGGCCACCGGCATGCTGCCGCACATCGTCTTCCACACCCCGGAGGCGTACTTCCCCGGGCCGCCGGTCTGGCGCTCCGGCGACCACGAGGCGGCGCCCCGGGTGCCCACCTCCGGCCTGACCGCGCCGCCGCTGCACGGCCTCGCCCTGTGGTGGATCTACCGCCACACCGGCGACGCCGGCTTCGTCCGGCGGGCCTACCCGGCCCTGGCCGCCCAGCACCGCTACCTCGCCACCGCCCGTGACCTCGGCGGGCACGGCCTGGCGGCCATCGTCCACCCGTGGGAGTCGGGCATGGACGACAGCCCCGCCTGGGACCCGCCGCTCGCCGCGCTGCCCGAGGTCAGGTACGGCTACCGCAACGTCGAGCTGGCCGAGCGCCACCCCGACAGCGACCACGACCGCTACGTGTGGCTCGCCCTGCGCTACCGCAACGCCGGATACCGCGCCGGATACCTGCGCGACGAGCACCCCTTCGCCGTCGAGTGCCCGCTGTTCAACGGGATCTGGCTCGCCTCCTGCCACGCGCTCGCCGAGCTGGCCCCGGTGGCCCGCGCCGACCCCGGTCCCCACCTGGACCAGGCCGGGCGCATCCGGCACGCGCTGCTGGAACGCCTGTGGGACGGCTGCTTCTACGCCCGAGACCTGCGGGCCGGCCGGCTCATCCCGGTCGCGACCGTCGGCGCCTTCGGGCCGCTGCTCGACCCGGGCCTGCCCGCCGACCGGGTCGCCGCCACCGTCGAGGTGCTGGAGTCGGCCAGGTTCATGGGCGCGACCGGCTACCCCGTGCCGAGCTGCGAGATCCGCGCCACCCAGTTCGACCGCACCCGTTACTGGCGGGGGCCGTCCTGGGTGAACACCAACTGGCTGCTGCGCCGGGCCGCCGCCGTGCACGGCCTGCGCCCGCTGCGCGACCAGCTCACCGGCTGCACGCTGCGGCTGGTGCGCCAGGCGGGCTTCCGCGAGTGCTTCGACCCCTTCGACGGCAGCGGCCGGGGCTGCCGGGACTTCTCGTGGAGTGCCGCGCTCACTCTCGACCTGCTCGCCGATACCGTGGAGCCATGAGCTTCCTGCGCCGCCTGCCCGCCGACGTCCGCAAGTCCCTGCCCACCGAGCGGGGGGAGCGGGTGCTGACGTTCGCGGGCGCCGACGGCGGCTACGTGGTGGCCACCAACCTGGCGCTGTTCCTGTCCGACGGAACGCGGGTCCCGTACGAGACGATCGACAAGGCCACGTGGGACGAGGCGGGGCTGCGGCTGATCACTACGGCGGGCGAGCGGCGCCGCGAACGGGTGCCCGAGCCGCGGCTGCTGCCCGAGACGGTGCGCGAGCGCGTCAACTCCACCATCGTGGTCAACAAGCACGTCATGCTGCCCGGCCGCGGTGGGGTGCGGCTCGTCGCGCGGCGCAGGCCGGGCGGCGAGGTGCTCGGCTGGACGCTCGTCTTCGACGACGGCCTCGACCCCGACGACCCCGGCCTGCGCGCGCTCGCCGAACAAGCCCTGGAAGGAGTGCGGCGGAGCATGGGCGTGTGACGCGCCTCATGATCCCATGCCCCGCCGGTGGGCCGCCGGACCGTCAGTAGGGGATGCCGGTCTCGTCGGCCTTCTTCTGGCCCATCCCCGCCTGACCGGTCTGACCGGGCCGATCCGTCGCCGTCTCGTCCGGCCAGCCGGTGCCCGTGTCGAGATGGCGATCGTCGCCGTGCAGGAAGGGGATCCGCTGCTGCAGCGTGTCGCCCACCCGGTGCCTGGCCACGTCGGCCACCTTCGACACCTGCGCGTTCACCACGCCCGCGGTCTGCTGGAACCGCGGGTTGTCGGCGACACGCTGGGCCGCCTTCTTGATCTGTTCGTAGCGTTCGCGGCCGGCCTTGCTGCCCAGCACGTATCCGACAGCCAGTCCGATCGCGAATGTCATCCGATATCGCATCTTGCACCTCCGCTGTCTCCGCACTACCCCGTTGAGGATGCGACACGCACTCCGGGAGTGCGCTAATCTAGTCGTGCGCCGAACGGGAGGGCCAAAAGCCCGGCCGGATCGGCGCAGACGTTCGATCCCGCGTAGCTCAACGGCAGAGCAGCCGGCTGTTAACCGGCAGGTTATAGGTTCGAGTCCTATCGCGGGAGCTGTGATCAACCAAGAGGTTGGTAGCTCAGGCCCTCTCACCGGTAACAGGTGGGAGGGCCTGAGTCGTTCCGGGAGCCAGGGGAGCCACCACCCGGCTTGGCCACCGGTGCCGAAGACCGCGTCCATGGCTTCGGCACCGTGAACGATGACCGGCCGATCTGGTGCCGGTAGACGGTCTGTGTCGTGTTGGCCGTCGCGTGCCCGACGAGATCAGCGATGCGTACCACCGAGACATCCCCGTCGCTCAGGACCGAGACGAAGGAGTGCCGGAGCTTCCGCACCTTCCAGCGGTCGCCGATGCGGGCCTGGTGATCACGCATAGGCCACGCAGAACGCGCACGGGGTCGAGCAAGGTCCCGTCGTCGCAGGTGAAGTCCGGCCCTGCGCCGACGACGTGGTGGTGGGGCGGCGGCGGGCTGGGCGGCATTGTCCGGACGATAGCCGTAGGCAACAGTGTGACGCCTGAGCAATGGCTGGCGAGGAGATCGAGGCGAGCAACCCCCGGGCGTACCAGGAGCCGTCAGGGCGACTTCAGTTCGACGTGCCCGCGGCGAAGTGTACGAAGCACTGGGGCCTTAACGCTGATCTTTCTGGCACTGCTGTGAATCGCTTCACGGAGAAACGGGAATATAGCAGGCACGCCTTCATTCTCGGCGAAGATCCGTAGCGATTCCGCGCTAGGTTCCACCTCTTGTGGCGCTGCGTCGTCGTTAGTACCGTCTTCCTCCTTCAGCTTGTAGATCGCTACGGCATCAGCGATCAATAGAGCTTGCGGAGTCTTGACGGTCAATCGGCCTCGAATGGCCATCTTCTGTTCATCTATATTCTGTAGAACCTGCAGGCTCTGAGTAGTTCTGTCCGGCGGATCTTCTTGGTCCTCCGGGTTGGAGTTCCAGCGCCGAGCGGAGACCTCCATGAAGTAGATGTTGTTGAGCTCCAGCATGGATTCGAGATCTACAGACTGCGCGGGCTGTTGATTGTTCATCGTATGGCTACCCTGTAATCAAGGGACCTCAAATCGCTCCAGTCCTGAGATGCGGCAGTGAGCTGGGCGACCTCTTCGGTGTCGATCGATTCGAGGGTCGCCTCATAAGTCGCCAGAACCCCGACACTGCGATTTCGACGCCAGCGCTCTATCGCGAGCTTTGTCCTGTGTTGGAGCTCACAGTTCAAGGCTGAATCGATATCGGCCATCTCGTTTCGATCCGGCCGATCAACTCCGTCGTCCAGGCCCCGCTGCTTGAGCCAGGCATTGACTTCTACCCACAGCCATACTTGCGCCCGGCCAGCGGTTCCTTCAGGCGCAGGAAATGCACACAGGTCTTTGTGTCGGCGCCGACCTGTAACCCACTGGTGAACGTTCTGGCGTGTGACGCCGACTCTTTCCGCGATTTCCGGAATTCCGACCAGGTCTCGGTGCAGGCGCAGCAGTCGCAGCTGGGGAACACAGTGAGTGATCGATCTCGCAGCGCTCATCGCTGCGTCGAGCGCACTCTCTCCGTCGAAGGCAATGTCCAGAAGATCTACGCCGCCACCTCGAAACAGCATGGCATCGAGCTCACGTTCCAGTGCCTCAACAGCTGCGATGTCATCGACGGACGCGCCGTCAACCACGAAGCAGAACTCATACTCCATGGCGCCTCCTCCCACACTCCGAGCTTCGCAGGCCTGTTGACGTTCGTCAACGCCCACCCTCATCGTCACCGATCCATGCCGGTCAACGCCCTGCGCGGGTCATCGGGATCCAGCGGACATAGCTGGGCAGCCCGGTTGATCCGGCGTACTGTTCGGCCGGCGTTGGCTGGTGTGCTGCCCACCGGGATGGTTGTGCAGCTGTTCTCGCAAGGGCAGTACAACCGGAACCCGTGACCCTCACGGTAAAGATTCCAACCCAAACCCACCCAATACCTGAGGGCCTTCTTGATGTCTTTGTCGGTGTGCTCGGACGGGTCCGCCAGCTTTCCCGTCATCACCGGACCCTCTCCGCGTCGAAGGCCCTATTTTGCCATCTCGTTGCGCTTCCTTGGGCTACATGACACTCCGGGGGTGCGGCGCTTCCATAGATCATTTGGACACTCCACAGCCACGCACCCCAAGCCGTGATCGGCTCTGGTTGCGGGCCTGCCTGACACGTCGCCACCCCTCCGCGCGATTTTCACCCCTTGTAACCGTAAGGTCACACGATCTGTGATTTGACGGGACAAGCGGCGGATCGCGAGCGAAGATGGGGACGTCGTGCCGGCCTGGCCGGTGCGGCAGCCGCGGGCATGCCGAGGGTGGCGAGGAGAGGGCGCCACCGGCAGGAGGGCGCCGCCGGCCCGGAACCGGTGGGGCGCTCCGCGATCGGAAGTGGCGGTTTCCGCGTGCGTACCTGGATCAGGTCTCTGCGTCCCTTCGACTCCATCGCCGTGCAGACGCTCATCGAGCGCACCATCGACATCCGTGAGGCCGAGCGCTTCGTCCGGCTGTTCCACCAGGAGAACCCCTCCGCCGGAGACCCGCACGCCCGGCTGCGCGAGGTCGCCCGCGACGTCTCGCGCTTCGGCACCTACGTCCACACCTTCGAGGAGCTGCAGTTCGGCGCGCGGGTCGCCTGGCGCAACAGCAACCGGTGCATCGGACGGCTCTACTGGCGCTCGCTCAAGGTGCGCGACCTGCGGCAGGTGACCGGCGCCGAGGGCGTGGCCGTCGAGTGCGTCAACCACCTGCGCGAGGCGACGAACGGCGGCCGGATCCGGCCCACGATCAGCGTCTTCGCCCCCGACACGCCCGGCCGCCCCGCCCCGAGGGTGCTGAACGAGCAGCTCATCCGCTACGCCGGGTACCGCGGGAGCGACGGGACGGTCGTCGGTGACCCCCGCTACGCGGACTTCACCGACATGGTGCGGGCGCTCGGCTGGCGCGGCGGGCAGGGCGGCCGGTTCGACGTGCTGCCCCTGGTGATCCGCTCCGGTGGCGCGCCGCACGGCGGCCCCGGCGCCGAGCCGCTGCTGTGCGCGCTGCCCGGTGACGCCGTGCTGGAGGTGCCGCTGGCGCACCCGCACTACCCGTGGTTCGAGGAACTGGGGCTGCGCTGGCACGCCGTGCCCGCGATCTCCGACCTGTGCCTGGAGATCGGCGGCATCTGCTACCCGTGCGCGCCGTTCAACGGCTGGTACATGGGGGCCGAGATCGGCGCGCGCAACCTCGCCGACGCCGACCGCTACGACCAGCTCCCCGTGGTGGCCCGGCAGCTCGGCCTCGACACCTCGACCGAGCGGTCGCTGTGGCGCGACCACGCGCTGGTGGAGCTGAACGTGGCGGTGCTGCACTCGTTCGAACGGGCGGGGGTCACGATGACCGACCACCACACCGAGTCCGCCCGCTTCCTCACCCACCTGGCGAAGGAGGAGCAGGCGGGCCGGGTGTGCCCGGCGGACTGGTCGTGGATCGTCCCGCCGATCTCGGGCGGCGTCACTCCGGTCTTCCACCGCTACTACGACAACCCGTCGCTCACCCCCGCCTTCGTCCGCCATACGTGACCGCTTGCCGCCACCGCCTAGAACATGGTTCGGTTGGAGGATGGACGAACTCGTGCTCTCCTCGCTTGACCAGGGCGTGCTGACGTTGACCTTCAACCGTCCCGACCGGCTCAACGCCTGGACGGACGCGCTGGGACGGCGATACTTCGACCTGCTGGAGGAGGCCGGCAAGGACCCCGGCGTGCGGGCCGTGGTGGTCACCGGGGCCGGCAAGGGCTTCTGCGCGGGCGCCGACTTCGAGACGCTCGGCGCCATCCGGAGCGGCGCCTACGCCGAGGAACCCGACCCGCGGCCCAACACCCTGCCCACCACGATCGGCAAGCCGGTCGTCGCCGCGGTCAACGGCGCCTGCGCCGGGCTGGGCATGGTGCACGCGCTCGTCTGCGACCTGGTGTTCACCGCCGACGACGCCAAGTGGACCACCGCCTTCGCCCGCCGCGGCCTCATCGCCGAGTACGGCCTGTCATGGGTGCTGCCCCGCCTCGTCGGGCAGCAGCGGGCGATGGACCTGCTGCTGTCGGGCCGCGTCTTCAGCGGGGCCGAGGCGTACGAGCTGGGCCTGGTCAACCGGGCGGTGCCCGCCGGCCGCCTGCTCGCCGAGGCCCGCGCGTACGCCCGGGAGCTGGCGGAGCACAGCTCGCCCGCGTCGATGGCGGTGATCAAGCGGCAGGTGTGGCACGACTGGGAGGTGACGCTCGCCGAGTCGGCCGGGATCGCCACCGGCGAGATGCTCGCCTCGTTCGGCCGGCCCGACTTCGCCGAGGGGGTGGCGAGCTTCCTCGAACGCCGCCCGCCGCGCTTCCCGCCCCTCTGATCGCGCCCCGGCCGGTCAGCGGCGAAGTCAGGAGGGCAGGAGCCGGCGCGCGCCGGGGCCGGGGACGGCGGGCAGGAAGCGGGGCGCCTTCCAGGAGCGCTCGGCGTAGGCCGCCGCGACCGACTCCTTGACGCCGTCGAGCCGGTCCTCGGCCACCAGCGCGATCGCCGAGCCGCCGAAGCCGCCGCCCGTCATCCGCGCGCCGCGGGCCCCGCCGCGCAGCGCCGCCTCCACGGCGACGTCCAGCTCCGGTGACGACACCTCGTACTGGTCGCGCAGCGACAGGTGCGAGGCGTTCAGCAGCGCGCCGATCTCCGTGACCGCGCCCGCGCGGAGCAGGCCGACCAGCGCCTCGACGCGGTGGTTCTCGGTGACGACGTGCATGGTGCGTCTGCGCTCGTCGCCCCGCAGCCGCTCCAGCGCGCCGGCCAGGTCGGTGACGTCGCGCAGCGCCGCCACACCCAGCTTGCGGGCCGCCGACTCGCACTCGGCGCGGCGCTTGGCGTACTCGCCGCCGGCGTGCTCGTGGTGGACCTGCGTGTCGATGATGAGGATGCGCAGGCCGTGCGCGGCCAGGTCGAGCGGGATGGCGCGCGAGCCGAGCGAGCGGCAGTCGAGGAACAGCGCCGCGCCCTCCTGGCACAGGGCCGAGGCGGCCTGGTCCATGATGCCGCAGGGCATGCCGACGAAGTCGTTCTCGGCCCGCTGGGACAGCAGAGCCAGCTCCATCGGGCTCATGCCGAGGCCGTGCAGGTCGTCGAGCGCGCTGGCGACCGACACCTCCAGGGCGGCGCTGGAGCTGAGCCCGGCGCCCTGCGGCACGTCGCCGTCGACCACGATGTCGGCGCCGGGCACCTGGTCGCCCAGCATGGCGAACACGCCCACGACGTAGCGGGTCCACCCCTCGGAGTCCTCGTGCCGGGTGATCGTGACGGGTTCCGCGGACGGCGACTGCAGGGACAGCAGGCGGATCGTCCGGTCGCCGCGGGGGCTGATCGCGGCCGTGACGCCCCACGGCACCGCGAACGGCAGGACGAAGCCGTCGTTGTAGTCGGTGTGCTCGCCGATCAGGTTGACGCGGCCGGGCGCGTGCCAGACCGTCTCCGGGTCCGCGCCGAACGCGGCACGGAAAGCTTCAACAACGCGCATAACCCAACACTCCTCAACAAAGACCCGTGCGTAGACTAGCGCGCGTGGAGGAGCTCCTGCTGCCCGGCCTCGGCGCGGTCCGCGTCTTCGTCAAGCACGACGACAACAAGGCGCGCAAGCTCGCCCACAACCTCGGCCATCCGCGGGTGCTCACCTTCGGCGGCGCCTACTCCGGCCACATCCGCGCGGTCGCCGCGGCCGGGGCGCGGCACGGGTTCGAGACGATCGGCGTGATCCGCGGCGAGGAACGGCTGCCGCTCAACCCGTCCCTCGCCCACGCCGCCTCCCTCGGGATGACGCTCACCTACCTCGACCGGGCGACCTACCGCCGCAAGCACACGCCCGAGGTCCAGTCCCGGCTGCGCGAGCGGTGGGGCGAGGTGACGATCCTGCCGGAGGGCGGCAGCAACGCGGCGGCGGTGCGCGGCTGCGCCGAACTGCCCGCCGAGATCACCGAGGACTACGACGTGATCTGCTGCCCCGTCGGCACCGGCGGCACGCTGGCCGGCATCTCGGCGGGGCTCCCGCCGGGCAGGCGGGCCCTCGGCTTCGCGGTGCTGAAGGGGGCGGGCTTCCTGACCGGGGAGGTGGCGCGGCTGCAGCGCGAGGCGTACGGGCGGGTGTGGGACAACTGGTCGATCGACCTCGACCACCACTACGGCGGCTACGCCCGCTCGACCCCCGCCCTGGCCGCGTTCGCCGCCGAGCACCGGCTGGAGGAGGTCTACGTGGCCAAGATGCTGTACGGCCTGCTCTCCCGGATCAGGCAGGGCGCCTTCCCCGCGGGCACCCGCGTCGTCGCCGTGGTCACGGGGCAGCCGTTCCCGCCGGTGGGTCAGCCCTCGACGCCCGTCGCCGCGTGCGAGGCGCCGACCGGCTTCGACTCGGGCGATCCCCGCTGGCGCAGGTAGATCGACAGCACCACCATCGACAGCACCGCCAGCAGCTCCGACTGCCAGTTCTGCAACGACCGGTTCCAGAACTCCGGCGAGCCGAGGTAGCCGCCCCAGGAGACCGGGTCGCGCAGGTCGGCCAGCCGGTCGGAGTTGAACGCGGCCAGGCCCGCCACCGACTGCGCCAGCCACGACCCGACGAACACCGCGCCCATGACCAGCCCGAGCGAGTTGCTGAACAGCCACAGCCGCACTCCCTTCGCCCGGGCCCAGGCGGGGGAGTCGGCCTTGGCGTACGGGCCGACGAGCTGCTGCCGGTCCGACTCGGCGCCCTCCTCGCCCGGTTCCTTCGACTCGGGCGAGCCGCGCTGTACCAGCCAGACCGTCAGCACGATGAACAGCAGGAACTGCAGGTACTCCGACTGCCAGTTCTCCGCCACGTCCACGGCGAAGGTGGAGGAGGTGACGTAGTCCAGCACCGACACCGGCTCCCCGCCGCTGGACAGCTCCTCGTCGTTGTACTGGAAGGTGCCCGCCACCGCCTGCCCGCCCAGCGCCAGCACGAACAGCGCCAGGAACGTCAGCGACAGCGCGTTGTCCTTGATCCGCCTCATCCGCGCCTCCTCCGGCTCACAGGTGGGCCAGCCCGATCGCGACGAACCACACCAGCCCGGCCACGATGATGACCAGCGTCACCGTGAACATGACCCGGGTCACTCCGCCACCTCGCAGTCGTAGGGCAGCCCGCCCCGCGGCTTGCAGCCCGCGGCCTTGACCCGCCACCCGTCGCCGAACCGGTGCAGGAACATCGTGTCGCCGGCCAGCCGTACCTGGGCCTCGTCGCCCCACACCTGCACGCCGGTGACCGGACCGCCGGCGCCCAGCCCCACGGCGCGCAGCGCCTCGGCGCACGTCTGCCCGGGGTCGGGCAGCCTCTCGGCGGTGCGGGGCGCGAGCAGGGCGCAGGCGGCCCCGTCCCGCCGCTCCGCCACGGCGGTGTGGAAGCGCTCCGCCGTGCGGGCGGGCGCGGCGGTGTCGACGGAGCAGCCCGCCACGAGCGCCAGCGCGAGCAGCGGGAGCGGCGCGAGCGGCAGTCTCATGCGCCTCTGTTACCCGCTCATGAATCAGGCATTCCGCGTGGCCCGGCTACCGGCAGCTCTTCGTCTCGACCGTGCAGTGCAGGACCTCGGGGTAGCGGGCCGACGGCGCGTCCAGCAGCGGCTGCGGCCTGCCGCGCAGGTGCCGGTCGAGGAACGCCGCGACGTACCCGCGGGTGATCTCCATGGCGCGCATGCCGGCGATGTCGGCGCCGACGTCGATGCCGAGCTGGTCGGTCAGCAGGCCGAGGTCGTTGAAGGACACGTGCTGCGCCCCGGTCACCACGAGCCAGCGTTTCCACCCGGTGAGCCGCTTCCAGTCGCGCTCCCAGGTGGCGGCGGCCTCACCGCTGCCCGGGGTGTACGTGGACTGCCGGCCGAGGAACAGGAACGGCCGCGACAGCCCGCTGTCCGGGACCGGGCCGTCAGTCGTGCCGTCCACGTCGACGCCGGCCCGGATCCGGGAGTCCTTGACCATGGCCGGGATGGCGCTCGCCCCGCCCACGGAGTGCCCGGCCATCGCGATCCTGGACGGGTCGATCAGCCGCGCGCCCTTCCACGCCGGGCGCGAACCGGTGAGCCGGTCGAGCACGAAGGACACGTCGGCGGCCCGGCTGTGGGTCAGCCTCTCCCACCACGCCGGGGTCTTGTCGACCTCGCAGGTGACGCAGGTGGTGACCCGTCCGTCGGGGAAGGTCGTGGCGACGTTCTCGTAGGTGTGGTCGACCGCGGCCACCACGTATCCGCGGCTCGCCAGGTCCTCGGCGAGCGACGTGAGCTCGGCCCGGGGCTTGCTGTGGCCGGGGGAGAGTACGACGAGGGGCAGGCCGCGCTTGCGCCCGGCGGGCCGGGCGTCGGTGAAGGCGTTGGTCCGCGTCCTGCTCAGCACGTCGGCCGGCACGCTGGTGATCTTGCCGTCCTTGAGGAGCAGCTCGGACTCCTTGGGCGTCATGTACGGCGCCCGGTGGCGGCCCGGCTTCTTCGCCGGGTACCACAGGGAGACCATGAGCTCCCTGAACTTCACCGTGGGCATCCACGGGTCGGGGCGCGAGGTGTCCTTGAGGTGCAGCTTCGTGGTGCCGACCGGCTGGGAGCCGGTCGGTTTCGGCAGGTACGGCGTGGGCGTGGCGGTGGGCGTGGCGGAGGTGGGCGCGGCGGAGGCGGGCATGGCCGAGGCCGGTGCGGAGGCGAAGGCCGCGGTGGCCACCACGGCGAGCAGCCCGGCGGCGGCGGCCAGGCCGCGCCGCCGGGCGCGGCTCCCGGTGGTCCTGCCGTCGGTGTTCCGTCCGGCCGGGTGGCGCGGGTCGATCGCACGACTCATGGATGTCAGTCCTTTCGAGGGGATGGGGAGGGGGCGGTCAGGGCAGGCGGGTCCGGATCCACCGGACGCAGGCCCAGGTCAGCAGGGCGGTGAGGGCGAGGAAGAGCGCCGTCTCGGCGCCCTGCAGGACCCAGAAACGGTCGGCCGGCTGGTAGGTCACCCGTTGCCGGTAGCCGAGGTCGGTGAGCTTGGCGAAGCACGCCTGGTCCGCGGCGGGACCGGACGGGGCGGTCTGCCCCGGCGGACGCACGCAGCCCGCCGTCCAGGAGGGGGCGGTGGCCGTCCGTCCGGTGGCGTCGACGGTCTCGTTGGCCAGCACCCAGGCGCCCCGTGGTCCGGCCACGGCGAGCTCCTCCAGCCCTCCGGCGTCGTTCATGCCCAGCTTGGAGATGTTCGCCATGGTGATGGTGACGGTCTGCCGGGCCGCCGGGGCCAGGTGCGGGCGCACCGCGAACGGCACGGCGACCTGGACGGCGACGAACACGGCGAGGGTGACCGCCATGGCGGGCACGGCGCGGCGCACCAGGATTCCCGCGGCGACACCGAGGACGAAGGCGAAGGCGGCATGGCCGACGGGCACGATGCCGCGCGCCGAACAGGAGCGGCGAGATCCGCGCGGCGAAGAACTCGGCGTCGCCGACGGTGGCGCCGGCCGGGTGGATGGTCTCCGGCCGGGTGGCGGCGTCGACGGGGCCGGCCCACCAGGTGACCGCGAGGCTGAGCAGCCCGGCCGCGACCACGGCGGCCAGGCCGATGACAGCGATCTTGGTGACGAGCCAGCGGGTCCGGGTGACGCCCTGGTTCCACACCAGGCGGTGGGTGCCGGTCTCCAGCTCGCGGCTGACGAGCGGCGCGCCCCACAGGACGCCGACGACGGCGGGCAGGGCGTACACCGCCACGATGCCGGCGGAGTACAGGGAGGCGTCGGCTTGGGCGAGCCTCGTGACGCCGGAGCCCGGCAGCGGCCGGCCGGCGATCACGAGGACGGCGGCGGCCACCGCGACCAGGCCGTACACCGCTGCCGCCCAGGCGCGGAACTGGCGCCAGGTCAGCCAGATCATCGCAGCACCGTCAGGGCGGGACGACCGGCCGGCCCGTCGTCGGCGGGAGGGGCCGGGGCGTCGGCGGGACGGGCCAGGTAGGCCAGGACGAGGTCTTCGAGGCTGAGACCGCTCACGCTCCAGGCGGGGTCGAGGATCGGCGCCTCGGTGCGGACGACCAGCGTGGTCTGCCGGTCGGTGTGGCCGGCGGAGACGACCTGCTGGTCCGCGGGCAGCGTGCCGACGTCGCGGCGGGGCCCGCTCAGCCGGTGGTGCGTGGCCAGCAGCTCCTCGACCTCCCCCACCAGCCGCACCTGCGCGGCGACGAGCACGACCAGGTGGTCGCAGACCCGTTCCAGATCGGCGATCAGGTGGGAGGACAGCAGGACGCTGAGCCCGTGTTCGGCGACCGCCTCCATGAGGTCCTGCAGGAACTCGCGCCGGGCGAGCGGGTCCAGGGCGGCGACCGGCTCGTCGAGGATCAGCAGCTCGGGCCGCTTGGCGATGCCCAGGGTCAGGGCGAGCTGGGCGCGCTGACCGCCGGAGAGCCTGCCGGCGCGCTGGTCGGGGTCCAGGCCGAGCCGCTCGATCCGGCGGCGGGCCAGGGCGTCGTCCCAGCCCGGGTTGAGCCGGGCGCCCAGGCGCAGGTGGTCGGCGACGGTGAGGGCGGCGTAGACGGGGGTGTCCTGGGCGACGAAGCCGACCTTGGCGAGTTGGTCGGGGCCGCTTCCCGGGCGGCCGCCGCACACCTCGATCGTGCCCGACGTCGGCGTCAGCATCCCGGCCGCGAGGTTCAGCAGCGTCGACTTCCCCGCTCCGTTGGGGCCGACCAGGCCGGTCACGTGTCCGGCCGGGACGTCGAGCGTGCAGCCGGTCAGCGCCCAGCGCCGCCGGTACTTCTTGCCCAGGTGCCGGGCCCGCAGGATCGCGGTCACGCTATGTCCTCCCGGGCGGTGGTCCGAAAGGTCGTCATGAACAGGGCCTCGATGCTGTCGTCGTCGAGCCCGGCCAGGCGGGCTCTGGCCAGCCAGCGCCGCAGCTCCTGGCGCAGGGGGCCGTGGGCGGCGAGCGAGGCGTCGGTCAATGTCCGGGTGACGAACGTCCCGACGCCGGGTCGGGGGGCGACCAGGCCTTCGTGCTCAAGCTCCCGGTAGGCCTTGAGCACGGTGTTGGGGTTGATCGCCAGGGAGGCCACCACCTCCTTGACCGTCGGGAGCCGATCTCCCTCGGCCAGCAGGCCGAGCCGCAGCGCGTGCCGTACCTGCTGGACGATCTGCAGGTACGGCGAGACACCCGACCGGCCGTCCAGATGGAACTCGATCACCGCATCCTCCACTTTATCTATAGTCGTAGCACTATAGACCATTAGGAGAGTATGACGGGAATCTCCCGAAAGGAGGGGGTCACCAGGCCGATTGCAGACCGGCGCCCGCCGCGCCGGCCGGTACGGTACGAGACATGCGCGCCGAGAGGACGGCACAGGTGATGCTCGCCGCGCTCGTGGCGCTGGCCACCGGGTGCGGAGGCGGCGGAGCGAGCCCGCAGGCGCGTGACGCGACCACCCCGCCGGCCCCGGGCACCGCCCCGGCCCGGGCGACCCAGCCCACGACGCCACCGGCGGGTAAGGCCCTCGCGGGCAAGGTCGTCGTGCTCGACCCGGGTCACAACGGGGGCAACGCCTCCCACCCGGCGGAGATCAACCGGCTGGTCGACATCATCACCCAGCGCAAACCGTGCAACACCACCGGCACCTCGACCGCCTCCGGATACACCGAGCACGCCTTCACCTGGGACGTGGCGCGCCGGCTCCGGCCGCTCCTGGAGAAGGAGGGCGCCGAGGTCGTCCTCACCAGGCCGGACGACCGGGGCGTCGGGCCGTGCATCACCGAGCGGGCCGCCATCGGCAACAAGGCCCGGGCCGACGCGGTGCTGTCCATCCACGGCGACGGGGCCGCCCCCGGCGGGCACGGGTTCCACGTGCTGCTGCCGGGGCTGATCGCCGGGCACAACGACGCCGTCGTCGCGCCGTCACGCAGACTCGGGCTGGCCGTCCGCGCCGCCTACCGCAGCGGCACCGGCCTGCCGTACGCCACGTACGCGGGCCGCGACGGGCTGGAGACCCGCACCGACCTCGGCGGCCTCAACCTGTCGACCCGGCCGGCGGTGTTCGTCGAGTGCGGCAACATGCGCAACCGCGGCGACGCCGCCAAGCTGGCCGACCCCGCCTTCCGCGAGCGCATCGCCGCGGCCCTGGCCGCCGGCCTGACCACCTACCTGCACAGGGGCTGACCCCTCGCCGCCGGTCGACAGCCTGTGGGGCCGCCGGGACCGGACGGACAGCCGGGACCGGACGGACAGCCGGGACCGGACGGACAGAGGGGGCCCCGCGCCGGCAGGCCGGGTCAGGCCGGGGTGTCGGCGATGTGGTTGGCGGCCACGTAGCCGAACGTCATCGCCGGGCCGAGGGTCGAGCCGGCGCCGGCGTAGCTGCGGCCCATGACGGCGCCGCTGGCGTTGCCGGCCGCGTACAGGCCCGGGATGACCGAGCCGTCCGCCCGCAGCACCCGCGCCCGCGCGTCGGTCCGCATGCCGCCCTTGGTGCCGAGATCGCCGGGAACGATCTTGAAGGCGTAGAACGGCGGCAGCCAGAGGGGAGCCAGGCAGGGGTTCGGCCTGACGTACGGGTCGGCGTAGTAGCGGTCGTAGGCGCTGTCACCCCGGTGGAAGTCGTCGTCGCGCCCCTGCCACGCGAAGCCGTTGAACCGGGTGACGGTGGCGCGCAGGGCCGCCGGTGGGACGCCGATCCGCTGCGCGAGCTGTTCGACCGTCGCCGCCCGGAACACGGCTCCGGCGTCGTACCAGGAGTCGGGCAGCGGGAGCAGCGGGGCGACGTCCTTGAACAGGTAGCGGTTGCGGTAGTTCTGGTCCACGATCAGCCAGCACGGGATGTGCCGCGCCGCCGGCGTGTTCCGGTCGTACATGACGTGCACGACGTCGCTGTAGGGCGCGCCCTCGTTCACGAAGCGCACGCCGTTGCCGTTGACCAGGATGCAGCCGGGCAGGGTGCGCTCGGCCAGGCAGAAGTACGGCTCGCCGGGCAGCGGGATGGCCGGGCCCCACCAGGCGTCGTCCATCAGGTCCAGGGCCGCGCCGGCCCGCTCGCCCGCCTCGATGCCGTCGCCGGTGTTCTCCTTGGCACCGACGGTCCAGCTCGTGCCGATGGGCTGGCGCTGGAACTCCGCCCGCATGGCGGCGCTGTGCTCGAAGCCGCCCGATCCGACGACGACGCCGCGGCGGGCCCGGACCAGGGTCCGCACGCCGTCGCGGTCGGCCGTCACGCCGGTGACGCGGCCGGACTCGACGCGCAGGTCGAGGAGCGGGGTGTCCAGCCAGACCGGGACGCCCGCCCGCAGCAGCCCGGCACGGAGCCCGGCGGCCAGGGCCTGGCCCATGGTCAGCGGCTTC
The DNA here is from genome assembly GCF_043204415.1 of Nonomuraea sp. NPDC047897. Lineage (NCBI taxonomy): Bacteria > Bacillati > Actinomycetota > Actinomycetes > Streptosporangiales > Streptosporangiaceae > Nonomuraea > Nonomuraea sp. NPDC047897. The sequence continues at coordinate 22,258 of NZ_JBIDCC010000029.1, read as the reverse complement.
TCGCCGCGCAGCGCGGCCGCGGCGCCCCGGGCCAGGCAGGCGGCGCTGACCTCCAGGCCCTTCGGGTTGACCGCGGTCAGGGTCAGCCACTTGTAGTCGGCGCTGAAGACGACCATGCCGGCGGGGGTGGGGATGTAGGCGGGGTTCAGCCGGGCCAGCTCGTCGCCGAGCACCCTGCCGTCGAGCTGGTCGGGCTCGATGCTGCGGCCGCCCGGCAGGCCGCCGGGGAACTCCGGGTAGTAGTCGGAGTAGCCCTCCATGAAGCGGAACCGCAGCGGGCTGTTGCGCATGACGAACGACAGCATGGCCGGGCCGTGGTCGAGGAAGGCCCGCTGCCGGTCGGCCGGCACGGTGTCGCCGACCACGCGGGCCAGGTAGGCGGCGGCCTTGGCGGGGGCGTCGGGCACGCCGGCGGCGAGGATGACCTCGTTGCACGGGATCCAGATGCCGGCGCCGGAGCGGGCCGCGGAGCCGCCGAACGTGGCGGCCTTCTCGATGACGAGGGTGCGCAGGCCGCGCTTGGCGGCGGTGAGCGCGGCGGTCATCCCCGCGGCGCCGGACCCGGCCACGACCACGTCGTACTCCGTCTCGGCGTACCGGACCGCAGAGGAGGCGTGGGCGGGCCGGTGGCCGAGCGTCGCGCCGGCCACGAGCGCGCCGCCCGCCAGCGCGGCCCCCTTGATGACGGCCCGGCGGCTGTGCCCCTCGCCCGCCCGGCCGGGCTCGGGAGACGGCGGGGGGAGGACGGGTGCGTCGGCCATCTGGCATCCCTTCGCGTACGTGCGCCGCGACGGCGGCAGGGGAGGAACGACCGCGCCGGCACCTCGCGCCGGGTGCGACGGGCACGGGCGGGGCCCGTTGCGGCCCTCGGATCCATCGCAAGCATGCGCTTGGTTGGTAATGGTGTCAATGCGCCATCCGGCCGCACGACGGACAATGGGAGGCATGCGCAAATACGTGATCATGGGAGTGCAGGGCAGCGGCAAGGGCACGCAGGCGACGCTGCTCGCGGCCGACCTGGACCTGACGCACATCAGCGTCGGCGACGTCTTCCGCTGGCACGTCAAACACCACACCAAGCTGGGAGCCCAGGTCAGGCGGGCGGTCGCCGCCGGCGAGCTGGTCGGCGACGACCTGGTCGAGGAGGTCGTCGAGCAGCGGCTGCGGCAGCACGACTGGAACTACGGCTTCGTCATCGACGGCTTCCCGCGCAACCGGCGCCAGGCGGAGTTCTTCCTGGAGAGCTACGACATCGACGGCGTCATCCACCTGGACCTGCCCGACGACGAGGTGCGGCGGCGGGTGCTGGCCCGGCGGCTGTGCTCGCGGTGCGGCATGGACTACAACCTCATCGCGCACCGCCCCGAAGCCGAGGGCCGCTGCGACGTGTGCGGCGGCGAGCTGGTCACCCGGGCCGACGACACGCCCGAGGCGCTGGCCAGGCGGCTGCGCGACCACCACGACAAGATCGACCCGGTGCTGGAGCTGTTCCGCCGCAAGGAGTACGTGACGACGGTCGACGCCCGCGGCGACAAGACGACCATCCAGCGGACCATCCGCGACCGGCTCGGCCTGCCGCCCTACACGCCCCCGGCGCCGGACGCCTGACACCCGGCGCGGCCCCCGCCGGTGTCCCGGGACGGCCCTTCGGCCTGGCCGGTCGGGACTTCCGGCCCTGCCGTCCGGCGGCGGTCCGGGGTCCGATGGAAGCGGACCCGAGGAGGAGCCATGATCGTTGTCGGTGTCGACGGATCGGTACCCGCCCGCGCTGCGGTGGAATGGGCGGTGGACGACGCCCTGCGCATGCGCGAGCCGCTGCGCATCGTGCACGCGGTGGACCGCTCCCCGTACCAGATCGCCAAGTTCCCCGCCGCCGAGTGGCCGGACGCCCTCGTCCAGGCCGGGCAGAAGGTGCTGGACGAGGCGCTCGCCCTCGCGCGCGACCGCCAGCCGACCGTGGACGTCAGCACGGAGCTGGGCGACGGCGCGCCGGCCGTCGTGCTCACCGGACAGGCCGAACGGGCCACCGAGATCGTGATCGGCAGCCGTGGCCACGGCGGGTTCGCCGGCGCCCTGCTCGGCTCCGTCAGCGGCCACGTCGCGGGCCGCGCGCGCTGCCCCGTCGTCGTCGTGCCCGGCGCGCCGGGCCAGGTCCGCGGACAGGTCATCGTGGGCGTGGACGACACGCCCGAAGGTGAGACCGCCCTCCGGTACGCCTTCGAGCAGGCCGCGCTGCGCGGTGCCACGTTGCGGGCGATCCACGCCTGGCAGCTCCCCGTGCACGCCTTCGCGCCGGAGCTCGCCTACGACATGGACGACGTCCGCACCACCCAGTACCGGCTCATCAAGGCCGCGATCGAACGGTTCGAGAAGGAGTTCCCGCAGGTCACCGTGGTCGAGGACGTCCAGTCGGGGCATCCCGTGGAGGCGCTGACCAGGGCGTCGTCCGAGGGCGACCTGGTCGTCGTGGGCTCCCACGGGCGCGGCGCCCTCGGCGCGATGCTGCTCGGCTCCGTCAGCCGCGGCGTGCTGCACCACGCCCACTGCCCCGTCGCCGTTGTCCGGCCCCGGCCCGAAAGCCCGCCCCGGCCGGGGACCTAGGGCCCCGCGGGCGGGGACGTTCGGCGCTGCCGCCGCCCCCGCCGGAACGGCATCGTGGAGGGCGAGAGGAAGGTGGCGGCAATGTCAATCCAGGTCAAGGACGTCATGGGACGGGTGGCGATCACCGTCAGGGAGAACGCGTCGTTCGCCGACATCGTGGCGGCGATGAAGCGCTACGCCGTCGGCGCGGTCACCGTGATCGACGCCGACCGCCGCCCGGTGGGCATCGTGTCGGAGGACGACCTGCTGCTGAAGGAGGCCCGCCCGGTCCGGCACCCCGTCCCGCTCTTCGAGTCGCGCAGGCGGCGCCAGGAGCACCGCAAGGCGGCGGGCGTGACCGCCGCCCAGCTCATGACCACCCCCGCGATCACCGTCACCCCGGGCACGCCGGTCCGGGACGCGGCACGGCTGATGCGTGACGAGCGGATCAAGCAACTGCCCGTCATCGACCCGGTGACGGGACGGGTGAGCGGGACCTTGCACCAGCGCGACGTGCTGCGCGTCTTCACCCGGCCGGCGGCCGAGCTGGAAGCCGAGATCAACGCCCTGCTGCCGGACCCGGCCGCGTTCTGGGTCGAGATCGACGGCGGCGTCGTGCACATCCGCGGCACCGTCGAGTGGAGCTCCCAGGTCGTCGACCTGGCCGCGGCGATCCGCCGGGTCGAGGGCGTCGTGGACGTCGTCACCGACCTGTCCTACGACAAGGAGGACCTGCTCATCGTCCCGCCGCTGATGTAGCCCGCCGGCGCGGACACCCCGGCTCCGGGCGCCCCGCGGGACGCCCGGTCACCTCGCCGGCGGCGGGACCACCCAGAGGCCCATCCCCGAGGCCCCGCCGCCGGCCGGCCGGTCACGTTCACCGTGACCGGCCTTTCGCCGTCCACGCGCTCGGGGTCAGTGGCGGGGCCAGGTCCAGTCGCTGATCTCGGGGAGGTCCTCGCCGAACTCGCGGGTGTGAGCCCGCGCCCGCAGCCGCGCGTCGCTCATCCGCTGGCGCAGGTGCGCCTCGGAGGCGCCGAGGCCGGGCACCCGGTCGATGACGTCCATGACCAGGTGGTAGCGGTCGATGTCGTTGAGCATCGCCATGTCGAACGGCGTGGTCGTGGTGCCCTCCTCCTTGTAGCCGCGCACGTGCAGGTTGTCGTGGCCGTGACGGCGGTAGGTGAGCCGGTGGATCAGCCACGGGTAGCCGTGGAAGTTGAAGATGATCGGCTTGTCGGTGGTGAACAGCGTGTCGAACTCGGCGTCGGACATGCCGTGCGGATGCTCGGACGGCGGCTGCAGGCGCATGAGGTTGACCACGTTGACGACGCGCACCTTGAGCCGCGGCAGGTGTTCGCGCAGCAGCGCGGCGGCCGCGAGGGTCTCCAGGGTGGGCACGTCGCCCGCGCAGGCGAGCACCACGTCCGGCTCGCCGCCGCCGTCGGTGCTGGCCCACGGCAGGATGCCGAGGCCGCGGCTGCAGTGCGCGATGGCCTCGTCCATCGTGAACAGGTCGAGCACCGGCTGCTTGCCGGCGACGATGACGTTGACGTAGTCGCGCGAGCGCAGGCAGTGGTCGGCCACCGACAACAGCGTGTTGGCGTCCGGCGGCAGGTAGGCCCGCACCACCGACGCCTTCTTGTTGAGCACGACGTCGAGGAAGCCCGGGTCCTGGTGGCTGAAGCCGTTGTGGTCCTGCCGCCAGACGTGCGAGGACAGCAGGTACGTCAGCGAGGCGATGGGCCGGCGCCACGGGATGTTCTGGGCCGACTCCAGCCACTTGGCGTGCTGGTTGAACATGGCGTCGATGATGTGGATGAACGCCTCGTAGCAGTTGAACAGGCCGTGCCGCCCGGTCAGCAGGTAGCCCTCCAGCCAGCCCTGGCACAGGTGCTCCGACAGCACCTCCATGACCCGCCCGCCGGGGGCGAGGTGCTCGTCGGTGGGCTCGACGCGGGCGTTCCAGGCGCGGTCGGTGACGGTGAAGACGTCCGACAGCCGGTTGGAGGCGGTCTCGTCGGGGCCCATCAGCCGGAAGGTGCGCGGGTTGGCGGCGACGACGTCGCGCAGCAGGCCGCCGAGCACGCGGGTGGGCTCGCTGGTCTGCGTGGCGGGCGTCTTGATCTCGACGGCGTACCTGCGGAAGTCCGGCATGCGCAGCGGGGCGAGCAGCTCGCCGCCGTTGGCGTGCGGGTTGGCGCTCATCCGGCGCGGCCCGTCCGGCACCGTCTCCAGGACGGCGGTGACGGGCCTGCCGTCCCCGTCGAACAGCTCGTCCGGCCGGTACGAGCGCATCCACTGCTCCAGCATGGCCAGGTGCTCGGGGTTGTCGCGGACGCCTGACAGCGGCACCTGATGGGCCCGCCAGGTGCCCTCGACCGGCACCCCGTCCACCTCGCGCGGCCCGGTCCAGCCCTTCGGCGTCCGCAGGACGATCATGGGGAGGCGGTCGGCCCGCCCGGCGCGGTAGGCGGCGATCTCCTCGAACGTCTCGTCCAGCGCCGCCACCATCTCGCCGTGGTCTGGGCCCACGATGCGCGGGCGGTAGCCGTAGCCCTCCATGAGCTTGAGCAGCTCGGTCTCGGGGATGCGGGCCAGCACGGTCGGGTTGGCGATCTTGTAGCCGTTCAGGTGCAGGATGGGCAGCACCACGCCGTCCCGCTCGCGGTCCAGCAGCTTGTTGGAGTGCCAGCTCGCGGCCAGCGGCCCGGTCTCCGCCTCGCCGTCGCCGATCACACAGGCCACGACCAGGTCCGGGTTGTCGAAGGCGGCGCCGTAGGCGTGGGCCAGGCTGTAGCCCAGCTCACCGCCCTCGTGGATGGAACCGGGAGTCTCCGGCGCCACGTGGCTGGGGATGCCACCGGGGAAGGAGAACTGGCGGAACAGCCGCCGCATCCCGGCCGCGTCCTGCGAGACCTCGGGGTAGCGCTCGGTGTAGGCGCCCTCCAGCCAGGCGTGCGCGACCGCGGCCGGTCCGCCGTGGCCCGGCCCGGCGATGTAGATCATGTCCTGGTCGCGTTCGCGGATGACCCGGTTGAGGTGGGCGAAGCAGAAGTTGAGCCCGGGCGTGGTGCCCCAGTGTCCCAGCAGGCGCGGCTTGATGTGCTCGGGCCGCAGCGGCTCGGTCAGCAGCGGGTTGTCCAGCAGGTAGATCTGGCCGACCGACAGGTAGTTCGCCGCCCGCCAGTACGCGTCTATGTGGTCCACGACGCCCATGCGATGTCCTCCGGTGGTTGACTGCGATCAGGTCTCACTGTCCCCCGTACCCCGGTTCGCACACCGCCGCCGGAGGTCACCTCGGGTCGGGACGAAAGTCCTCGGAGTCGCTCAGGCCCCGCCCCAGACGGGCACGTCCACGACGTCGTCGTGCTTCCAGGTGAGCGTGTCGCGCACCGCCACGACGCCGTCCACGCCGCGCGCCACCCGGACCAGCGACAGGGCCTCGCTGTGCCGGGTCACCGTCCCGGCCAGGGTCGCGACCCCGTCCGTCACCTGGATGTCCAGCGACGCCGGCTCGGTCCACGGGGCGGTGAGCGGGATGCTGTCCAGCAGCTCGCGCCGGATGTCGTCGTCGGCGCGGACGAACACCTTGAGCAGGTCGCGCCGGCTGACGATGCCGACCAGCCGGCCGTCGGAGTCGACGACGGGCAGCCGCTTGATGCCGTGCCGGTCCATCAGCCGGGCGGCCAGCACGACGGGGGAGTCGGGCGTCGTCACGTACGCCGGGCGGGTCATGAGCTGGCCCGCGGTCTCGCCCGCCGCCTTGTGCTGGCCGCTGCCCTCGCTGCCCAGCGAGTGGCGGATCCGCGCCCGCAGCGGCTGCCGGTACTCCTCGCCGCGGAAGCGCGCCTTGAACTCCTCCTTGGCCAGCAGGTCGACCTCGGACACGACGCCCCTGACGTGGCCGTCGTCGTCCACCACGGGCAGGCCGCTGACGCCCTTGTCGATCAGGAGTTGCGCGACGGCCCGGAAGGAGGCGTCCTCCTGGACCGCCGTCACGTCCGCTGTCATCACGTCGCGGATGGTCATGCTCATCTGACTGCCCTCCTCGTCGGGCGACACCCCTATCGCACCTCGCCGCTGCGCCGGACCGTAGGGCCCTAAGTCCCCGCTGACCTGGCCTTTCGTCAGTCGGGCCGCCATAGGGCGCGCCGGGCCGGGCCCTATGGCGCGCCCGGCCGGGCCGAAGGTCCCCCGGGGGCGGGCCGTACGGCACTGCCGCCCCAAGGGGTGGCAAAGCTTTGCTTGGGGTGTGACAAGGACAGTGACCCCGCGAGGAGAGGGGGCCGTCATGGCCGCCACGATGAACAAGCCCGTCGCCCGCATGCACGCCGCCCCCGTGACCCGCCGTCCCGTCGACTACGTCTGGGCCCTGACCCGGATCGCGATCGGCTGGGTCTTCCTGTGGGCGTTCCTGGACAAGACCTTCGGCTGGGGCTTCGCCACTCCGGCGAACCGGGCCTGGCTCGAAGGCGGCAGCCCCACCACCGGCTTCCTCAAGGGCACGGGCGAGAACGCCCTCGGCGGCTTCTTCGCCGGCCTGGCCGGACAGGCCTGGGTGGACTGGCTGTTCATGGCCGGCCTGCTCGGCGTCGGCGCCGCTCTCGTCCTCGGCGTCGGCACCCGCGTCGCGGCGGCGGCCGGCGGCCTGATGCTGCTCCTCATGTGGGCGGCCGAACTGCCCCTCACCACCAACCCGTTCATGGACGACCACATCGTCTACGCGATCGTGCTGGTCGGGCTGGCCATGGCCGACGCGGGCGCCACGCTGGGACTCGGCGGCCTGCCGATCGTCCGGCGTCACGCGATCCTGAAGTAGCCGTCACCGTGCGGCCCCCGGCGCCCCCACCCCGCCCCCGCGGGGTGGGCATCGCCATGCCCGGCGCTCTGCGCGGCGGGCCAGGATGGCGCGGGCCGACACCGCGACGCAACACGCGCCCAGCAGCAGCCCCCACAGCACGTCCGTCAGGAAGTGCATGCCCCGGTACAGGCGGGAGAAGGCGACGACCAGCGGCACCGCCACGCCGAGCGTCCACACCAGGGCGCGGGCCACCGGGCCGCGCACGCGGACGGCGAGCAGCAGCGCGACCGCGCAGTAGAAGCCGACGGCGGCGCTGACGTGCCCCGAGGGGAAGCTGGAGGTGGGCGGAGCCGGGTCGAGGTGGTGCACGGGCGGCCGGTGGCGGGCCACCAGGGCGCTGGTCGCCAGGAAGATGAGCGACTGGCTCCACACGGCCGCCACCAGGAACGCCGCCTCGTGCAGCCGCCGGCGGACCAGGCCCAGGAAAGCGGCGGTCGCCGCGGTCAGGGCGACGATGTACGGGGTGTCGGACAGGCTCGTGCCGATGTCGGTCAGCGTGTTCCACAGGCCGCTGCGCCAGGCGGCGAGGCCGGTGTTCACCGCCGCCTCGCCGGTGGGCAGGGACGTGACGAGCTCTCCGGCGCCGTACGTCACCGCGGTGAGCGCGACCAGCGGTAACAACAGGGCAGAGGCGTAGTGCCGGAGGTGGCCGGTCAGGGGGCGCCGGGGGCGGCCGGTCAGCCGGGGGTGGCCGGTCAGGGGGCGGCGGGGGTGCCCGGTCACGGGGTGCGCGGGGAGGCCGGTCACGGGGTGCGCGGGGTGGCCGGTCACGGGGTGCGCGGGGTGGCCGGTCACGGGGTGCGGGGGGTGCTCAGTGTGCTCAGTCACGGATCGCCCTCACCGACTCGGGTTCGACGCCGTCTCGGGGCGGCACGACCGGCCGGCGGCCGCGGTCCCGCCGCCAGGTCTCGAACGCCGCCGTGGTGGCGGCGATCACCGCCGCGCCCAGCACGATCCCGCCGAGCACGTCGCTGACCCAGTGCACGGCCAGCGCGACCCGGGTGAAGGACACCGTCAGGACGAGGAACGCGGCCGCCGCCCAGGCCAGCTGCCTGCCCCATCGCGGCAGCGCCGGCAGCAGCGCCAGCACGATCACGCCGGCGCCCAGCGTGACGGTCAGGGCATGACCCGACGGGAACGCGTCACCCGGCGCCAGCGCCACCGGGTCGGGCAGGTGCGGCCTCGAACGGTCCACGAGGAGCTTGAGTCCCGCGCCGAGCAGCCCGCCCACGGTGATGGTGGTGATCGCCCACAGGGCGAGCCGCGGGGCGCCCCGGTGGACGAGCCAGCCGGCCAGCGCGGCCACCGCGATCCGCCACGGCCACGGGCCGAACACGTCCGTCCAGACGATCATCACCTCCGTCACGTCAGGGTGGGCCCGCGCGTAGGCGTGCAGCGCCCGCGCGACGCCGGCGTCCAGTTCGTTCAGCGGCAGCTTGGCGATGACGAGCAGCAGCATGAACGGGATCATCATGAGGGCCACCGCGAACGACGCGAGGGCCAGCCGCAGGCCCAGCCTGCGGTCCCGGTCAGGGTGCGTGCTCGTCCAGCGACTGGTGGTCATGCGCGGGGAGCACCTCTTTCTCCTCGGATGACGGTCGGCGGTTCACCTCCGCCCCCGGCTACCCGCTCGCGAGGCGATCATCCCTCCGCCATCCCTCCGCCATCCCTCCACGGGCCGTCGCGGGAGTGGACCTTCGCCCGGGCGCCGGGCGCGCCGCACGTCGGGCACCATGGAAGGGTGACGGGAAACGCGCACGCCGTCGGCGTGCCCCACGGACCCGCGCCGGCCCACCGGTCGACCCAGGAGGCCCGGCCGGCCGCGTCGTTCACGGCGCTGGCCGAGCTGGTGGCCGGGGGCGGCGTGGCGGTGCTCAGCGGGGCCGGCCTGTCCACGGAGTCCGGCATCCCCGACTACCGGGGCCCCACCGGCCGGGCCCGGCGGGCGGAGCCGATGACCTACCAGAGGTTCGTCGGCAGTGCGCAGGCGCGGCGGCGCTACTGGGCGCGCAGCCACGTCGGCTGGCGGCAGATCGGGCAGGCCAGGCCCAACGCCGGGCACCACGCGGTGACAGTGCTGGAGCGGCACGGCCTGCTCGCCGGGATCGTCACCCAGAACGTCGACGGCCTGCACCAGGCGGCGGGCGCCCGGCAGGTGATCGAGCTGCACGGCGGCCTCGACCGGGTCGCCTGCCTGTCGTGCCGGCGGCGCACCTCCCGCGCCGAGCTGGACCAGCGCCTGCGCGCCGCCAACCCCGGCTGGGAGGCGAGCGGGCGGATCAACCCCGACGGCGACGCCGTGCTCACCGACGAGCAGGTCGAGGGGTTCAGGGTGGTCGACTGCACCGGCTGCGGCGGGCTGCTCAAGCCCGACGTGGTGTTCTTCGGCGAGAACGTGCCGCGCGACCGGGTCGACGCGTGCTTCGCGCTGGTCGGCGGCGCGCGGGCGCTGCTCGTGCTCGGATCGTCGCTGGCGGTGCGGTCCGGGCTGCGGTTCGTCACCCGCGCGGCCGAGCTGGGCATCCCGATCGGCATCGTCAACCAGGGGCCGACCCGCGGCGACGCCGACGCGACGGTCACCTTGGACGCGCCGCTCGGTGACGCGCTCGGCGCTCTGGTCGCGCGGCTGACCGGCCGCTGAGCCCCGGCCCCGGTGGGTCCTTGATCTGGTACGGATCGCGGCGCAGCCCCTTCTACGCCCCCTATACGCCGACTTTTCGTGCTTTACAAGATCTTGTCACGCCTCGGCGGCGGTGATTACCTCGTGCGGGTACCGCGCGGCATCCGCGCGCACCCCCCGAGCAGGAGGACCGGTGTCGACCAAACCCTGGTTACGCAGCGCTGCCCTCGCCGTCGCCATCGCGGCGGCCATTCTGCCCTCCACCGGCGCCGCCCAGGCCGAACCTGGCGCGACAGCCCCGGTGGTCCACGACTTCCAGGCCGAACAGCACGGCAAGCCCGACCTGGACAACCGGCGAGGCAGTGTCCCGCCGCCCGCCGGGATCAACGCGCGCAGCGCGGGACCGGCCGCCCGCGTCCGTTGGAACGCTCTCGGCACCCCGGCCGTCGTCACCGGCGCCGAGCCGCTGGCCGAGGGCCTGGGCAGTGACCCCGAACAGGTCGCCCGCGCCTACCTCAAGGATCGCGAGGGCCTGTTCGGTCTGTCCGCCCAGGCCGTGGACGCCCTGGAGAAGGTCGCCGTCAACCCCATCGGCGACGGCCACGCCGTCCTGCTCCGTCAGCGCTTCGGCGACCTGCCTGCCGGCGTGGACGGTCTCGTCAGCGTCGGCGTGCTCGATGGCACGGTCCGGCACGTCACCTCGTCGCTGTCCCGCGAGACCGGCGCCCCTCCGGCCGCCCGGATCACCGAGCAGCAGGCGCTGCAGATCGCCGCCCGCGACGGCGGGATCGACCTGGCCACGGCCGTCACCAAGAAGGTCACCGCCGTGGCCGTGCCCGCTCCCGACGGCGTGCACAGCGCGTACCAGGTGGTGCTCATCGGCGGCGAGGACGGCGAGGCCGCCGGCTACACCACGCACGTGGACGCCGTCAGCGGCGCCGTCCTGGTCCGCGAGAACCTGGTCGACCACTTCGACCCGGACAACCCGCGCTGGGAGGCGTTCCCGGCCAACCCGCCGGCCGACTACTCCTCGGCCGACACGCGCCGGACCTGGTGCGCCACCGCCGGCCCGGGCTGCGACTACGTGGTCGGCGGCGACCCCGCCACCGGCAGGGCGTGGGACGTCGACCACGCCACGGGCGAGTCCACCCGCACCAGTCTCGGCAACGCGGCGCGCACGTTCGAGAACCGGGCCAGCGGCGATCCGTTCACGGTCGGCACCCGCAGCAACGCGCTCACGCCCAGCCGCGACTACGTCTACCCGTGGCGCAACGCCTGGTACGAGTCCAAGTGCGACCCCGCGGCCTTCGACAAGGAGGGCGAGGCGGACCTGGAGGCGGCGATCGCCAACCTGCACGCGATGCACAACCGCATGCACGACTGGTCGTACCGGCTGGGCTTCACCGAGACGGCCTGGAACATGCAGGCCGACAACGGCGACCGGGGCGGTCTCGGCGGCGACCCCGAGCAGGGCAACGCGCAGGCCGGCGCCCGCGTGCTGTCCGTCCGCGACAACGCCAACCAGATCACCGGCCCCGACGGCGTCGCGCCGATCACCAACATGTACCTGTGGCAGCCGATCGCGGGCGCGTTCTACGCCCCGTGCGTGGACGGCGACTACGACATGTCGGTCATCGGCCACGAGTACACCCACGCCATCTCCGGCCGCATGGTCGGCGGCCCGAACGCCGGCTGGAGCGGCGCCCAGGCCGGGGCCATGAACGAGAGCACCTCCGACCTGCTCGCCATGGAGTACCTGGCCGAGTACGGCTTCCGGCCGGCGGGCGTCACCCCGTACGTCACCGGCGGCTATGTCACCGGCGACCACGAGCGCGGCATCCGCAACTACGACATGTCGAAGTCGCCGCTGAACTACAGCGACATCGCCTACGACATCGTCGGCCAGCAGGTACACGCCGACGGCGAGATCTGGTCGGCCACGCAGTTCGACGTGCGGCAGGCGTTCGTCAAGAAGTACGGCAAGGGCACGGCCAAGCAGCACAAGGCCTGCGCCGACGGGCAGACGCCGGTCGACCGGTGCCCGGGCAGCCGGCGCTGGGCGCAACTGTCGTTCGACGCGCTGCTGCTGATGGCGTCGGGCGCGGTCAGCTACGTCGACCACCGGGACGCGCTGCTCGCCGCCGACGCGATCCGCTTCGGCGGGGCGAACCAGGGCATCATGTGGCGGGCGTTCGCCGAGCACGGCCTCGGCGAGGGCGCGGCCAGCAACGGCCCGAACGACCCCGACCCGACGCCCAGCTTCGTCGACCCGGCCGGCAAGAACGGCTCGTTGCAGCTCAAGCCGCTAGGCGAGGCCAAGGGCGCGGCGCTGCGGCTGTACGTGGGCGACTACGAGGGGCGCGTGGTCCCGGTCGCCGACACCGACCCGGCGACGGACCTGGGCGACACCGTGGAGATGACGCCGGGCCTGTACGACTTCGTCGTCGCGGGCAACGGCTTCGGCCACACGCGGTTGAAGTTCGCCGTGCTGCCCGGGGTGAAGCTGCCGCTCCCGCTGCCGCTGTCGCGCAACCACGCCTCGGCCACGGCCGGCGCGGCGGCCTCCGGCGACGGAGTCAACCACGCCAAGCTGATCGACGAGACGGAGGCCACGAACTGGGCCTCCCTCACCGGGGCTCCGGCCGGCAAGTCGGTCACCGTGGACCTGGCGGGTGACGCGCCCGTCAAGATCCGCAGGGTGCAGGTGAGCGCCATGCTCCGGCCGAACACCGGCGACCCGGCCGACCCGGGTGGCCAGAACCGCTTCTCGGCCCTGCGCTCGTTCGAGGTGCTGGCGTGCAGCTCCGGCTGCTCCGACCCGGCCAACTTCACGAAGATCTACACCAGCCCGAAGGACGCCTTCAAGGCCGCGCTGCCCCGTCCCCGGGGGGCCGACCTGCTGATCAAGTCGTTCCGCGTTCCGGCCACCACCGCCACGCATCTGATGCTGCGCGCGGCGACCACCCAGTGCACCGGCAACCCGCTGTACGCCGGTGAGCAGGACGACGACCCGAACTCCGCGACGGACTGCGCCACGGCCAGCCCGCAGCGCGACCAGGTCCGGGCCGCCGAGTTCCAGGCGTACTCGCACTGACCCGCGGCGAACGCCGGCGCGCCCCCTCCCGTCCTGCGGGAGGGGGCGCGCCTCGTGCGGGGTCAGGCGTGCGACTTGACCGACAGGCCCTCCCCTGGAGGAGTGCCGCACGAGGGGCCGTTCGGCCCGCCGACGCGCACGGAGTGGAAGAAGTCGCGGTAGGTGATGAAGAAGTTGCCCTTGCCACCGGGCGACGTGACCGCCGTGCAGCCCTGGTAGCCGGCCTCGGAGTGGAGGTGGATGTAGGAGCCGGTCCGGTTCCAGTCGGACTTGGCGCGGCCGGCCATGCCGAGCGCGGCCAGGTCAGGGGTGCTGGCCTGGATCTCGATCATGTCTCCGGTGCCGTCCAGCCCGGAGAACATGCAGTAGTGGCCGGTTCGGCAGCGGTCGTAGCCGTCCGCCGCCTGCGCCGGGAAGGCGGGTGCCAGCGCGAGCGCGAGGGCCGCCGTCGGTAACGCCAGCATCTGAAGCTTCTTGCCCATAGCCTCTCCAAGGGTGAAACTTTTCTTCGGCGATGAGGCGAACATACACGCTTGGATCTTGCCGGGGAAGGGGGGCGGGCGATCTCCCGCCCCGCTGACCCGCCGGGCCGGTCAGCCTGCGATGTGCTCCGGCCGCACTCCCAGGCCGATGAAGCGGCCCATGGCATGACGCAGCGGCGGCAGGGCCCTGAACGCGGTGAAGATGGGCGGTACGTGTCCGGTCGTGTCGTCGGCCAGGTCCTTGGGATACAGATCGCGCAGGATGCCGACCTGGAACGCCTGGGTCACCCTGGCGGCGCGTTCCCTGCGCGACTGGACCCGGGCGAGGTCCGCCTCGCCGGGGCGGCCGGGCCGCAGCAGGACGGGGCCGAGCAGGTTGGCGGCGGCCACCGCGTCCTGCACCGCCAGGTTGATGCCGACACCGCCCGCGGGCGACATGGCGTGGGCGGCGTCCCCGATGCACAGCAGCCCCGGCCGATGCCACCGCGGCAGCCGGTCGACCCGCACCGTCAACTCATGCACCTCCTCCCAGCCGGCGATCTGGCCGACGCGGTCGCGCAGCGCCGGCGCCAGCTCCGCGACCCGTTCCCTGAACGCGGCCAGGCCGGCCTCCTTGACCTGGGCGGACGCCGCGGCCGGAATCGCGTAGGCGAGCTGCCAGAACGCGCCCCTGTCGATGGAGATCAACGCTCCCTTGCCGCCCTGGAAGAAGGGCACCTGATCGTCTTCACGGCGGGGGAGGCGGAACCACAGCACGTCCATGGGCGGCGAGCCGGCCACGGGCTCCAGGCCGGCCCGCGCGCGGATCCTGGAGTGCCGGCCGTCCGCGGCGATCACCAGGTCGGCCCGCACCTCGACCGGCCCGTCGGCGGTGGCCGCCCGCACCCCCGCGGCCCGGCCGCCCTCCATGATCAGCTCGGTCGCCTCGGTGCTGCGCAGCAGCCGGAAGGAGGGGTACGCGGCGGCCTTGCCGGCCAGGAAGTCGAGCACGTCCCACTGCGGCATGAAGGCGATGTAGGGGCACCGAACCTTCAGCCGGGTGAAGTCGGCGAAGGTGACGGCCCGGCCGCCGAGGTTCACGGTGACCGCGGGCATCCTGGTGTGCGGCAGCCGCAGGAACTCCTCGATCCAACCCAGCTCGGCGATCAGCTCAAGCGTGGAGGGGTGGACCGTGTCACCCCTGAAGTCCCTGAGGAAGTCGGCGTGCTTCTCCAGCACGGTCACCTCGACGCCCTGGCGGGCCAGCAGGAGGCCGGCCATCATCCCCGCGGGGCCGCCGCCGACGACGCAGCATCGGGTGGTCTCGGTGCGCATGGTCTCTCACCTTTCGTGGGGGAAGAGCAGGTCGACGAGGCTCGCCACGTCGACGGGGGATCCGGTCCTGCGGCCGATCGCCACCGTGGCGAACAGGGTCCTCGCCGCGGTCGCCGTGTCGTGCGGACGCAGCTCGCCGGCGGCGACCCGGGCGGCCAGGAAGCCGGCGATGAGCCGCTGGCCCTCGCCCACCAGCTCCGCCAGCGCCGCGCGGGCCTGCGTGGCGCTGAAGAACACCGCCACGAGGTCGGCGTTGTCGGCGAGCAGCCGGTCGAACGCGCCGAGCAGCTCGGTCAGCACTTCGGTGGCCGGCCGCGCGTGGTGGTCGGCCGCAAGCAGCTCGCGCAGCCGAGGCAGGAAGCCCCGCTCGGACAGCAGCGTCTCGACCAGGGCCTCCTTGCTGTCGAAGTACCGATACAGCAGGCCGGGCGTCACCCCTGCCGCTTCGGCGACGTCCTTGACCGACGCGCCGTCGACGCCTTTGCGGGCGAAAGCCTGCATCGCCGCGTCGAGAAGTTGCTCGCGCCGCCACTCGGCCTGTTGCTTCCGGGTCCTCGCCATCGCTCCATCCATTGAATAAACGTTTATTCAATACTAGGGGACGCGCGACCCCGGTCGCAATGACTTGATGCTCGGCGAGCGCCTGTGCGGTGCCGGGAGGTGGTTCACCACAGGGAACACTCGTGCCAGGCCACTCGGCACGGTCCGCGCAGAAGTTCGCGGATCGGGGGGCGTACGCCACTCCCGCCACTTTCACCTTATAGCAGATGGGCACGCCTCATGAGGCGCGAAAAAGTGCTTCATACTGCCCGTTGCCAACCGACCCGACGAACGGTGGAGCGACGACATTGGGCTACGTGATCGGTTTCGAGCACATCGACGCGACGAAGGTCGCGGACGTCGGCGGAAAGGCGGCGCACCTGGGCGAGCTCGCGCGCATCGACGGCATCCGCGTGCCCGACGGCTTCTGCGTCACGACGGACGCCTTCCGGCGGGTCCTGGCAGCGGCGCCGTCGATCGACGCTCAGCTTGACCTGCTGTCGCACGCGGAACCGGACGACCGCGCGGCGATCCGCGCACTGAGCGCCGACATCCGCCGCGTCGTCGAAGACGCCGCGGTGCCCGACGACGTCGTGGCGGCGATCAGCGAAGCCCTCGCCCGGCTCGGGGAGCAGGCCCCCTGCGCGGTGCGTTCCAGCGCGACGGCCGAGGACCTGCCGACCGCGTCCTTCGCCGGCCAGCAGGACTCGTACCTGAACGTCGTGGGCCCGGCGGAGGTCCTACGGCACGTACGGCGGTGCTGGGCCTCGCTGTTCACCGAACGGGCGGTGACCTACCGGTGCCGCAACGGCTTCGACCACCGGAAGGTGCGGATGGCGGTGGTCGTCCAGCGCATGGTGTTCCCGGACGCGGCGGGGGTGCTCTTCACCGCGGACCCCGTGACCTCGAACCGGAAGATCGCCACCGTGGAAGCCGTCTGGGGGCTCGGCGAGACGCTGGTCTCCGGTCTGGCCGCCGCGGACGTCCACACAGTGCGCGACGATCAGGTCGTCGCCACGTCGGTCGCCACCAAGCCGCGGCTCGTCCGGGCGGCGCCGGGAGGCGGCACGCAGGACGTCGCGGTCGAGCCGCGGCGGCAGACGCAGCCGGCTCTGACGGACGTCCAGGTCGTGCGCCTGGTGCGCCTGGGACGGCGCGTCGAAGCGCACTTCGGCCGGCCCCAGGACATCGAGTGGTGCCTGGTCGGCGACGACTTCCACGTCGTCCAGAGCCGGCCGATCACCACGCTGTTCCCCGTCCCCGCGACCGGCGACCAGGACAACCACGTCTACATCTCCGTCGGTCACCAGCAGATGATGACCGACGCGATGAAGCCGCTGGGCCTGTCCCTGTGGCAGCTCACGACTCCACGGCCGATGCATGAGGCGGGCGGGCGGCTGTTCGTCGACGTGGCCCCCGCCCTGGCGACGCCCGCGGGCCGCGCGGGCCTCCTGGAGGCCCTGAGAAAGGCCGACCCGCTGATCGGGGACGCGCTCCAGACCATCCTCGACCGGGGCGACTTCATCCGCCTGCTCCCGGACGAAGGCCCCGGGCCCGCGGCCGGCAGCCCGCCCGCTCCGATCGAGGCCGATCCGGCCGTCGTCGCCCAGCTCGTCCGACAGGGGCAGGCGTCCCTCGCCACCCTGCGGCGCGAGATCGAGGGGCTGTCCGGGCCGGCGCTGCTCGACTTCGTCCTCGCCGACATCGCGGAGCTGAAACGCGTGCTGTTCGACCCGCGGGGCATCCAGTTGATCATGGCGGCGATGGACGCGGCCGAGTGGCTCAACGAGCACATCGAGGCGTGGCTGGGCGAGAGGAAGGCGGCCGACGCGCTCACGCAGTCCGTCCCGCACAACGTCACGTCGGAGATGGGCCTGGCGCTCCTCGACGTCGCAGACGCCATCCGGCCGTACCCGGACGTCGTGGCGTTCCTGCGCCGCGTCGTGGACGAGGACCGGGACGGCGACGGCTTCCTGGACGAGCTGGCCGGGCTGACCGGCGGGCGAGAAGCACGTGACGCCATCCGAGGCTTCCTCGACGCCTACGGCATGCGCTGCGCGGGCGAGATCGACATCACCAGGACGCGCTGGAGCGAGCGTCCCGCCACGCTCGTGCCCACCATCCTCGGCAACATCGAGAACTTCGAGCCGGGCGCCGGCAGGCGGCACTTCGAACAGGGACGCCAGGAGTCGCGGCGGAGAGAACAGGAGCTGCTGACGCGATTGCGCGCGCTGCCCCACGGGGACCGCAAGGCCGAGGAGACCAAGCGGATGATCGACCGCGTCCGCACCTTCGCGGGATACCGGGAGTATCCCAAGTACGGCATGGTCAGCCGCTACTTCGTCTACAAGCAGGCGTTGCTGCGGGAGGCGGATCGCCTCGTCAGGTCCGGCATCCTGCGCGAGAGGGAAGACATCTTCTTCCTCCGGCTGGAGGAGCTGCGGGACGTCGTGCGCACCGGCGAGGTGGACGCCGGCCTCGTTCCGCGAAGGCGGGAGGCGTTCCGGTCCTACGAGGCGCTCACCCCGCCCCGGGTCCTCACCTCGGACGGCGAGGCCCTCACGGGCCGGTATCGGCGTACCGACGCCCCACCCGGCGCACTGGCCGGCCTCCCCGTCTCGGCCGGCACCGTCGAGGGCCGGGCCCGGGTCGTCACGGACATGGCGCGGGCCGACCTCAAGGCGGGCGACATCCTGGTCACCGCCTACACCGACCCGAGCTGGACCCCTCTGTTCGTCACCGTCGCCGGACTGGTGACGGAGGTGGGCGGCCTGATGACGCACGGCGCGGTGATCGCGCGGGAGTACGGCTTGCCGGCCGTCGTGGGTGTGGAGCAGGCCACCCGGCTGATCCGCGACGGACAGCGGATCCGCGTGCACGGAACCGACGGGTACGTCGAGATCCTCGACTGAACCGTCGCATCAGGCCGGCCCCGGCCGGCCACGCGGCGACGGCAGCCGCCGGACGTCCCACGGCGGAGGTGCGGCGGCGGCGGACCGCAGCACGCGCCCGCCCTCACGATGACACCCCGTAGCGGGCGGCGATCGCGGCGGCGCGGTCGCGCAGCGAGTTGCGCAACCACTGCGGGGCCAGGGCTTCGGCGTTCGTGGTGAGCTGCCACAGCGCCCATGCGGCGTGCCTCGGGTCCTGGAAGGTCACCTCCATCCGCAGCCAGCCGTCCGCCTCGGCTTCCTCGGACAGGACGGCCAGCGCGGTGCCCACCAGCTCCTCCCGTCGCGCCGGGTTGACCCGCACCAGCACGGCGACCTGGTCGCCGCCGGTCCGGAACCGCGTGCTGCGTTCCTGCCAGGCTCGGCTCAGATCGACCCGGTCCGGTCGCTGCGCGGGTTCGGCCAGCTCCTCGGCGGCCAGGATCCTGGACAGCCGGTAGGTGCGGTCCGCGCCGGACCTCGTGGCCAGCAGGTAGCCCCGGTCGCGTACGGTGACCAGGCCGATCGGGTCCACCGTGCGCCACTGCGGGGTCCGGTCGACAGCGGCGTAGTGGATGCGCAGCTTGTGTCCGGCGAACACCGCGCGCAGGACCTCGGCCGAAACGGTGTCAGGCGCCTCCTCCGTGACCAGCCGGCGCGAGAGGAGGTCGGTCTCCGGGTCGATGAGCAACCGCTCGGCCGCGCCGGCCGCGGTGTCCCGATAGCTCGCGGGTAGCGCGTCGACCACCTTGAGCATCGCCGAGGCGAGCGCCGAGCCGAGGCCGAACGCCTGCGCGCCACGCCGCGATCCGGCGACCAGCAGGGCGAGGGCCTCGTCGTGGTTCAGCCCGGTGAGCTCGGTCCGGAATCCGGGCAGCAACGCGAAGCCGCCGTGCCGGCCGCGTTCGGCGTAGACGGGGACACCGGCCGCGGACAGCGCCTCGATGTCGCGCTGCACGGTGCGGGTGGACACCTCCAGCTCGCGGGCCAGCGCGGCCGCGGACAGCCGGCCGTGCTGCCGCAGCAACAGCACCAGCGAGACCAACCGGTCGGCGCGCATGCGAAAACTCTACAGAAATACACGACACAGGATGTCGTGATTTGTTGGGAGGCTGATCAGCACGGCCAGGGGAGCGGTGGCCACCGCGCCGACGGCCGTGAACGTACTAACACGAATCGAATGGAGCTGATACAGCGATGGAGCGAACGGCGGTCAACCCGTGGTCGTGGTCGGTGGAGCTGGGGTACAACCAGGGAGAGGTCGTCTCCGGGCACACCCGGACCCTCTACTGCGCCGGGCAGGCCGCGATGAGCGGCGACGGCAAGCCCCAGCATATCGATGACATGGCGGCACAGCTGGCGCTGAGCCTCGACAACATGGAGGCCGTGCTCGCCGAGGCCGGCATGTCCCTCGCGAACCTCGTCCGGCTCAACGTCTACACCACCGACGTCGACCGGCTCTTCGAGCATTACGGCGTGCTGGCGGCGCGGCTGGGCGCCGCCGGGGTGGCGCCGGCCACCACGATGCTCGGGGTGACGCGGCTGGCGGTCCCCGGCCTGACGGTCGAGCTTGAGGGAACCGCCGTCGCCTGAGGCGACCTCGCCGCCTCCGGCAGGGCTGCCGGAGGCGGCACGAATGCGAGGCAGGCAGGTGACTTCCGATGCTCAGAATGGTGACGATCGGCGTCTACGGCTTCGACGTCGAGTCCTTCCTGCTGCGACTGCGGCAGGCGGACGCTCGCCTGCTGATCGACGTACGCCAGCGCCGCGGGGTCCGCGGACCCGAGTACGCCTGGGCGAACTCCCGCCGGCTGCAGGCGGCCCTCGCCCAGGCCGGCATCGCCTACGAGCACCACCGTGAGCTCGCCCCGACCACCGAGTTACGCCGGCTCCAGTACGCCGAGGACGACCGGCAAGGGGTCGGCAAACGCTCACGCCGCGAGCTCGCCGCCGAGTACGCCCGCCGCTACACCACCGAGATCCTCGACCGCGCCGACCTGACGCCGATCGTGTCGGAGCTGCCGGGCGGCGGGACCGCGGCGCTGCTCTGCGTCGAGCGCGACCCCGAGGCCTGTCACCGCTCGTTGATCGCCCAGCGGTTGACCGAGCGGCACCACGTCACGATCGAGCACCTGCGCCCGTGAACCACGCCGTGCAGGACGACGGTCCAGGGTCCGTTCCGAGCGGCGGACCCGCACAAGGAGGTCTCAGCACGTGTCCAGCAGGACGTCTCCGCGACCGCGACACCGAGGTGTGTCCCGCGTCGATCGCCGGGCGGCGCGGTGACCGCCGAGGCGGAGGGGCTGTTCGAGCTGCCGGCGCTCGCCAGCCCGCCCGCGGACGGGCTACGGGCGACCGCGCCGCTGGCGGTGCGGATGCGGCCGCGCACGCTCGACGAGGTCGTCGGCCAGGCGCACCTGCTGCGTCCCGGCGCGCCGCTGCGGCGGCTGGTGGAGGGCGGGGCGGCGGCGTCGGTGGTGCTCTACGGCCCGCCCGGCACCGGGAAGACCACGATCGCGCGCCTGCTCGGCACCGTCGACACCCGGCACTTCGTCGCCCTCTCGGCGCTGTCCAGCGGCGTCAGGGAGCTCCGCGAGGTGATCGACGGGGCGCGCCGTCGCCGTGACCGCCACGACCAGCAGACCGTCCTGTTCGTCGACGAGGTGCACCGCTTCTCCAGGACCCAGCAGGACGCGCTGCTCGGAGCCGTCGAGGACCGGCTCGTGCTGCTCGTGGCGGCCACCACGGAGAACCCGTCGTTCGCGGTGGTGGCGCCGCTGCTGTCACGCTCGCTGGTGTCGCAGCTCCGCTCTCTGACCGAGGACGAGGTCCGCGAGCTGCTGCGCCGCGCGGTGACGGAACCGCGCGGCCTCGACGGCTCGGTCACGCTGTCGGCCGAGGCGGAGGCCGCCCTGGTGCGCCTCGCCGCCGGCGACGCCCGTCGCGCGCTGACGGCGCTGGAGGCGAGCGCTGACGGGGTGGCGGCCACGGGCGGCGAGGTGATCGACGTGCCGGCCGTGGAGCGGGCCGTCACCGAGGCCACCGTGCGCTACGACCGGCAGGGCGACCAGCACTACGACGTCATCAGCGCGTTCATCAAGTCGATCCGCGGCTCGGACCCCGACGCCGCGCTGCACTACCTGGCCCGCATGCTGGTGGCCGGGGAGGACCCGCGGTTCGTCGCGCGGCGGTTGCTGGTGCACGCCAGTGAGGACGTCGGGCTGGCCGACCCCACCGCGCTGCAGGCCGCCGTAGCCGCGGCCCAGGCCGTCGAGCTGCTGGGGATGCCCGAGGCCCGCCTGGCCCTGGCGCAGGCCACCGTGCACCTGGCGACGGCGCCGAAGTCGAACGCGATGATCGTCGCGATCGACGAGGCCATGGCCGACGTCCGCGCGGGCGCCGTCGGCGCGGTGCCCGCGCACCTGCGATACGGCCGCTACTCGGGCGCCAAGGAGCTGGGCAACGCGGTCGGCTACCGCTACCCGCACGCCACCCCCGAGGGAGTCCTGGAGCAGCAGTACCCGCCCGACGCGCTGGTGGGCAGGGACTACTACCGCCCTGCGCGGCACGGCGGGGAACGCACCCTGCG
Source organism: Nonomuraea sp. NPDC047897 (assembly GCF_043204415.1). Lineage (NCBI taxonomy): Bacteria > Bacillati > Actinomycetota > Actinomycetes > Streptosporangiales > Streptosporangiaceae > Nonomuraea > Nonomuraea sp. NPDC047897. The sequence continues at coordinate 245 of NZ_JBIDCC010000029.1, read as the reverse complement.
CGAGCGCCTCGCCCAGCTTCGCCGGGCCGTCCGCGGCGGGTAGCGGCGCCGACGCGATCTCGCCGGCCACGGCGCGTCGATGCCGCACCCGCGTGGCGACCGGCCCGGGCGTCATCGCTCCTGGATCTTCGGGGGGGGGGGGGGGGGGGGGGGGGGGGGGGTGTGGGGGGGGGGGGGGGGGGGGCGGCCGGGGCCGGTGCGGACGCCGTCGCGGTGGATGTCGGCCGGGCCGGGCACGCGGCTGC
>NZ_JBIDCC010000028.1:0-39486 GCF_043204415.1 Nonomuraea sp. NPDC047897 | reverse complement strand
AATGACGGGGTTGTGCATCATGCACTGGCTTTTAACACACTGTTGAGTTCTCAAGAAACGGACGCGTACTCCCCAGAACCTCAGGAAGGCGCACATTTCATGTCGTCCATTTTAGCAGATCGGGGCGACTCTTGTCAAATCACCCGATCCCGGGCTATTCCGGACCTGCCTCGCTTTGAGGCAACTCCACGAACTTACCCGAACATTTGGTCCTTGTCCACTTGTGCAGGTGGACGAGCTCCGAAGATCGGATCTGTCTGTGGGAGTCGAGGGCCAACCGGCCCCGCGTGGAAAACTGTAGCAGCCCCCGCGGGGTCCGCAGTCCGTCTTCGGTAACGAATGAGCATTCCCTGTACGGGGCGGCTCAAACGCCGAGAGCGGCCACCTGCGCTTCGAGCCGCTCGATGTCGGCCGCCGCCTGGTCGGCCCGGGCCCTCACCTTGGTGACCACATCCGCCGGCGCCTTCGCCATGAACTGCTCGTTGCCCAGCTTGGCGGCCACCTGAGCGGCCTCCTTGCGCGCGGCCGCCAGGTCCTTCTCCAGCCGCTTGCGCTCGGCGGCCACGTCGATGGCGCCCGCCGTGTCGATCTCGACGGTCACCCCGCCCACGACCAACCGCGCCGTCGCGGAGAACGCCTCCGTAGGCTCCGTCAGGCGAAGCAGGGAACGCACCGCCCCCTCGTGCCCGGCCAGCGTGGTGCCGGCCAGGGCGAGCCTCGCCGCGACCTTCTGGCCGGGCTTGAGCCCCTGATCCGACCGGAACCTGCGAACCTCCGTCACCAGCTCCTGCAGGGCCGCGATCTCCGCCTCGGCAGCGGGGTCGACATGGCGCGCGTCAGGCACCGGCCAGGCCGCCACGACGATCGACTCCCGGCCCGTGACGGCCCGCCACAGCTCCTCCGTGACGAACGGCACCAGCGGGTGCAACAGCCGTAGCAGGGCGTCCAGCACGTGACCGAGGACCAGCCGGGTGTGCTCCAGGCCCTCCCCCAGTTGGATCTTGGCCAGCTCGAGGTACCAGTCGCACACCTCGTCCCAGGCAAAGTGGTAGAGCAGGTCGGACGCCTTGGCGAACTCGAACTCCTCCAGAGCCGCGTCTGCCGCGGAGATGACGCTCTGCAACCGGGACAGGATCCACCGGTCCGCCGCCGTCAACTCGAGCCCGTCGAGCGAGCCGACCGTCGCGCCGTTCATCAGCGCGAAGCGGGTGGCGTTCCAGATCTTGTTGCAGAAATTGCGCGACCCGGCGGCCCACTCCTCGCTGACCGCCACGTCGGCACCGGGGTTGGCGCCGCGCAGCAGGGTGAAGCGGGTCGCGTCGGCGCCGTAGCGCTCGATCCAGTCGAGCGGGTCGACCACGTTGCCGAACGACTTGGACATCTTCTTGCCGAACTGGTCGCGGACCATGCCGTGCAAGGCGACGACGCGGAACGGCGGCTCACCGTCCATCGCGTACAGCCCGAACATCATCATCCGGGCCACCCAGAAGAACAGGATGTCGTAGCCGGTCACCAGCACCGAAGTCGGATAGAACCGCGCCAGCTCCGGCGTCGGCTCCGGCCAGCCCAGTGTGGAGAACGGCCACAGCCCCGAGGAGAACCAGGTGTCGAGGACGTCGGGGTCCTGCGCGTAGCCGGCAGGAGGCGTCTCGTCGGGCCCGACACAGACGACCTCGCCGCCCGGCCCGTACCAGACGGGGATGCGGTGGCCCCACCACAGCTGCCGCGAGATGCACCAGTCGTGCATGTCGTCGACCCAGTCGAAGTAGCGCTTGGCCAGCTCCGGCGGGTGGATGCGGGTGCGCCCGTCACGGACGGCGTCGCCCGCGGCCTTGGCCAGCGGAGCCACGTTGACGAACCACTGCAGCGAAAGCCGCGGCTCGACCACGGTCTTGCACCGGGAGCAGTGACCGACCGAGTGCAGATAGGGGCGCTTCTCGGCCACGATGAGGCCCTCGGCGCGGAGCGCGGCGATCACGGCGGGCCGCGCCTCGAAACGGTCGAGCCCCTGGAACGGCCCGTGCGCGGTGATGACGCCACGCTCGTCCATGACCGTCAGCGACGGCAGGGAGTGCCGCCGGCCGATCTCGAAGTCGTTGGGATCGTGGGCGGGGGTGACCTTGACCGCACCGGTGCCGAACGCCGGATCGACATGCTCGTCGGCGACCACGGGAATCATGCGCCCGGTGAGCGGCACCTCCACGAGGGTGCCGATCAGGTGGGCGTAACGCTCGTCGGAGGGGTGGACGGCGACGGCCGTGTCGCCGAGCATGGTCTCGGCGCGGGTGGTCGCGACCACGATCTCGTCGGAGTAGCGGATCGAGACGAGCTCGCCCTCGTCCTCGCTGTGCTCGACCTCGATGTCGGACAGCGCGGTCAGACAGCGGGGGCACCAGTTGATGATGCGCTCGGCGCGGTAGATGAGCCCGTCGTCGAAAAGCCGCTTGAAGATGGTGTGGACCGCCCGGGACAGCCCTTCGTCCATGGTGAAGCGCTCGCGCTGCCAGTCGACGCCGTCGCCGAGCTTGCGCATCTGGCCGAGGATCTTGCCACCCGACTCCTCCTTCCATTCCCACACGCGCTGGACGAACGCCTCACGGCCCAGGTCGTGGCGGGACAGGCCCTGCTTGGCGAGCTCGCGCTCCACGACGTTCTGGGTGGCGATGCCGGCGTGGTCCATGCCGGGCAGCCAGAGAGTCTCGCGGCCCTGCATGCGGGCGCGGCGGGTGAGCGCGTCCTGGATGGAGTGGTCGAGGGCGTGGCCGATGTGCAGGACGCCTGTCACGTTCGGCGGGGGGAGGACGATGCTGAACGGCGCGCGCGAGCTGCCGGCGTCGGCGTGGAAGTAGCCGGCGGAGTCCCATCGCTCGTAGCTCCGGGTCTCGACGTCGGCCGGGGTGTACTGGGTAGGCAGCTCTGGCGTTGTCACAGTGACCAATTCTAGGGACGCCGACAAGCGGAACGCCCCACGATCGTCACCGTGGGGCGTCTGCTTCGCGGGCTCGGGCCCTTGCGGGCGCGGAGCCGCGCCGGGAGCAGCTAGGGGTCAGGCCGACTTCTCGCGCGGCGTGCGCTGCTGCTTGACGGCGAGCTGGTCGCGCGGCACGAGGGTGGGGATGGCGTGCTCCAGCACCGACTCGCGGGTGATGACGACCCGGGCGACGTCCTTGCGGGAGGGCACCTCGTACATGACGGACTGGAGCACCTCCTCCAGAATGGCGCGCAGGCCGCGCGCGCCGGTGCCGCGCAAAATGGCCTGGTCGGCGATGGCCTCGAGTGCGTCGTCGGTGAACTCCAGCTCCACGCCGTCGAGCTCCAGCAGCTTGCGGTACTGCTTGACCAGCGCGTTGCGCGGCTCGGTGAGGATCTGGACGAGCGCCTCGCGGTCGAGGTTGTGCACCGAGGTGATGACCGGGAGCCGGCCGACGAACTCGGGGATCATGCCGAACTTCAGCAGGTCCTCGGGCATCACGTCGGAGAAGATGTCGACGGTGTCGACCTCCTCCTTGGACCGGATGATGGCGTTGAAGCCGATGCCCTTCTTGCCGACCCTGGACTCGATGATCTTCTCCAGGCCGGCGAACGCGCCGCCGCAGATGAACAGCACGTTGGTGGTGTCGATCTGGATGAACTCCTGGTGCGGGTGCTTACGGCCGCCCTGCGGGGGGACGCTCGCGGTCGTGCCTTCCAGGATCTTCAGCAGTGCCTGCTGGACGCCTTCGCCGGAGACGTCGCGGGTGATCGACGGGTTTTCGCTCTTGCGGGCGATCTTGTCGACCTCGTCGATGTAGATGATGCCGGTCTCGGCCTTCTTGACGTCGTAGTCGGCGGCCTGGATCAGCTTGAGCAGGATGTTCTCGACGTCCTCGCCGACGTAGCCGGCCTCGGTGAGGGCGGTGGCGTCGGCGATGGCGAAGGGCACGTTGAGCATCTTCGCCAGCGTCTGCGCGAGCAGCGTCTTGCCCGAGCCGGTCGGGCCCAGCAGCAGGATGTTGCTCTTGGCCAGCTCAAGGCCGTCGTCTCTGCCCCGGTCGCCGGACTGCACCCGCTTGTAGTGGTTGTAGACCGCCACCGAGAGCGCCTTCTTCGCCTTGTCCTGACCGATGACGTAGGCGTCGAGGAACTCGTAGATCTCCCTCGGCTTGGGCAGGTTGTCCCACTTGAGCTCGGAGGACTCGGAGAGCTCCTCCTCGATGATCTCGTTGCAGAGATCGATGCACTCATCACAGATGTAGACGCCTGGACCGGCAATGAGCTTCTTGACTTGCTTCTGACTCTTCCCGCAGAAAGAGCATTTCAGCAGGTCTCCCCCGTCGCCGATGCGTGCCACCCCAGATACTCCTTTGCGTGGGACCGCCCTGCTGCCGCGATCCGTGTCCTCCGGACCCGGTCCGAACCGCTCAGGTTTCGACGTTACCGTCTTCTGGGCCCTCAGTGAGCCCCCTGGCGGCGAGTCGCACCGGAACGTGCCCTCTGGGGCAGCGCTCCGGTGCGTCACATCTCGTCAGGAAGCAACCGCCTGAGCACGCTTCTTCCGCGACGGGATGATGTCGTCGATCAGACCATACGCCTTCGCCTCGTCCGCGTTGAGAATTTTGTCGCGTTCGATGTCCTTGCGGACCTCAGCGGCGGACTTGCCAGAGTGCTTCGCCACGATCTCCTCGAGGAGCGTGCGCATGCGAAGGATCTCGCGGGCCTGGATCTCGATGTCGCTCCCCTGGCCGCCACCCTCGGTGGAGGGCTGGTGGATCAGGACCCGGGCGTTGGGGAGCGCGAACCGCTTGCCCGGGGTGCCGCCGGCCAGCAGCACGGCCGCCGCGGAGGCGGCCTGGCCGAGGCAGACGGTCTGGATCTCCGGCCGGACGAACTGCATCGTGTCGTAGATCGCCGTCATGGCCGTGAAGGAGCCACCCGGCGAGTTGATGTAGATGCTGATGTCACGGTCGGGGTCGAGCGACTCCAGCGTCAGCAACTGGGCCATGACGTCGTTGGCCGACGCGTCGTCGATCTGCACTCCGAGGAAGATGATGCGGTCCTCGAAGAGCTTGTTGTACGGGTTCATCTCCTTCACGCCGTAGGACGTGCGCTCGACGAAGGAGGGGAGAACGTAGCGGCTTTCGATGTTCACTTCAGCTCCCCCTAGGAGACGGGGCCCTGCGAGGGCACCTGCCGCGCGCTGCGCACGACGTGGTCGATGAAGCCGTAGTCCTTGGCCTCGTCGGCCGTGAACCAGCGGTCACGGTCGGAGTCGGCCTCGATCTGCTCGAGCGGCTGCCCGGTGTGGAAGGCGATCCGCTCGGCCAAGGTCTTCTTCACGTAGAGCATCTGCTCGGCCTGGATGGCGATGTCGGCGGCGGTGCCGCCGATGCCGCCCGAGGGCTGGTGCATCATGACCCGCGCGTGCGGCAGGCCGTAGCGCTTGCCCTTGGTGCCCGCGGTGAGCAGGAACTGCCCCATCGAGGCCGCCATGCCCATCACGACCGTGGAGACGTCGTTGGGGACGTATTCCATCATGTCGTAGATCGCCATGCCGGCGCTCACCGAACCACCGGGCGAGTTGATGTAGAGCGTGATGTCGCGGTCGGGGTCGTCGGCCGCGAGGAGCAGCAGCTCCGCGCAGATGCGGTTGGCGATCTCGTCGTTGACCTCCTGCCCGAGCACGATGATGCGCTCACGCAGCAGGCGCTGGTAGAGCTGGTCCTCAAGCCGGAAGGACGAGCCGTTCTCACGGCCTCGCGACTCAGGCTGATAGAAGGTCGGCGGGCTGGTCACAGCGTCACCTTCCGATGCGTCGTAATCGATTGGCTTTGCTTGTGACCTTAACGCGCGCCGCCCACAGGTCATGCCCGGTCCGCAGACTGTTCGCTTTCGGCGCAGGTGGGGGTCAGGCCTCGCCCGCGGCCCTACGGCGCTCCTCCACGTCGAGCTCGTGCTCCAGCCTGCGCATCGTGTCGGCCCCGATGGCGCCTGGTGGTGGGGCCGGCGCAGCTTGTCGCGCTGAACCCGGACGAGCTGCCTGCACAGGGGCTCCGTGGGCGTGACTCGGGGTCGGCGTCGTCGGGCGCGTCGTCGGACCCCTGGTCGTCCAGGAGCGTCCTGACGCGGTCCAGGCGCAGGTGCAGGAGCTGCCGGAAGACGTCCGCCATGCGGTCGTCGGCCTCCCCGCCGGAGGAAAGCTCGTCCAGCCGGGCCGGCGGGGCCTCCAGGAGGGCCTCACAGGCGCTCGCCTCCTGCTGCACCGCCTCCCGCGTCTCCCCACCCCAAGCCGGCGCAGCAGCGAGGCAGGGTGCCCCTGGGCTCAGAGCGTCACCAGCACCACCCAGGCGGCCAGGAAGATGAGCAGGGCCCGAATCGAGACGTCGAGCGGGATGGACCACAGCGGAGGCCCGGAAATGGACAAAACCCCCAATCCATAGTGGATCGGGGGTTTCGCTCAGGCCGGTCAGGCCTCGGGCTTGTCCTCGGCGGGCTTGTCGCCGGACTCCTCGGCCGGCTCCTCGACGACCTCCTCGCCGTTGATCTCGGCGTAGATGGCCTTGAGGTCGACCTCGTTGCCCTCGCTGTCGACGACCTTGGCGGCGTCGCCGAGCACGGACTTGGCCTTGTCACGCACGATCTCGACCATGGCGAGCGTCAACTGGTCGTTGTCGGCCAGGTGCTGGGCCAGCTGGTTGGGCTGGACGCCCATCTCCATGGCGCGGCGGACGACGAAGTTGGTCAGCTCCTGCTCCGAGACGCCCAGCTCCTCGGCCTTGACGATCTTGTCGAGGACGAAGCCGACCTTGATGGCCTTGACGGAGCTGGCCTCGAACTCGGCGAAGCGCTCCTCCTCCGTCGTCTGGTAGAGGCGGAAGAAGGCGTCGCGGCTCAGACCGCTCTCGGCCACCTGGTGCTCAAGGTTGTGCTTGCGGGCGTCGACCTCGGCCTTGAGCGCGCTCTCGGGGATCGGGATGTCGATCTTCTCGAGAAGCGTGTCGAGGGCCTTGTCACGGGCCTGGACGACCTGGTCGATCAGCTTGTTGCGGCGGGACGTCTCGCGGATGCTGGCCTTGAGCTCCTCCAGCGTGTCGAACTCGCTGGCGAGCTGCGCGAACTCGTCGTCGAGCTCGGGCAGGACCTTCTCCTTGACCGACTTGACGTTGATGATCACGTCGGCCTGCTCACCGGCGTTCTCGCCGCCGACGAGCTCGGTGCCGAAGCTCTTCTCCTCGCCCGCGGACATGCCACGCAGGGCGTCGTCGAGGCCCTGGAGCACGGAGCCGGCGCCCACCTCGTAGGAGACCTCGTTGGCCTGCTGCTCCTCGATGTTCTTGCCGTCGATCTCGGCGCGCAGGTCCATCACGACGAAGTCGCCGTCGGCGGCCGGGCGCTCGACGCCCGTCAGCGTGGCGAAGCGCTGGCGAAGCGCGTCGAGCTGCTTGTCGACGTCGGCCTCGGAGACCTCGGCGGAATCGACGGTGATCTCGACGCCCTGGTAGTCGGGGACGTCGAAGTTGGGTCGGATGTCGACCTCGGCCGTGAACTCGATCTGCTCGCCGTCGTCGATCTTGGTGACCTCGATGTCCGGCTGGCTGACCGGGAACACGTCGACCTCGTCGACGGCCTGGCCGTAGAGCTTGGGCACCGCGTCGTTGAGGGTCTCCTCCAGCACCACCGCCCGGCCGAAGCGCTGCTCGATGATGCGGGCCGGGACCTTGCCAGGGCGGAACCCGGGGACGCGCACCTGCTGCGCGACCTTCTTGTACGCCGCATCCATGCTCGGGCGCAGCTCGTCGAACGGCACCTCGACAGTGAGCTTCACCCGAGTCGGGCTGAGCTCCTCGACAGCGGTCTTCACGGGGTGGTCTCCTTGATCAAGCTTCGAGTGATCGCGGGCGCGTCCATTCGGTACGGCTCACGCGCCGCGCCCACATGAGGCGCTGAGGCATGCTCCGCCGCGGCGGGATCCGAGCGCCGATGGCCAGTCTAGGGCAGATGCGTACCCGACAGCGACGCCACGACGCTCAGAACTCGTCGGCGATGGTACGCAGCAGCTGGACCGTCTCGTCCGGGGTGGTGCTCACGGCGCACAGCCGTTCCATCACCACCGTGTATTTATCCACATCCTCACGCTTGTCCAGATACAGTGCGCTGGCCAGCTGCTCGACGTACACCACGTCCGGCAACTCGCGGTCGGGGAAGCGCAGGATGCTGAAGGCGCCGCCCTCGGCGCTGTGCCCGCCGAAGCTGAACGGCATGATCTGGATGGTGATGTTGGGCTGGCGCATGAGGTCGGCCAGGTGCTCCAACTGGGCGCGCATGACCTCGGCGCCGCCGATGGGCCGCCGCAGCGCCGCCTCGTCGATGACCGCCCAGAAGAACGGGCCGTCAGGCCGGTCGAGGACACGCTGGCGCTCCAGGCGCAGATCGACCCGGCGGGCGATCTCGTCGGAGGAGATTCCGGCCGAGCCGGCGGTGACGACCGCGCGGGCGTACTCCTTCGTCTGCAGCAGGCCCGGGACGAACTGGACCTCGTACGTCCTGATGCGCGCCGCGGCCTCCTCCAGGCCGACGTACGCCTGGAACCACGTCGGCAGCACGTCGTTGAACCGGTGCCACCAGCCGGGTTCGTTGGCCTTGCCCACCAGGGCGATGACGGCCTCGCGCGCCTGCTCGTCGACGACTCCGTAGAGCGTGAGGAGGTCGGAGACGTCGCGCTCCTTGAAGCCGACGCGGCCGAGCTCCATCCGGCTGATCTTGGACTCCGACCCTCTGATGAGGTGGCCCGCCTCCTCGCGGGTGACGCCCTTCGCCTCCCTGAGCCGGCGCAGTTGGGAGCCCAGGAGAATGCGCAGCGCCGTAGGGCCGGAACCCGGCTGGTTCTGCGTCACTCTTCCTCCTATCGCGGTCCGCACACACAGTGACACCACACCGACGTGTATGACAAGGTCTCAACCACGTGTCCGAAACGGATACCCCGGCCCGTAACCGATCATGCGACTGCACATTGCAGGTGCACGTGCATTTGGGTCTTGCAGCGGCGTGGAGTCGTGTCCCATGATGGACTAGTGCATTTTGGCCATACATGCACCAAATCGACGGCTGCGGGAGGTATCGGCGGGATGGTGGAGGACCCCTTGGCCACTGCCGACTGCCTGCAGATCACCCGCGAGGTGGGCTTCGACCACCTGCTGACGGCTGACCAGCCGTACACCACCTCCTATCCCCTGCCCTTCCAGGCCGACTCGGTCAAGACGGCACGGGACGTCACCCGTTCGACGCTGGCCGGCTGGGGCCTGACCGAGCTGAGCGACGACGCCGCACTGGTGGTCTCCGAATTGGTGACGAACGCGGTCCGGTACGCGATGTACGCCGGCCACCGGCGAGGCATCGAACTCCTGCTGATGCGAGTCTCCCCGCACGTGCTGCTGGCCGTGGCCGACCCGAGCGACGAGATGCCGACCCCGAAAGAGCCGGACTTCGTCTCCGAGAACGGGCGCGGCCTTTACATCGTGGAGACGTACAGCCAGCGCTGGGGCTGGGACCCGCTGGACAGCGGCGGCAAGGCCGTCTGGGCCCTGTTCCACGCCGGCCCCTGACAACGCCGGAGCCCCGGCGGAACGACGGCCACTCCCCGACTCGCAGGGGGTGGCCTCTTTGCTTGCCCGGCACCGCCCCATGAGCCCGGTCAGCCGGGGCGAGAGGACTGGGACCCGCGACCGGAGTGACGGCGACCTCAGACACACCTCACAGCTCGCCAGGAGGAGGGTCGCCGTGTCGACGCCGGAGCCGAAACCGTGTCACCGCCGCGGTGGAGGACCTGGCTCGGCGTTCGGCCGCCCTTCACCTCCGAGAAGAAGTTCGGGCCCGCCACGGCGGCCGTCCCTCGCAGCGCGGAGCCGTACGAAAGAGCAGAGGGGCCGTGCCCGGATCGGACGCGGCCCCCTGGCTGGTCGGGGCGACAGGATTTGAACCTGCGACTTCTTGCTCCCAAAGCAAGCGCGCTGCCAAGCTGCGCCACGCCCCGCCTCGCCGGGTGCGCACGCGCTCCGCAACTCCGGTACGCTTACGCCCTGACGACCGGATGAAGTCTAGACCAGACTTCGACCAGTTCGTGCGGACGTAGCTCAATGGTAGAGCCCTAGTCTTCCAAACTAGCTACGCGGGTTCGATTCCCGTCGTCCGCTCTCATGACGAAAGGCCAGGTCACCCGAGGTAGGGGACCTGGCCTTTCGCGAACTCCGGTTGAGTTGCTCGATCTTGCGTGCCCGCTACGTGCCCGATCCCATACTCTCGCGCTGCCGCTCCGCGCTCATCAGCGCCTGGCCGAGCGCCCGCGCAATCGCGTGGTCGCGTTCCTGTGAGGCGTGCTGGTAGATCAGGGCCGCCTCAGGGCCGCCCGAGACGAGGAGTGGCCCATGCGGGTCATCTACTCGCGCAGGCTCGCGCCCGTGGCGGTGGCAAGGGTGTTCCCGCGTGCCGGAGGTCATGGAAGTGGACGTTCGGAAGACCCACATCGGCCTGCACCTTCGGCCAGATGCGCCCGGAAGGTCGAGCGCCGCAGGCCGCCCTTGGGGCCGACGAAGACGTAACCCCAGTCCCCGGTTCGGTGTACTGGTCGAGATGCGTACGGAGAGGTCGTCGTCGTGCCCTACCGGACCGGGTAGGCGTCCTCCAGCTCGTGACGGTCGGCCGGAAGCACCATCTCCCCAGCGGCCGGCCGGACGCGTCCCGTACCGCGCTGAACACCGCACGCGGACGCGCGCCGCAGAAGTCCGTGGAGCACCGAGTTCATACACACAGCATCGGGCTACGCCTCACGCGTTACGCTCGGACCATTCGGCTACGTTCTGTATCGGCCCCAGCAGCCTTTCCGCGATCCGGGTCTTCGTCGCGCGGTCCAAGCTCTCAGGCAGCCGATCAAAAGTGGTCGGCAGGACATCCAGCAGCGAGAAAACTTGCTGACCGTCCCGCAGAGCCAGCAGCAGCATGCAGCGCCAATGCGGCGAGAGCTCCGGCCGATGGTGCAGGCGATGAACCAACGCCGGCCACAAGTAGTGAGTCGCTCCCGGATCAGCATGCTCGGCCAGCCATCCGGCCCCGTGCTGACGATTGAGGTCGCACACCCTCGCCTCGTCATCAAGATGAATGAGCTCGGCCGTATTGACGGCCTTGATGGTGCGAGGAATCTCCGAGGACGCCATGGCACAAGTATCCATAGATCAGGGTTCGCAGGAACGCCTCCGGCGGGGGCGCTCCGGCTCCAACATGACACCATGCCGTCCGCCAGGGCCGGGGGGTGCCTGAGATGGAAACCTGATCATCTCTCCCCACCATCGACCCGAGGCAAGCCGAGCAGCCGAGGGCCACCTGGCCAGGTCGTTCCTCCGGTCGGGGGCTCCGCCTTGCCCCGTGGCCCTGGCCCGTTTCCCCTTCGGGCGGGTCGACGGCAGACGGGATGATCAGGTGGAAGGTGTGTGCGTCCGCACGGGGATGTGGCCGCGGATATTTGTGGCGCCCTTCGCCATGCTGGCGGTCGTCTTCATCCAGCCGGATTATGACCCCTGGATGTCTGATGCGAGTCCCTCGCTCCACCTCTTCCTGGCGTCCCTGCGGCGACCGGCTTCATGCTCACGGCCCTGCTCTGTACTCTGCTCTTCGGGAAGAACGCGGGCTCGCCGGCAGCGGACGCAGCGAAGGGGGACTCCGTCGTCTGACGGTACGTCTCAGCGGTCTTCGTGACATCGTGTGCAAGCACCGCGGCAGGTCGCCGGGGAGCGCGCAGTAGACTCGGGGCGATGCGCGTACGACCGATCTCACCAGCGTTGCTGGTGCGGGAGGTGGCTGAGCGGATCGACGCTCGGCCGCGTACGGGATGGGTGCGGGTCGCCGTCGACGGCGCGCCGCCCAGCCGGCCAGGGTGGCTGGCCGACGAGCTGGTGGCGCCGTTGAAGCTGCGCGGCCGCCCCGTCGTGCGGGTGTCCGCCGCCGACTTTCTGCGGCCGGCCTCGCTGCGGCTGGAGCACGGCCGGACCGACCCCGACGTGTTCTACGACGACTGGCTCGACGTCGGCGGCCTGCGCAGGGAGGTTCTGGACCCGCTCGGGCCCGGCGGCTCGGGCCGGGTGCTGCCGGCGTTGTGGGACAGCGTGGCCGACCGGGCCTACCGGCTGCCGCACCAGGAGTTGCCGGAGGGCGGGGTGCTGCTGCTGGACGGAACGCTGTTGCTGGGCAGGGGGCTGCCGTTCGAGGTGAGCGTCCACCTGTGGCTGTCGGAGGCGGCACTGGCGCGCGGGACCGGCGAGGACGAGCGGTGGCGGCTGCCCGCCTACGCCCGCTACGAGCGCGAGGCGCGCCCCCGACGGGTGGCCGACATCGTGGTCCGCGCCGACCGGCCCGGCCACCCGGCGCTCCAGGTGAGTGGTTGACGGCCACTCGCTTGGAACGCGCCAATCTCCGGCGCAGACTGGTGCGATGACGCTTCCCAGCCACTGGTACAACATCGTCCCCGACCTGCCCGCCGCGCCTCCGCCGCCACTGCATCCCGGCACGCGGCAGCCCGTGGGCCCCGACGACCTCGCACCGCTGTTTCCGATGGAGCTCATCGAGCAGGAGGTGAGCACCGAGCGGTTCGTCGCCGTCCCGCAGGAGGTGCTCGACGTCTACCGGATGTGGCGGCCGACGCCGCTGCTGCGGGCCCGCCGGCTGGAGCGGGCGCTCGACACGCCCGCCCGGATCTACTACAAGTACGAGGGCGGCTCCCCCGCCGGGTCGCACAAACCCAACACCGCCGTCCCGCAGGCCTATTACAACGCCCGCGCGGGGGTGCGCAAGCTGACCACCGAGACCGGCGCCGGGCAGTGGGGCAGCGCGCTGGCCTTCGCGTGCTCGCAGTTCGGCCTGGAATGCGAGGTCTGGATGGTCCGGGCCTCCTACGACCAGAAGCCCTACCGGCGCTCGCTCATGCACGTCTACGGCGCCACGGTGCACGCCAGCCCCTCGTCGGTGACCCGGGCGGGCGGCAAGGTGCTGGCCGACGACCCCGGCTCGACCGGCAGCCTCGGCATCGCCATCAGTGAGGCGGTCGAGGTGGCCGCGGGGGGCGCGGACGTGCGCTACGCGCTCGGCTCGGTGCTCAACCACGTGCTGCTGCACCAGACGGTGATCGGAGAGGAGGCGCTCGGGCAGTTGGAGGAGATGCCCGATGTGATCATCGGGTGCACTGGCGGCGGCTCCAACTTCGGCGGCCTGGTCTTCCCCTTCCTGCGCGAGAAGCTGGCGGGGCGGATCGACCCGGTGATCCGCGCGGTCGAGCCTGCGGCCTGCCCGACGTTCACCAGGGGCGTCTACGCCTACGATTTCGGCGACACCGCGGGGTTCACGCCGCTGCTGAAGATGCACACGCTGGGCCACGACTTCGTGCCCGACCCGATCCACGCGGGCGGCCTGCGCTACCACGGCATGTCGCCGCTGCTGTCGCACATGTACGAGCTGGGCATGTTCGAGGCGGTCAGCAAGTCGCAGTCCGAGTGCTTCGAGGCGGGCGTGCGGTTCGCCCGCACGGAGGGCATCCTGCCCGCGCCCGAGCCGACGCACGCGCTGGCCGAGACCATCGCCGAGGCCCTGCGCTGCAAGGAGACGGGCGAGCCGAAGGTGATCCTGACCGCGCTGTGCGGTCATGGCCACTTCGACCTGGCCGCCTATGACCGCTACCTGTTGGGCGCGATGGAGGACTTCGCGCTGCCGCAGGCGCGTATCGACGACGCGCTCGCCGGGCTTCCCACCTGACCTGCCGAAGGGCGCGACGGCGCGCCCGCGGTGGACGGGAGGTGGCCGCCGCGGGCGCGTACGCGATCAGCGCGCCGTGGGGCGCTTGCCGTGGTTGGCCTTCTTCTTCTTGCGGGCCCTGCCCTTGCGCGCGCGCCTTGCCATGGCATCTCCTCGCCGGTCGGGTGCGTCTTTCCAACGTCTCTCGTCTCCGGCCGTGACACAAGCGACACCCCATATCTAACATTCCCCAACATCTTCATGTCATAATTTGGTGGAATCTGTTGGGAGGAGCGAGGGCGTGCTGGCACAGCAGCGGCAGCAGACGATCCTCGAGCGCGTCCGCAGCAACGGCGGCGTTCGCGTGGCCGACCTCGTGCGGGAGCTCGGGGTCTCCGACATGACCATCCGCCGCGATCTCGAAGTCCTGGCCGAGCGAGGTCTGCTCGCCAAGGTGCACGGCGGAGCCACGGCCCTCGGCCCCGGGTCCACGGAGGAGCCCGGCTTCACCGCCAAGTCCGCCCGGCAGCAGCCCGAGAAGGAGGCGATCGCGCGGCGCGCCGCCCGGCTCGTCGAGCCGGGCACCGCAGTGGCGCTCTCGGCGGGCACCACCACGTGGGCGCTCGCCCAGCACCTGGTGGGTGTGCCCGAGCTGACGGTGATCACCAACTCCGTGCCCGTGGCCGACGTCTTCCACCGCAACCCGCGCGCCGATCGCACGGTGGTGCTCACCGGCGGCGTGCGCACCCCGTCCGACGCGCTGGTGGGCCCCGTCGCGGTCGCCGCGATCCGGCGGCTGCACGTGGACACCCTGTTCCTCGGCGTGCACGGGATGAGCGTGCGGGCCGGGTTCACCACGCCCAACCTGCTGGAGTCGGAGACCGACAGGGAACTGGTGGCCGCGGCGCGGCGGCTGGTGGTCCCGGCCGACCACACGAAATGGAACACCGTCGGCATCAGCACGATCGCCGAACTCACCGAGGCGGACGTGGTCGTCAGCGACGCGGGGCTGCCCGAGGACGCACGCATGGAGCTGGCCGAGCGAGCCGGCGAACTGATCATCGCAGAGGGGTCGCCGTGAAGCGCACCATCACCCACCTGGCCGACGGCCGTGAGCTCATCTACTTCGACCGCCGCGACGACGCCGACCGCGGCGCGATCGACCGCCGGCCGCTCGATCCCCGGCCGGTCGCCTCGGAGCTGCGCCACGACCCGCTGACCGAGGAGTGGATCGCGATCGCGGGGCACCGGCAGACCCGGACGTTCATGCCGCCGGCCGACGAGTGCCCGCTGTGCCCGTCCACCGACACGCGCCAGTCCGAGATTCCGGCGCACGACTACGACGTGGTGGTGTTCGAGAACCGCTTCCCCTCCTTCTCCGGCGACCTCGGCGCCTACGGCGCCGCCGGAGGGCTGAGTGACGTGCGTCCGGGCGTGGGTCGGTGCGAGGTGATGTGCTTCACCTCCGACCACTCCTCGTCGTTCTCGCACCTGACCGACGACCAGGTCGAGCTGGTGATGGAGGCCTGGGCCGACCGTACGGCGGAGCTGTCCGCGATCGACGGCGTGGAGCAGGTCTTCTGCTTCGAGAACCGCGGTGAGGAGATCGGCATCACGCTGACCCACCCGCACGGGCAGATCTACGCCTATCCCTATGTGACGCCGCGGACCAGGCTCCATCTCGGCGCGGCCGCCCGCTACGCCGCCGCGCACGAGGGCCGGAGCCTGTTCGCCGACGTGCTGGCGGCCGAGCGCGGGGGACCGCGGGTGGTGGCCGCCAACGAACTGTGGACGGCCTTCGTGCCCGCCGCGGCGCGCTGGCCGTTCGAGGTGCATCTCTACCCGCACCGGCAGGTGCCCGACCTGGCCGCGCTGACCGGGGCTGAGCGGGCCGCGTTCGCCCCGCTCTACACCTCGGTGCTGCGGGCGTTCGACGGCCTGTTCGGCGTCGTCATGCCGTACATCGCGGCCTGGCACCAGGCGCCGGTGCGTGAGGGGCGTGACCTGGGCTATCTCCACCTGGAGCTGTTCAGCATCAGGCGTGCGCCCGGCAAGCTGAAGTATCTGGCCGGTTCGGAGTCGGCGATGGGCGCCTTCGTCAACGACGTGCTGCCGGAAGAGGCGGCACGCATGATTCGATCACAGGTAGATCACTAACAGGTTTCTTCTTAGGCTCGCATGACCTTGGATTTACTGTTAATGTCCCTTTCGCACCGGCCGTAACGGCCGGTGCGCCAAAGCCTAATCTCGGGCGCGTCGCCCGTGAGCCGGGGACCCAAGCACCTGGGGTGAATCCACGCCTGTGGTAGGGGAACGCTACTCCCTCCCGAACCCGTCAGCTAACCCGGTCGGCAAGAGGGAGAGGATTCCTACGTGGCGGCTGCGTCCCCCGCGCGTCTTGCCATCGGTCTCACCGTCGCCGCCGTCGTGGCCACCAGCCCGGCGGCGCCCGCGCTGGCCAAGCCCAAGCCCGATGAGACCAAGCTCCGCTCGGAGCTGAAGCAACTCAACACCAAGGTCGACGGACTCATCGAGACGTACAACCTCAAGCGGGTCGAGCTGGCCAAGGCCCAGCAGGCCGCCAAGACTGCCGGGAAGCGGCTCGCCGCCGCCGAGAAGGCCCTGGCCGAGGCCGAGAAGAAGGTCACCGAGATCGCACAGCTGCGCTACCAGAGCGGCCCCCAGTCGCTGCCGACGTTCATGCTGCCGATCAACGGGGCGGGCGCCGCGGTGCTGGAGCAGCTCCTGGCCGAGCAGCAGGCGGTGGTCGACGGGTTCGCCGCCGTCCGGGACGAGAAGAAGAAGGCCGCCGACGAGGCCGGCGCCCTCGCCGCCAAGATCCGTGCCGATCAGGTGACCGTGGCCGGGCAGCGCGAAGAGGCCGAGGACGTCATCGGCGACATCGAGGACAAGCTCGAGGACCTCGTCCCCGTCAGCACCGGCCGCCGCCCGGACGGCACCTGGGCGCCGCAGCTGCCCTCCGGAGCGGACAACATCACTCCCCGCACGCGCGCGATGCGCGAGCTGATCAAGCGGAACTTCGCGCTGCCGTTCACGGTCGGGTGCTACCGCTCGGGTTCGAGCGGTGAGCACCCGCTGGGCCGGGCCTGCGACTTCATGATGAGCTCGGGCGGCAGCATGCCGTCGACCGCCAACCAGGTGCTGGGCGACCGCGTCGCCGCGTGGGCCGTGGCGAACAAGGCGAAGCTCGGGGTCAAGTACGTGATCTGGAAGCAGCGCATCAACCACGGCTCTGGCTGGAGCCCCATGGGGAACCGGGGCAGCATCACCGAGAACCACTTCGACCACGTCCACATCTCGATGTACTGACCCGAAGCATCCCGCGAGCGAGTCTGTGCCGTGGCCGGCGGTCGGCGGCCTGCGCCTGTCAGGAGGGGGACGGTGGGGCGGACGGTGCGGCCGGCGCGGCCGGCGCGCCCGGCAGCCGGGTACCGGCGGGCAACAGCGATTCACACGCCTTGACCGCCGCCCCGTACCTCTGGGACAGGACGTCGACCCGCTCACCCTTGATGTCGAAGTTGACCAGCCCGTCCGAGGAGACCGCGACCTCGGGAAAGCCGGGCAGACCCTGCGAGCGCATGCAGGCGGTGAACTCCCTGCCATCCCCGGCAGGGCCCGTGTCCGGGCTGACCGTCCAGACCGCACCTGCGGCGAGGACGACGGCGGCGGCCAGGACCACCCTTCTGATCGTCGAGCCGAACATTGACGTTTCCCTTCAGTCGATTCCGTCGGTGCCCCCAGAAAAGCCGGGAACCGGTTACAGGGAGGCAACGGCGACGGTTACCCCGCTGTAACGCGTGCGCGGGCATGCTGGGGATCATGAGGGTGTTGGTGGTGGAGGACCACGAGGAGCTCGCCCTGACGGTCGCCGCCGGGTTGCGCCGCGAAGGCATGGCCGTCGATGTGGTGCTGGACGGCCGGGACGCGCTCGCCCGCGCCTCGGCCAACCACTACGACGTGGTGGTGCTGGATCGAGACCTTCCCGGGCTGCACGGTGACGAGGTGTGCAAGTCGCTGGCCGGCACCGGCTGCCCGGCGCGGGTGCTGATGCTCACCGCCGCGGGGACGATCGACGACAGGGTGACCGGGCTCGGCGTCGGTGCCGACGACTACCTTTCCAAGCCGTTCGCCTTCGCTGAGCTGGTCGCCCGGATCCGGGCACTGGCCAGGCGGGCTCACCGCGCCCTGCCTCCCGTGTTCGTCCACGGCGATCTGCGGCTCGATCCGGCCACCCGGATCGTCACCCGCGACGGGCGCCGGCTGCCGCTGAGCCCCAAGGAGTTCGCCGTGCTGGAGTTGCTGCTGGCCGCCCAGGGTGCGGTGGTCTCCGCTGAGGACCTGCTGGAGCGTGGCTGGGACGAGTTCGCCGATCCGTTCACCCACACCGTGAAGGTGACGATCAGCCGGTTGCGTCGCAAGCTCGGCGACCCGCCGCTGATCGAGACCGTCCCCCAGGCCGGATACCGGATATGAGGCGGACCGTCCGGCTACGCCTGTCCCTGCTCTACGGCGGCCTCTTCCTGATGGCCGGGGCGGCGTTGGTGGCGCTCATCTACCTCCTGGTCCTGTACTCGCCCTTCCCCGGACCGCCTTCCGCGCCCGTGGCACCGGGCGGGCTCGACCAGCCGGTCCCGTCACTCCGCGTGGAGCAGAAGGACAACCTGCGCAGATTGCTGGTCAACTCCCTGATCGCGCTGGCTGTCATGGCGTTCGTGGCGATGCTGCTCGGCTGGTTCACGGCCGGGCGCGTGCTCCGACCGCTGGGTGAGATGACCGCCACCGTCCGGCGCATCACGGCCGACCGGCTCGACCGGCGGCTGGCCGCCTCCGGGCCGGACGACGAGCTGAAGGGCTTGGCCGACACCTTCGACGCGCTGCTGGACCGGCTGGAGAAGGCCTTCACCGCGCAGCGGCGGTTCGTCGCCAACGCCTCCCACGAGCTGCGTACTCCGCTGACGCTGCAGCGCGCCATGGCCGAGGTCGCGCTCGCCGACCCGCAGGCCGACGCTGCGGCACTGCGGACCGTACTGGAACGCGTGGTCGCCGCGAGCAAGCACCAGGAACGTCTCATCGAAGCTCTGCTCGTCCTGGCCCGCAGTCAGCAGGGTCTGGACCAGCGGCAGCC
Organism: Nonomuraea sp. NPDC047897; assembly: GCF_043204415.1. Taxonomy (NCBI): domain Bacteria; kingdom Bacillati; phylum Actinomycetota; class Actinomycetes; order Streptosporangiales; family Streptosporangiaceae; genus Nonomuraea; species Nonomuraea sp. NPDC047897. The sequence continues at coordinate 20,594 of NZ_JBIDCC010000028.1, read as the reverse complement.
CCTCGACCTGGCGTCGATCACCGGGTGGGCCCTTGATCAGTACGGGAACTCGGGACTGCGCGTCGAGTCCGCCCTTCGTCCGGCGCCCGCCTCGGGTGACCGCACCCTGATCGAGCGTCTGGTCACGAACCTGCTGGACAACGCCTCGCGCTACAACGTGCCCGACGGATGGATCGCGGTGGAGACGGCCGTCCGTGCGGGCCGCTCCACTCTCCGGATCTCCAACAGCGGTCCCGTGATCCTGCCTGACCGGGTGCATCTGCTCATGCAGCCGTTCCAGCGCCTCGAATCCGGCAGGAAGACCGGCGGTGACGGGCTGGGCCTGGGCCTGTCGATCGCGCAGGCCATCGTCGAGGCCCATCACGGCACGTTGGAGGGCCGGCCCCGGCCAGAAGGCGGGCTCGAAGTGACCGTCACCCTGCAACACCCGGATGGCCCGGGCACCGCCACCCCCGGGGACCGCGTACCGGCTGAGTGACACGCTGTTGACGGCCCTCCGCTGTCCTGCCACCAGGCGTACCAGGGGCCGGGCAGGTGGGCGTAGGCTTCCTCGCCGTCCTGCGGGGGCTCGCCATCCGGGGTCCCCGGCCGACACGGACGGCGCCGTCCTCCCGGCCCGGCCGGTCAGGGCATGCGGGCGACCAGGGACGCGGGAGCGACGACGCGGTAGGCGTCCTTGACGATCTCCGCGATCTCGGCCCAGTCCGCCTCTCCGTCCAGGTGGACACCCAGCCAGCCGCGGTGTCCCACGTACGGCGGGCGGAAGAAGCGGGCCGGATCCTCCGCCACCAGTGCCTCCTGGACCCCGGCCGGGGCCGCGCACCAGAAGGCCAGCCGGTCGTCGTGGTGGTGGTCGGCGAAGGTGACGAACACCTTCTTGTCCCGGACGAACCAGGTCGGCTCGCCGTGGCTGAGCCGTTCGGTGGTCTCGGGCAGGGCCAGGCAGAGTCCGCGCAACCGGTCGAGTGGGTCGTCCATGGACGCGACCCTACGCGGGCGACCGGCTGTCAGCCGGTGAGCCGCAGCGGGTTGAACAGGTCGGCGTACAGCAGCAGCCCCGCCATGATGATCATCACGATGGCCAGCGCGTACGTCACGGGCAGCACCTTGGCGATGTCGACGTGGGCGGGCTCGGGACGGCGCATCACCTTGGCGTAGCCCCGCTTGAGCCCCTCCCAGAGACCGCCGGCGATGTGGCCGCCGTCGAGCGGGAGCAGGGGGATGAGGTTGAACATGCCGATGGCCAGATTGAAGCCGGCCAGCAGGTTGATGAAAATTGCGATCTTCTGCTCGGGCGACAGGTCGGAGGCGAGGATCTCGCCGCCCATCCGGCCCGCGCCCACCACGCCCACCGGCCCCTCGGGGTCGCGTTCGGCGCCCGAGAAGGCGGCGTTCCACACGCCGACCATCTTCTCCGGCAGCCGGACCAGCGACATGGCGACCCGGCCGGTCAGCTCGCCCATGTAGCCGACGACCTCGCCCATGTTCTGCTTCTGCATGACCTCCGTCGGCCTGACGCCGAGGAAACCGACGTTCTTGTCGATCTTCTTCGGGTCGTCGAGGCTGGGCATGTCCTTCGCGATGAGCGTGACCTGCAGCGTCATCGGCTTGCCGGCGCGGACGACGCCCAGCGACACCTCGCCGGCGCCGTGCGAGCGGACCAGCCGCTGGGCAGCCGCCCAGGAGGTGATCTGCCGGCCGTCGAACGAGACGATCCGGTCGCCCGGCTTCAGGCCGGCCTTCGCCGCCGGGGTCGGCTGGTCGCCGGGCCGGCACTCGGTGCGCCGCTCCGCGGCGGGGATGAGGCAGGTCTCGGTCTGCGGGGAGACGACCGGGGCCACCGTGGGCAGGCCGATGCCGACCAGCAGGATCGAGAAGAACACGAAGGCCAGCACGAAGTTCATCAGCGGGCCGCCGGACATGACGATGACCTTCTGCCACCACTTCTTGCGGTAGAAGACGCGGTCCTCGTCGCCCGGCCGCACCTCTTCGAGCGCGGCCTGCCGGGCGGAGTCGATGAGCCCCTGGAACGGACCGGTCGAGGAGCCGCGCAGCCGCGTCGGGTCGTCGCCCGGGCGCGGCGGGAGCATGCCGATCATGCGGATGTAGCCGCCGAGCGGGATCCACTTGATGCCGTACTCGGTCTCGCCGCGGCGGAAGGACCAGGCGGTGGGGCCGAAACCCACCATGTACTGCGGCACGCGGATGCCGAAGCGCTTGGCCGGCACCAGGTGACCCAGCTCGTGCAGCGCGATGGAGGCCATCAACCCGACGAAGAAGATGCCGATCCCCGCGGCGTACAGCCAGTCCATGTAGGCGTGCTCCAGGTAGGCGGAAAAGCTCCCGACAGCCCTCAAGACTAGTCGAACTCTCCCCTCCTGAACGGCTTGCGCCCGCTTTGCGGAATCGACAGACTGCGTTGACAGTACGCGATCATACGATCACCCTGGGGCATGACGGAAGGGAGCGACTTGATCCGGATCCTGGTCGCCGAGCACCTGCCGCTCGTCCGGCGGGGTCTCGTGGCCTCCCTCGGCGCGGAGCCCGACCTGCGCGTCGTGGCCGAGGTGGGGCACGCCGACGACCTCGTCCCCGCGGCCCTGGCGTACGGCGCCGACACCGCGGTCGTCGATCTCGACCTGCCCGGCGCCGACGGCGTGCCGGCCGTGGCACGGCTGCGCGAGCAGGCGCCGGGCTGCCGGGCGCTGGTGCTGTCGGCGCAGCCCAGCCCCGGGCAGGTGCGCCGGGCGCTGGCGGCGCACGCGCTCGGCTTCATGAGCCTCGACGTGGCGCCGGAGCAGCTCGCCGACGGCCTGCGCCGGGTCGCCGCCGGCCGCCGTGCCGTGGACCCGGAGCTGGCGGTCGCCGCGCTGCAGGCGGCGGCCAACCCGCTGACGCGGCGCGAGCTCGACGTGCTGCGCATCGCGGCCGGCGGCGCCCGGTCGGCGGAGATCGCCGACCAGCTCTTCCTGTCGGTCGGCACCGTGCGCAACCATCTGTCGCGCATCATGTGCAAGACCGGGGCGCGCAACCGCGTCGACGCCGTGCGCATCGCCAGCGACTCCGGCTGGCTCTGACGCGGCCGCCGCGCTGGCTCTGACGCGGCCGCCGGGCCGTCCGGGCGGTGCGAGCCGGGCCCCGGAAGGAGCCGCGCCGCTCTTCCGGGGCTCGGGTCATGGGCGAGCACCAAGAGCATGTCAGCGGCCGCGGGGCCGGGCCAGTGACGGCGCGCACGATCTGGGCGTGAACGAACACACGGGCGGACCCGTGACGATCGACACGGGTCAGGGACGCCAGACGAGCACCAGCGCGCAGTCGTCGTTGTGGCCGGAGGCCATGGCGTTGACCAGGGCCCGCGCCCCGTCACGGAAGCCCGACGGCAGCAGCCGCTCGGCCTCGCCGAGGAGCCGGTCGAGCCCGGCGTCGATGTCGCGGCCCGGCTGCTCGATCAGCCCGTCGGTGTAGAGCAGCAGCGCGTCGCCCCTGCGCAGGGTGCCGTGCTCGGGCTCGCAGTGCAGATCGGGCACGACACCGAGGACCACGCCCTTGGCGGAGGCGACCTGCCAGCTCCCGGTGCCCGCGTCGAACTTCACCACGGGCGGGTGACCGGCCGAGGTGATCGTGTAGTCGCCGGTGGCCAGGTCGAGCCGGACGTGCACGGCGGTGACGAACCCCTCGTCGCCGCGCTGGCGGTGCAGGTAGGCGTTGCAGGCCGGCAGGAAGTCGTCGACGGAGCCGAGCAGCCCGCCGAACGTGCCCGAGAGCAACAGCGCCCTGGTGCCCGCGTCGACGCCCTTGCCGGAGACGTCGACGAGGGCGATGTCCACCCGGTCCTCGTCGCGCAGCGAGACGAGGAAGTCGCCGCCGAAGGAGGAGCCGCCCGCCTGCTTGAGCACCACCTTGGCGCCCCAGTCCTTGGGCAGCGGGGGCAGCTCGCCCTGGTTCTTCAGCCGGTCACGCAGCTCCAGCAGCATGGCGTCGCCGCGCAGTCCCTGCACGCCGAGCTTGCCCCGGGTGCGCGCCATGAGGACCGCGAGCACGGTGGTGAAGCCGATCGTCACCATGAGCCCGACGCCGATGCCGCGCGGCCCCAGGGTGAAGGCGATGTAGCCGAGCGCGACGGCGACGGCCGTGAGCAGCTTGGCCAGGCTGGTCAGCCGGAGCTGGAGACCGCCCACCAGCGTGATGAGGATGAGCAGCGACGGCGAGAACCACTCGGTGGACACCCGGGCGGCGAGCGCGCCCACCACGAGTGTGAGTATGATCAGCGTCACCGTCAGGTTGCGGTCGCTGGACAGCAGCCCCTTGCGCAGCACCCGCACGGCGGGCACCAGCAGCGGCACCCGCACGAGGAACGCGCGGAGCCGTGGCGAGATCAGCGGCGCCGGACGGGAAGTCATGATGCGCCTGACTGTATCGGTCTGGCCCGCCTTTGGGCATCCCACTTGACCAACGCCTTGATCGTCGAGGACCGATAATCGGTGGCCGTCCGCCTTCGCCCCCTCCTACCGTGGAGGGATGACGTATCCCATCCGCCCGATCAGCGAGGCCGAGTGGCCCGCCTTCTCCGGAGTGCTCCAAGAGGGCTTCGGCATGACCCCTCACCCGTCGCAGGAGGCGCGGTGGAAGGCGGGCACCGAGTTCGACCGCACGCTGGCGGCGTTCGACGGCGACACGGTCGCCGGTGTCACCTCCGTCTTCAGCCTGTCCATGACGGTGCCCGGGGGGCGGCTGCCGGTCGCGGGGGTCACAGCGGTCAGCGTGCTGCCGTCGCACCGCAGGCGCGGCGTCCTGTCGGCGCTGATGCGCAGGCAGCTCGCCGACGTCCGGGAGCGCGGGGAGAGCGTCGCAGCCCTGTACGCCTCCGAGGCCGCGATCTACGGCCGGTTCGGCTACGGCCGGGCGTCGGCGAACCTGGCGTTCCAGGTGCGGACCGACGGCACCGACTTCGTGCCGGGCGCCCCGCACGATCCGTCGCTGCGGCTGCGCGTGGTCAGGCCCGCCGAGGCGCGCGCGGACTACGAGCGGGTCTTCGGCTCCGTCGTGGGCCGGCGGCCCGGGCGCTACGCGCGCGACGAGTCGTTCTGGGCCGGCGTGCTGGCCGACGAGGAGGCCGACCAGCGGGGGGCGGGCCCGCTGCGTTCGGTCGTGGCGGAGGACGACGGGGGCGTGCGCGGCTACGCGCTCTTCCGGATCAAGCCGTCCTGGGACGACGACGGGGTGGCCGACGGCGAGCTGAGCCTGCAGGAGCTGGAGGCCGTCGATCCCGCCGCGTACGCGCTGCTGTGGCGCAGTGTGCTCGACCGCGACCTGGTGTCGCGGGTGCACGCGGTGAGCAGGCCGGTGGACGACCCGATCACGGCGTTGCTGGCCAACCAGCGCCAGGTGCGCGCCCGCTGGTACGACGAGCTGTGGGTGCGCCTGGTGGAGGTGGACCGGGCGCTGGCCGGGCGCTCCTACGGGGCGCCGGTGGACGTGGTGCTCGAGGTCGAGGACGGGGTGTGCCCATGGAACGCGCGCCGGTGGCGGCTGAGCGCCGACGCGACGGGCGCCGAGTGCAAGCCGGTGGACGACGAGCCGGACGTGTCGCTGCCGGTCGCCGCGCTCGGCTCGGCCTTCCTCGGCGACGGTCTGCTGGCGGCCCAGCTCGGCGCGGGGTTGCTGCGCGAGCACACGCCGGGCGCGGTGCGGTCGCTGGCCACGGCCATGGCCTGGGATCCCAAGCCGTGGGCCGGGCTGACGTTCTAGCCGTCGCATCGGGCCGTGAGATCGGGCCCACGGATCTCTCGTGGGCCCGCGTGTCCGGACGTAGGCTCTCCACCGTGACTCCTCCGCTCCCTGAAGGAAGCGGCGGCTTCTCGCTAAGCCGCCTGCGCGGCCTGGCGAAGGGCAAGCCCTGCCCTCAGGATGTTGGTCGCCGCGTTCACGTCGGCGTGCGCGGTGTGCCCGCACGCCGTACAGGCGAACGCGGCCTGGGTGCGGCGGTTGTCCTTCGCACAGTGCCCGCAGCGCGAGCACGTGCGGGAGGTGTTGCGGGGATCGACTGCGATCAGCTCTCGACCGGCGCTCTCAGCCTTGACCGGACGGTGCCGGTGCACCCGCACATGTCCGATGCCGAGCAGGTAAACCCGTGTCATCGGATCATGCGGCTGGGAGTCCCAGGTCGCGCCGTTCTTGGTCGCAAGCCACTCGACCGTGCCGAACCAGCCCCGGCCCTTGAACCGCGGGTAGCCGGGCTTCGCGCCGTTCTTGATGCGGCGGAAGAACGCGGCGAACGCCTTGTCCAGACGGCGAAGGGTCTGCTGCTGCGAGCCCGCCGACCAGCGGCCCTGACCATCCAGATCGTCGGCGCGGATGTGCTTCAGCTCAGCCGACTGATCGCCGTAGCGGATCGTGACACCGGCCTTGGCGTAGGCGGTGCGCCGGTGCTCCAGAGCGGCGTTGTACAGCTGCCGGTGATCCTCCCGGCAAGCGGCGAGCGCGGCCGCCTGGCGAGCCGTGGGGCGCAGCAGGAACCTGAACGACCTGCGCACACCCACCTCTCACACTCGGTAACGACACGACCACAGTATCGGCAGGCACCGACAAAACCCGGAAAGGACATCTGTGATGCGCAGACCTCGCAGGTCAGAGCACGCTCGGACCTTGGTGGCCCTCCCGCTCCCGATTCCCCCGACGGCCGAAGCCGCCGGTCCCCTCGGGAGGATCTGATGGCGTTGCAGAGTTTGCAGATCACGGCGATCACCGCGATGCGGGCCCGCGACGTGTCACGGCCGTCGAAGGAGCAGCAGGAGGCCGCCGACCGGCGGCCGCTGCGCGACGAGATGCCGAGGCGCGAGCCCAGGCGCCGTCCTTCCTGACGCGGACGGCGCGCGCGCCACAGCGCGGTCCCACAGCGCGGTGCGGTAGCGGATTGCGGCAGCGGGATGCGGCTCGGTGGGCCGGGCTCAGCCGGGCAGCGACGGGAGCTGGCCGATCGTCTCGTACGCGGCCACCTGGGCGATGCGCCGGCTGTGCCGCTCGGCCCCGGAGAACGCCGTGGCCAGGAAGACCTCGACGAACCTCGTCGCCTCCTCGGTGGAGTGCATGCGGGCCCCGACGCTGACGACGTTGGCGTTGTTGTGCTCGCGGGCGAGCTTGGCCGTGTCATCGTTCCAGGCCAGGGCGGCGCGGATGCCGCGCACCTTGTTGGCGGCGATCTGCTCGCCGTTGCCGGAGCCGCCGATGACCACTCCCAGGCTGCCCGGGTCGCCGGCGACGCCCTCGGCCGCGCGCAGGCAGAACGCGGGATAGTCGTCCTCTGCGTCGTAGACGAAGGGACCGCAGTCGATCACCTCGTGGCCGTGGTCCTTCAGCCAGGACACCAGGTGGTTCTTCAGCTCATAGCCGGCATGGTCGGCACCGATGTAGACGCGCACGTCGCCCAGTCTTCCACAGCCGGCGGCCGAGGGTTCAGCGGTGGGCGCCCGCTCGCTACAGTAAGGACCTCTGGCCACCACCAGCCCTTACGGGAGTAGAAGCTGCCATGCGAGAGATCCGTGCGATCGGCGACCCGGTGCTGCGCACCCCCGCCGAGCCCGTCGAGGGCTTCGACAAGGAGTTGCGCCGCCTCGTCGACGAGATGTTCGAGGCGATGTACGCGGTGAACGGCGTGGGCCTGGCCGGCCCGCAGATCGGCGTCTCGCGCCGGGTGTTCGTCTACGACATCAGCGGGCGCAAGGGGCACATGATCAACCCGGTGCTGACCGTGGACGACCCCGAGGAGATCCTCGACGAGGAGGGCTGCCTGTCGGTGCCCGACCGGCAGACCGGCCGGCCCCAGTACGCGCCCGTCGGCCGCGCGGCCGGCGTGACCGTCGAGGGCCTCGACCGGCTCGGCCGTCCGCTGCAGATCAAGGCCCGCGGCTCGCTCGCGCGCTGCTTCCAGCACGAGTTCGACCACCTCGACGGCAGGCTCTACCTCGACCGGCTGCCCAAGAACGAGGCCCGCAAGATCATGCTGAAGGCGTAGCCCGGTCGCGGGCGGCTCGTCAGGGCGACGGCGCGCGTTCACGGCGCCGGGCCGCCGTCTCCGGCGGCGTGGTCCTCCGGCAAAGGCGGGGTCGAACACAGATCCGCATGGACACGGTACGTCACAGCACGGATACTCTTCGTGTCAGCCCTTTGCCCCCCGCGATCACTTCGTCACCGTCAGCACCGCATTCGCCGGCGTGCCGCGTGCTGCCCGGTGTCGTGCCCGCAGGGGGCAGGACAGAAGGAGAATGATGCAGTCGAAGAGGTTCCTGGCCATCCCCCTGACCGTGCTCGCGGCGGGGGCGTGCCTGACGACTACCGCCGCGGCCAGCGAGGCGCCCGCTCCCGTCGCGGCGGCTGCCCGCCAGGCGGCTCTGCCTCCCGGCTACCAACTCGTCACCCTTCCCAACGCGAACGTCGGCAACTTCGTCCGTCGAACGCTCTACTGCCCCGGTAACAAGAAGGTCCTCGGCGGCGGCGCGGAGGCCCGCGGCAACAGGGCGATCCTGGTCGGGTCGTTCCCCACCGACGACGGGCGCGGCTGGATCGGCATCGGCCGCCAGGACGGCTACAACGACGTCGGCATCAGCGTCTTCGCCATCTGCGCCGACTGACCGTCGGCGCATCCGGCCCCGGTCGCGTGTCGGCCGGGGCCGGTCGCGTGCCCGGGGTCAGAGCTGGAGGGACTTGGTCTCCAGATACTCCTCCAGGCCGTGCTCGCCCAGCTCGCGGCCCAGGCCCGACTGCTTGTAGCCGCCGAAGGGCGCCAGCGGGTTGAACCGGCCGCCGTTGATCATCACCTGGCCGGTGCGGAGACGGCGGGCCACGCCGAGGGCGCGCTCGTCGGTGGCGGCCCACACGGCGCCCGACAGGCCGTAGCGGGTGCCGTCGGCGATGCGGACCGCCTGGTCCTCGCTGGTGTAGGGGACGATCGCCAGGACCGGGCCGAAGATCTCGTCCTGCTCGATCGACATGCCGGGCTCCACGCCGGCGAAAACCGTCGGCTCGACGTAGTAGCCGCGCTCGCGCGGGCGTTCGGTGCCGCCGGCCACCAGGCGGGCGCCCTCCTCCTGACCCCGGTTGACGTAGCGGACGACGCGGTCGCGCTGGGCGGCGGAGACGAGCGGGCCGATACGGGTGGTCTCGTCGAACGGGTCGCCGACGGTGTGGGCGCGGGCCGCCTCGACCGCCAGGCGGACGGCCTCGTCGTACTGGTCGCGGTGGACGAGCATCCGGCTCAACGCCGAGCAGGTCTGGCCTGCGTTGACGAAGCAGTGGGCGACGCCGGCCTTGACGGCGGCGGGCAGGTCGGCGTCGGGCAGGATGATCCCGGCGGACTTGCCTCCGAGTTCGAGCGCGACCCGCTTGACGGTCTCCGCGGCGAGTGCGGCGACCCGGCGCCCGGCGGCGGTGGAGCCGGTGAAGGAGACCATGTCGACCTCCGGGTGCGCGGCCATGGCCTCGCCGACGACGGGGCCGCGCCCGCTGACGAGGTTGAAGACGCCCGGAGGCAGGCCGACCTCGTGCAGGACGTCCGCCAGCGCGTACGCGGCGAGGGGTGCGACCTCGCTCGGCTTGAGCACGACCGTGCAGCCGGCCGCCAGCGCCGGGGCCACCTTGCAGATGATCTGGTGGAGCGGGTAGTTCCAGGGCGTGATCGCGGCGACGACGCCGGCCGCCTCCTTGACGACGAGTGAGTTGCCGATCCGGGTCTCGCGCGGGTGGCTCTCGGCGAGCCGGGCGTAGGAGGCGAGCACCCCGGCGGGCATGAGCGTCTGCACCTTGCGCGCGAACCCGAGCGGCGCGCCCATGTCGGTCGCGATCGTCGCGGCGATGTCGTCGGCGCGCTGCTCGATGAGGGTGGCCGCGGCGGCGAGGAGTTTGGCGCGTTCGGCCGGATCGGTGGCGGACCAGGCGGGGAACGCCTGGCGAGCCGCCCGGACCGCGTGTTCCACGTCGTCGGGGGCACCGGCCGGCACCCTGTCGATGGTCTCCTCCGTGGCCGGGTTGACGACGTCGATCGCCTCTCCGGAGACCGAGGCGGTCCACGTACCGCCGATGTACAGCCTGCGCATGGCTCCCATCCTGGCGCGCCGGCCCCGACAAAGCGAGAGCCGGCGCATGACGCACAGTGTCGACATTCGCACTTTCGCTGACTCAGCGTAGTCAGCGGGCGCGCTTTTCCAGCACTGTACGGTCATGCGCCCGGGAAGGGGATGAGTTGCCCAGATTCGTTGGGCAGGAAGTCAGTCGAAGCGGACCTCTCGGGTGCGGGAGCGCTTGAGCTCGAAGAAGTCCTCGAACGCGGTGACGAGCAGCACGCCGTCCCATAGCCGGCCGGCCTCCTCGCCGCGGGGGATGCGGGTGATGACGGGGCCGAAGAAGGCGTTGGCGCCGACCCGGATGATGGGGGTGCCGACCTCCTGCCCCACCAGGGAGATGCCCTCGTCGTGGGAGGCGCGGATGGCGTCCTCGTACTCCTCGGACCCCATGGCGTCGGCGAGCTCGCGGTCGAGGCCGGCGGCCTCCAGGGCCTCCTCCGCGGTCTGGCGCAGCAGGTGGAGGCGCTTGCTCATGCGCTGGTTGTGCAGGCGGGTGCCGAGCTCGGTGTAGAGGGCGCCGGTGACCCCGTCGCCGTACTTCTGCCGCGCCGCGGCGACGACCCTGACGATCTCCTGCGCCCGGGTCGTCAGCTGGAGGTACTCCTCGGGCAGGTCCTTGCCCTCGTTGAGCACGTACAGGCTCATCAGGTGCCAGCGCGGCTCGATCGGCCGCACCTTCTCCACCTCGAGCAGCCACCGTGACGTCGCCCAGGCGAACGGGCAGAAAGGATCGAACCACAGATCCACAGGAGTCTTCGCAGTCATGTGTGGTCATAACCTGGGTGGGTCCGTGTCCTATTCCAAGCGTGACAGGATACCGACTACCCCGACGAAGTGGTGAAAAGGAGCACAACTTGGCAGGCAACCTGACCCGGGACGAGGCGCGCGAGCGCGCCCGGCTGCTGCGAGTCGAGGCGTACGACGTGGCCCTCGACCTGACGGACGGGGAGGAGCGCTTCGAGAGCATCACCACCGTCCGGTTCACCAGCACGCGGCCGGGCGCGTCCACCTTCATCGACCTGCACGGCGCCAAGGTCCGCAAGGTGACCCTCAACGGGGAGGAGCTCGACGTCTCCTCCTACGACGCCGAACAGGGCCGCTTCCCGCTGCCCTCGCTGGCCGAGTCCAACGAACTGCGCGTCGACGCCGACTGCGCCTACATGCGCACGGGCGAGGGCCTGCACCGTTTCGTCGACCCGGTGGACCAGAAGGTCTACCTGCACAGCCAGTTCGAGACGGCCGACGCCCACCGCATGTACGCCTGCTTCGACCAGCCCGACCTCAAGGCCGCCTTCCAGCTCACCGTGCTGGCCCCGGCCGACTGGGAGGTCGTCTCCAACGCCGCGCCGTCCGCGGTGACGGAACTGGCCGAGGAGGGCGGCAAGCACGGGGCGGCGCGAGCCGCCAGGCGGTGGGAGTTCCCGCCCACCGCGGTCATGTCCACGTACATCACCGCACTGGTCGCCGGGCCCTACCACAAGGTGACCTCGGAGCACGACGGCATCCCGCTGGGCATCTACTGCCGGGCCTCGCTGGCCGAGCACCTCGACGCCGACAACATCTTCGAGGTCACCCGCCAGGGCTTCGACTTCTTCCACAAGGTGTTCGGCGTCCGCTACCCGTTCGGCAAGTACGACCAGCTCTTCGTGCCCGAGTTCAACGCGGGCGCGATGGAGAACGCCGGCTGCGTCACCTTCCTGGAGGACTACGTCTTCCGCTCGCGCGTCACGGACGCCGTGGTCGAGCGGCGGGCCGAGACGATCCTGCACGAGATGGCGCACATGTGGTTCGGCGACCTGGTCACCATGCGCTGGTGGGACGACCTGTGGCTGAACGAGTCGTTCGCCACCTACATGTCGGTGCTCGCGCAGGCCGAGGCGACCCGCTGGGGCAAGGGCGCGTGGACCACGTTCGCGAACGTGGAGAAGGCGTGGGCCTACCGCCAGGACCAGCTTCCCTCCACCCACCCGATCGCCGCCGACATCCCCGACATGCAGGCCGTCGAGGTCAACTTCGACGGCATCACCTACGCCAAGGGCGCCTCGGTGCTCAAGCAGCTCGTCGCCTACGTCGGCCTCGACAACTTCCTGGCGGGGGTGCGCGACTACTTCGGCGAGCACGCCTGGGGCAACACCGAGCTGAAGGACCTGCTGTCGGCTCTGGAGCGCACCTCGGGCCGCGACCTGTCGTCGTGGTCGAAGGAGTGGCTGGAGACGGCCTGGGTCAACACGCTGCGCCCGTCGTTCGAGGTGTCGGCCGACGGCCGGTTCGAAAGCTTCGAGGTGCTGCAGGAGGCTCCGGCCGACTACCCGACGCTGCGCTCCCACCGGGTCGCCATCGGCCTCTACTCGCTGGCCGACGGCGAGCTGACCCGGACCAAGCGGGTCGAGCTGGACGTGGTGGGCGCGCGGACGGCCGTGTCCGAGCTGGTCGGCGTCGAGCAGCCCGACCTGGTGCTGGTCAACGACGACGACCTGACGTACGCCAAGATCCGCCTCGACGAGCGGTCGCTGCGCACGCTCGTCGAGGGCGGCATCGCCGCGTTCACCGAGTCGCTGCCGCGCGCCCTGTGCTGGTCGGCGGCGTGGGACATGACGCGCGACGGCGAGCTGTCCACCCGCGACTACGTCAGGCTGGTCGTCTCCGGCGCGGGCACGGTCAAGGACATCACGGTCCTGCAGGCCGTGCTGCGGCAGGCCCGTCAGGCCGTCCAGCAGTACGCCGACCCGGCGTGGCGTCAGGAGGGTCTGGCGCTGCTGGCCGGCGAGCTGCGCGCCAGGCTGGCGGCGGCCGAGCCCGGCTCCGACCACCAGCTCGCGTTCCTGCAGGCGTTCGCGCCCGTGGCCACCTCCGGCGACGACCTGGCGCTGCTCCGGGGCATCCTGGACGGCTCGGCGGTGCCCGAGGGGCTGACCGTGGACGCCGACCTGCGCTGGACCGTGACGCACGCGCTGGTCTCGGGCGGGGCGCTGGGTGAGGCCGACATCGAGGCCGAGCTGCGCCGCGACCCGACGGCCACCGGTGAGCGCTCGGCGGCGCTGTGCCGCGCGGCCGTGCCGACGCCCGAGGCCAAGGCGGCGGCGTGGGAGCGCGTCGTCAGCGGCAAGCTGGCCAACCACATCGCGCGCACCACGATCAGCGGCTTCCAGGACCCGCACCACCCCGAGCTGCTGGAGCCGTACCGCGAGGCGTACTTCGCCGAGGTCGGGCGGATCTACAAGGAGTGGACCTTCGACCAGGCCAGCACCTTCGCCGTGGGCTGCTTCCCCTCGCTGCTCATCGAGCAGGAGACGGTCGCCGCGGCCGAGCGCTACCTGAGCGAGGAGGAGCCGCCGCAGGCGCTGCGCCGCCTGATCATGGAGGGCGCCGACGGTGTCGGCCGCGCCCTGCGCAACCAGGCCAAGGACGCCTCCTAGCCCGTCGCGTCCCGTCCGTTCGAGACCCCGGCCCGCCCCAGGCGGCCGGGGTCTCGGCGTCCGGGTCGCCGGGCGCCCTGACCTGCGGTGAGAGTCCCGTGGCGCGGGCGGGACGCGCTCGGCGATTCGGCGCTCGCATCGCTCCCCCGGTGTTAGCCTCGAAGACGTGCTCGCCCCCGGTACGACGCTCAACGACCGCTACGCGCTGACCAGCCGTGTCGGCGGCGGTGGCATGGGCGAGGTGTGGCGTGCCGACGACACCGTGCTCGGCCGCACCGTGGCCGTCAAGGTCATGACGCCCGCGCTGGCCGAGGACCCGACGTTCGCCCAGCGGTTCCAGAACGAGGCCAGGGCCATGGCCACGCTCCAGCATCCCGGCGTGGTCGACGTCTACGACTACGGCGCCTGCGAGGTCGCCGGCCGCCGGGTGAGCTTCCTGGTGATGGAGTTCGTCGACGGCGAGTCGCTCGACCGGGTGCTGCGCCGCCGGCCGCTCGACCCGGCCGCCACGATGCGCCTGGTCGCCGAGGTGTCCGACGCGCTGTCGGCCGCGCACGAGCGCGGCATCGTGCACCGCGACGTCAAGCCGGCCAACCTGCTCATCAGGCCCGACGGCCGGGTCGCCCTGACCGACTTCGGCATCGCCCACTCCGCGTCGGCCGGCCAGCTCACCGCCACCGGCGCGATGCTCTGCTCGGCCGGCTACTGCGCTCCCGAGCTGGCCACCGCCAGCGAGGTGACGCCGTCGGTCGACGTCTACGCGCTCGGCGTGGTCGCCTTCGAGTGCCTGGCCGGGCACCTGCCCTTCCAGGGCGAGACCCCGGTGCAGATCATCTTCAAGCACCTGCACGCCGACGTGCCGCCGCTGCCCGCGGACGTGCCGGCCGGGCCGCGCGAGGTGGTCGCCCGGGCGCTGGAGAAGGAGCCGGGCAGGCGCTGGCCGTCCGCCGTCGCGCTCGGCGCCGCCGCCCGGCAGGCCCTGGCGGCGCCCGGCGCCGTGCCCCTCCCGCCCGCCGACGTGTCCGGCGACCTCCACGGCCCCGGCCTCGGCGCCGTGCCCGGCACCCTGCCCGGCCCGCTGCCCGACGCCACCCCGCCGGCGGCGCGCCCGCTCGCGACGCCGCCCGCCGGCACACCCGCCACGGGGGCGGCCGCCGGCACGCGGGACGCGCAGCCGACGCCGGCCGCCGCCGATCCCGGCACGCTGCCCTCCCCTCCCCCGGCGGAGCCCGGCGCGCACGTCACCGCGCCGGCCGCGGCGCGCCGCCGCACCCGTAGCGCGCTGCTGGCGGTGGCCGCCGCCGTCACGGTCACCGTGGCCGTCGCCGGTTCGATCTGGTTGCGCCCCGAGAGCTCCGCCGACCCCATCCTGCCCGTCACGCCGCCGGTGACCACGAGCCGGGTCACCCCGTCCGCCGGCACGCCCACCTCCACCGCCCGGCAGTCGGCCCCGCCGCCCCGCGTGGCCACGACCGGCCCTCGGCGGAGCGTCACGGCCACGGCCACCCCGACGGCCAGCGTCACCCCGACGCCGGCCCCGTCCGCCACCGCCTCCGGGCCGACCTCGACGCCGACGCAGAGCCCCACCAAGGAGCCGGAGCCCACCGAGGAGCCCACGCCCGGCCCGCAGGAGCCGACCGGCGAGCCGGAGCCCACCGAGACCGCGGACCCGGGCGAGGTCCAGTGCGTCCGGGCGCCCTGCCCCTGACGGCGATCCGGCCCCTCGCCCCGCCGACGCGAGCATGATCGGTTATATTGCCGGTCGTCCCCCACGCGCCCCGGGAGTCCCCGTTTGAAGCGGCAGCAGAAGAAGAAGTCGTCGCCCTCTCTCGTCGTCGATCCGGTCCTGCTCATCGGCACGGGGCTGTCCGTGCTGCTGGGTGTCATCTTCTACGTCCGCGAGGACACCGCGCAGGCGCTGGGCACCGTGGCCGGGCTCATCGGCGGCGTCATCACCCTGCAGGTGCAGACCCTGCTGCGGGAGAAGCGGCGGGTCGACCACGAGACCCGGGTCGGCCACATGGTCTCCACGATCGAGAAGATCCCGTGGCTGCCCGACGTGATGGAGCCCATGCTGCGCGCGGCCAAACACGTGGAGCGCGAATACCAGGGCACCCCGGCCGAGGACGCCTGCCGGGCCGCCTTCGAGGAGTGCCTGCGGACCCTCGCCGACCTCGAACGCGGCCACTTCCGCGCCCCGTACGGCGACAACGCGGTGTTCCTGCGGCTGATCGAGCAGGCGCGGGAGAGCATGTGCGTCACCAGCGTCCCCGGCGTCGATCTCGGCTGGTGGCAGCAGCCGGTGGGACGGCAGTACTGGCGGGCGCAACTGGACGCGCTGGCGCGGGGCGTGGTCATCCGCCGCGTGTTCATCTACCACGAGTGGACCGACGAACTCGACGCGCTGGCCCGCGAGCAGCGGCTGGCGGGCGTCAGGGTGCGCCGGGTGCACATCGACCGGCTGCCCCCGCCGATGCGGGTGATCACCGGGCTGTGGGACGGCACCTGCGGCCACGAGCTGAGCTACACCGCCGCGGGCGAGGCCGTGCACGACTCGTTCACGGTCTCGCCTCCGGATCTCGAACGGCTGATGCGGCAGTTCGAGATGATCGAGCGGAGCGCCGTGGATCTCGACGAGCCCGAGCCTCGCTCCGCGGACCCCGTCGGCTGACCGCGCCGGCGGTGAGCACCGCGAGGCCCGCCCAGAGCAGGACGAACGCCGCCCACCTGGCCGCCGGCATCGGCTCGCGGAAGACCAGCAGGCCGACGAGGAACTGCACGATGGGCTCGATGTACTGGAGCATGCCGGTGACGCTCAGCGGGATCTTCCTGGCCGCCGCGCTGAACAGCAGCATCGGCGCCATCATCACGAAGCCCGCGCCGACGCCGAGCAGCGTGTTGGCGGCCGACACGTGGCCGAAGGTCGCCTGGCCGCCGGCCTGCAGCACCACGGTGTAGACCAGCGCCGGGGGCAGCAGCACGGCGGTCTCCACCATGAGCCCCTCGACGGCGCCGACGCCGACCCACTTCTTGATCAGGCCGTAGGTGCCGAACGTGACCGCCAGGCCGAGCGCGATCCACGGCGGCCCGCCGTAGCCGATCGTCAGGACCAGGACGGCGGCGGCGCCCAGGCCGATCCCCGCCCACTGCCACGCGCCCAGCCGTTCCTTCAGGAGGACCACCCCGAACGCGACGCTGACCAGCGGGGTGATGAAGTAGCCGAGCGAGGCGTCGACGACGTGCCCGTTCATGGTGGCCCAGATGAACAACGCCCAGTTGACCGTGGTGAGGACTCCGCCCAGGGCCAGCAGCGCCACCTGACGGGGCCGGCGCAGGATGGCCGCCACCTGCCGCCGGCGGCCGAGCGCGAGCACCAGCAGGCCGATCGCGACGGGCGACCACACCATGCGCAGGGCCAGGATCTCGACCGGGCCGGTGGGCTTCACGAGCGGCCAGTAGAGGGCCGACAGGCCCCACAGGACGTACGCGGCCGTTCCGAGGACGACCCCCTGGCGCGAGACAGGCATCCCCCCGACTGTACGCGATCACGGTGCGGGCGCCGTCCGGGTCTCCGGCATGGCGGGCACCGGCACGGCCCGGCTGTCCCGTCATGAGAGAGTTGATCGGTGAACTCGACTCGCGACCTGCTCATCGCCCTGGCCCGCCGCCACGCGTTCGCCGACCTCGGGGCGCTGGCCCCGACTCCGGAGATCGCCGACGTGTGCGAGTTCGGGCAGCGGCTGCTGTCGCTCGACGCCGAGGACTTCGCGGTCGAGGCGAGGTCCGTCCCGGCGGAGCTGAGGCGACGGGCCCGCGCCTGCCACATGCCGCAGACGCCGCGCGAGCAGCCGCGCGGCGCGCTGGAGTCGCTGCGGCCGGCCTACGGGCTGCTGCTGGAGGTCATCGCGGCCCGCTGGCACCGCCGGGAGCTGAGCCCGATGATCGCCGCGGTGCACATCGCCGCCGAGTACCTGCCGCTGCTGGCGTTCGAGCCGCATCTGGGTCACGCGGGCGACCCGGTGCTGTGGCCCGACGGGCTGAGCGCGACCGGCAGCCGGTTCGGCGTCATCGGCGACCGCGACTGCGACCACACCAAGTCCGAGCAGTCGGCCACCAACAGGACGCTGCGGGTGGCCGGAGAGCCGGCCGAGGGGTGGCGCGCCTACTTCGACCGGCAGCACAGCCAGGTGGCCGGCGCGCTCGCCGTGTGCGTGGCAACCTGCCGCAACCCGTGCACGGCGATGCACTGGATCGAGCCGGAGCAGCGCGCCGAGCTGAACGTGCGGGCCCGCACCGCCCTGGCGTTCGCGGAGACCCCGCTGGTGCGGCTGCGGCACGCGGCGCCCGTCGGTCACGGCTTCGGCGTGCCCTCCCCCGAGGAGGTGCTCGACGCCTGGGAGCGCAGCCGGTCCGCGCTCGACAAGAACGAGATCGGCGGCGCCGCGCTGAAGGACGACGGTTTCCCGCTGCCCGGGCTGCCTGCGCTGTTCTCGGCCGTGGCCGCGGCGCCCGTCGCGCCGGCGACGCTGCTGACCGGGGTGAGCGACCACGTCGTGGGCCTGCTGGAGGCCACCGCTTCGGCCTGACCTACCAGACGGGCGGTCGGCGCGGGCCCCAGAAGCCGCCGCTGGCCGCCTCTACCTGGGCCGACAACGAGATGAGCGTGCCCTCGCCGCCGATCCGGCCGCCGAGCATGACGCCGATCGGCAGGCCGTCGGCGGTCCAGTGCAGGGGCAGGTTGACCGCGGGCTGGCCGGAGACGTTGTAGATGGCCGGGAACGCGGCGAACCTCGTCATCCGCTCGAACGTCTCCTCGGGATCCGCCACGTCCTCGAACCAGCCGAGCGGGCGGGGCGGCTGCGTCACCGTGGGTGTGAGGACCGCGTCGTAGGCGTCGGTCACCGCGAGCGCTCCCCTGGTCGCCAGTTGCAGCGCCGCCTGCGCCTGGAGGAAGGCCGGGGCCGGGGTGGCGAAGCCGCGCTCGCGCAGCCAGGCGGTGATCGGCCGCAGCAGGCCGGTCTGGTCGTCGGCCACGGGATGCATGCAGGCGAAGGCGTACCACATCGTGACGAACTGCGGCACGAGGTCGGGCCCGTACGGCCGCTCGATGTCCACGACCTCGTGACCGAGCGCGGCCAGCGTGGCGCCGGCCTCCTCGTAGGCGGCCAGCACCGCCGGGTCCAGCTCGGCGCCGGGCACGACGGGGTCGGCGAAGCGGGCGATGCGCAGCCGTCCCGGCTCCCGGCGGGCGTGGGCCAGGAACGTGCCCTCGGCCGGCGGTGCGTGGTAGAGGTCGCCGGGCACGTTGTGGGCCATCACGTCGAGCAGGGCCGCCGCGTCGGCGACCGTCCGGGCGATGGGACCGTTGGTGGACAGTCCGGCGAGGTCGGGGATGATCGGTGCGAAGCTGATCCGCCCGCGGGTCGGCTTGATGCCGAACAGCCCGCACACCGAGGCGGGGATGCGGATGGAGCCGGCACCGTCGCTGCCCTGCGCGGCGGGGGCGAGACCGGCCGCCACCGCCGCCGCCGCGCCGCCGCTCGACCCGCCGGCGGAGCGTTCGGTGTCCCAGGGTGAGCGGGTGGGCGGCGACACGTCGGTCTCGGTGTAGCAGGGCAGCCCGAACTCGGGGGTGGCGGTCTTGCCGAGCATGACCGTGCCCGCCTCACGCAGCCGTTCCACGACCGTGTCGTCCACCGGTGCGACGAACTCCCGGTATGTCGCGGAGCCGAACATGATCGGCACGTCCTTGACCAGGTTAAGATCCTTGACGGGGATCGGCACTCCGGCGAGCGGCCCGTCCGGCAGGTCCTGCTCCAGGCGGCCCGCTTGCTCCAGTGCCCTCTCGGCGGTCACGGTCACGTAGGCGCCGACTCGCGGGTCGATCCGCTCGATCCGGTCGAGGTAGTGCCGCGTGAGCTCGACCGGCGAGATGACCCGGTCGCGGACGGCCTGCGCCTGCTCGAGTGCCGTTAGCTCGTGAAGGTCTCGCACGCTGGTCACACTAGGGATCTCTAGAGAAGAACGTAATAGATACCCGGAAATCGGGCGCGGAACACAGTGGGCTGGGGCCATAAAACTATGGACAGGGCAACACTAGGAATCGACCAGACGCTCGGGCTACGGTGAGTCGCGTGGACTCCGACCACCAGCGAGAAGACGGTCCCAGCACCTCACCTATCTGGGTGAGCGACAGACCTGACGAGGGCGAGACGGCCTCCGCCAAGCAATCGGCGCCCACTCCCCCGACCTACGCGCCCGTCAAGCGCGTGGCCATGAGCAGCGTGCTCGGCCAGCCGCGCTTCCACCATCTGCGCCTGCGCGCGCTGCTGGCGGTCGGCGTGGCACTGGTCGCGGGATTCCTGCTGGCCGACTGGCGGGCGGGCGTGACGGCGGGCGTCATCGCGGCGATCCTCGACACGGTCTACCGGGCCAGGTCCCACTCGGCGGTGCCCGCCTGGCGGCGCGCGTCCGTCGCCGAGCGGCGCACCGAGGCCCAGCTACGCAAACTCGAACGCAACGGCTACCGCACGTTGCACGCAAGGGCGATCCCGGGCACTGAAGCCCAGATCGATCACCTGGTCGTCGGGCCGACCGGCGTCTACGCGGTCGACTCCGAGAAGTGGGACAAGCGCCTGCCGGTGCGCGTGCAGATGGGCAAGAAGCTCTACCACGGGCCGTTCGACAAGAAGGAGCGCCTCACCGAGGCCCTGATGGAGGCGACCAAGGCGAGCGAGCTGATCAGCAAGGAGTTCGGCCGTCAGGTCTCGGTCGTGCCGTCCCTGGCCATCTACGGGCCGGCGGTGCCGTGGAAGGTGATGAGCATCCGCGGCGTCGACGTCTACGACGGCGTCCGGGCCCGCAGGTGGATCACCAAGCGTGAGCGGGCGCTGACCGACGCCGAGATCGACCGGCTCTACACGATCGCCGCCGAGGTGCTTCCGGCTCGCTACGGCGAGGACTAGTCGCAAGGCCGTGAAGTTTGGGGGTTGTGGTGAGCGTCAAGGGTCTGCCGGAGCGAGGATGTCGATACTGACGGTGGCCTTGTAGCTGGTTCGGTCGA
>NZ_JBIDCC010000027.1:0-43806 GCF_043204415.1 Nonomuraea sp. NPDC047897 | reverse complement strand
GCCGGCAAGACCGGCACCAACAACAACAACAAGGAAGCCTGGTTCGTCGGCTTCACCCCGCAACTGTCGACCGCCGTCGGCATGTTCCGCCAGGAATGCAAGACCAAGAGCGGCAAGGTCGTGCCGCCGAAGAACGACATCTGCCCGGTGACCAAGGGCAAGAGCACGCGCTACAACGACCAGAATCCCTACAGCACGCCGTACGAGAAGCCCCTCGGCACCGGGTTCCAGGGCGGCAGCTACTCCGCGGCCATCTGGAAGACCTTCATGACCGAGGCGATGAGGAACGTGCCCGTCGAGCAGTTCCCCGAGCGGGTCGACGCCGGAGTCACCGAGGACCTCGCGCCCAAGCCGATCCCCACCCCGACGGCCACCAAGGACCCGCTGGAGGAGCCGGACCTCGACGCCACCTGCGAGATCGGCCCGTGCGACGACGGTGAGATCATCACGATCGACCCCAACGAGATGGGCACCATCGACGACGGCGACGGCAGCGTGCTCGGCGGCGGCGCCCTCGGCGACGGCACCTTCGGCGGCGGCGGCTACGCCTATCCCGAGCAGACCCGGGCGTCCACGCCTTCACGGCGCGAAACCCCGTGAAGGCGGTCACGGAGGTGCGCCCGCCGCTGACCGCGCGGGTCGTCCCGTACCTGCCCCTGGGGCTGTTCGCGGCCCTGGGGGCGAGCCTCGCCTACGTCTTCCGGCTGCCCTGCCGGACCGGCGGCTGGAACGACCAGACCACCGTCTACACCAACTTCTGCTACACCGACATCTACCCCCTCTACTTCGACCGGCAGCTCGCGGCGGAGAACCCCTACTTCGCGCAGGTGCCCTTCGACAAGCACGTCGAGTACCCGGTGGTGCTCGGCGAGGTCATGCAGGCGTTCGCCTGGGTCGCCCGCCTGCTGGAGCCGGGCCCCCGCGCCCTGGTGGAAGCGGCCCAGGCGACCCTGTTCTACGACGTCACCGTCGTCTTCCTCGGCATCTGCCTCGTCGTCGGCGTCCTGCTGATGGCCGCGGTGGCCGGGCCGACCCGGCGCTGGGACGCCCTGTGGTACGCGCTGGCCCCCTCGGTGATCCTGGCCGCGTACATCAACTGGGACCTCGTCGCCGGCGCGCTGTCCATGGGCGTGCTGCTGGCCTGGGCGCGCAAGCGGCAGGTGCTGGCCGGCGTGCTGCTCGGGCTGGCGATCGCGACGAAGTTCTATCCGCTGATGTTCGTCGGGGCGCTGTTCCTGCTCACGCTGCGCACCGCGCGCTGGCGGCCGTTCCTCGTGACGATGGGCGCGGCGGTGGCCGCCTGGCTGGTGGTGAACGTCCCGTTCATGGTGCTGGCCTGGGACGGCTGGCGGCGGTTCTACGTGTTCTCGCAGGAGCGCGGCGTCGACTGGGGCTCGCCCTGGCTGTTCTTCCAGAACAAGGGCTGGCCGGTGCTCGGCGAGATGGACGTCAGCACCCTCGGCATGGCGTCGCTGCTGCTGCTGTGCGCGGGCATCGCCGTGCTCACCCTGGTCGCCCCGCGCCGGCCGCGGCTCGCGCAGATCTGCTTCCTCGCGCTGGCCGCGTTCATGATGACGAACAAGGTGTGGTCGCCGCAGTTCGTGCTCTGGCTGGTGCCGCTGGCCGTGCTGGCCAGACCCAACTGGAAGCCGCTCGCGCTGTGGCAGGTCGCCGAGGTGTGGTACTTCTTCGCGATCTGGCTCTACCTGGTCGGCCAGCCGCCGCTCGACCGCGACGACCTGGGCATCGGTGACGACACCTACTTCACCGCCGTCTGGGGCCGGGTCATCACGATCGGCATCATGATGGCGTTCGTGGTGCGCGACATCCTGCGCCCGCACAAGGACCTCGTCCGGCAGGGCGACGTCGACGACCAGGGCGGCGGCGTCTTCGACGGAGCTCCCGACCGGTTCACGCTGGTCGCCGCCTCCAGGTGATCACCCGCTCGGCCGGTCGCGACGCCCTGCTGCTGTGGCTCGCCTCGCGGGCCGGGCTGGTGGTCGCGACGCTGCTCGGGGCGGCGCTGCACGACTACGTCGGCAGATGGCAGCAGTGGGACGCGGGGCTGTTCGTCACGATCGCCCGGTACGGCTACGACGGCGACCCGGGCAGGCCACCCGACGCCGGGCTGCCCGCCTTCTTCCCCGGCTTCCCCATGGCACTGCGGCTGGCGCACCTGGTGGTGCCCGACTGGACCGCGGCCGGGTTGCTCGTCTCGCTGGCGGCCGGGGCCGTGGCCGTGGTCGCCCTGGCCCGGCTGGCCGAGTTCGAGGGCGCCTCCGGCTGGATCGCCGTGCTGGGGTTGCTGCTCTGCCCGACGGCCGTGTTCCTGACCGCCGGATACAGCGAGTCGCTCTTCCTGGCGTTCGCGATCCCCGCGTGGCTGGCCGCCCGGCAGGGCCGCTGGCCGCACGCCGTGCTGCTCGCCGCCGGCGCCTCGTGCGTGCGGATCACCGGGCTGTTCCTGGCGGTCGCGCTGGCGGTGGAGTTCGTCGCCGGCCGGTCCCGGGGAGCCGCCGTGCCGGTCTCGTGGCGGCAGGCGCCGTGGCTGCTGGTGCCGTTCCTGCCGCTGGTGGCGTACTCGGCCTACCACTACACCCGGTCCGGCAACTGGTTCGCGTGGAAGGACGCGCAGGAGGCCGGGTGGGGGCGGGAGCTGGTGTGGCCGTGGACCTCCTGGAGCACCACCTGGAACGCGGCCCGGGGCGGCGACGACTTCGCCGTGGCCTTCCGCATGGAGATCGCCGGAGCGGTCGTGGCCGTGCTGGCCCTGGCCTGGCTGGTGGCGCTGGGCCGGTGGAGCGAGGCGGTCTACACCGGGTTGCAGGCGGCGGCGCTGATGACCTCGGCCTACTACCTGTCGATCCCGCGCTCGCTGCTGCTGTGGTTTCCGCTGTGGGTGGCGCTCGCCCGGCTGGCCACCCGGCGGCCGTGGGTGATCGTGGTGTACGCCGCGGTGGCGGGGCCGCTCATGCTGCTGGGCACGCTGCGTTTCCTGGGCGGAGCCTGGGCCGGCTGATATCCGTACCCACTTCTGTGGATCAGTAATCCAGGGAAGTTATCCACAGGCTGTGTGTTTTGGCTACAGGTTCTTCCGCAGGAAGGCGATGTCGTCGGCCTGGCCCTCACCCGGCGTCTCCACCACGATCGGCGCCCCGGCCGCCCGGCACACCGCGAGGATCAGCTCGGGGTCGATGCGGCCCCTGCCGAGGTTGGCGTGCCGGTCGGCGCCCGAGTCGAAGTCGTCACGCGAGTCGTTGCAGTGCACCAGGTCGATCCGCCCGGTGATCGCCTTGACCCGGTCGACCAGGTCGACCAGCTCCTCGCCGCCCGCGTGCGCGTGGCAGGTGTCGAGACAGAAGCCCACGTCGAAGCCGTCGAGCGCGTCCCACAGCCGGGCGACGCGCTCCAGCTTGCGCGCCATCGCGTTGCCGCCGCCCGCGGTGTTCTCGATCAGCACCGGGATCGGGCACTCCAGCCGCTCGAACACCTTGCGCCAGTTGTCGAAGCCGGCCTGCGGGTCGTCGTTCTTGTTGACGTGGCCGCCGTGCACGATCAGGCCCTTGGCGCCGAGCCCGGCCGCCGCCTCCAGGTGCTGGGCGAGCAGCTTGCGGCTGGGAATCCTGATGCGGTTGTTGGTCGTGGCCACGTTGATCAGGTAGGGCGCGTGGATGTAGACGTCGACGCCCTCCACCGGCCTGGCCGGCAGCACGGGCTTGTCGTAGCCCTGGGGATCGCCCAGGAAGAACTGCACCACCTCGGCGCCGACCGCGGCGGCGTGGGCGGCGGGGTCGTCCTGGCCGACATGAGCTCCGATGGGCACCATGCGACCGAGCCTATCCGTTTGACGGGACCGTACCGGGGCAGTCGCAGGGCACCCCCCGAACGAGGAGAACGAGAGATGTCCCGCTGGCGCGTGCGCTCCCTGGTCTTCCTGGTCTACGTCGCGATCGGCGTCTACGTGGCGTGGGCGTACGACTACATCACCCCGGCCGTCCTGAGGGACGTCGCCGAGGCGTTGCTCGCCGTCTTCCTGTGGTTCCTCGTCCTGCTGGGCGTGGACCTGAACATCGGCTGACGACCCAGGCGGCGGCCCGCCGGCGGACGGGCGCGCGGACCACGGGCGCGCGGACGCCGCCCGGCGGGGCGCCGGGCGGCGGGGAGCGGCGGCGTCAGGGCAGGAAGCCGCCGCGGGCGATGCCGAGCGCCACGCCGACGAACGCCGCCACCAGCCCGACGATGTTGAGCGCGCGCTGCGCCGTGGTCGCCGAGATGTACTGGGAGTAGAGGCCGGTGCCGAAGCCGAGCGCACCCGCCCACGACGCGACCACGTGACCGCCGGGGAAGAACGTCGCGACGAACGCGACGAGGCCCAGGGAGAGCGTGGCCACCGCCAGGATGTTCTCGACCGGGTGGGGTCGCCCGTCGGTGTTGAGCGTGGGCCTGAACCGCTCGTTTTCGGAAGGTTGAAGGATGTGTGGCACAACTATCACCCCCTTGTTCCTTGAGGCCTTCCCACCTGTGCACGGCTGGTAACCTGGT
Source organism: Nonomuraea sp. NPDC047897 (assembly GCF_043204415.1). NCBI lineage: Bacteria > Bacillati > Actinomycetota > Actinomycetes > Streptosporangiales > Streptosporangiaceae > Nonomuraea > Nonomuraea sp. NPDC047897. The sequence goes on along the minus strand of NZ_JBIDCC010000027.1, from coordinate 39,264 downwards.
CAAGCTGCGCTGTGATGGGTGACCCGTCACCCCGGAGGCCGAAAGGGGCGCTCCGGGTCCAGGCGTCAGCGTCCTCCTGTCACGGCAGAGCGCCGTGACCGCAAGAGTCCAGAGGAGGTTGGAGTCCCGCATGCGTCGTTACGAAGTAATGGTCATTCTGGACCCTTCGCTCGATGAGCGCACTGTCGCGCCGTCCCTCGACCAGTTCCTCACCGTGGTCCGCAACGACGGCGGCACCGTGGAGAAGGTCGACGTCTGGGGCCGTCGCCGTCTCGCCTACGACATCGACAAGAAGTCCGAGGGCATCTACGCCGTCATCGACCTGTCCGCGGAGCCCGCGACGGTCAAGGAGCTCGACCGCCAGATGAACCTCAACGAGGGCATCCTGCGCACCAAGGTTCTCCGCCCCGACGTGCACTAAGCAGTCCGTCACCCGGCTTTTTGTCGGGCGGCGGCCGTACTCTGAGCCGTAACCAAAGCGAAGGCGTGCAGGAAGGCGAGCGCTGGCCATGGCAGCAGGCGACACCGTAATCACCATCGTCGGCAACCTTGTCGACGACCCGGAGCTACGCTTCACCCCGACGGGGCAGGCGGTGGCCCGGTTCCGCATCGCGTCCACTCCGCGGTTCATGGACCGCCAGACCAATGAGTGGAAGGACGGCGAAAGCCTGTTCCTGACCTGCAACGTGTGGCGGCAGGCGGCGGAGAACGCCGCCGAGAGCCTCCAGCGCGGCATGCGGGTCATCGTGCAGGGGCGGCTCAAGCAGAGGTCTTACGAGACCAAGGAAGGCGAGAAGCGCACGGTCTACGAGGTCGAGGTCGACGAGGTCGGCCCGTCCCTGCGCAACGCCACCGCCAAGGTCAACCGCACCTCCCGTCAGGGCGGCGGCGGTGGCGGCTTCGGCGGCGGCCCCGCCGACGACCCGTGGGCGTCCGCGTCGCCCGCCCCGCCCCAGGGGGGCGGCGGCTTCGGCGGCGGTGGCGGCTACCAGGGCGGCGGCGGCCAGGGCGGCGGCCAGCAGGGCGGCGGCTTCGGCGGCGGCAACGACTTCAGCGACGAACCGCCTTTCTAACTCCAGTTCACCAGCCCGAGTCCATTCCCGCTTGACGGCGGGGCTCTGAAAGGAGCACCACGATGGCTAAGCCGGCACTGCGCAAGCCCAAGAAGAAGGTTTGCCTGTTCTGCCACGACAAGATCTCCTACGTCGACTACAAGGACACGGCCCTGCTGCGGAAGTTCATCTCCGACCGTGGCAAGATCCGTGCGCGCCGGGTGACGGGCAACTGCACCCAGCACCAGCGTGACGTGGCGACCGCGATCAAGAACGCCCGTGAGGTGGCCCTGCTGCCTTACACGAGCACCGCGCGCTAAGGAGGTCTGTCGACATGAAGCTCATCCTCACCAACGAGGTTTCCGGCCTCGGCGCCCCCGGCGACGTCGTCGAGGTCAAGGACGGCTACGGCCGCAACTACCTCATCCCGCGCGGCTACGCCATGCGCTGGACGCGTGGCGCCGAGAAGCAGATCGAGTCCATCAAGAAGGCTCGTGACGCGCGCGAGATCCGCGACCTGGGCACGGCCAAGGAGGTCGCCGGCCAGCTCGGCGCCCTGCGTGTCCGGCTCACCACCCGCGCGGGCGACTCCGGCCGCCTGTTCGGCTCGGTCACCACGGGCGACATCGCCGACGCGGTCAAGGCCGCCGGCGGTCCCACCCTCGACCGCCGCCGCATCGAGATCATCAACCCGATCAAGAGCGTCGGCTCCCACAAGATCAGCGTCAAGCTGCACCCCGAGGTCTCGGCCTCGGTCGACGTCGAGGTCGTCGCCGGCTGAGTCCGGCGTCGCCTTGTGCAAGCGGCCCCTGCTCCCACCGAGCGGGGGCCGTTCGCATGTCCGGGAAGACGGGCGTCCGGTCGGACGGAAGCGCCATGACTGGAGTCAAGCTGGGCGGTATGACCCCAGGTGGGGCGTATAGCCGATCGTGGCGGCCGTAGAATCAGGGGCGTTCTTCCCCGCGTCCCTTCTGGAGGCACCACCCATGGTCCGTCCCTCGACGCTGCTCGCGCTCGGCGCGCTGGCGGCGGCGGTCGTCGCGTGCGCACCCGCCGACAACACGGCGAGCACGACCGGCACCGCCGGCACCGCCACGTCCACCGCGTGCGGCAAGGACCAGCTCAAGCTCGTCAACGCCGGCAAGCTGACGATCGGCACCGACAAGCCCGCCTTCGAGCCGTGGTTCAAGGACGACGACCCCGCCAACGGCCAGGGGTTCGAGAGCGCCGTGGCCTTCGCGGTCGCGGGGGAGCTGGGCTTCGACCGTGACGAGGTGCAGTGGACCACGGTCAAGTTCGACTCGGCGTTCGCCCCCGGGCCCAAGCAGTTCGACTTCGACGTCAACCAGGTCTCCATCACCCCGAAGCGGGCGGAGGCGGTCGACTTCAGCAACGGCTACTACACCGTCAAGCAGGCCGTCGTCACGGTCGACGGCGGCAAGTTCGCGGGCGCGAAGAGCCTGGCCGAGCTCAAGGACGCCAAGATCGGCGTGCAGGTCGGCACGACCTCGTTCGCCGCGGTCAAGGAAGTCATCAAGCCCTCCGCCGACCCCCACGTCTACAACGACCAGATCGACGCGGTCACCGCCCTGAAGAACAAGCAGGTGGACGCGATCGTGGTCGACCTGCCCACGGCGTTCTACGTGACCGCCGCCCAGGTCGAGAACTCCAAGATCGTCGGCCAGTTCAGTGCGACGGGCGGCACGCCGGAGGAGTTCGGGCTGGTCATGCAGAAGGGCAGCCCGCTGAAGTCCTGCGTGGACAAGGCCGTGGACGCGCTGAAGTCCAAGGGCGAGCTGGCCAAGATCGAGCAGCAGTGGCTCGGCTCGGCGGCCGGCGCGCCCGAGCTCAGCTAGCCGACGACCGATGAGTGACATGCCCGCCGGCCCGGGCTGGGTCAAGAGCGACCGGCAGCGGGAGCGCGAGCGGGTCCGCAGATCGCGGGCCCGCCGCTCGGCCTCGATCGCGACCGCCTCCACGATCGTGTTCGCCGTGCTCGTCGCGGTGGTCGTGACCAACGCGCCGGGCTGGTCTCGTGTGCGGGAGGCGTTCCTCAGCGGTGAGGCCTTCGCCGACGCGCTGCCCGACGTGGCGTCGGGGTTCCTGGTCAACATCAAGATCTTCCTGATCGCCGAGCCGTGCATCCTCGTCGTGGGCCTGCTCGTGGCGTTCGCCAGGGGCGTCAAGACGCCCGCCTTCTTCCCGATCAGGGCGCTGGCCACCCTGTACACCGACGTCTTCCGTGGGGTGCCGACGCTCCTGGTGATCTTCCTCATCGGGTTCGGGGTGCCGGCGCTCAACCTGCAGGGCGTCCCCACCGACCTGGTCACGCTCGGCATCATCGCCCTGACGCTCTCCTACGGCGCGTACGTGGCCGAGGTGTTCCGATCGGGCATCGACTCGATCCATCCCAGTCAGGTGGCGGCGGCCCGCTCCCTGGGCCTCAGCCACGCCAAGACCCTGCGTCACGTCGTCCTGCCCCAGGCCACCCGCAGGGTGGTCCCTCCGCTGCTGAACGACTTCGTCTCGCTGCAGAAGGACACCGCGCTGGTGGCCACCCTCGGCCCGCTGGAGGCGCTGCGCCAGGCGCAGATCTACACTTCCGGCACGTTCAACTACACGTCCTACCTGGTGGCGGCGCTGCTGTTCATCCTGCTCACCATCCCCATGGCCAGGTTCACCGACCACCTGGCCGAGCGCACCAGGAGGAGGCGGGGAGCATGAGCCTGCTGACCATCGACGGCGTGTGGAAGCACTTCGGCGACCACAGCGTGCTGCGCGGCATCGACCTGGAGGTGCGCCCGCACGAGGTCGTCAGCCTCATCGGCGCGTCCGGCTCCGGCAAGTCCACGCTGCTGCGCTGCGTCAACCTGCTGGAGACCGTGGACGACGGGGTGATCCTGCTCGACGGCCGGGACATCACCGACCCGCGGGTGAACGTCGACGACGTGCGCAAGCGGCTCGGCATCGTGTTCCAGGCGTTCAACCTCTTCCCGCACATGACGGTGCTCGACAACATCACGCTCGCGCCGCGCCAGGTGCACGGCGTGCCGCGGGCGCAGGCGGAGGAGCGGGCGCACGACCTGCTGACCAGGTTCGGCCTGGCCGCCAAGGCGCGCGCCTACCCCGACCAGCTCTCCGGCGGCCAGCAGCAGCGGGTGGCGATCGTCCGCGCGCTGGCGACGGAGCCGATGCTCCTGCTGCTCGACGAGGTCACCTCCGCGCTCGACCCGACGCTGGTGGCCGAGGTGCTGGAGATCATCAGGGAGCTCAAGCAGTCAGGCATGACGATGATCCTGACGACGCACGAGATGGGCTTCTGCCGCGACATCTCCGACACCGTGTGCTTCCTCGACGACGGAGTGGTGCTGGAGCAGGGGCCGCCGGAGAAGATCTTCGGCGACCCGGAGCACGCCCGGACCCGGGACTTCCTGCGCGCGGTGGTCGAGGCGGGCCGGCTCTAGCGGCGGTGCCGGCCCCGCCCCGGAGCGGGGTCGGGGTGCGGCGTCGGCCGCGGTGCGGCCAGCAGACTGTGGCGTCGGCCGTACCCGAGGTAGACCAGCAGGCCGAAGGCCATCCACAGGGCGAACCACACCCACGTGATGACGTGCAGGTTCACCATCAGCCAGAGCGTCGCGAGCAGCGACAGGGCGGGCAGCACCGGCGACAGCGGCACGCTGAAGCCGCGCTCCAGGTGCGGCATCCGGCGGCGCATCACGATCACCCCGGCCGCCACGAACACGAACGCGAACAGCGCCCCCATGACGACGAGCTGCTCCAGCGTGAACACCGGCGCGAACACCGCCAGCAGGATTCCGATCCCGCCGATCACCAGCGTCACCCGCGAAGGCGTGTGGTAGCGGCGGCTGATCGCGGCGAGCCCGCGCGGCATGAGCCCGTCGCGGGCCATCGAGAACATGACCCGGGTCTGCCCCACGAGCAGCACGAGGATCACCGTGGTCAGGCCCAGCACCGCGCCGATGTCGATGACGTGCGCCATCCAGTGGACGCCCACACCGCGGAACGCGCCGGACAGCGGCGCGTCCACGGAGATGCTGGAGTACGGGATCATGCCGACCATGACCACGGCCACCGCGATGTAGATGACGGTGGCGACGACCAGGCTGCGGATCATGCCCTTCGGGACCGCCCGGGGCGCGTTGACGGTCTCCTCGGCCGCGGTGGCGACGATGTCGAACCCGATGTAGGCGAAGGCGATGGCCGGCGCCGCCGCGAAGATGCCGAACCAGCCGAAGGCGTGGCTCTGCCCGAGGAAGACGTCGAGCACGGTCGCGGACGGGGCGGCCAGCGGTTGGGGATCGGCGTGGAAGTCACCGAAGTTGGCCGGTTCGACGTGCGCGGCGCCCACGACGATGACGGCGCCGATGGCGAGCAGCTTGGCCGCCACCATGACCCACAGCGCGCGCAGGCCGATCCGCGCGTTGAGGGCGACGACGCCGGTGAGCAACGCCAGGATGAGCAGCACGAGCAGGTTCACGACCAGGTCGGGTGCGGGCAGGCCGACGCCGAAGTTCGCGAGGGCCCGCACGGTGAGTTCGCCCCACGCCCGGGCGACCACCGCCGCGGCGAGCTGGAGTTCGAGGATCAGGGCCCAGCCGATGATCCACGCCCACACCTCACCGAAGATCACATAGGTGAACGTGTAGGCGCTGCCCGAGGTCGGCATCGTCGAGGACAGTTCGGCGTAGCACAGGCACGCGAGCAGGGACGCGATGCCGGCGATCATGAAGGAGAGGATCACGCCGGGTCCGGCCATGGTGGCGGCCTGCCGGCCCGCGATGCTGAAGATGCCCGCCCCGATCGTCACGCCCAGGCCGAGCACGACGAGGTCGGCCGGCCGGTAGAGCTCGGCGAGACTGTGCCGGGCGCCCGTGCGCAGGCCGGTCGCCTCACTGGCGGGAAGACGTCGCAGGATCGTGGACACGGGGCACTCTCCGCTCGTGGAACTCGCCCACAGTGCCTCACCCCTCCTGCCACGGCAAGCACAGGACGGTTACGCCCCGGTCACCAGCCATGCCGTGCCGGTGGCCCGCCGTACCAGTGTGATCAGACGTGCGAACATCCACAGGCCGAGCGCGCACCAGAGCGCGACGATGCCGAGATCGGCCACCAGGAACGCGGCCGGCAGGTAGGCGAGCGTCGTCCACACACCCGCCCACGCGAGGTAACGCTGGTCTCCCGCGCCGATGAGCACCCCGTCGAGCACGAACACCACGCCGCACAGCGGCTGGAGCAGCGCCACCGGCCACAGTACGGCCAGCAGGTGCTCGGTGACCTGCGGGTCCGCGTCGAACAGCGCGGGCAGCAACGGCCTGGCGGCGAGCACCAGCACGGCCAGCACGGCACCCGACCAGACGCCCCAGCGCACCATGCGCCGGGTCGCCTCCTTGGTGGCCTCGGCGTCGCCGGCGCCGAGGCTGCGGCCGGTGATGGCCTGCCCGGCGATCGCGATGGCGTCCAGGGCGAGGGCCAGCAGCGTCCACACCTGCGTCGCGATGGCGTACGCGGCCAGCTCCGCCTCACCCATCCTGGTGGCGACCACGGTGGCGACGATGAGGACGATCCGCAGGCAGACGGTCCGGACGAGCAGGGCGACGCCGGCCGTGCCCGCCTGGCGCACCCCGGCCAGGTCGGGGAGCAGGGACGTGCCGAGCCGCCGCGCCCCCTTGACGACCACGGCCACGTACACGACGGCGCCGAGCGTCTGCGCCAGCACGGTCCCCCAGGCGGACCCGGCGATGCCCCAGTCCATGCCGAGGACGAACCAGGCGTTCAGCGCGGCGTTGAGCGCGAACGAGCCGATCGCCACGACCAGCGGGGTCGCGGTGTCCTGCAGCCCGCGCAGCACGCCCGTGCCCGCCAGCACGACCAGCATGGCGGGCGCGCCGAGCAGGCTGATGCGCAGGTAGGTCACGGCTTCGTCCGCCTGGCCCGGCGGCGCGCCGAACATCCCGACGATGGCGGGGGCGGCGGGCCAGCAGACCGCGACGAGCGCGACGCCGATGGCGAGGGCGAGCCAGATGCCGTCCACGCCGCCGCGCATGGCCTGCCCGTGGTTGCCCGCACCGCTCTGTCGCGCCACGGAGGCCGTGGTGCCGTACGCCAGGAAGACGCAGAGGTTGACCATCGTGGCCAGCACCGTGCCCGCCACGCCCAGGGCGCCCACGGCCGTGGTCCCCAGCCCGTGACCGACGATCGCGTAGTCGGCGAGCAGGAACAGCGGCTCGGCGACCAGCGCGCCGAACGCGGGCACCGCAAGCCGGAGAATCTCCTTGTCCTGGCGTGTAATGGGCATTTGGCTATTATGCCCATTACGGGGCATCTGGGGCCAACTTTCTTTTCTCCACAACCGGTGGATGAAGTCGTGCCTGCTCAGCGAGGGTGCGGTGGATGATCTTCCGGGTTATCCACAGGTTTCGTCCACAGTGCTTTCACACCTTGGGGACAGTCATGCACAGGCTGTCCACAAGGTTATCCACAGGCCGCGTTGCCGACGTCCCCCGAACCCGCGAAACTGTCAGCCCGGTCGACTACAAGTGGGGGTGGTGCGACCGCCGCAAGGGTTGTCGAGGGGGCGCGGTGAGCATTGACGAAGAGACCGGTGCGGGTCCCGGCTTCGAGCGCACGCCGCCCAGCAACATCGAGGCGGAGCAGTCGGTCCTGGGCGGCATGCTGCTGTCCAAGGACGCGATCGCCGACGTCGTCGAGATCATCAAGGCCGACGACTTCTACCGGCCCGCCCACCAGATGATCTACGACGTCATCACCGACCTCTACGGCCGCGGCGAGCCCGCCGACGCCGTCACCGTCTTCGACGAGCTGCAGAAGCGCGGCGAGATGGCCCGGGTCGGCGGCGCCGCCTACCTCCACACCCTGACCGCCGTCGTCCCCACGGCGGCCAACGCCGGCTACTACGCGAAGATCGTCCGCGAGCAGGCCATCCTCCGCCGCCTCATCGAGGCCGGCACCCGCATCGTCTCCTTCGGCTACGGCGGCAACAACGAGGAGGTCGACGACCTCGTCGACCGCGCCCAGGCCGAGATCTACAAGGTCACCGAGCGCCGCACCTCCGAGGACTACGCCCCGCTGGCCGACATCATGCCGGGCGCCCTCGACGAGCTGGAGGCCATCGGCAGCCGCGGCGGCCAGATGGTCGGCGTCCCCACCGGCTTCCAGGACCTCGACCAGCTCACCAACGGTCTCCACGCCGGCCAGATGATCGTCGTCGCCGCCCGCCCGGCCATCGGGAAGGCGCTCGCGCTCGACACGCCCCTCCCCACCCCGACGGGCTGGACGACGATGGGCGAGGTCCGGGTGGGCGACGAGCTGATCGGCGCCGACGGCAGGCCGACCCGCGTCGTCGCGGCCACCGAGGTCATGCACGACAGGCCGTGCTACGAGGTGGAGTTCAGCGACGGCACGGTGATCGTCGCCGACGCGCAGCACCAGTGGCAGATCGCCGCGCCGGAGCACACCGCCACGACGGCCGCGCACGACGTGGTCACCACCGAGGAGATCGCCGCGACGCTGCGGCGCGCCACGGACGGCCGGCCGCCCGACCACGCCGTCGCGGTCTCGGCCGCCTTCGAGCTCGACGAACGGGACCTGCCGCTCTCGCCGTACGCGCTCGGCGTCTGGCTGGGTGGCGGGGAGACCTCCGCCGCCCGCCCGGCCACGACCGAGCCCGAGATCATCGCCGGCCTGGGGAGCGAAGGTCTCAGCGAGGGCGTCCTGCGGACCCTCGGCGTGCTCGACGACAGGCACGTCCCGCAGCCCTACCTGCGCGCGTCCAGGCGCCAGCGCCACGACCTGCTGGCCGGCCTGCTCGACACCGGCGGTCACGTCGACCGCTCCGGTCGGATCCGGTTCGCCGTGACCGACCGGCGGCTGGCTCACGACGTGCATGAGCTGGTCCTCAGCCTCGGTCACCGGGCGACGATGCGCACCCGACCGGTCGAGGGCCGCACGGAGTCGCCCGCCACCCGCTACGTGATCAGTTTCACCACGGCGGAGAAGGTGTTCCGCCTGCCCGGCAAGGCGGAGCTGCATGCCCGCACCGCGCACCCCGCCCCGCGCGTCCGGCACATCGTGGACGTGCGCCCCGTCGAGTCGCGGCCCGTGCGCTGCGTCGAGGTCGACAACGCCGACCACCTCTACCTCGCGAGCAGAAGCTGCATCCCCACGCACAACAGCACCCTCGGGCTCGACTTCGCGCGGTCGGCGGCCATCAAGCACGGGATGACCACCGTCATCTTCTCGCTGGAGATGTCGCGCAACGAGATCACCATGCGTCTGCTGTCGGCGGAGGCGCGGGTGTCGCTGCAGTCGATGCGGTCCGGCATGATGAGCGACGACGACTGGACCCGGCTGGCCCGCCGGATGAGCGAGGTGGCCGAGGCGCCGCTGTTCATCGACGACTCGCCCAACATGTCGATGATGGAGATCCGGGCCAAGTGCCGGCGGCTCAAGCAGCGCAACGACCTGAGGTTCGTGGTCATCGACTACCTCCAGCTGATGAGCTCGCCGAAGAAGACCGAGAGCCGCCAGAACGAGGTGTCCGAGATCTCCCGTGCCATCAAGCTGCTGGCCAAGGAGCTCGAAGTCCCGGTCATCGCCATCTCGCAGCTCAACCGTGGCCCCGAGCAGCGCACGGACAAACGCCCCCAAGTGAGCGACCTTCGCGAATCTGGATCCATCGAGCAGGACGCCGACATGGTCATCCTGCTGCACCGGGAAGACGCCTACGAGCGGGAGTCGCCGCGGGCCGGTGAGGCCGACCTGATCGTGGCCAAGCACCGTAACGGTCCCACGGCGACCGTCACCGTCGCCTTCCAGGGCCACTACAGCCGCTTCGTCGACATGGCCCAGCACTAGCCGGACCTGATGGTGGGCGGATATTGGTTCGCCTGCCGGGTCGTCCGGCGCGAAGATGCCTGAGTGTGACGCTTCACGAGAACGAAGTCCCCATCGACGAGGTGATCGTCAGCTCGCTGCTGGCGGCGCAGTGCCCGCAGTGGGCCGGCCTGCCGTTGTCGCCGGCGGGCGCGGGCACGGACAACGTCATGTACCGGCTGGGTGACGACCTGCTCGTGCGACTTCCGCGGACGGCTGACAACGCGCGGTCCGTACGGAAGGAGCAGGAGTGGCTTCCCCGCCTGGCGCCACTGCTCCCGCGTCCGGTCCCGGAGCCGGTCCACGCCGGCGCGCCCACCCCGGCCTTCCCGCTCTCCTGGTCGGTCTACCGCTGGATCGACGGGAACGAAGCCCGGCGGGACACCGTCCAGGACTGGGCCGCCTTCGGAAGCGACCTGGCGGAGTTCGTGCGCGAGCTGCACGGCATCGACCTGATGGGGGCGGCCCGCGTGGGCGACCTCAGCTGGTACCGCGGGGGGCACCTGCGGGAGTGCGAGGGATGGGTCGGCTCCTGTTTCGCAGCCTGCCGGACGAGATGCGGTGCGGAGCTCGACGTCGAGACCCTGGAACGGTTGTGGAACGCCGCGCTCGCCCTGCCCGAGCCTGCCGGAGCGCAGGTGTGGCTCCACGGCGACCTCAAGCCCACCAATCTCCTGGTGCGGGAGGGTGAGCTGCACGCGGTCATCGACTTCGGGAGCCTGTCGGTCGGTTTTCCCGACGCCGAGCACTCCACCGTCTGGGACCTGCCGCCCCAGGCACGACAGGCTTACCGGAACGTCCTGAACCTTGACGAGCTGACGTGGGCCCGCGCCAGGGCGTGGGCCATCGCGGTGGCCGTCAGCGGAATCTCGTACTACTGGCACAGTTATCCCGCCTTCGTCGCCGAATGCCGAGCACGACTGCAAGCGATCCTCGCCGACGTCGCGGCACGCTGAGCGGCACGTCCCGAGGGACGTGTCCGGCGGCGGGCGCCGCTCAGCGGACGATGCGGTCCCGCGCCCGGCGTAGGGCGGCCACGATCACCTCCTCGCGCTGGGGGTCGAGGCGGACCATGGGGATGGAGCAGCTCAGCGCCTCGGCCGGAGCGGCCCCGAAGTCGAGGGCGACGGCGAAGCAGCGCAGGCCGATGGTGGATTCCTGCTCGTCCACGGCGTGTCCGCGGCGGCGGATCTCCTCCAGTTCGGCGCGCAGCGCCGGCCGGTCGGTGATCGTGTGGACGGTGCGCGCCTCCAGGGTCTCGGGGAGGAGCGCGTCGACCTCCTCCCAGGGGCGTCCGGCGAGGATGGCCTTGCCGAGCCCGGTCGTCCAGCAGGGCAGGCGCCGGCCGGGCCGGGAGACGACGGCGAGGGAGTGCCGGGAGATGTGGGTGGCCAGGTAGACGACCTCGGCGCCGTCGAGGCGCGCCAGGTGGATGGTCTCTCCGAGGTCGTCGTGCAGCGCGTCCATCACCGGCTGCGCCCGCTTGACGACGTCGTCGCGCTCGACGTACGACTCGCCGGCGCGCAGCGCGCGGATGCCCAGGCGGTAGCGGCCGGTCCCGTCCGTCTCGACCCATCCGGTCTGCGCCAGGGTGGTGAGCAGCGCGTAGCCGCTGGCGCGGGGCAGCCCCAGGTCGGTGGTCACCTCGCGGAGCGTGCGCGCCTCCTTGGCCGCGCTGAGGTATTCGAGGACGGCGATGGTCCGCTCGGCGGACTTCACGCTCCGGACGCCCCCGGCCTCGATCGGCTCGGCCGCCTGGGCTGGGACGTATGGCCCCATCTGTCCACCTCTTGACGTTTCCGGAAACAGCGACTTAATGTCTCGGGCTACAAGTATAGACGCCGTCTTCATATGTAGACAAGAGGTTTCCGTTGATGTCCGCTGCCGTTTCGCGAGTCGCCTCTCTCTCCGGTCTGCTCGCGTTCCCCGTCACGCCGTTCACGGACACGGGGGATCTGGATCTGCCTCGATTCAAGGACCACCTCACCGCCATGCTCGCCGCGAAGCCCGGCGCGATCTTCGTCGCCTGCGGCACCGGGGAACTCGCCTCGCTGACCGCCGCCGAGCACGAGGCCGTGGTCCGGACCGCCGTCGAGCACGTGGCCGGGGCGGCGCCGGTGCTCGCGGGCGTCGGCGGCGGCACGCGGACGGCCGTGGACCTCGCCGGCACGGCGCAGGCCGCCGGAGCCGACGGCCTGCTGGCGCTCCCACCATACCTGCAGGTCGGCCCGCCGGCCGGGCTCGTCGCCCACTACCGGGAGGTGGCCGCGGCCACGGATCTCGACGTCATCCTCTACCAGCGCGGCACCGCGATCTTCTCACCCGGCGCGGTGGCCGAGCTGGCCGAGATCGGCAACATCGTCGCCCTCAAGGACGGGTACGGTGACATGGAGTTGCTCCAGCGCATCCGCACCGCCACCGGCGGCCGGCTGGCCCTGCTCAACGGCATGCCGACCGCCGAGATCTTCGCCCGCGCCTACGCCGGTCTGGGCGCCCGCGCCTACTCCTCGGCGGTGCTGGCCTTTCTGCCGGAGGTCGCCGGCGCGTTCTTCACCGCGTTCGAGAACGACGACGAGGCGACGCAGGACCTGCTGCTGCGCGAGTTCTACGCCCCGCTCGCCGAACTGCGCGACACGACCCCCGGCTACGCCGTCGCCCTGGTCAAGGCCGGTCTGGAGATCCGCGGTCGCTCCGCGGGCCCCGTCCGCCCGCCGCTGGCCGACGTCTCGCCGGAGCACCGCGAGCAGCTCGCCCGCATCATCGACCGCGGCCTCGCCGCCATCAGCGCGACGCCGGTCGCCTAGCACGTGGCCGTCCCGGCACCGGGATCAGGCTGTTTCGGAGGAATCATGATCAAAACAATGCGAGTGCCGAGCACCCCCCGCCGGCGGCAGGCGGCCTCCGCCTTGCTGGCGCTCGGCACCATGCTGTCCGCCGGCGCGTGCTCGGTCGCCAACAGCGGCCCCGAGGCCTCGGGCGGCGCCGCGGCCAACACCGTCCGCGTCGTGCTCCCCGAGGAGCCGCCCACGCTGGAGCCGTGCGACGCGTCCCTCACCGCCACGGGCCGCGTCACCCGTGCCAACATCACCGAGGCGCTCACCGAGCGCGACCCCAGCACCGGTCAGCTCCAGCCGGCGCTGGCGACCGAGTGGAAGCAGGACTCGCCCACCGAGTGGACCTTCACCCTGCGTCCGGGCGTGAAGTTCCACGACGGCACGGCCTTCGACGCCAAGGCGGCCGCGTTCTCCATCGACCGCACCGTCGGCTCCGAGATCGACTGCAACGTCGACGGCTACGTCTTCGGCGGCATCGAGCTCACGGCCACGGCCGTGGACGACACGACGCTGAAGGTCAAGACGACCAAGGCGGACCCGATCCTCCCGCTGCGGCTGTCGTTCGTCGAGATCGTGCCGACCACCACGAGCACGACCGGCAAGGTCCGCGAGCCCGTGGGCACCGGCCCGTACAAGATCGCCAAATGGGACACCGGCCGGAGCCTGCGCCTGGAGCGTTTCGCCGGCTACTGGGGCAAGGCCCCCGAGTTCGCCGCCGCGGAGTACGTCTGGCGCGCCGAGGGCAGCATCCGGGCGGCCATGGTCAAGAGTGACGAGGCGGACGTGGCCATCGGCCTCGCCCCCGAGGACGGCGCCGGTGACTCGGCCGTGCAGTACCCCAACAACGAGACGTCCTACCTGCGGATCGACGCCACCAAGGCGCCGCTGAACGACCTCCGCGTCCGCCAGGCGATCAACTACGCCATCGACCGGAACGGCCTGGTCGCGTCGGTCTTCGCCGGGCTCGGCAAGCCGGCCGGCCAGCTCGTGCCCGAGGGCGTGACCGGGCACAGCACCGCCATCGAGGCCTGGCCGTTCGACATGGCGCAGGCCAAGAAGCTGATCGCCGAGGCCAAGGCGGACGGCGTCCCCACCGACACCCCAATCAAGATCATCGGACGGAACGGGATCTACCCCAAGGCCGCCGAGGCGATGGAGGTCGTGCAGAACGCGCTGATCGAGGCCGGGCTCAAGGTGGAGATCGAGATGCTCGACGTGAACGCCTGGCTGGAGTACCTGCTGCGCCCGTTCCCGAAGAACCTCGGCCCGACGCTGCTCCAGGCCCAGCACGGCAACCAGGCCGGTGACGCGGCGTTCACGATGGGCCAGATCTACGGCAGCAAGGGCGCGCAGAGCAGCTACGGCACCGCCGAGCTGGACGACATGATCACCGAGGCGGAGCAGGCGTCCGGCGAGAAGCGCCAGGCGGCGTTCGCCAAGGCGCTGGAGCACCAGAACAAGGACGTCGTGCGGGACGCGGTCCTGGCCCACATGACCGGGATCATCGCCCTGTCGCCGCGGGTCACCTACAAGCCCAACGCCGCCACGAACGACGAGATGCGCCTCGCCGACATGCACCCGGCCGGCTGAGAGGAACCAGTGTGCTGACCTTCCTGCGGCGCCGCATCACCTCCAGCGCGCTTCCGCTGGTCGTGGTGATCCTCGGGGTGTTCGGCCTGGCCCGCCTCACCGGCGACCCGGCGAACCTCTACCTGCCGCTCAGCGCCACGCCGGAGATGCGGGCCGAGTTCGCCGCCCGGCACGGCTTCGACCAGCCGCTGTACGTCCAGTTCGCGGACTACCTGGCCCAGGTCGCCCGGCTGGACTTCGGCGAGTCGCTGCGGACGGCGGAACCCGCGGCCGAGGCGGTGCTGCGGGCGTTCCCGGCCACGCTGCAACTGGCGGGGGCGACGATGATCCTGGCGATCCTCGGCGCGATCGTCGTCGGGAGCTGGGCGGCCTACCGCCCCAACTCGGCGGCCGACCGGATCGCCAGCTTCACCTCCACCACCGCGGCGAGCATACCGGACTTCTGGTTCGCCATCATGGGCGTCCTGGTCTTCGCCGTGGCGCTCGGCTGGCTGCCCACCTCGGGCACGGTCGGCGCGGCGGCCTGGGTGCTGCCGGTCCTCACCCTGCTCATCCGGCCGTTCGGTGTGCTCGTGCAGGTGGTGCGCGGCGCGATGGTCAGCGCCCTGTCCGCGCCCTACATCAAGGTCGCCCGGAGCAAGGGCGCGGGGGAGGTGCGGGTGGTCTTCGGCCACGCGCTGCGCAACGCCGCCCCTCCCGCGCTCACCGTGGCCGGCGACCTCACGGTCGGGCTGGTCAACGGGGCCGTGGTCGTCGAGACCATCTTCGGCTGGCCGGGCATCGGCAAGCTGATGATCACCTCGATCCTGCAGCGTGACTTCGCCGTGCTGCAGGCCGCCGTCCTGGTGACCGCCATCACCATCTTCGCGCTCAACATCGTCATCGACGCCTGCTACGCGCTCCTGGACTCCCGGGTCCGCCAGGGCGTGACGACGTGACGAACGGAGACCTCATGTCCACTCAGGCCGGGCTCGAACGCCCCGCCGACCCGCCGGCGGCGGGGCCGCCCGCCCGCCGGGTCACCTGGTGGCGGCTGCTGCTGCGCGACCGGTTCGCCTGCCTGGCTGTGCTGATCCTGCTGGTCGTGGCGGCCTCCGCCGTCCTCGGGCCACTGCTGTTCGGCGACCTGGCCACCCGGCAGAACCTGCGTGCGGTCAACCGGCCGCCGTTCAGCCTCGACGACGGCTGGGCGTTCGTGCTCGGCAGCGACTCGCTCGGCCGCAGCCTGCTGGCCAGGCTCGTCGTGGCGAGCGGCACGACGCTGTCCGTGGCGGTTCCGGCCGTCGTCATCTCGCTCGTCATCGGGTCGGTCTGGGGGATGTGGGCCGGATACCACCGCGGGTGGCGGGAGAGCGTGTCGATGCGGATCGCCGACATCATCCTCAGCTTCCCCTCGCTGCTGCTGGCCGTGGTCGTCCTGTACGTCTTCTCGCCGAGCGCCGTGAACATCGTCCTCGTCCTGGCGGTCGCCCGGATCCCCATCTACCTGCGGGCCGCGCGGGCCGAGTCGGCCGAGCTGCAGAGCCGGCTGTTCGTCGACGCGGCGCGGACGTTCGGCACCGGGAGCTGGGCGATCATCGCCAGGCACGTGGCGCCGACCGTGCTCCCGACCCTGTTCACCGTCGCAACCCTGGACTTCTGTTTCGTGATGCTGACCGAGTCGTCGCTGAGTTTCCTGGGCATCGGCATCCAGCCGCCGGACATGAGCTGGGGCCTGATGGTCGCCCAGGGCCGGCAGGTGCTGCAGAGCGCCTGGTGGATCGCCGTCTTCCCCGGCCTCGCCATCGTCGTGACCACCGTCTCGGCGACCGTCCTCGCCTCCTGGGCCCGCCTGGCGATGGACCCCGGCCAGCGGTGGCGGCTCACCCTGCCCCGTTCGCGGCGCGGCACCAAGGGCCTGGTCAAGGGGGTGCGGGCGTGACCGAGCGAGCCGAGGTGACGGTCGAGGCCGGCGCGCCCGCCGCTACCGGCCGGCCGGTGCTGGAGGTCGACGGCCTGGCGGTCGACATCCGGACCCCCGCCGGCACGGTCCGCGCCGTGCGCGAGGTCAGCTTCTCCGTCCGGTCCGGCGAGACGCTGGCGCTGCTGGGCGAGTCCGGCTGCGGCAAGAGCATGACGGCGCAGGCCATCGTCGGCCTGCTCGACCCGGTGGCCCACGTCGCCGGCGGGCAGGTGCGGCTGGACGGCACCGACATCCTCGGCCTGTCGCCGGCACGGCGCCGCAAGCTGGCCGGTCCGGGCCTGTCCATCGTCTTCCAGGACGCGCTGACCGCGCTGAACCCGGTGCAGACGGTCGGCGCCCAGCTCGCCGAGCCGTTCCGGATCCACGAGAAGCTGTCGCGCCGCGCTGCCCGGGAACGGGCCGTCGAACTGATGGAACGGGTCGGCATCCCCGAGCCGCGCTCCCGCGTCGGGGCCTACCCGCACCAGTTCTCCGGCGGCATGCGCCAGCGCCTGCTCATCGCGCTGGCGGTGGCGCTGCACCCCAAGGTGCTGCTGGCGGACGAGCCCACCACCGCCCTGGACGTCACCGTGCAGGCCCAGATCATGGAGCTGCTGCGCGAGCTGCGCACCGAGCAGCGGACGGCGCTGATCCTGATCACCCACGACCTCGCGGTCGTGGCCGAGCAGGCCGATCACGTGGCCGTCATGTACGCCGGGTCCGTCGTCGAGACCGGGCGGGTGGCGGACGTGTTCGCCCGGCCCCGGCACCCGTACACGCGGGGGCTGCTCGACTCGGTGCCGGCGGAAGTGGCCCGCGGCGCCACGCTGAAGTCCATCCCGGGCACCCCGCCGGAGCTGCACGCGGTGCCCTCGGGCTGCGCCTTCAGGACCCGCTGCCCGATGGCCGGCGACGTGTGCGCCGAGCGCCGCCCGCTCCTCGTCGAGTCCGGACCCGGACGCCTGTCCGCGTGTCACCACTGGAGGGAACTGGCCGATGACTGAGGCTGCCATGCCGGCGCTCGCGGCGAGAGAGACGGGCGTTCCCCTGCTGGAGGTGACGGGGGTGACGAAGACCTTCCATGTGCCCCGCGGCGCCTCCGGCCGCAACCGCCTGCGCGCGCTGGACGGGGTGGACCTGCGCCTCGGGCACGGCGAGACGCTGGGCCTGGTGGGCGAGTCCGGCTGCGGCAAGTCCACCCTCGCCCGGGTGCTGCTCATGCTGGAGCGCCCCGACCAGGGCTCGGTCCGCTTCGAGGGAGTGGACCCGTTCGCGCTGCGCGGCAAGGAACTGCTCAGGTGGCGGCGCCGGGTGCAGATGGTGTTCCAGGACCCGTTCGCGTCGCTGAACGCCCGGCTGTGCGCCGAGGACATCGTCGGCGAGCCGTGGCGGACGCACCGCGACCTGGTGCCGGTGAAGGAGCGCGGCAGGCGGGTGGCCGAGCTCCTCGACATGGTGGGGCTGCGCGCCAGCGACGCGCGCCGCTACCCGCAGGAGTTCTCGGGCGGCCAGCGGCAGCGGCTCGGCATCGCCCGCGCGCTCGCCCTCGAACCGGACGTCATCGTCTGCGACGAGCCCGTCTCGGCGCTGGACCTGTCGGTGCAGGCGCAGGTGCTCAACCTGCTCACCGACCTGCAGGCGCGGCTGGGCGTGTCGTACGTGTTCATCTCGCACGACCTGTCGGTCGTCCGCCATGTCGCCGACCGGGTGTCGGTCATGTACCTGGGCAAGGTCGTCGAGACGGGGCCGACCAGGCAGGTGTTCGACCGTCCGCGCCACCCGTACACCGCCGCCCTGATGTCCGCGGCACCCGTCCTCGACGTCACCGCGGGGGTCCGCCGCGAGCGCATCCTGCTCAAGGGTGAGGTGCCTTCCCCGCTCGACCCGCCGTCGGGGTGCAGGTTCCGGACCCGCTGCTGGCGGGCCCAGGACGGCTGCGCCGAGACCGTGCCGCCCCTGGAGCCGTCCGGCGACGAGCCGCTGCACGGCGCGGCGTGCCACTTCCCCCTCCAGGAGGCGGACGTCTCCTAGGCGGGCGGGCAGACGCCCTGTGGCGGGCAGACGCGGGTGTCCATGCGGCGGGCGCCCGGGCCTTCCTCGCCGAGCCGGTCGTAGGGGTTGGCCAGCGCGCACCGGTCGAGCGACAGGCAGCCGCAGCCGATGCAGTCGGTCAGGTCGTCGCGCAGCCGCTGGAGCTGCTCGATGCGGTCGTCCAGCTCGGCCCGCCAGGCGGCCGACAGGCGTGCCCAGTCGTCGCGCGTCGGCGTGCGCTCCTCCGGCAGCGTCGACAGGGCGTCCCGGATCGTCTTCAGCGGGATGCCGAGCCGCTGGGCCAGCCTGACGAACGCCACCCGGCGCAGCGTGTCGCGGGTGTAGCGCCGCTGGTTGCCGGCCGTGCGGCGGCTGGTGATGAGGCCCTTGGCCTCGTAGAAGTGGAGTGCCGAAACGGCGACCCCGCTGCGCTCGGCGAGCTGCCCGACGGTCAGCTCCCTGGAGTTCCACGCCGCCCTCGTCATAACCTCAACTCTACTTGGGGATCGCTGGGCCGTTCGAAGAACGTCTCCAGAACCACGACGGTCCGCGTGCCGGTGACCCCCGGCACCTCGAACACCTGCCGCAGCACCTCCTGGAGGCGGCGGGTGCCGGCCGTACGGACCTTGAGGAGCAGCGAGGCCGGGCCGGCGATGACGTGCGCCTCCTCGACGGCCGGGATCGCGGCGAGCCTGTCGGCGGCGTCGCCCATCCACGTGCCGCCGTCCACCAGCACGTAAGCCACCACGTCGCGGCCGATCGCCGCCGGGTCCACCTCGATCGTGGTGCGCCTGATCACCCCGCGTTCGCGCAGCTTGCGCACCCGCTCGTGGGCGGCCCCGCCGGACAGCCCCACCTCCTTGCCGAGCGCCGCGTACGACCGGGTCGCGTCCTCCTGGAGCAGGCCGATCAGCTTTCTGTCGATCTCGTCCATCGCCATAGCCTATCTTGTGGCAAGCCGGATTGACCAAACCTCATTCTGTGCGATTAGCTTCAGGCATGATGGACACCATCCCCACGCAGTTCGAGGTGCTGGACGAGCGTTTCGCCGAGGTCGCCGGCGACGACGTGGTCGAGCGGCTCCACGTCGGCACCCGCTGGGCCGAGGGTCCGGTCTACTTCCCGGCCGGCCGGTTCCTGGTGTGGAGCGACATCCCCAACGACCGGATGCTGCGCTGGGACGAGCCGACCGGCACCGTGGGCACCTTCCGCCGGCCCGCCGGCTACGTCAACGGCAACACCCTCGACGGTCAGGGCCGCCTGGTCTCCTGCGAGCAGGGCAACCGGCGGGTCACCCGCACCGAGCACGACGGCTCCGTCACGGTGATCGCCGACAGGTGGCAGGGCAGGCGGCTCAACAGCCCCAACGACGTCGTGGTGCGCTCCGACGGCTCCGTCTGGTTCACCGACCCGCCGTACGGCATCACCAGCGACTACGAGGGAGTCAGGGCCGAGCAGGAGATCGACGGCTGCCACGTCTACCGCGCCGATCCGGTGACCGGCCGGGTCGAGCGCGTCGCCGACGACTTCGAGCGACCCAACGGCCTGGCGTTCTCCCGGGACGAGAGCCGCCTCTACGTGGCCGACACGCGGCGCAGGCACCTGCGGGTGTTCGACGTGGGCGACGACGGCGCGCTGTCGGGCGGCGAGGTGCTGGCCGACACGGGGGAGGGCAAGCCCGACGGGCTGCGTCTCGACGACGCCGGCCGCATCTGGGCGGCCGTCGGCCGGGCCGTGCACTGCCACGCCCCCGACGGCACCCTGATCGGCCGGCTGCACCTGCCCGACCACGTCGCCAACCTGGTCTTCGGCGGGCCCAAGCGCAACCGGCTGTTCATCGCCGCCTCCACCTCGCTCTACTCGCTGATGGTCAACGTGACGGGCGCCCGCCCCGTCTGGGCGTGATCACTCCCACCGGAAGAACCGCACCGCCAGCGCGCTGCACAGCACGAGCCCGGCCCCCATGACGACCAGGTTCGCCGGCTCCGGCCACTGCCCGGCCCAGGTGGCGCGCAGCGCCTGCGCGAACGGCCCCGCCACCGAGTAGTCGCCGACCGCCCGCAGCGCGTCCGGCATGACCTCGCGCGGCACCCACATGCCGGCCACGAACATCAGCGGGAACATCACCGACGTCCCGATGAGCGGCGCCGCCTTCCCCGACGGCGCCAGGGCCGCGATCAGCAGCCCCATGGCCAGCAGCGCGGCGGCCCCGAGCAGGAATACCAGCACGAACCCGACCGGCAGCCGGGGCAGCGCCGTCCCCAGCACCAGCCGCCCGGCCACCACCAGCAGGACGATCGCCGCGACCCCCAGCACCAGGTTGATCACGAGCTGGGCCGCCAGCATCCGGCCGGGGTGCATCGGCGTGGTGGACATCCGCCTGAGCACCCCCTGCTCGCGGTAGGTGGCGAGGACGGCCGGCAGCACGGTGAACGCCAGGGTCAGCAGGGCGAGCAGCGTCATCATCGCCGGCAGGTGCGTGTCGATCATACGTTCGCCGCCGAAGGCCGGATTCGGCTCCGACAGTTGCGGGATGCTGCCGATGACCAGCAGCAGCGCCACCGGCAGCACGATGCTGAACACCACGGTCCCCACCTCCCGCAGGTGCAGCTTGGTCTCGACGAGGAGGATCTTCTTCACGACAGCTTCCTTCCGGTGAGCGCGAGGAACGCGTCGTCCAGCGTCGCCTGCTCGATGCGCAGGTCGGCCGGGACGATCTGGTGTTCGGCCAGCGCCAGAGTGACGGCGGCGACGAGGTTGCCGGTGCCGGAGACGGTGACGTGGTCGCCGCTCCGGGAGATCTCCCGCACCTCCGGCAGCGCGAGCAGCAGGGCGTCGTCCACGGGAGCCGACGGCCTGAACCGCACCCGCTGCTCGGCGGCCACGCGGGCGACCAGTCCGGCCGGGGTGTCGACGGCCACGACGCGGCCCCGGTCGATGAGCGCGATGCGGTCGCAGAGCCGTTCGGCCTCCTCCATGAAGTGCGTGACGAGCACGATCGTCACGCCCGAGGCACGCACCTGCTCGACCAGTTCCCACGCGTCGCGGCGGGCCTGCGGGTCGAGCCCGGTGGTCAGCTCGTCCAGCACCGCCACGCGCGGCCGCCCGACCAGGGCCAGGGCGACCGACAGCCGCTGACGCTGCCCCCCGGAGAGCTTGGCGAAGGTGGCGTCGCGCTTGTCGCCGAGCCCGACCCGCTCCATCAGCTCGGGCCAGTCGGCGGGGTCGGGGTAGAAGGACGCGTACAGGTCCAGCGCCTCCCACACCTTGATCTTCCCGGGCAGCGCGGCGCTCTGGAGCTGGACGCCGAGCACCCGGCGCAGCCCGTCCCGCTCGCGGTGCGGGTCCAGCCCGGCCACGCGGACGGTGCCGCCGTCGGGGACGCGCAGCCCCGCGACGCACTCGACCGTGGTGGTCTTGCCGGCGCCGTTCGGGCCGAGGATGCCGAAGATCTCTCCCTCGGCGACCTCGAACGACACGTCGTCCACCGCCACGTGGCCGGGGTAGCGCTTGTGGAGGTTCCTGACCTCGATCACCTTCATGCCATCGACGGTAGGAACGGCGCTTCTGCTGGGGAATGCGGCTGGATGTCGGGCAAGGGTGTACCTAGGTGCAGTGTCCGGACCGGACCGGCTCCCGCAGACTGGGAGCCATGCTGAGAAGGTACGGCCGGATCCTGGCCCTGCTCGGGCTGAGCGTCGTGCAGTTGGCCGTGGTGCTGGTGGCCACGGTCTGCCTGCTGCTGTCCTTCGCGCTGGGCATGGTCTTCCTCTATCCGCCGCAGGTGCGGCTGGTGCGCGGTCTCGCGGAGGACGCCCGGCGGCGGGTCGCCACCTGGACGGGGATCTCGATCGACCCGCCGTACCTGCCGGAGCCGCCGCCCCCGCAGCCGGGGCCCGACGGCATGTACCTGTCCGAGCGGACGCTCTACCGCACGCCGCGCGTCCCCGCCTGGAACGCCAGGTGGAAGTGGATGCTGACCGACCCGGCCACCTGGCGCGACTCGCTGTGGCTGCTGCTCGACCCGCTGATCAAGATCTGCCTGCTGCCGCCGCTGCTCGTCGTCCCCGGGCGCGCCCTGCGCCTGTACGGCATGTGGTGCGAGTTGCTGCTCTCACCGACCACGACCAGCCGGCTGGCCCGGCAGGTCACCCGGCTCAACCGGGTGCGCAACCTCGCGGCCGACTCCCAGGCCGCCGAGATGCGCCGCATCGAACGCGACCTGCACGACGGCACCCAGGCGAGGCTGGTGGCGATCGGCATGACGCTCGGCGCCGCCGAGGAGCTGATCGACCGCGACCCCGCCTCGGCCCGGGCACTGCTCGCCAAGGCCCGGGAGGCGTCCGCCGACACCCTGACGGAGCTGCGCCGGGTCATCCGCGGCATCCACCCGCCGGTGCTCGCCGAGCGCGGGCTCGCCGACGCCGTGCGGGCGCTCGCCATGGACAGCCCGCTGCGGGTGAGCGTGGAGGTGGACCTGTCCCACCGCCCGGAACTCCCGGTGGAGGCCGCGCTCTACTTCGCGGTCAGCGAGCTGCTGGCCAACGCCGCCCGGCACGGCGATGCCCGCACCGTGACGGTCGACATCCGGAGCGACGACGCCGACCTGCGGGTGAGCGTGACGGACGACGGCCTGGGCGGGGCCGACCCGGACAGGGGAAGCGGCCTGGCCGGCATCGAACGCCGGCTCGCGGCCTTCGACGGCGTGATGGCGATCACCAGCCCGCCCGGCGGGCCGACCTCCGTGACCATGGAGCTGCCGCGGGTGCTGCCCCAGCACTGGGCGGGCAGCCAGCCCAGGATGCCGCGCCGCAAGGCCGCCCTGGTCGTCTTCCTCTGGCTGACGGCCTGGTGCCCCCTGTTCCCGCAGGGTCTCGTCGCGGCCATCTTCAAGATCATCGATTTCCGGCACAGGTCGTGGTTCCTGGCGTTGTACCTGCCCGGGCCCTGGCAGTGGCCGGTCATCCTGTTCATGATCGCGCTGGGCATCGCCATGTACGTCCTTGCGATCACGATCCCCGCCGCCCACACCAGGGAACGCTGGATGGTCCAGACCGCACCGCCGCGTCTATGGTTCCGCCCATGACCCGCGTACTCATCGCCGAGGACCTCTACCTGCTCCGCGACGGCCTGGTGCACCTGCTGCAGGCCCACGGCTTCACCGTCGTGGCGGCGGTGGAGAGCGGGCCCGAGCTGCTCAAGGGGCTGGTCGAGCTGCGCCCCGACGTGTCGGTCGTGGACGTGCGGCTGCCCCCCACGTTCACCGACGAGGGGCTGCAGGCGGCGCTCGCGGCCCGCCGCCAGGTGCCGGGGCTGCCCGTCCTGGTGCTGTCCCAGCACGTCGAGCAGCTCTACGCCCGCGAGCTGCTGGCCGACGGCTCCGGTGCGATCGGCTACCTGCTCAAGGACCGGGTGTTCAACGCCGAGCAGTTCGTCGACGCGGTCCGCCGGGTCGCCGGCGGCGGCACGGCCATGGACCCCGAGGTGATCGCCAAGCTGCTGGCCAGCAACGCCCGGCACGAGCCGCTGGCCGCCCTGACCCCGCGCGAGCGGGAGGTCCTCGAGGCCATGGCCGAGGGCCGGTCCAACGCCGCCATCTCCCAGCGGCTCTACCTCAGCGAGAGCGCGGTGGCCAAGCACACCGCCGGCATCTTCGCCAAGCTCGGCCTCGCCCCCTCCGACGACGACAATCGCAGGGTGCTGGCCGTCCTCGCCTATCTCAACAGTCGTTAGCGGGACTGTCGGTGACACCGGATACCTTCGGAGGAGGCAGGCGAGAGGAAAGGGTCGATCAGGTGAAAATCCGGGTTAACCGCGATGTACTGGCTGACGCGGTGGCGTGGGCCGCCAGGGTTCTGCCCAGCCGTCCTGTGACACCCGTGCTGTCCGGGCTGTTGATCGAGGCGGGCGACGAGCTGACCGTGTCCGCGTTCGACTACGACGTCTCGGCGCAGGCCCGGATCGACGCCGACGTCGCCGAGGCGGGCCGCGTGCTCATCCCCGGCCGGCTGCTGGCCGAGATCAGCCGCAGCCTGCCCGGCGAGCAGGTGGAGATCGTGACCGAGGGCGCCGAGGCGGTGCTGACCTGCGGAAGCGCCGAGTTCGGGCTGGTCACCATGCCGGTCGAGGACTTCCCGACCATGCCGACGATGCCGCCGAGCATCGGCGCCGTCGGCGGTGGGGTGTTCGCCTCCGCCGTCGGCCAGGTCGCGCCCGCCTCCAGCCGCGACGACACGCTGCCCATGCTCACCGGCATCCGGGTCGACATCGAGGGCGAGACCGTCACGATGGCCGCGACCGACCGCTACCGGATCGCCGCCCGCGAGTTCGCCTGGCGGCCCACCGCGCCCGACGTCGCCGTCTCCGCCATGGTGCCCGCCCGGGTGCTGGTCGAGGTGGCCAAGTCGCTGCGCGGCGGCGAGGTGCTGGTCGCGATGGGCGACGGGGTGGCCGGGTTCGAGAGCGTCGGCCGCAGCACCACCGTGCGGCTGCTCGACGAGCAGTTCATCGACTACCGCACCCGGCTGACCGCCGACTGGTCCATCCGGGCCGACGTGCGGGTGGGGCCGTTCGTCGACGCGATCAAGCGGGTGGCGCTGGTGGCCGAGCGCAACACCGCGATCCGGCTGTCGTTCACCCAGGGCCAGGTGCTCATCCAGGCGGGGGGCGGTGACGTCGGCCGCGGTTCCGAGGTGGTCGAGTGCGAGCTGCGCGGCGACGACATCCAGATCGCGTTCCAGTCGCACTTCCTGCTCGACGGCCTCACCGGCATCGAGAGCGAGCTGGCCCGGATCAACATGGAGTCGCCCACGCGGCCGGCCCTGATCCAGGATGTGCCGGGCGACGCCGACCCCGCCTTCCGCTACCTGGTCATGTCGCTCCGCCAGGGCACCTGACCGGCCGGGCCGGTCAGGTGGTCGCCGAGTGGTGCCCGGCCACCAACCTGAAGATCCGCTTGAACTCGGCGTACACCTCCGCACCCACCGCCTCGGCGTGCCGTGCCTCGATCGCGGCCACGGCCGCGTCCGCCTTGGCCATCTGATCCAGCCCCTTGGCCGTCGGCACGACGAGCTTGGCGCGCCGGTCGGCCGGGTCCGGGCGGCGTTCCACGTACCCCAGCGCGGCCAGCTCGTCCACGAGCGTGCCGATCACCTGCTTGTGCTGGCCCGACTGCGCCGCCAGGTCGGTGGCCCGGCTGCCCTCCTCGTCCAGGTACGCCAGCACCGCGCCGTGCCGCGGCCGGAGCTCCGGGTGCCCCTGCTCGGCCACGGCGGCGAACAGCTCCTGCTGCAGCCCGAACAACGTGCGGCCGGCCAGGACGCCGAGGTCGGGGTCCTGCAGCTTGCGCTCGCTCCTGCGCACGGTCACGCCTCCATTAGTCACTTATCATGATAGTCACTGATTATTACTATATCGTCGTGGTATGACCACGACAGTGGAACTCACCCGGTTCCGGGCGTCCCCGGAGCACACCGATCGGCTGCCGGCCGCCCGCCCCGCGATGCTCGCGGACTTCCGCGCCGTGTCCGCGGACGCGGGCACCACGCAAGAAGGCGAGAACTGACCATGACGATCCTCATCACCGGAGCACCGCGAGGCCGGCGTGCGGCACGTCGTCCGCCTGTCGGCCATCGGCGCCGCGCACGACGCCCCCACTCGCAACGGCCGGCTGCACGCCCTCTCCGACGCGGAACTCCAGGCCTCCGGCCTCGACTGGACCATCATCCGCCCGGCCTTCTTCATGCAGAACCTCTTCGGCGCGCTGAACGGCACCACCCTGTACGGCTCCACCGGCCAGGGACGGCTGGGTCTCATCGACGTCAGGGACATCGGCGACTTCGCCGCCACAGTCCTCACCGATCCCCGACCCCACACAGGCAAGGTCTACACCCTCACGGGCCCGGCCAGCATCTCCATGGCCGAGGCCGCCGGCGACCTGGCGGAGGTCTACGGCCGTCCGGTCACCTACCAGCCCCTGCCGCCCGACCATGTCCACGCCGCCATGCTGGACGCCGGCGTCCCGGAGTGGATCGCCGCGGTCAGCGTCGAGTACGCCGTCGCCTACGCGCGCGGCTGGGGCGACTACACCACCCCCGACTTCGCGTCGGTCACGGGCCACGCCCCACGCACGTTCCTGGACTTCGCCCACGCTCACGCCGACCACCTGACCGCCGGCACCCCGTCCTGACCGGCCCGGACGCCCCAGCGGCGCTTCGGACGCGCCGGTGGTGGGGTGCGGGAGCCATGGCCGGCCGGACGTCGTCACGGCGGCCCGCCACCATCCGGTCAGCGGGCGTCTCCTGGAGGCCCTGAGCCCCGTGCGGCGGGTGGCGGCCCAGGCGGCCGTGCCGTCACCGGACGCCTGAAAGGGGAGCTCCGCGGGCCGCTACGACTCCGTGAGGGGGTACGGCGGGTGGCTGTGACGGAACGCCGGTGGGCCGCTACGACTCCGTGAGGGGGTCGGCGGGTGGCTGTGACGGAACGCCGGTGGGCCGCTACGACTCCGTGAGGGCGATGAGGATGTGCTCCATGCACGCGTGGCTGGCGCGCTCGGCGGCGCTGGCGTCGCCGGCGGCGATGGCGCGGGCGATCGCGTCGTGCGGGATGTAGCTCTTGTTGAGCGACGTGCCGGCGGCCGTGATGCTGGCTCGCAGCGCGGCCGAGAAGTCCTCGAACAGGTCGATGAGCACGAGGTTGTGCGTGGCGTGCGCGACGGCCATGTGGAAGGCGAGGTCGGCCTCGACGAAGTAGTCGGGGTCGTCGAGCTCCCAGGCCCGGTCGCGTTCGGCGAGGGCGGCCTCGATGCGCTTGATGTCGTCGTCGGTGCGCCGGGCGGCGGCCAGGCGGGCCGACTCGACCTCCAGCGCGCGCCGCACCTCAAGGATCTCGAGTTGCTCCGCCTGCTTGAGCCGGCGGAGCATGGCTCCCGAGAGTTCGCTGGTGGCCCGGACGTAGGTGCCGTCACCCTGGCGGCATTCGAGGAGCCCGGCGTGCGTAAGCGCCCGCACGGCCTCGCGAACGGTGTTGCGGCCGACCCCGAGCTGCTCCGCGAGCACGGTCTCGGTCGGGATCTTGCCGTTCATCTGCCACGACCCTGATGTGATCTGCTCCTTGAGCTGATCAATCACCTGGTCCACGAGCGAAGCCCGCTGCGCCGTACGCAGACTCACAGTCCGCCTCCTCCGGGAAACCAATCATCCTATGAGTCAATGACTGGTAGACCCTAATTATTCCAGACCGTTCAGCACAAATCTGGAACTTCCCCGGAGTCCTCCGTCAGCGGGAAACCGAGGCGTCCACCGTCAGGCCTGCCAGCGCGGAGCGCACTCCTGCCGCTTCCAGGGCCTTACGATACGCGCCGGTCTGGTGCGCCTGGTCACCGCCCCGACCGTACAGGTCGCCCAGCTCGCGCCAGCACCGGGCCGCCTGCCTGTCGGAGCCGAACACCGGCCGGCCGAGCGCCTCCAGCAGCCCGCGGGCGGTGCCGAGATGCCTGCCGGCGTCACCCCCGAGGTCGAGGGCGACGGTGGCGAGGATCAGGTGGGCCTCCGCCGGGATCGTGTGCGGCGCGGCGGGCGCGAGGTCGAGCGCCGCCGTCGCCAGCTCGCCCGCCCGTGCCGGGTCGGCGGCGCGCAGCCTGACCCGCGCGTGCGCTATGAGCGCCGCGCCGTGCTCCCCGGCGGTGCCCGGTGTCGCGGCGAACGCTCTGACCGCCTCCCGCGCCAGGTGCTCGGCCTCGTCGACCGGCGTGCCGGCCAGCATGGCCCAGTGCATGGCGGTCCGCGCGAGCTGCAGCGCGAGCCTGATGGACCGGCCTGCGGTGATGGCGTCGTCGGCCAGCCGTACGGCCAGCGCCGAGTCATCGCCGGCCGCGGCGGCGGAGCTCGCCCGCCACAGGGTCCGGATCTCGGCGGAACGGTCCACAATCGCGGGCACGCCGTTGGCGTCCAGCACCCGCTTGACGAACGTCGGCGCGGCGGTGCCGTCCTCCAGCTCGCCGCGCGCCTCGACGAGCGCGGCGGCCAGGTCGATCGCGATCTCGCCCTGGGTGATGGCCAGCTTGAGCGCCTGCTCCAGCGCGTGGGCGGCCAGATCGCGGGCGCGCAGCCGGTCGCCGGCCCGCTGGTAGCAGCGGCTCAGCGCGACGGTCAGCGGCAGGTCGGCCAGCCGCTCGGGGTGCGCGGACGCCTCCCTGCGCAGCCGCTCGAACGCCTCGACCGCCTGACCCAGGCTGCCCTGCGCCTCCAGCGCGCGAGCCCGGCCGAAGCGGGCGTGCGCCGTGAGCATGGCGTTCTCCTCGTCGGCGGCCTTCACGATCTCCGTGAAGCGCTCGGCGGCGACGGCCGGATCGCCGTGCTGAAGCTCCAGCTCGGCGTGGCGCAGCCCGAGCTCGGTGTCGATGCGCTGCCGAGGCTCGATCCCGTGCAGGAGGAACTCGGTGGTGCACCCCAGGCGCTCGGCCAGGAGTCGGGCCACGACCGGAGTCGGGGTGCGCTTGCCCGACTCGATGAGTGAGACATAACTGTCAGACAGGTCGGGTCCGGCCAGTTGGGCCTGGGACATCCGCCTGTTCAGCCGCAGTCCGCGGACGCGGTCACCGATGGTTCCCTGACTCGGCATCTCATCTCTCAAGGCGGGGAAGGGTCAACAACACGCAATGATTGCATGAAGTGGCCGAATCTGGTATCCCCACGTGAAGAATTCCGCACGCGGAGCTTAATCGTCGCCGCTGTCCGCGCTGGGGAAAAGCATCTGGCAGACCTCGAGGTAGAGGGTCTCGGGGTACGGAATGTAGTCGACGTTGGACAGCGCCTGGTCTTGACCGGCCGATTCGAGGACGAACTCACCGTAACCGAGCATGCGCCCGAGGAGGGACCGCTTGAAGCTCATGTCGGTGACCTTGGACAGGGGCATCATCGCGACCTTGCGCGTGATCAGACCCGTGGTCAGCAACATGCGTTTCGAGGTCACCACGAAGTAGTCGACCGACCACTCGGCGACTTTCCAGACGAAACGGATCAGCAGCACCAGCCAGAGCCACCAGACGACCACCAGGGCCGTGCCGCCCCCGTTGTCGCCGAGGAACTTGCTGAGCAGTCCGGCGAGAATCAGGCCGCCGAAGACCTCGGCGACGGGACGCAGCAGCACGGCCGGGTGGCGCCGCACCATGATGACCTGTTGTTCGTCGGGGAGTAGGTAACGATTGACCGACGACGGGGCGGAGTCCCCGTGGGTCACAAGTCTCATGCGAGGTTGTTCACGAATTGGGCCAGGGAGTCGGCCGCGTTGATCACGCTGTCGAAGGCCCCCTTGACCGCCGTGGCGGCCTCGGATGGTCGCGCCAGCAGGTAGTAGGCGGCGAATGCGATGCCGCCGTACGAGAGGACTTTTTTGACCTGCACTGTCTGCCTCCGAGATGTTACCCACTACACCCGCCGTATACATTACCCACCCGGCGGCCCGGGTAAAGGTGACTTCACGGCCTGGTCATGATCTTGCTTAACCGCGTTCGCTGGCGACCAGCGCCAGGACGTGAAGGTGCTTGCGCGCGATCCGCTCGACGAGGCTGGGGTGGGCGTAGCCCGTGACCTCCAGCGCGCCGTAGTGCGCGGCCTCGACGCATCGCGTCACGGTGGTCGCGGAGTGGACGCCGGCGAACTCGTCGCACAGCGCGGCCTCGACGTCCGCGTACGGAGTCGGACCCGCCTCGATGTGCTCGCTCACGAGAACACCCCGACAACCGGAAAATCGCTCATCGCGCCCCCTCGCGCCCATGCGGAAGCTGCCTTCCTCTCTCTACGTACCCACACGACAACAGTATGTAACGAAGAGACCACTCCGTGTGACGGAAGGGGGATTTCCGGCCGGGCCGAGGCGGAGGCGGTTCGGGCGGGACGGCTCAGACGACGCCGTACAGCCGGTCGCCCGCGTCACCCAGGCCGGGGACGATGTAGCCGTTCTCGTTCAGCCGCTCGTCCAGTGCCGCGGTGACCACGCGGATCGGCTTGCCCGACCCGGCGAACACCTCGTCCATGTGCCGCAGCCCCTCCGGCGCCGCCAGCAGGCACAGGGCCGTCACGTCCTGCGCGCCCCTGTCGAAGAGGAACTGCACGGCCGCGGCGAGCGTGCCGCCGGTGGCGAGCATCGGGTCCACCACGAAGCACTGCCGTCCGGACAGGTCCTCGGGCAGCCGGGTGGCGTACGTCTCGGCCTGCAGCGTCGACTCGTTGCGGATCATGCCGAGGAAGCCGACCTCCGCCGTGGGCAACAGCCGGGTCATGCCGTCGAGCATGCCGAGCCCCGCGCGCAGGATGGGCACCACCAGCGGGTACGGCCGAGCCATCCGCACGCCGTGCGCCTCGGCGACCGGCGTCCGGACGGTCACGTCGGTGATGCGGACGTCGCGGGTGGCCTCGTAGGCCAGCAACGTCACCAGCTCGTCGGCGAGCCTGCGGAAGGTGGGGGAGTCGGTCCGCACGTCGCGCAGCGTGGTGAGCTTGTGGGCCACGAGCGGATGGTCGACGACGAGGGTTTCCATAGGGGACAACGCTATCTTGTGGGGGACGTACCGCCACGATGTGCCTCCGGTTTTGATCACAATTTGGTCGGAGCGGCACACGGCGGCGGGTCACGTCTGGAACGATTGGAACTCGGAGAGGCCACGTCAGGTGGGGTGTGCGATGACAGACGAAGACGTGTTCGACTTCGCCGTCGTGGTCTATCGGGAGGACGAGTGCTGGGACGCGGAGATGCTCCCGATGACGCTGACGTCCGACCTCCACGGCCTGATCAAGGCACTGCGTCAGCAGCCGAGCGAGAGCGGCACGATCGGGCTGGTCGCCGTGGGCGACGAGTTCTTCGTGGCGCTGCGCGTCCTCGGTGAGCGGGTCGACGTCTTCCTGTCCGACATCGCGGCCTCCTGGGACTTCCCGCTGGCCAGGCAGGTCCTCGAATACCTCGACGTGCCGGTGCCCGACGAGGAGGAGCTCGAGGAGATCCTCCAGGACGAGGAGCTGGCGCTGCCCGCGGGCGACCTGTCCATCTTCGCCGACCTGGGGCTCGACGAGATGGAGCTGGGCATCCTGTCCGGTGACATCGACCTGCTGCCCGAGGACGTGCTGTCCAGCATCGCCGCGCGGCTCGGCTTCTCCGAGCCGTTCGAGCGTGCCCTCGAATCGGCTTTCGGCTGACCCCTCTGGAGCAAGACACATGGCGGCCAACACCTTTTCCGCGGCGTTCGTCAGGACCACCGACGGCTGGAGCGGCGCGGAGGTGGACCTGAGCGAGGCCGAGATCGTCGACGACCTCGGCGACGCCGTGACCGAGGCGCTCGGCCTGTCGGGTGACGAGCTGGCGCTGCTCTGCGTCGAGGTGGAGGACGAGTGGTTCGCCATCGCGCGCTACTTCGGCGAGGACGAGCCGCGGGTCTTCCTCTCCGACGCCCACGCCATCGCGCCCGACAGCCTCGGCGAGCTGTTCGCCGAGTTCGCGGGCGTGGTGCCCGACAAGGAGGGCACCAACACGCTCGGCGTCCGGCCGGCGGGCGACTTCGAGCTGCTCAGTGACCTCGGCCTCAGCTCCGAGGAGCTGCTGGAGCTCAGCATGGAGGAGGGCGTGCTGCCGGCCGACGTGCTCTCGGTGATCGCCGAGCGGCTGTCGTTCGGCGACGAGCTCGACCGGTTGCGGTGACCCACGCCGAGGCGATGCGCCTGGCGCTGGCCGAGGCCGTCGCCGCGGGAGCCCGCGGTGAGGTGCCCGTCGGGGCGGTGGTGCTCGACCCGCTCGGCGAGGTGCTGGCGGCCGCGGGCAACGACCGCGAGTCCGGAGCCGACCCCACCGCGCACGCCGAGGTGCTGGCGCTCAGGGCGGCGGCCCGCGAGCGCGGGGCGTGGCGGCTCGACGGCTGTACGCTCGTGGTCACCCTGGAGCCCTGCACGATGTGCGCGGGCGCGGCCGTGCTCGCGCGGGTGGCGCGCATCGTGTACGGCGCGGTGGACGAGAAGGGCGGCGCCGTGGGCTCGCTCTGGGACGTCGTCAGGGACCGCAGGCTCAACCACCGCCCCGAGGTCGTCATGGGTGTGCTGGCGGCGGAATGCTCCGCGGTGCTCAAGGAGTTCTTCGCCACTCGCCGGATCCGGTAAGCTCGTCGGCGGTGGTGTCGCCTAGTGGCCGAGGGCGCACGCCTCGAAAGCGTGTGATGGGGCAACTCATCCGTGGGTTCAAATCCCACCACCACCGCCGGCCGAAAGGGCCTGCGATCCGGTCGGATCGCAGGCCCTTTCGCTTGTCCGGGGCAGGTTCTCTCAGGCGGGCAGGTCCAGCACGCGGGCGTGCAGGATGGATCGTTGGTGGAGCGCGGCCCGCAGCGCCCGGTGCAGGCCGTCCTCGAGGTACAGCTCGCCCTGCCACTGCACCACGTGCGGAAAGAGATCACCGTAGAACGTGGAGTCGGCGGCGAGCAGCGAGTGCAGGTCCAGCATCGCTTTCGTGGTGATCAACGAGTCGAGCCGGACCTGGCGCGGCGGTATCCGGGCCCAATCTCGATTGGTCAGACCGTGTTCGGGATAGGGTCGTCCGTCGCCGACCAGCTTGAAGATCACCCCATAGATTTTAGGAGAGAAACTGCCTGCTTGTACTGTTCGCTGGCGTTAACCCAGCTCAGCGGTGTCGCATCGGGCCGGCTGGCCGGTCGTGTAGCCCTGCTTGAAGGCGTCGACGCGCTGCCGCGAGGAGCCGTGGGTGAACGACTCGGGATCGACGCGCCCCCGCGTCCGCTGCTGGATGCGGTCGTCGCCGACAGCCGCCGCCGCGTCGATGGCCTGGGCGATGTCGGAGTCGGTGAACGGTTTGTCGTAGAAGCCGGTGTCGACGGCCTTCTTGGCCCAGACGCCGGCGTAGCAGTCGGCCTGGAGCTCGGTCGCGACGGAGTTGCCGCCTTCGAGGCCGCCGACGAGGTTCTGCACGTGGTGGCCGTACTCGTGGGCGATGACGTACGCCTGGGCGAACGGCCCGCCCTGGGCGCCGAAGCGGCTGTGCAGGTCGTCGAAGAAGCTCAGGTCCAGGTAGACGCGCTGGTCGCCGGGGCAGTAGAAGGGGCCGACCGAGGAGTCGGCCGCGCCGCAGGCGGTGCGGACACCGCCGCTGTAGAGCACCGTCTTGGCCGGCCGGTAGCCGGAGACCTCGCCCTTCCAGTAGTCCTGGATGCTGTTGACCACGCCCACGACCCGGCACTTCTCCGACTGGTCGGCGTCCTTGCCGGTGCGGCACTCCTGGGTGAGGTCGGAGGCCGGCTGCCGTTGCGCCGGCTGCTCGCCCCCTCCGTCGCCGAGGCCGTTCAGCAGCAGGAGGGCGATTGTCACGATCACGCCGAGGATGCCCCCGCCGCCGATGACCATGCCGCCGGGGAACCTGCCACCGCCGCTCCCGCCGCTCCCGCCGACGTCCTCCACCTGGGAGGCGTCGAGGTTGGCGTTGTCTCTGAAGTCCATCGCCCCAGTCCCTTCTCCGAAGAGCCCGGCAGGACTGCTTCCCCGAGAAGGCGCGGAGATGCCAACGACGAGGCGCCCGGAGCCCGCGGTGACGTATCGGATAATCTTGCGAAATGACCGCAGGCTTGATCGGGATCGCCCTCGTGTCGCTGGGCATGGTCCTCACTCCCGGCCCGAACATGATCTATCTGGTGTCCCGGTCGATCACCCAGGGCCGCCGCGCCGGTCTCATCTCGCTCACGGGCGTGGCACTGGGCTTCACGATCTATCTGACCGCGACCTGCCTGGGCCTGACCGCGATCTTCGCGTACGTGCCCGCCGCGTACACGGCCCTGAAACTCGCCGGGGCCGCGTACCTGCTCTGGCTGGCCTGGACCGCCGTCCGTCCCGGTGGCACCTCGGCCTTCGAGACGCGCGAGCTGCCGGCCGAGCCGCCGCGCCGGCTGTTCGCGATGGGCCTGTTCACCTGCCTGCTGAACCCCAAGATCGCCATTCTCTACCTCTCGCTGCTGCCGCAGTTCATCGACCCGGCCCTGGGCCACGTCCTGCTGCAGAGCCTGGCTCTCGGCTCGGTGCAGATCATCATCGGCACCGTGGTGAACGGCCTCATCGCGATCTCCGCGGGGGCCCTGGCCGCGTTCCTGGCCGGCCGCCCCCTGTGGCTGCGGGTGCAGCGCTACTTCATGGGCACGGTCCTGGCCGGCATCGCCGTCCACCTGGCGACCGACCGCTCCAGGGCGCTCACGACGGCCTGACGGCCGGGTCGGGGTCCCGTACGCTGGGGGGTTCCGGAGCGGGGGCGGGGCGGCGGACGAGTTCGGGGACCAGCGTGAGCAGGCCGAGCACGGCGAGTCCGGCCCCGAGCCAGAGCGGGGCACGCAGCCCCGCGGCGTCGATGGCCAGCCCGCCGGCCGACGAGCCGACGATGACGCCGAGCGTGATGAACGACGAGTGCACGGTGTTGACCAGCGGCCCGGCGTTGCCGGCGCGCTGGACCCGGGTGACCATGGCCGGGTTCATGGTGACGCCGACCAGGCCGACGCCGAGCATGAGGAGCACGGCGGGCACGCTCGCGTGGGCCAGCAGGGCGAAGCCGGCGAGGAAGACGGTGTTCAGGGCCAGGCCGGCCACCTGGACGCCGATGGTGTGCCGGTCCGCGAGCCGGCCGACGACGACGTTGCCGGCCACGGTGGCTGCGCCGTACGCGACGAGCAGGAGCGGCACGGTCTCGGCGGCGAACCCGCTGAGGCGCGTCAGGATCGGGTTGAGGTAGCTGAAGGCGGAGAACGTCGCGCCGATGATGAGCGTGCTGGTGGACAGGGCCAGCCACAGGCGGGGGGCGCGGAAGACGCCCAGGTGGCGGCGCAGGCCCGCGCCGTCGTCCGCCGACCGCTCCAGCCGCGGCACTCCCGCCACCGTGGCGAGGGCGGCGACCACGGTCAGCACGCTGACGGCCCAGAACGCCGCCCGCCAGCCGAGGCGTTCGCCGACGAACGTGGACAGCGGCAGCCCGAGCAGGGTGCCGACCATCAGCCCGTTCATGACCACGGCGATGGCCCGGCCGCGCACCTCGGGAGGCGTCAGCCGGACCGTGAGCGAGATGGCGACGCCGAAGAACGCCTGCGAGGCGACGCCGGTGACCACGCGGGCGGCCAGCATGACCCCGTAGGTCGGGGCGACGGCCGCCAGCACGTTGCCCGCGAGGAAGACGGCGAACAAGGTCATGAGCGCGGTCCGGGGACGCAGCCGCATCAGGGCGATCGTCATGAACGGCCCGCCGACGGCCATGGCGACCGCGAAGGCGGTGATCAGATAGCCGATCTGGGGGATCGTGGCGTCGAGGCCGGCGGCGAGCTGCGGCATCAGCCCGGCCACGGCGAACTCACTGGTGACCATGGCGAAGATGCCGAGGGCCAGCACGTAGACGGCACGGGGCATGGAGGTGCTCCTGTCAGTTCAATTTTGCATCGATCAGTACAAAACTCGGGCATGCGAAGGCACTCCGAGGGAGGTGGTGGATCAGCGGAAGAGGGCGTCCAGCGCGGTGGCCGCGATGTCCTCCAGGTCGGCGCGGCCGGCGCCGCCCCTGGCCGACACCCGGATTCCGGCGATCACGGCGTTGAGGTAGCTGGCGAGGGAGGCGGGGTCGCGGTCGGAGACGACGTCGCCGGCGCGCCGCCCCTCCTCGATCACGGCCTGGAACGAGTCGAGCCGCCTGCGCAGGTCCTGTTCGAGCAGCCGGGAGACCTCCTCGTCGTGCCCGGCGAGCTCGACGGTGGTGTTGACGCTCAGGCACCCGAGGCTGGGGCCGTCACCCCGGTGCCGGAACTCGTCATCGATGATCTTGGAGAGGAGTGCGCGGACGCGCTCACCGGCCGGCTGTCCGCCGGCGCCGAGGATCTCGACCTGGGCCGCGGTCATCGCGTCGAGATAGCGGCTCAGCGCCCGCTTGAAAAGCTCGTGCTTGCTGGTGAAGGCGTTGTAGACGCTGCTGCGGTCGAGGCCGGTCGCCTCGCACAGGTCGCGGGTGGACGTGCCTTCGTACCCGCCCGCCCAGAACGCGCGCATCGCCGCGTCCAGCACCCGCTCCTCGTCGAACGCCCGTGGTCTGGCCATACGACCACGCTACCAATTCTGCTCCGAGTGATGCAAAATAGGGGGACGCTCCTCGCGGCGGCCGCGAGGAGGTCCGTCAGGCGCCGACGTAGGCCGCGAGGTGCTCGCCGGTGAGGGTGGAGCGGGCGGCGACGAGGTCGGCGGGGGTGCCCTCGAAGACGATCAGGCCGCCGTCGTGCCCGGCCCCGGGGCCGAGGTCGATGATCCAGTCGGCGTGCGCCATCACCGCCTGGTGGTGCTCGATGACGATGACCGACTTGCCGGAGTCGACGAGCCGGTCGAGCAGGCCGAGCAACTGCTCGACATCGGCGAGGTGGAGGCCGGTGGTCGGCTCGTCGAGGACGTAGACGCCGCCCTTGTCGGCCATGTGGGTGGCCAGCTTCAGCCGCTGCCGCTCGCCGCCGGACAGCGTGGTGAGCGGCTGGCCGAGGCTGAGGTAGCCCAGCCCGACGTCGGCGAGCCGGCCGAGGACGGCCTGCGCGGCCGGCGTGCGCGCCTCGCCGGCGCCGAAGAACTCCGCGGCCTCCGTCACCGACATCGCGAGCACCTCGCTGATGTCGCGGCCGCCGAGGTGGTATTCGAGCACCGACGCCTCGAACCGCTTCCCCTCGCACTCCTCGCAGGTGGTGGAGACACCGGCCATGATGCCCAGGTCCATGTAGATGACCCCGGCGCCGTTGCAGGTGGGGCAGGCGCCCTCGGAGTTGGCGCTGAACAGGGCCGGCTTCACGCCGTTGGCCTTGGCGAACGCCTTGCGGATCGGGTCGAGCAGCCCCGTGTACGTCGCCGGGTTGCTGCGCCGCGAGCCGCGGATGGGCGCCTGGTCGACGGACACCACGCCCGCGCCGGCGGGGATCGACCCGTGGATCAGCGAGCTCTTGCCGGAGCCGGCGACACCGGTGACGACGCAGAGGACGCCGAGCGGGATGTCGACGTCCACGTCCCGCAGGTTGTGGCGGCTCGCACCGCGGATCTCCAACGTGCCCTTGGGCGTCCGCACCGTCTCCTTGAGCACGGCCCGGTCGTCCAGGTGGCGGCCGGTGATGGTGCCGCCGGCCCGCAGACCCTCGACGGTGCCCTCGTAGCAGATCGTGCCGCCCGCCGTGCCGGCGCCGGGGCCGAGGTCGACGACGTGGTCGGCGATCGCGATCGCCTCCGGCTTGTGCTCGACGACGAGCACCGTGTTGCCCTTGTCCCGCAGCCGGAGCAGCAGGCCGTTCATCCGCTGGATGTCGTGCGGGTGCAGGCCGATGGTGGGCTCGTCGAAGACGTAGGTCACGTCGGTGAGCGCGGAGCCGAGATGGCGGATCATCTTCGTGCGCTGCGCCTCGCCGCCCGACAGCGTGCCCGCCGGCCGGTCGAGCGAGAGGTAGCCCAGCCCGATCTCCACGAACGAGTCGAGGGTGTGCCGCAGCGCGGCGAGCAACGGCGCGACCGATGGCTCGTCGAGGCCGCCGACCCAGGCGGCGAGGTCGCTGATCTGCATCGCGCAGGCGTCGGCGATGTTGACGCCCCTGATCCGCGACGAGCGGGCCTCCTCGCTGAGCCGGGTGCCGTCGCACTCGGGACAGGTGGTGAAGGTGACCGCCCGGTCCACGAACGCCCGGATGTGCGGCTGCATCGCCTCCCGGTCCTTCGACAGGAACGACTTCTGGATCTTCGGGATCAGTCCCTCGTAGGTGAGGTTGACGCCGTCGACCTTCACCTTGGTCGGCTCCTTGTGCAGGAAGTCGTGAAGCTCCTTGTCGGTGTACGAGCGGATCGGCTTGTTCGGGTCGACGAAGCCCGACTCGGCGTAGACCCGCACGGTCCAGAAGCTGTCCGACTTCCAGCCGGGGATGGTGAACGCGCCCTCGGCGAGCGACTTGGAGTCGTCGTAGAGCTGCGTGAGGTCGAGATCGGTGACCGTGCCCCGGCCTTCGCAGCGCGTGCACATGCCGCCGACGCGGGTGAAGGTCGCCTTCTCGGCCTTGCGGGCGCCGCGTTCGACCGTGATCGCGCCGCTCGCCCGCACCGTGGGGACGTTGAAGGAGAACGCCTGGGGCGAGCCGATGTGCGGCTCGCCGAGCCGGCTGAACAGGATGCGCAGCATCGCGTTGGCGTCGGTGGCGGTGCCGACGGTGGAGCGCGGGTCGGCGCCCATCCGTTGCTGGTCGACGATGATCGCGGTCGTCAGCCCTTCGAGGACGTCGACCTCCGGCCGCGCCAGCGTCGGCATGAAGCCCTGCACGAAGGCGCTGTAGGTCTCGTTGATCAGCCGCTGCGACTCCGCGGCGATCGTGCTGAACACCAGCGAGCTCTTGCCCGAACCGGAGACCCCGGTGAACACCGTCAGCCTGCGCTTCGGGATCGCGATGCTGACGTCCTTGAGGTTGTTCACGCGCGCGCCGTGCACGCGGATCAGATCGTGGCTGTCGGCAGAGTGCGGCGCAGGCGACCGCGCGTCCGTCGTCGGGGTCATGCTCATCGTGTCTCCATCTCTCAGCGGGCCGCGTTCGCGGTCCCCATCGGCGTCGCCTGGCTCGATCTAACCAGTTTCGAGCAGTATGTCCGGTTCTCTGTCGCGCCGACCCCGGGTCACGCCCGGCCGTGAGGCCGGGCCGGCTTCAGGGGGAGCCGGCCGGCTCGCCGCGCCGGTGGAGGCCCGCCGGAATGCCGACGTCCATGCGGTCACGCTAGGCGCGGTCCGAAGGCGGCGCTTCTCGATTCCTGACCGGTCTGGTGACCTGTTTCGCCACG
The DNA here is from genome assembly GCF_043204415.1 of Nonomuraea sp. NPDC047897. Lineage (NCBI taxonomy): Bacteria > Bacillati > Actinomycetota > Actinomycetes > Streptosporangiales > Streptosporangiaceae > Nonomuraea > Nonomuraea sp. NPDC047897. Next base: position 59 of record NZ_JBIDCC010000027.1, on the reverse strand, counting down.
CACGACGGCATCCCCGCCACTGCGTCAGCCGCCTGACGCTGGTAGGCGCTGGGCGGCAT
>NZ_JBIDCC010000026.1:0-68936 GCF_043204415.1 Nonomuraea sp. NPDC047897 | reverse complement strand
CTGAAAGATCTCCCATAACTCATCAGGCACCAGCCGCTGCAGGAACACTTCCACGACCCATACAACGAGCAACCACCAAATGAGTCACGCTCTAAGGAGGCTGCGTGATGTCCCGCATCCGCGCCGCGTTCTGGGATCCGACCGGGAGCCAGTACGGCATCCCCACCTACCCGCGGAAGATGGCCCCGCCCCACCTGCTCACCCTGCGGCAACTTACTGCTGAAGGGCTACGACCCGGCGGGCAGGGCGTACAGGCCCAAGTCCTGTGGCGCTCCCGCCGCCACGGCGCGGCCGGCGTACGTGCCGCTTATCTGTACGACGTGCGGCTCGCCCTTCCCAAACGCACCCCCACCGCCCGCCAGCGCGCCGCCCTCGGCAAGGCCAACGCCGCCCGCCGCACCTGCCCCGAGTGCCTGCGCGATGTCGGCTACGTGCTGCCGCGCCACCTCGGCACCTGCCTCGACTGCGCCGAAGAGGTGGCCGCCGCATGAACGTCACCGAGATCCGCGCCGAACTGTGCGCCCTGTGCGAGCGCATCGAGACCGAGCTGAACAACGAACACAGCAACCGTCAAGACGTGCTCGAAGCAGTCGCCATCGACCTGGACAACCTCATCATCCGCCTGGAGTCCCCGTGAGCGGCCTCACCATCTGCCCACCGGCCGAGGCCGCCGCGCCTCGACTGTCGGTGGTCTCTGCCCCGCCGGTCCTGGTGAGCGACCCGGCAGGCCTGTTCGCGGAGCTGGCACGCCTGGCCCTGCCACTCGGTGAGTACGTGGTGTGCGGCAGCGCCGCCCTGTACGTGCGCGGCCTGCGCACCCGCATGGGCGACCTTGACGTGTTGGCCCGCGGCCCCGCCTGGGCCAAGGTGCTCTCGCTCGGCATGCCGCCGCGTACGGCCCTCTCCGGGTACGGCCTGGTCGTCAACCACCCGCGCGCCGCCATCGAGTTTGTCGACCGCGGGACGCCCGGTTGGCCGACTGACTACCTGATCGACTCCGCCGACCTGATCGACGGCATCCCGTTCATGCGCCTGGGCGACGTTCTGGCCTGGAAACAGCGCGCCCGCCGCCCCAAGGACCTGCCCGACATCGCCGCCGTGCACCGACTACGCCGCCTGTGGAACGGCGACTCGACCCCCGCCCACACCACCAAGTCCGACTGGAGGAAAGCATCATGACCACCGCAATCCCGACCCCCGAGCCGGGACCGGAAGACATCTCCCGCGCCCTGGCCGAGATCGAACACCACCTGTTGGAGCCGACATCGCCGTACCCGCCGCCCGCCGACCCGGACGACCCGGAAGAGGCCGGCCAGACCAAGCGCGTGCGCCGGTTGCGCGCCGAGGTCGCCGAGGCCCGTGCCCTGGCCGCGCTCCAGACCGACAACACGCCCCTGTTGCTGGACACGCCCCGGGTGCGCCGGCGCCGCAAGAAGGCCCACGAGGCCGCCCGCCTGCACCGGCTCGGCCGAGACCCCGAGATGCGCGCCTGGCAGGCCGCCCGCATGCGGCGCTTGCTGACCACCGCCCTCATGGTCGCCCTGGCGCTGGCGCTGGCCTGGTCCACCGCCGGCGTGCAGCACTTCGCCGCCGAGGGCGCCCCCGCCTGGTCGCCCGGCTGGATCTTCGCATGGCTGGTCGAACCGTTCATGTCCATTGCCCTGCTGGGCATCGTCGGGGCACGTGCCTACCTCGGCACCCAAGGGCAGCCGCTCGATAACCCCAAGCTGATCCGCATCGAGTACCTGTTCCTCGGGCTGACACTCGGTATGAACGCCTGGCCCTACCTGCCCTGGACCGACGACGACTTCACCATCTCCCGACTGGTGTTGCACACCCTGGGACCGATCGTGGCTGTGGCCATCGTCACCGCCCTGCCCATCATCCTGGCCGCGTTCGCCCGGCTCGACCCCACCCGCGAAACCCCCGCCGACCGAGGGCTTACCGGCCTTACGTACAGCGCGAACACCGGTGATCGGGTAAGGCTCATCAGTCCTGAGGTGGCCGCGCTGATCGAACGCGCACAGGTGCTCATCGCGGCCGGCACTCTGCCCGCCGCCCCGAGCGCCTACAGGATTCAGCGCGCACTCAGGTGCGGCATGGACGACGCCCGAGCCGTCCGTGACGCCCTCGCTCAGGAGGCCGCGTGATGACCTTCCGCGCCAGCCTCCTCCTGGCCACCAAGTGGGCTGAGGACTGGAAGCCACGGCTCGCGCCATCTACGGGGTTTGAGTGGTCACGCACCAACTCGTACTGGGAGGGGCGCGCGATCATCGGCGGTCGTGTCTCCAAGAATCACCAGAACGTCGTACTCACCGTGAATCATCTTCGCCAACCCATCGCATGTGACGTGCAGGGCGCGGACCCAATCCGCCAAGACCAGTCCGCGCCCTGCCACCCCGCCCGCTGCAACGCACACGAGGTGATCCCATCATGACGCATGACCCGTTCAACCCCACCGACCAGCCCGAACCGACCACGAGCGACGACACGGCGGCCACCGCTCCCGAGCCCGCCGCCGAGGCCGACGACGGCAAGGACGCGGACATCGTCCACCTGGACGCCGCCCGCGCCGGCCGCCACCCCTACGCCCCGGCAAAACGCCCCGACGACGACCCCGAGCCGACCAGCCCGGCCCCCGCTGCCGACAGTACGATCCTGGAAGGCCAGGTCGTCAGGGTTGACCAGCCGGGCAAGGAGGACCGCGACTGGCGTGCCGAGCTGGAAGCCAAGATGCGCACCCGCCGCCCGGTGGTCCCGCTGTGGCTGCGCTCGCGCGCCGAGGCGCTGCAAACCCTGACCTGGCTCGGCAAGCACTACGGCCACGTGGCCGCCTACCAGGCCACCCGCACCCCGCTATACGCCGGCCGGCTGGCCTTCCGCTCCCCGCGCGGCCTGGCCCGGCTGGTCGGCGGCATGGTGCGCTGGACATTCGACCTGGAAGGCGAGCCGGTACGGGTGGCCACCGTGCAGAAGGCCGACCCCGAGGTGTACCTGAAGCTGTCGCGTCAGCGCGACTCGCGCGTCCGGCTGAGGGTTCCGATTGCGCTGGTGGTGCTGGTCACGCTGCTGATCACGGCCATCATCGTGGCCAACCAGCCGGCCGCCGTGCAGTGGGGCGCACTCGCCGTGGCGCTGGCCGCTCTCGGCATTCTCGGCAAGCCCGCCGACCGCCCGCTGATCGAACGCGCCGTACTGGCCTCCACCGTGGAAAAGCTGACCAGCGACATCGTCATCCGCGCGCTGACCTCCCTTGGCATCGCCGGCATCACGCAGGCCATGTCCAAGAACCCCAAGGAGGCTATCCGGTTCGTGGCCCCGATCACCCGCGACGGCCCCGGCTGGCGCGCCGACATCGATCTGCCCTACGGCGTGACCGTGGGCGACATCCTCGACAAGCGCGACCGGATGTCCGGCGCGCTACGTCGCCCGCTCGGCTGCATCTGGCCCGAGGGCGACCCCTCCATCCACGAGGGACGACTGATCCTGTGGGTAGGCGACAAGGACCTATCCAAGACCATCGTCAAGTCGCCCCTGCTCAAGGCCACCTCCCACGACCTGTTCAAGGGCGTCCCGTTCGGCAACGACCCGCGCGGCCGGCTGGTCACCGTGCCGTTCATCGAGCACAACATGCTGATCGGGTCCCTGCCCGGCCAGGGCAAGACCGCTTCCGTGCGCGAGCTGGCCGCCGGCGTCATGCTCGACCCGACTGCCGAAGGCTGGTTCCACGAACTGAAGGGCACCGGCGACCTCGACCCGTTCGAGAAGGTCTGCCACCGCTACGTCTCCGGGATTCAAGACGAGGCCATCGCCTACGCCGCCGACTCGCTGGCTTTGCTGCGCAAGGAGGTCATGCGCCGCACGGCAGCGCTCAAGACGGTGCCGCCGGATCTGTGCCCGGACAAGAAGGTCACCCGGCAGATCGCCGACAAGCGCTCTCTCGGGTTGCACCCGCTGGTGGCCATCTTCGACGAGTGCCAGAACCTGTTCGCCCACCCTACGTACGGGGCAAAGGCGGGCGAGGATGCCGAGTTCATCATCAAGCTGGGGCGCGCCCTCGGCGTGATCCTGATCCTGGCCACCCAGCGCCCGGACAAAGACAGCCTGCCCACCGGCATCTCGGCGAACGTGTCCATCCGGTTCTGCCTGCGGGTGGCTGGCCAGACCGAGAACGACATGATCCTCGGCACGTCCGCCTACAAGAATGGCATCCGCGCCACCATGTTCGTCCCCGGGCCTCCGGACAAGGGCGGCGACGCCGGCACCGGATACCTGATCGGCGCGACCCCGATGCCCAAGGTGGTCAAGTCGGCCTACCTGGACACGCCACAGACCCAGCTCATCGCCGATCGCGCCTACGCGCTGCGCAAGGCCGCCGGCACCCTGTCCGGGCACGCCCTCGGCGAGACGCCCGAACAGCTCACGCCGAGCTATGACCTGCTGGCCGACATCCTGGCCGTGGTGCCCGCGTCCGAGGCCAAGGTGTGGAACGAGGTCGTTATCGCCCGCCTGGCCGAGCTGCGCCCCGAGGTCTACGGCGCCTGGGATGCGTTGGAGGGCGGAGCCAAGACGGCTCAGCTCACCACCGCGCTCAAGCCGTACGGAGTGCGCACCATGCAGGTGTGGGGCACCCCCGAGGGCGGCGGCAAGGGCGCCAACCGCATCGGCATCGCCCGCGACGACATCCTGACCGCCGTCACGGAGAGTGACAAGCGGCGGGGTTCCGGGGCGGCTTCCTAACCGCCCGATCGCCTCTAGATCTAGAGGCCACACCCTCTAGGTCTAGAGGTTCCCCTAGACCCGAAAGCCGCCCTCTACCAGGGATCTAGCTCCTAGACCCTGACCTGCGGCAACCCCTGAAAACCGGCCTGGAGGCCACCGTGGCAACCATCATCTCCCTGCTAGTCGTCTGCCTGCCAATCGTCACTGTCTGTTACATCAGTTGGTGTTACGCCTCCCCGTGGGGCACCTGCCGACGCTGCGCCCCGGGAGGCAAGAACCGCACCTGCCGCGCCTGCGAGGGCACCGGCATGCGGCCCCGCCTCGGCTGGCAGCTCTACGTCTACCTCCGCCGCCTGCACCACGACGGCACCCGCTAACCGTCATGCCGCCCATCGCGTGCGAGTCATGCGGCAGCCACCGCTGCGCCCGGGAAACCCACGGCGCAAGTCGCCACTTCGACGCCGTGACCATCACCTACCGGTGCGACGACTGCGGCGAACAGTTCAACGTCTGGCTCTGATCGCACCAACCCACACCCACCTCCCGGTCTGAAAGGAAACCGCCATGTCTGGCGAGACCACGATCACCATCATCGGCAACCTGACCGCCGACCCCGAACTGCGCTACACCCAAACCGGCGCCGCCGTGGCCGGCTTCACCATCGCCTCCAGCCCGCGCGTCTACAACAAGAGCATCGAACAGTGGGAGGACGGCGAGCCGCTGTTCATGCGCTGCTCTGCCTGGCGCGACCTCGGCGAGCACGTCACCGAATCCCTGACCCGCGGCACCCGCGTCATCGCCACCGGCAGGTTGCGACAGCGCACGTTCGAGACCGGCGACGGCGACCGCCGCACGGTCATGGAGATGACCGTGGATGAGATCGGCCCCTCGCTGCGGTTCGCCACCGCCCGGCCGGTCAAGGCCGCCCGCGGCAACGGCCAGCGCAACAGCAACGGCGCCCCGGCATCGCCCGGCGCCTTTGATGACCCCTGGGCCAGCGCCACCCCGGCCCCGGTTGGGGCGGCGGGTGGCAACGGCGACGAGCCCCCGTTCTAAACCGCTTCGTCCATGGCCGCTTTGGGACGGCGGCCGGCCCCACCATGCCACCGCCGTCCCGAAGCACCCCACCCGGAAGGAGCCGCGTTCATGCCATCACCCGCTCTGGCCCCGGTGCGCACTGATGACCAAGCCTCGCTGTTCACCGTCACCACCGACCTGGCCGGCACCGCGGTATCGGGCGTGCCCTACCAGGCCACCGACCCCGCCGCCAGCGATGCCGAACTCCGTGGTGACGGCTATGGCTGGCTGGCCGCCGCGCTGCCCGCCCCACGATCACCCGCCTGCCCGACGTGCCACCGCCCGGCCGTGCTGCCTACCGCCGCGCCGGTGCTGTGGACCTGCCCGTACTGCCACCCCACGGAGGCACGATGACCACCCCGCCCACGACACCCGCCACGGTGCCCACCGTGTCAGGTTCGGCGGCCTGCTATGTGCGCGAGCACGCCGGTCACACCATGACCATCCACAGCCCTGCCAGGTTCGAGCTGGCCGCGTTCGCCCGCTTCACCGCAGGTGAGGCGATGCTTGGGCTGGATGTCGAGACCAGCGCCATCGACGACAAAGGCCCGCGCCAGTTCGACGCCGCCTTCACCGTCCGGTTGGTCCAGTTCGGCTCACCTGCCGAGGCGTGGGTCCTTGACCCGTCCGACCCGACCCAACGGGCCGCCATCTATGCCACGCTGGCCGATCCCGCGCGCCGGTTCGTCACCCACACCACCTACGACCCGCTGGCCGTGTGGGCAGCGTTCGGCATCGCACTTGGGCAGCGTGTCATCGACACGCACCTGCTCTCCAAGCTGATCGACCCGGACGAACGTGCCGGCCACGGCCTCAAAGAGCTGACCGGCCGCCACCTGGACGACGGCCTGAAGCACGCCGAGGCCGCCTTGCACGCCCGGATGCGCGCCCTGGCGCCGGTCGGGCACCGCGCCGGCAACGCCTGGCTGACCTGGGGCTGGAACCACCTCCCGGCCACGGACGAAACCTACGTCGTCTACGCCGGCCTGGACGCCGTCTACGTGCGCCGCCTGCTGCCGGTGCTGCTGCGGCACTGCCTGGACTTCACCCACCTCGTGCGCATGGAGCAATGGCTGGCCGCACGCGCCACCGGCATCACCATCCGCGGCCTGCTGCTGGACCGGCCCTACACCACTGCGTTGCTCGACCAGATCCGAGGTGAGCACCACGCCGCCGAGACCCGCATCCACCAGACACTCGGCTTCCCCGGCGGCTCACCTCGCTTCGCCGCCTGGTTGGACGACCAGCTCAGGGCTGCCGGTGTCACCGACCTGCCGCGTACCCCGACCGGCCGCCTCCAAGTCACCGCCGACACCCTCACCGCCCTGACCGACCGGCACGCCGGCGCGCTGCCCCCGCAGGTGCGTGAGCTGTTGGCCGCCCGGCAGGTTATGGCCCGCACGTCCAACCTGATTGCCAACCTGACCGCGTTCCTGCGTGCCGCCGACACCGCCGGCCGCGTCCACCCGCAGATCAACACCCTTCGGGCGAAAACCGCCCGCATGTCCATCACCGGTCCCGCGTTGCAGACGCTCAAGAAGCATGACCCGCGGCTACGGCACTGCTTCCGCGCCGACCCCGGCCACGTGCTCATCTCGTGCGACTTCTCGCAAGTGGAAGTCCGGGTGGCCGCCGCCCTGTCCGGTGACCCCACCTTGCGGCGGGTCATCGCCTCGGGTACCGACATCCACGACGCCACCGCCGCGCTCATGTATGGCCCTGGCTACACCAAAGAGCAACGCACCATCTCCAAGCGGTGCACATTCGGCACCCTGTACGGCGGCGGCGCTACCGCGCTGGCCGGCCAGACCGGCGTCACTCCCGAGGTCGCCCGGCAGGTCATCGACCGGTGGCAGTCCACCTACCCGCGCGTGATCGCCTACACCAAACGCCTTGCCGGTCAGTCAGAGGTGATCACCCCGAGCGGTCGGCGCATCCCCGCCGACCCCGCCCGCGGCTACGCCAATGGCAACTACATGGTCCAGTCCACCGCCCGTGACCTGCTGCTGGCCGCCGTCTACACCTTCGCCACCGCCCACCCCGAGGCCAAGCTGTGGCTGTTCGTCCATGACGAGGTCATCATCCAAGCCCCCGAGCATGACGCCGGCCGGCTGCGCGATGCCCTTCAGCAGGCCATGACGACCACCTTCCGAGGAGTGCCCATCGTGGCCGAGGCCGAAGTCCTCGGCACCCACTGGGGCCACCTGCCCGACGACATGGGCAGCCAGCCCGCGTCCTTCGCCGCCTCAACTCCCGCCCTAACCGCTCCTGGAGACCCCGATGGGACGTCGCTACGCCACTGATCAGATGGACATGCTGCCCGGCATGCCCGACGCCGTCACCAAGCAGCCGACTAAGGCGCCTCAGCCGCCGCCGGCCCGCACCCTGGAGGAGGCGATCCAGCGCAGTCACGACATCATTGCCGAAGCCCTGGACCGCTATCCCATCGTGGCCCGCCAAGCGCTGTTTTCCGGCGGCAACGACTCCTCGGTGTTGCTGCACCTGGTCCAGCGCTACCTGGACTCCTCGCCGCATGACGCCGTCGTGCACGTCAACACAGGCATCGGCATCGAGGAAACCAGACAACACGTTCGGGACGTGGCCCGGGGCTGGAATCTGCCGCTTCGAGAGCTTCACCCACGCGACTCTTACGCCGACCTCGTGCAGGGGCGGATCTTGGCCCGCACCGGCCCCAACGCCGGCAAGCGCGCCGTGTGGGTCGGCATGCCCGGCCCCGGCGGGGACTCCCACAAGGTCATGTACCGGCGACTCAAGGATGAGCCGTTGCAGCGCAACCGGGCTGCCATCATCGGCAGCCGAGGCCGGCGCGAGAAGGTGCTCTACCTGGCTGGGATGCGGTGGGACGAGTCCGACCGGCGCATGCGCAACGCCGAAGAGATCGATCCTGAGGGCGGCATCATCTGGTGCTCACCCATCGTGCACTTCACCAACGCCCAGATGGCCGAATATCGCGCCAGGTTCCACCTGCGGCGCAACCCCGTCTCCGAGCACCTGCACATGTCCGGAGAGTGCTTGTGCGGTTGCTTCGCCAAAGAAGGCGAACTAGAGGAGATCGAATTCTTCTACCCGAAGACCGCCTACTACATCCGAGGCTTGGAGAAGAAAGTCCAGGCCGCGGGCATCGCCGCATGCAAGTGGGGACAGCGCCCACCCGGCAGCCGCGACACCACCAAACCCGGCACCATCGCCGGCCGGCTGTGCGGCAAGTGTCCCAGCCGCCCCGGCCAAACCGACCTGATGGACCTGTGGACCAAGCAGGGCCTGCTGACCCCAACGTGTCCGCCCGCACCCGCACTTCCACAAGCCGCTTAGACACCCTCCGCCAGCCCGGGCGCCATCCCCCAACTGGTGGCCCCTACCGACCATCCGACAAGCCACCAGTTGGGGGAAGTCTCGCCCGATCAAGCCCGTAACCTGCGCAAGCGAAAGGCGCGATGATGGACGACCTGCTCACCGCCGCCACGGCCGCCGCCCGGCGTGGCTGGCACGTCTTCCCGATCACTCCAGGCGGGAAATATCCGGCCCGCGGCTTCACCCGCTGGGAGCACAACGCCACCACCGACCCGAACCGGCTGGCCACCTGGTGGCGCCGCGCTCCCTACAACGTCGGCATCGCATGCGGCCCTTCTGGGCTGCTGGTCATCGACCTGGACCTACCCAAACCCGGCGAGCAACCGCCGGCCGCCTACGCCGCACGTGGCCTGGCCACCGGAGAGCACGTCTTCCGCGATCTGTGCGCCGAACACGGCCAGCCCTACCCCGACGACACCTTCACCGTGCGCACCCGCCGCGGCGGCACCCACCTGTACTTCACCGCCCCGCCCGGCCTGGACTTGGGCAACACCACCGGCCGGCGCGGCAACGGCCTGGGCTGGCTCATCGACACCCGCGCCCGCGGCGGCTACGTCGTCGCCCCCGGCAGCCACGTGGCCGCCCGCGACGGCACCGGCCCCTACACCCTCACCCGCGACCGGCCGCCCGCCCCACTACCCGGCTGGCTGGCCGCCGCGCTCACCCCACCGCCACCGCCGCCCGCCACAACGACAATCCCGGAGCTGCTGGCCAGCCTGCCCGCGCGCCGGCTGTCGGCCTACGGCCACGCCGCCCTGACCGGCGAAGTCGAACGGGTGGCCACCGCCCCGGACGGAGGCCGCAACCGCGCCCTGAACCTGGCCGCCTGGAAACTCGGCAAGCTCATCGCCCGCGGCGCGCTACCCCGCGACCTGGTCGAACACGCCCTACAGGCCGCCGCCGAGACCGCCAACCGCCACAGCCGCGACCCCCGGCCGCCCCACACGCTGGCCGCCGTCATCGGCTACGGCATCGACGCCGGCATACGCGCCGCATGAACCGCAACCCGCCGCCTCAACCCGACCAGGGAGACACACCATGAGCCAACGTCACCCGCCCGCCGGCGCCGACCTGCTCAACCAGCTCCGCGCCGCCATGACCCGATACGTCATCCTGCCCAGCGCCGAGGCCGCCGACGCCGTCACGCTGTGGATCGCCGCCACCCACGCACAACCCGCCTGGCCCCACGCCCCGCGCCTGGTCATCCGCGGCCCCGAAAAGCGCTGCGGCAAATCCCGGCTCCTCGACATCGTGGAGGCCACCTGCCACGAGCCGTTCATCACCGTCAACTCCACACCCGCCGCCGTCTACCGCTCCATCACCGACGATCCGCCGACCCTGCTGGTCGATGAGGCCGACACCATCTTCGGCCCCAAAGCAGACGGCAACGAGGACCTGCGCGGCCTGCTGAATGCCGGACACCAGCGCAACCGGCCGGCCAAACGCTACGACGCCAACGCCAACCGTGTCGAGTCCATCCCGACCTTCGCCATGGCAGCACTGGCCGGCATCGGCGCCATGCCCGACACGATCGAAGACCGCGCCGTGGTCATCCGCATGCGCCGCCGTGCCCCCGGCGAGAACGCCGCACCCTACCGCCACCGCCGCGACCGCACACCGCTTCGCGGACTGGCCGACCGCCTCAACCGATGGCTGCGCGCCGACCTGACCGCCCTGGAGAAGGCCGAACCTGCCATGCCCGTGGAAGACCGCGCTGCCGACACCTGGGAACCCCTGATTATCGTTGCCGACCACGCCGGCGACACTTGGCCCGACCGCGCCCGCGCCGCCGCCCTGGCCCTCACCGCCGAGGCCGACGATAACGGCCGGCCCTCCCCGGGGCTGCGCCTGTTGAGCGACTGCCGCACCGCGTTCGGCACCGACACCGCCATCCCGACCGCGCTCCTGCTGGAACGGCTCAAGGCCAACCCGGAATGGGGCTGGAACGAGCACGGTCCCACTGGGCTGACCGCGATGAAGCTCGGCACCATGCTGCGCGAGTACGACATCCGATCAGACACCATCCGATTCCCGCGACCGATCGGACAAGTCAAGGGCTACCATCGGGCGGATTTCGCCGATGCATGGGCGCGCTACTGCCCGGCCGCCGAGCCCTCACCGGCCGGCGACGATCAAGCGCGCGAGCCTGCCGAAGACGGCGATGTCGTGCCCTTTGCCAGGGGAAGCCGTACCAGCCGTACCAGCCTCAACTCCGCAGGTCAAAGCGGTACGGCTTGCACCCCTGGTACGGCTTAAGCCGTACCACCCAAAAAGCCGTACCGGCTCTGACCAGCAAAAACGAGGCTGGTACGGCTGGTACGGCTACCCCCCTCAAAACCGGCCCTTGCGCCCGCCTGATCGCCCTCGGCGACAGCCACCAACACGACGCCGAGGCCACCCGCTCCGCTCCGATCACACGCCCGGAAGGAACATGCCAGATGGCTGCCACCGTCACCCGTCTTCACGCAATGCTCACCCTCCCTGAGGTCTGCGCCGAACTCCAGATCTCCCGATCCACCTTCTACGACTGGCGGCAGAAAGGCCGTGCCCCACGCTGCATCAAACTGCCGAACGGCGACCTACGCATCCGGCGCGCCGACCTCGATAGCTGGCTCAACGCCCGAGAGGACGCCGCCTGATGAAGGACATTACCTACGACGTGCGCATCTACAAGACCGAGATCTACAAGGGCAAAAAGGCCAATACGTACTACGTGCGATGGAAAGCCGGAAGGGTGTGGCGAAGGCCCTTCCGGAAGGCGGCGCAGGCAGACACGTACCGAGGGGAACTACAGGCCGCCGCGCGCAAGGGAGAAGCGTTCAGCCTGCTCACTGGCGAGCCCGTGAAGTGGAGCCGTACCGTGCGGCCCGAAATGACGTGGTACGAGTTCGCCTGCAAGTTCGCCGACTTCAAATGGAAAGCCGCCTCGGCGAAGTACCGGCAAGATATCGCCCGCGCTCTTACCGCAGCGACACCCGCCATGCTCGTGAGCGACAAAGGCAAGCCCGCCGACCTTGAGCTACGCACGGCCATGCGCCGATGGGCGTTCAACACTAAGCAACGAGACGAAGCACAGGAGGAAACTGCGGAGGTGCTGGCGTGGCTGGCCAAGCACACCAGGCCGGTTTCCGATCTCGCCGAGGCCGCCACCCTCCGCGGCATGCTCGATATGGCAACCTCGCGTCTGAACGGCAAACCGGCCGCCACGAGCACAATTCGCCGCCACAAGACCATCCTTCAAAACGCGCTCGATTACGCCGTAGAGCTAAAGCTCTTGGACTCGAATCCGATCAAGTCGCTCAGATGGAAGCCACCCAAAGTCACCTATGAAGTAGATAGACGCAGCGTGGTCAACCCCACGCAGGCGCGCTGCCTTCTCGCCGAGGTCGAAGCGCAGAAACCCAGCGGAAAGCGGCTCGTGGCGTTCTTCGGCGCGATGTACTACGCCGCGCTTCGCCCAGAGGAAGCCGTCAACCTCAGAGAGGACAACATCATCATTCCCGAGCTGGTCAAGAACGCCGAGACGGGACAGATGGAAGAACCCGCCAACGACTGGGGAGAACTGCACTTCGCCAGCGCGGCCCCGTTCGCCGGCCGCGAATGGACCGACGATGGCAGCCTGCGCGAGGAACGCGCCCTCAAGCACCGCACAGAGGGAGTGATACGTATCGTTCCTTGCCCGCCACCGCTCACCAAGCTGTTCCGCGCCCACCTCGCCGAGTTCGCCCCCGGCCCCGGGGAACGCCTCTTTACTGGCATACGCGCCAGCGAACTGCCCTACATCACCTACCGGCGCGTATGGAACAAGGCACGCGAGAACGCCCTTACCGACAAGGAGGTACGGTCCCCCTTGGCCAAGCGGCCCTACGACCTGCGCCACGCCTGCGTCTCGACCTGGCTCAACGCAGGCGTCCCGGCCACACAGGTAGCGGAGTGGGCAGGTCACAGCGTGGATGTCCTCCTCAGGATCTACGCCAAGTGCATCGTTGGCCAAGACGAGGCGGCGAAGCGCCGCATAGCTGACGCACTCCGCGATGAGTGATCGCCAGGCCGCCACGAACGTGCGCACGTATTTGGCACAGGTACCCGCAAACGCTCGGCGAGAGCCGTAGACAGCCGGACACGAAGAACCCCCGCCCCAGCACAACAGTGCAGGTCAGGCGGGGGTTTTGGCTGTTCTGGAGAAGTAGGGCGGGTGGGACTTGAACCCACGACCCACGGATTATGAGTCCGATGCTCTGACCGGCTGAGCTACCGCCCCTGGATTCAGTTGTCACGGTGAGGCGATGCCCACGCGCACGCTAAGGCTAGAGCATGGGGTCCCGCCGTGCCGCCTCGCACATCATTCCACGGTCCCGGGAGTTGATCGAGCCGGTCTTCGGTGCGTACGCCCAGGGCATAGCGGGTAGCTTCGCGCGGTGGGCGTGCGGCTGGTGTACGAGACCCATTCGATCACCGTGGACAACGAGGCGGGGATCGCCACCGGGTGGCTGCCTGGGGAGTTGTCGCGGGCGGGGCGGGAGGCGGCCGCCGAGCTGGGGGCGCGGCGGCGGGACGTGGACGTGGTGTACGCCTCGGATCTGCGGCGTGCGGTGCAGACGGCGGAGATCGCGTTCGGGGGTGGCAGGGAGGTCAGGCTCGACGCGCGGTTGCGGGAGTGCGGTTATGGGGTGTATGACGGGCGGCCGGTGCGTGAGGTGGCGGAGTTGCGGCGCCGGCACATTGACAGGCCGTGGCCGGGCGGGCAGAGCTACCGGGAGGTGGTGGCGGCGACGGAGGCGTTCCTGGAGGAGGTGTTGCGGGCGGAGTGGCAGGGGTGTTCCGTGCTGGTGATCGCGCACTCGGCGAACCGGTGGGCGTTGCAGTATCTGCTCGACGGGGTGCCGCTGGAGGAGTTGGTGGGGGGCGCCGTTCGCGTGGCGGCCGGGGTGGGAGTTCCTGCTGGGGTGAAGGCTGGGTGGCGATGCGGGTTGGGGTACGACACGCTGGGGTGGGGGCCGGTGGGGTGGGGGGTCATGACACGGTGCCGAAGCCGGTGTTCCTGACCAGCCAGTCGCTGTAGACGAGGCTGCGCCGTACCGCTTCGGCGTGGGCCTGGCGGGCCTGGGAGAGCACCCAGGCGGCGTCGGCGGCGGTGGGGTGGCGGCCGAGGAGGTGCCGCCAGCGCAGTGGCGTGCCGGCCAGCGGCAGCATGACGAGTCCCGCCGCGGGCTGGTGGGTGGCCTGGCAGAGCGCGACGGCGCGGCCGACCTGGGCGAGGTGGATGCAGGTGGACACGTCGGTCTCGTAGATGGTGCCCGGCGTGAACCCGGCACGGGCGCAGGCGATGGCGAAACAGTCGGCGAAGCAGCCGTCGCAGGGGGTGACCGCCCACTGCTGGTCCGCGAGGTCGGCCAGCGCCACCTCCTTCTCCGCGGCCGCCGGGTGGTGCTCGCTGACCAGGACGAACACGGGATCCACGCTGACGGTCTCCCACGGCAGCGTTCCGGCGGGGGCGCCGCTGTCGCCGCAGGCGCCGATGAGCGCGAAGTCGAGGCGGCCGAGCTCCACCCGGCTGACCAGTTCGTGTGCGGACCAGCTCGTGTACGTGGTGACGGAACGTTCGGTGGCGAGCCGGTCGACGAGGCCGCCGAGGATGGGCCCGTGGGTGGCGCCTATCCGGACCCCCGGGGAGGGGGCGTGGACGAACCGGGCCGCCTCGTCCTGCAGTTCCTGCGCGGCGGGCAGGAGCACCCGGGCCCTGGCGATGACCAGCTCGCCGAGGCGGGTGGGCCGGGCGCCGTGCCGGTCGCGCTCGAACAGGGTGCCGCCAAGGGCCCTCTCGATGCGCTTGAGCTGGGCGGTCAGGGCCGGCTGGGCCAGCCCGAGCAGAGCGGCGGCCTTGCTCACACTTCCCGCGTCCGCGATCGCGCGGACGATTCTGAGGTGCCTGAGCTCAAGGTCCATAACCGGAAGGTAAGGCGGTCTTTCCCGCCCGACAATGCCTTATGTCAGGAAATGTGACTGATATTGTCGAGCTCCTTCCGGGGTAGGGGGTTCCCATGACGACGATGGGCATTGATCCGAGAGACCTGGACGACGACGACCTGCTGCGTGAGCTGCGGCAACTGCACGCGACCCGGACCGACACCCTGCTGCACGGCTCGGACGACGCGCTGGCGCGGCACACATCGCGGACGAACGAGCTGGAGAGCGAGTACCTGCGCCGCTGTCCCGAGCGCGACGTGGATCCCGGCCGCCTGCGCGAGGGAGCGAGGCAGCGCTGATGGCCCGCGACCACGACGTGCAGGCCCTGTCGGACGTCGACATCCACGTGTACGAGGCGGTCGCCTCGGACGCGGTGGGCGGGGATCCCGCGGAGCTCGGCGCGCTGGTCCGCGCGACCGGGCTGGGGGAGGACGACGTACGGCGGAGCCTGACCACGCTCATCGAGCAGGGGTACGTGGTGCCGAAGGGCGACAGGTTCGGTCTGGGCCCGCACACCTTCGGGCTGGAGTACTAGGAGCCGGTCCGCCGGGGTTCACGCCGCGGGGGGATGCCCGCCGCGGTGAGCTGGGCGGCCGGGGACGGGGCGCCGCGCCGGTTGTCGATCTCCAGATGGGGCACGGCGGGCGGCACGTCCACCATGATCGCCTCCAGGAACGCGTCGAAGGCCGCCAGCTTGCCCGCGTCCCTGTCGAGCCCGCGCCTCCGCAGCCGCTCGCGCAGCGTCTCGCCGTCCGAGCGCACCCACAGCAGGCGCACCGGCGGGCCGCCCAGCTCCGCCACCCATCCGGCCCACCGCTCCGCCGCGTGGACCTGCCCGGTGAACGGTCCGTCGAGCAGCACCGGACACCCGTGGCCGCGGATCTGCCGGGCGAGCCGGGTCAGCCCGGCGTACTCGTGCCGCTTGACATGCTGGTCGTACCAGGGGCCCTCGCGTTCGCTGTACGGCCTGCCGTGGCCCGCGAGGACCGCGGCGACGAAGTCGCCGTAGACGGTGTCCTTGTCGAGCAGGGCGGGCACGGGCGACAGGCGGGCGAGCAGTTCGGCCGCGACGGTGGACTTGCCGGCGCCCGGCGGCCCGCTGACCACCCACACCGTGCCGGGGCGCGTGTTCACGGTGCCCGTGCGCGTCAGGCGTAGCCGCTGGTCAGCCAGCGCAGCGGGTTGTCGTGCGTGATCAGCCGGATGACGTCCTCGCCGGCGCCGGCCTCGCGCAGGCGGGGCAGCAGCTCACGGAACAGCAGCCCGTAGCCGGGCCCGCCGTACTTGGTGACCTGGGCGATCCGGCTCAGGCCGGTGCTGAGCAGCAGCCGCTCGGCGTGGCCCTCCTCGACGAGGTCGAGGGCGATCCTCGCGGCCCGCTCCACGCCCGCGCCGAGCGCGGTCACGCTCACGTACGCGCCCGCTTCGGCGATCTTGCGCGCGGTGGGCACGTCGGCGCCCGCGTAGCCGACGCTCACCCGCGTGCCCGGCACCCCGTTGCCCAGCAGGAGCTCCAGCATGCCGAGGCCGTCGCGGCCGTGGGTGGCGACCGGCAGGCGGGTGGCCACCGACGCGCGGGCGGCGGCGACGAGCGCGCGCTCCTCGGCGGGCGTCGGTGCGGCCGCCCAGCAGCCGACTTCGCCGATCACGCCGGGGAACACCCCGGTCCCGTCGAGGCCGTCGGAGATCTCCCGCATGAGCGTCGCGGTGAGCGTGTCCACGTCCGCGTCGCGGATCTCGGTGAACGGCTCGGCGAACAGGCCCGTCCCGGCGATCACCGGTACCCGGCTCGCCGCGGCGACGCGCGCCAGGGCGGCGGCGTCGCGGCCCATCCCGGCGGAGGTCAGGTCGACGACGAGGTTCAGCCCCTCGGACTGGCGTACCTCGTGCAGCTCGGCGGTGACGGTGTGCTCCTCGTCGAGCCATCGGTGCGGGTCGGAGTCGATGCCGACCGCCCAGCGCATGTCGGTGCGCAGGTGCTCGTGGGGGAGGACGGCACCCTCGACGGAGGCGGCGCGGACGGGGCCGGTGACGGTGCGAAGCATGACCTCGGGCATAGGAGACATTAACCGATCGGTGGAGGTATCCGCAGATTTGAGCATCAGATTTTACTTGTGTCCGAGTTTGCGGGTCATGACCCTTCTGGCCGTCCTCGCCCGGCGGATGGGCCGTATTCTTGGGAAGCACATCGAACGTCCGGGGGTACCGTGCCGATCCAAGATTCCGACACAGGGGACGCCGACGTGGTCAAGGACGAGGCCGCGGGGCGGTCCGGCATGCCACGGCGCCGCACCGGCCTGCACGGCTGGCTCGACGGCATCCGATCCACCCGCACGGGGGCGCTCACCCTCAAGATCGTGATCGGGGTCATCGGCACGATCATGGTGGTCGGCGGGCTCATCATGGTGCCGTTCCCCGGCCCGGGCTGGCTCGTGGTGTTCGCGGGCCTGGCCGTGCTGGCCACCGAGTTCCACTGGGCGCACCGGGTGCTGGAGTTCGGCAAGCGCATGCTGCACGCCTGGACCGAGTGGTACAAGCGGCAGGGCTGGACGGTGCGGATCATCGTGCTCGTCGTGACGGTGTGCGCGGCGACCGCCATCGTCTACTTCGGGATGAAAACCCTCGGCATCGACCTGCTCATGTACGCCCAGCGGTTCGTCTGATCACAGGTAGAGCCCCGTGCCGTGGTCGGTCTCCTGGGTGGCCACGGCGTGCAGGTCGCGCTCGCGCATGACGAGGTAGGTCTGCGCGTGCAGCTCCACCTCGAACTGGTCCTCAGGGTTGAGCAGCACCTTGTCGCCCACCTTGACCGAGCGCACGTTGGACCCGACGCCGCATACCTCGCCCCAGGCCAGCCGGTTGGCCAGCTTGACCGTGGCCGGGATGACGATCCCCGAGCCGCTGCGCCGCTCCTCGGCATTCTGCTCCAGGCGGATCATCACGCGGTCGTGCAGCATCTGAATCTCGAACTTGGGCTGTTCCACGGGTCAAGTTTACGATCCGCCGCGACGCCGTCGCCCTGCCGTACGCGCCGGACGCGCCGTACGCGCCGGACCCGGGTCGCCGCCGATCACCACCCAGAGGCACGCCGTGAGAGGCTGACCCCATGCACGACGTGGAAGCCAGGGTCCTCGACGCCATCGACGAGGCCGACACCGTCGCCCTGCTGGCCGAGACCGTCCGGGTGCCCAGCATCACCGGCACCGACGCCGAGTCGGAGCTGCAGCACCGCCTGGCCCGCATGCTCACCGAGGCCGACCTGGACGTGGACGTCTGGAAGATCGACCTCGACGGTCTCCGACGGCGCGACGACTGCCCCGCCACCGAGGCTCCCCGCACCGAGGCGTACGGCGTCGTCGGGGTCACCGCGGGAGCGGGCGTGCCCGCGCTGGCGCTGCAGGGTCACGTGGACGTCGTGCCGGTCGGCGACCTGGCCAAGTGGGAGGGCGGCGACCCGTTCGCCGCGCGGATCACCGGCGACGTCCTGCACGGCAGGGGCGCCTGCGACATGAAGGCCGGCCTGGCCGCCAACCTCGCCGTGGTGCGGGCGATCAGGCGCTCCGGCGTACGGCTCGCCCGGCCGCTCGCCGTGCACTGCGTGGTCAGCGAGGAGGACGGCGGGCTGGGCGCGTTCGCCACGCTGGCCCGGGGTCACACCGCCGAGGCGGCCGTGATCACCGAGCCGACCAGCGGCGCCGTGATCACCGCCAACGCGGGCGCGCTGACGTTCCGGCTGGAGATCGAGGGGCTGGCCGCGCACGGCGGGGCCCGCCTGGAGGGGGTCAACGCCGTCGAGGTGTTCTGGCCGGTGTTCGAGGAGATCAGGCGGCTGGAGGAGGAGCGCAACCGCGACGTGCCGACCGTGTTCGGCGACAACGTCCTGCCGTACCCGATCGAGATCGGCACCGTGCGCGCCGGCGACTGGGCGAGCAGCGTGCCCGACCTGCTCGTGGCCGAGGGAAGGATGGGCGTCCGGCTGGACGAGGACCCGGCCGCGGCGCGGGCCGCGTTCGAGGAGGCGGTGCTGGGCGTGGCCAGCCCGTGGCTGCGCGACCACCCGCCGGTCGTGACCTGGCCGGGCGGGCAGTTCGCCAGCGGGCGGCTGCCCGCGGGGCATCCGCTGCTGGGGGAGATGAACCGGGCCGTCGCCGATGTCTGCGGCACCTCGCCGCGCGAGGCCGCCGCGCCGTACGGGAGCGACCTGCGGCTGTACGCGGCGGGCGGCATCCCGACGCTGCACTACGGGCCCGGCGACGTCCGGTACGCGCACGCGCCGCGCGAGCAGGTGAGCCTCGGCGAGCTGCGCGAGGTGACCCGCGCCCTGGCCCTGCTCGCGGTGCGCCGCTGCGGCGTCAGCTGAAGGGCGCAGAGAACCGGCCGGTGCTGCTGAAGGGCTCGGAGAACCGGCCGGTGCTACGCGGCCTCCCTGGAGGAGCTGGTCGCCAACCTGAAGAAGGCTAGTGAGCGCCCCTGACCTCGACGATCTCCGCTAGCGGGAACTCCAGGTAGTCGCCCGCCTCCTCGCACCACGCGTCGAGGGCGGCGCCGCGCAGCTCGCCGTGACTGATGGTGGCGGTCAGGCCGCCGGTCAGCGTGATGGCGGCGCGTACGCCCCGGTCGACGACGAAGCCGAGCAGCGACTGCTGGGCGGTGGGCAGCCGGGTGGCCATCCGCCCGATGACGGCCCAGGTGCGGCCGGCCTGATCGGCCGCCTGACCGGCTGCGACGAGGCGGCGGGCGTGCTCGTACGGGTCGGGCGCCGGCTCGGCGACCCCGTGCGGCAGCGCGTCCGCGGTCTCGGACAGCTCGGCCACCTGCCCGCCCGGCAGCAGCACGAGCCGGCCGCCCGCGCCGCCGCGCGGCTCCTCGGGCCGGGTGCGCCGGATCGCGATCTCTCCGGTGTCGGCCACGGCCACCGGTGAGAAGCCGTTGTCGCGCAGCGCGGCCAGGGTGCGCTCGGCGTCGGCCGCGCCGACCAGCACCGTGGGCGCGAGCAGGCGCAGCCCCAGCCGGGCCAGCCGCCGGTGCGCGGCGATCTCGGCGAGCAGTCCCGGGTCGGACGCCTGCACGACGCAGCCGACGGTGCGCACCGTCACCTCGCCGTGCCGCCGGGCCACGTCGTGCACGAGGTAGTCGAGGGCCTGCGGGACCGTGCCGACCGCGGCGAGCTCCTCCAGCAGTTCGCCGGCCTCGTAGCCGAGGTCGAGCGCGCCGCGCACGCTCTCGGGCGTGAACCGCCACACCGACGCGGCGCCCCGTGACTCGCGCTCGGCCACCCGGTCGAGCAGCGCGGCCAGCTCCGCCGCCGGCGGTCCGGTCACCACGGCGGTCAGGTCGGGACCGAACAGGGCGCTTCGCCGGACGCTGGCCAGCGCCCGGGTGGACGCCTCCACGAGCATCGGATCGTGCTCCACCACCGGCACGGAGTCGTCGTTCTCGTCGCCGGCCCGGTCGGCCAGCCCGGCCAGCGCCCGGCCGAGGTCGGTGAGCGCGTCGTTGCCGAGCAGCCCCAGCAGGCGCGCCTCCTCCAGCACCGCCGGGGCGCATTCGGCGAGCAGCGCGCGGTCCAGCATCGGGGCGCACCAGTGGACGTGGCGCACCAGGCTGTCGCGGTCGGCGCCGACGCTGGACAGGGCCGTGCCGGAGGGCAGGTGGGCGAGCACCGTCAGCACGGCCCGGCGGACGCGGGCCACGTCGGCGCCGCCCCGGTCGTCGCCGAGCACCGTGCCGTACTTGCCGTCGATCCGGCGCAGCGACGAGCGCTCCATCCGCCACCACGCCGACAGCAGCACGCGCAGCCGGGCCGACCCCTCGTCGAGCCGCCAGCGGTCGAAGCGTTCGGTCGGCACCATGCCCCCCGACTCCTCGTCCCAGGCGAGCAGGCGGGCCACCGCGCAGATCTCCAGCAGCAGCCGGGTCTCGTCCTCGTCGCAGCCGGTCTCCTTGGCCACGCGGCGCACCTCGCGCACGCCCACGCCGCCGGTCTTGAGCAGCGGCAGCGGCGTCTTGGAGGTGTTGTCGAGCAGTGCCGCGCACCGCTCGACCGCGTGCGGGGCGGCCAGCGTCATGAGGTGGTCGACCTCTTCGGGGTCTACGGGGATCGTGGCCACCTCGGGCGCCTCCGGTGTGAAGGGCGCGTGGTAGCCGGGTCCGCGCAGCGCCAGGGCGACCTCGCGCGGCATCTCGGCGACGTGCCAGCTCGGCCGGTAGAGCAGCCCGCGGTCGGCGCTCCACTTCTCCGGAGTGCCGGGGACGACGAACCGGCCGCCGTCGACGTCGCGCGCCGGGCCGTCCCAGGCGAACAGGTCGAGCAGCTCGCGGGTGCCCTCGGGGGCGTGGCGCAGCAACGCGGTCAGGTGGGCGGGGTCGGCGAGCACCTCGCCGGCCCGGGCGATGACGCGGCGCTTGTTGCCCTGCGACGGGATGCCGAGGCCCCGGGCCAGCGTGCGCACCATGTCGTTACTTACGGTCCAGGAGTTGAGGTAGTGGTCGAGCGGCTCGCCGAGGCCGAGGGGAGCCGACCACCAGCGTGACACGGCCTCCGCCAGGTGGAGCACGCCGTCGGCGTCCGGCCAGGCCAGTGCGTGGTCACAGAGCCGGTCCAGCCACGGGGTCACCTCGTCGAGCGGCGCACCGAGCAGCGCCGCCACCCGTTCGGGGGTGGCGGGCCGCACGACCAGGCAGGCCTGCGCCAGCTCCAGGCAGGGCGAGGGGAGCCCGCGCAGCGCCTCCATCACGGCGAACCCGCTGCCCAGCCGCTGGGCGAGCATGTCGAGCCGCCGTGGCCACGGCGGTGCGATGGCGTCGGGCCGGTTGGTGAGGATCCGTCCGAGCCTGTTTTCGTCGAGGGTCCGCAGCCAGCCGAGCAGGTGATCATCCATCGGTACGCACTCTCATGGGGTCGCGCGGGGGACTCACCGTGAGCCATGGCCATCCACGGTAGTGCAGATCACCGACCGTCAGGAGAGGACTGCCCAGACGATCTTCCCTTGGGGGGCGAGTGCCGACCAGCCCCAGCGCAGGCTGAGCGAATCGACGATGTGCAGGCCCAGCCCGCCGGCGTCGAGCGGCCCCGGGTAGCGCAGCGCCGGCACCGTCGAGGCGGGGTCGGTGAACGCACAGGTGACCAGGGGGCCCCGGCGGACGAGGGACAGGTGCACCGAGGGCCGCCGCCCCGACTCGGCCGCGTGCAGGCCGTGCCGCAGGGCGTTGGTGGCGAGCTCGGAGATGACGAGCTCCATGTTCTCGGCCGGCTCCGTCAGCTTCCAGGCGGCCAGCGCGCCGGCGGTGAAGCTGCGTGCGGCGTGCACGGAGGCGGGCGTCGGGGGGAGGACGAACGTGGCGCTCGCGGACGGGCCGGGGACCAGCAGGTCTCGTGCCGCCTCCGGCCACCAGCCGAGAGGGGGCCACCAGTCGAACGTGGTCCATTGGCCGGGCGCCAGGGTGGATTGCACTAGATCATTCTGCGTCACACTCTCGTGCAGGTGCAAGAGCGAATGCACGTGCAGAGGATGCGTGCAGGCGCTACGGTTTCCCTCAAATGGTCAAAGTGGCGGGAAAGGGGATCTTGGCCGCGGCCCATGATCTTTCGGCCGTGAAGTGACAGACTATGAGTTAAGGAAACAACCAAGGAGCAGCGCGTGTCCCTCGATCCGCCCGGTTCTGGTTCGACCGTTCGGCGCATCATGCTCGGCGCCAGCCTGAGGCGTCTGCGTGAGGCCAAGCGTCTCACCCGCGACCAGGCCGGATTCCACATCCGGGCGTCCGAGTCCAAGATCAGCCGTATGGAGCTCGGCCGTGTCGGGTTCAAGACACGTGACGTGGAGGACCTGCTCACCCTGTACGGCGTCAGCGACGACGCCGAGCGCCGAGCCCTCCTGGAGATGGTCCGCGAGGCCAACACCCCCGGGTGGTGGCACAAGTATTCGGCCGTCCTGCCGTCGTGGTTCAGCACGTACGTGGGGTTGGAAGAGGCCGCGAGCCTGATCCGCACCTATGAGGTGCAGTTCGTGCCCGGCCTGCTGCAGACGGCGGACTACGCGCGTGCGGTGTTCCAGCTCGGCAACCCCGATGACACTCCGGAGGAGATCGAGCGCCGCGTGCATCTGCGCATGCAGCGCCAGGAGCGCCTCACCCAGAAGGACGGCCCGCGGCTGTGGGCGGTCATCGACGAGGCGACGCTCAAGCGGATCATCGGCGGGCGAGAGGTCATGTACCGGCAGCTCCAGCACCTGCTGGAAGTCGCTGCCCTGCCCAACATCACCCTGCAGGTGATGCCCTTCAGGTTCGGCATGCACGCCGCTGAAGGGGGCGCGTTCAGCATCTTGCGGTTTCCGGAGTCCGACCTGTCGGACGTTGTCTATGTCGAGCAGCTCTGGGGTGCCCTGTACCTGGACAAGCGTGAGGACGTCGATCCGTACCTCACGGCCATGGAGCAGTTATGCGTGGAGAGCACCACGCCCGGGGGCACCGTCGAGCTCATCGGCGGTCTTCTCAGAAAGATGTAGATGAAGCAGACCTACAACGGCATGCCCGCGACCGACCTCAAGCAGGTCGCCTGGCGCAAGAGCCGCTACAGCAACTCGCAGGGCAACTGCGTGGAGCTCGCCGAGCTCCCCGACGGTGGCGTGGCGGTGCGCAACTCCCGGTTCCCCGACGGGCCCGCCCTGATCTACACCCGGGACGAGATCCGGGCCCTGGTGCTCGGGGTGAAGGACGGGGAGTTCGACGGCCTGATGGTGTAACAGCCTGTTCACCTCCGGCGCGTCCCCTTAACAGGGGCGCGCCGGAGGCGTAATCGTCTCGCCTCGCCGGGTCGGCATGATCGGCTCCATGCTCGACCAGATGACTCTCTACCCGGTCGCCGACGACGTGCTCTTCGCGCCGGGCGGCAAGGTCGTGATCCGCACCTACGGCGTCGCGCCCGCCGGCGCGGGCGGCTCCGCCGGGGCGGTCTCCTACCGCACCTGGGTGACGGGTGTGCGCGACCATCCCCGCTACTGGCACTGGGGGCACTTCGAGGACGCCGCCTCCGGGCACCGGCGGGTGCTGGAGTGGCTGACCGGGCGGGGCCCGCAGCCGGTCGAGGGGCTTTCCTGACCGCTGTGCTACGCTCCATAGCCGAGCAATCGCTTGGTTCAGGGAGGCGCGGTGCGACGCGGGATATTCCTTCTCGAAGAGGTCGACTTCCGGCCGATGAACTCCCGCCGCCCCCTGGAGTACCTGACCTGGCTGACCCGCTACAAGCGCGAGGACGAGACCAGGGAGACGCCCGCGCTGACCTCCGGCATGTCGATCCGGTCCCGCGACATCGACCTCGCCGGTGCGTTCTACGCCGTCGGCATCACCGGCCATCCGCAGTTCAAGGTCGTCACGCTGTGGGAGTGCCACGGCGGCTGGGACGGCGGCTGGCGGCAGATGATGGACATCTACCGGGGCGTGGACGACCGGCTGTTCCTGTCGGACATCGACGACCTGCGCTTCTCGGCGTTCTCCCGGCCGCTCGGCGCCGTGCGCGGCACCCCGGCGCCGGCCGAGGTCGCGCCGGCCGAGTTCTACGTCTTCGAGAGCGCGACCGTGCGGCCCGGCGCCGCCCCCGGCTACCTGGAGGCGGTGCGCGCCGAGCGCGCGCCCGTGCTCGCCGAGCACGGGCACCGGCTGGCCGGGCTGTACGAGGTGCTGTACTGCGACACCGAGGCCGTCACCCTGTGGGCGGTCTCGCTGGACGACCACCTGGCCGCCCGGCGCGCCCGCGACGCCGCACTCGGACTGGACGACGAGGTGCGGCCCGACGGGCGGCTGCTCGCCTGGGACGACAGGGCCCGCGACTTCCTCGCCGGGCCGTGGCGCGAGACGCTGCTCGCGCCCTTCCCCGGCAGCCGGATGGCCCCCCGCGCCCCCGGAGCGGAGATCAGGAGTCGTTGACGGGGGCGTTCCAGGTGAGGACGACCGGCTCGCCGTGCTCGAAGCCGAGCCGCGAGTAGGTGCCCGTCTCCAGCCTGAACAGCCGCCCGTCCGTGGCCGGCAGCCCGAGCCAGCGCGCCGCGAGGACCCGCAGCAGGTGCCCGTGGGCCACCAGCGCGACCCGGCCGCCGGCCGCCCGGGCGCGGGCGATCACCCGGTCGGCGCGTGCTCCCACCTGCGCCGCCGACTCGCCGGGATGCTGCTCGCCGCCCGGTGTCACACCGTCGCGCCACAGGTACCAGCCGGGCCGGGTCCGGCGGATGTCCGGCGTGGTGATGCCCTCGTAGCCGCCGTAGTCCCACTCCCACAGGTCGGGGTCCACCTCGTGCTCCGGCAGCCCGGCCAGCTCCGCCGTGCGGCGGGCGCGCTGCGCGGGCGAGGCGAGCACCAGGTCGAACGGCACGCCCTTGACGAGCGGGGCCAGGGCGCGCGCCTGCTCCTCGCCGCGCGCGGTCAGCGGCACATCGGTGCGCCCGGTGTGCCGGCCGGTGCGGCTCCATTCGGTCTCGCCGTGCCTGAGGAGCAACATCTCGTCCATGCCCCCATCATCCCGGTACGCCCGGCGGCGCGGCCGATCAGGGGGTGGCCAACTCCTCGACGAGCGGGGTGAAGGCGTCCAGGTCGCGTTCGTAGTGCATGACGAAGTAGGAGACGCCGTGCTCGTCACGCCAGTGCCGGAGCCGGTCCAGCATGTCGCGGCGGGTGCCGAGGAGCACCTGGGGGGTGCCGTTCAGGCGGGCGCTGTCGGCGGCGCTCCACGTCTCGTCGGCCCTGAGTTCGCCGGCCTGCATGACGCTCGTGCCGAGTTCCAGCCGGTCGTAACGGTCGCCGGCCGCCTGTCTGACGGTGCGGAGCTTGCCGAGGAACGCCTCCAGGCCGCCGTCGCGCTCGTCGGGGCCGCTGCCGTCCCTCTTTGTCCGCATCGTCAGGTGGACGATGTCCGCCTCGCGCGCCGCGAGGCGCAGCATCCGGGGGCCGCCCCCGCCCAGCAGCAGCGGGGGATGCGGCCGCTGCGCGGGCCGGGGCCGCTGGTCCAGGTCGCGTACGCGGTAGTGGGCGCCGTCGAAGGTGAACGGGCCGTCTCCCCAGAGCCCCTTCAGCACGGCCAGCGCCTCGGCCAGGCGCCCGACCCGCACTCCGGGCGGGTCCAGCCGCAGCCCGGCCGAGGCGTAGTCGGCGGCCATCCAGCCGGTGCCGATGCCGAGCTCCAGCCGCCCGCCGGACAGCAGGTCGAGCGTGGCCGCCTCCTTGGCCAGTACGGCGGGGTGCCGGAAGTCGTTGGCGAACACCATCGTCCCGACCCGCAGCCGGGTCGTCGCGCAGGCCGCCGCCGTCAGCGCCGCCACGGGCGCGAAGCGCGTGCCGACGAGGTGGTCGGGCACCAGCAGCACGTCGAAGCCGGCGTCCTCCAGCCGCCTGGCCTTCTCGGCCCACTCCGTGCCGGACGCCGCGTGCCGGACCACCGCGCCGAACCTGAACCGCCGCACCACCGGACCTCCCTCTCGACCAAGCGCTTGGGCAGAGTGTACGTCCGACGTCTTACCAAGCGCTTGGTTGAGATGCCACACTGTCGCCATGGACATCCCGGTGCGCCAGGTCACCGACGACGAGGTGGCCTTCTTCCACGCCCACGGGTGGGCCCGGCTGCCCGCGCTGGTCGCACCCGAGACGGTCACCGCGCTGCGCGAACGGGCGACCGGCCGCCTGCGCGAGCGGGAGCGGGCCCGCGCCACGCTCGTCGACCGGGCGTTCGGCCAGGCACGCGACATCGCCGAGACCGACGCGGCGTTCCGCGCGCTGGCGCTGCACCCCCGGATGGGCGGCAACGCCGCCCGGCTGCTGCGCGGGGTGCGAGCGGTCCGCGTCCAGGTGACGAACCTGCTGGTGAAGGAGCCCGGCGAGCACGGCGAGCACGGCGCGACGGAGTTCCACCAGGACTTCCCCTGGATGCCGATGGACCGCTCGGCCATGCTGACGGTCTGGCTCGCGCTGGCCGACGTGCCGGCGGACATGGGCTCGCTGCGCTTCTACAGCGGCTCCCACCGCCACGGGCTGCTCGGGCGCAGCTTCACCCGCCCCGGCGACGACCAGCTCACCCAGCACCCGTGGCTGACGGAACTGGAGCTGTCGCCGCCGCTCGACCTGGCGGCCGGGGACGCCACCGCGCACCACGCGCTGACCGTGCACGGCGCGCCCGCCAACCGTCGCGACACGCCCCGCCTGTCGTTCACCGTCACCTACTTCGACGCCGACGCCCGCTACACCGGCACCCCGTACCCGCAGACCGACGGGCTCGGCCTGCGGGTCAACGAGCCGTTCGAGCACCCGAGGTTCCCGTGCCCGAGACCGTGACAGGGCCCGTCGCGGACCTGGGCGCGACGCTCATGCACGAGCACGTCTTCGGCCTGAGCCCGGAGATCCTGTGGAACTGGCCCGACATCCCCGAGGGCTGGGACGAGGAGGCCAGGGCCCGGGAGGCGGCGGCCAAGCTGGAGGCGCTGAAGGCCGAGGGCGTCGACACCATCGTGGACCTCACCGTCGTCGGGCTCGGCAGGTACGTGCCGGCGGTGCAGCGGGTGGCCGAGCTGACCAGCGTGAACATCGTGGCCGCCACCGGCCTGTACACCTACGACGCGCTGCCGCCCTACTTCGCCAACCGGGGGCCAGGCTCGCTGTTCGGCGGGCCCGACCGGCTGGCCGAGTTCTTCGTCCGCGACCTCACCCAGGGCATCGGCCGGACCGGCGTGAAGGCCGCCATGCTGAAGTGCGCCACCGACCGCGCGGGCATGACGCCGGGCTGCGAACGCGTCTTCCGGGCCGTGGCCGAGGCCCACCTGGAGACCGGAGCGCCCATCACCACCCACTCGCACAGCGGCACCCGGGGCGGCCTGGAGCAGCAGCGGCTGCTCGCCTCGCTCGGCGTGGACCTGACCAGGGTCGTCATCGGCCACGCGGGCGACTCCACCGACGTCGCCTACCTGGAGGAGCTGGTCGCGGGCGGCTCCTACCTCGGCATGGACCGCTTCGGCATCGACACCATCAGCCCGTTCGAGGACCGGGTGGCGATCGTGGCCGAGATGTGCGCGCGCGGGCACGCCGACCGGATGGTGCTGGGGCACGACTCCTACTGCTTCAACGACCGCTTCGACGCCGAGGTGGTGCGCCGCCGCCACCCCGGCTACCACCTGCTGCACGTCTCCCGCGACGTCCTGCCCGAGCTGCGCAGGCGCGGCGTCACCGAGGAGCAGGTCCACCAGATGCTCGTGGCCAACCCCCGGAGGGTCCTGTCATGATCGAGGACTTCGACGTCGGCTCCGACTGGCACGTCGCCGCGCCGTACGCCTTCCTGGCCGGGCTGCGCCGGGAGCGGCCGGTCTTCCGCAGCGAGCATCTCGGCGCGTACGTGCTGACCCGGCACGCCGACGTGCGCGCCGCCTACGGCGACCCACGGCGGTTCTCCTCGAAGGGGTCGCTGACGATCTCGCGTGGCCTCACCCGGGAGACGCGCGACAGGCTGGGCGAGCACGGCTCGTTCCTGTCGAGCTTCGTGGCCAACGTCGATCCGCCCGACCACACCCGGCTGCGGCGCTCGGTGTCCCGGGCCTTCACGCCACGGGCCGTCGCGGCGATGGAGCGGCGCTTCCGGCGGCTCAACGAGGACCTGCTGGACCGGGTCGGGCCGCGCGGCGCCGCCGACTTCGTCCGCGAGATCGGGCACGAGCCGTCGATCAAGCTCACCGCCCGGTTCATCGGCGTGCCGGAGGCGGACGAGGAGTTCGTGCAGGCGCACGTCAAGGACTGGTTCCAGCTCTTCCTGTCGCCGCAGCCGCCCGGACGGCAACGGGAACTGGCCGACAGCTTCCTCGCCTACCTCGACTACGTGGACCGGCTGGTCGCCGACCGGGCCCGGCGGCCCCGCGACGACTTCACCTCGCTGATGACCTCCCTCATCGGCGGCGAGCTGACCCACCGGGAGGTGGTGGAGCTGATCTCCACCATCCTGCTCGGCGGCAACGACACCGTCCCCAACCAACTGGGCAACGCGGTGCTGCGGCTGCTGCGGGAGAAGGCGTGGCCGGTCGAGCCCGCGCTCGTCCCGAACGCCGTGGAGGAGTGCATGCGCATCGACGGGGCCTCGCTGGGCTCGTTCCGGTACGCCGCGACCGACGTCGAGCTGCACGGCGTGACGATCCCGCGCGGGGCGCTGGTGCTGCTGTCCACCGACTCGGCCGCCCACGACGAGACCGTCTTCGCCGACCCGGAGCGGTTCGTCATCGACCGGCCGAACGCCGACGCCCACCTGGTGTTCGGCTACGGCATCCACTTCTGCGTCGGCGCCGCGCTCGGCCGGCTCCAGCTACGCACCGCCCTCGACGTGCTCGGCCGCCGCCTGCCCGGCCTGCGGCTCGCTCCGGGCGCGCCGATCGCCTACCGCCGCTCGATCGTCGGCCGCGGCCTGGCCGCGCTGGCGGTGGAATGGTGACGGGCCGCCGCCCCTCGCCTGCGACGTGTCGGCTGGGGCCCTCCGCCGGTGGCGGCGAGCCTCAACCGGATAGCGCCGCATTTGCGTCATTCGTCCCAGAAGCCGCAAGCTTTCCCTGACGACGAACCAAGGGGGGCACGTGGAACCTGTGGCGGTGGGACTGGTCGGAGCGGGACCGTGGGCGGAGATGGCACACGCCCCCATGCTGGCCGCCGGCCCGCACACCCGGCTGGCCGGGGTCTGGGCGCGCCGCCCCGAGGCGGCCGCCCGGCTCGGCGCGCCCGTGTTCGAACGGGTCGAGGAGCTGTTCGACGCCTGCGAGGCCGTGGCGTTCTGCGTGCCGCCCGCCGTCCAGGCCGAGCTCGCCGTCCGCGCGGCACGGGCGGGCAAGGCGCTGCTGCTGGAGAAGCCGCTCGCCGACTCCCTGGCGAACGCCGAACGGCTGGCCGCCGCCATCGCCGAGGCCGGGGTGGCCTCGCAAATGATGCTCACCCTGCGCTACACCCCCGGCACCCGGGAGTTCCTGGCCCGCTGCGCCGAGATCGAGCCGTTCGGCGGTCACGCCGCCAACATCTCGGGCGTGCTGCTCGGCGACCACCCCTTCGCCACGCCGTGGCGGCTGGACCGCGGCGCGCTGCTCGACGTCGGACCGCACGTGGTGGACCTGCTCGACGCCGCGCTCGGCCCCGTCACCGGCGTGCGCGCGCACGGCCACCCGCTCGGCTGGACCGGCCTGCTGCTCGACCACGAGGGCGGCGCCGTCAGCGAGGCGTCGCTGTGCATGACCGTGCCCGGTGACACGCCGCCGTCGTCGTTCGCCGTCCACGGCCGCGGCGGCAGCGCCGTGCTCCGGCCGTCCGGTGACGACGCGCTGGCCGTCGTCGCCGAGGAGTTCGCCCGCACCGTGCGGCAGGGCGGCGGCCACCCGCTCGACGCCGCCCGCGGCCTGCGGCTCCAGCGGATCATCGCCGACGCCGAGAGCCAGCTCCGCTCCGGGTGAGCCGCCCCTTGACGCGCGCGGCGTACGGGGCATTGATAGCGTTTGTCCGACGCGCAGTGCTGCAGCGAAGTCCGGTGCGAGTCCGGCGCTGTCCCGCAACTGTCATAGCCAGGTCGCCTGCCTCTGCGCCGACGTCATCAACCCTCGTGGAAAAGGGTGATCCGTCACGATACGCGGGTCTCTCGGTTCCGACAGTGTGAAAGGACTACTCGTGAGGCCCGTACGCACGGCCTTCGCGGGCGCGCTGCTGGGAACGCTCGTCGTTCTGGCCGGTTGCGGCCAGAGCGGCTCCCCGGCGCCCTCGTCTTCCGCCCCCTCCGCCGCCCCCTCCGCCGCCCCCTCCGCCGCCGCCCCGGCCGGCTTCCCGGTCACCGTCGAGGCCGCCAACGGCAAGGTCACCCTGACCAAGAAGCCCGAGCGGATCGTCTCCCTCTCGGCCACCCACACCGAGACCCTGTTCGCGATCGGCGCCGGCCCCCAGGTCATCGCCGTGGACGACCAGTCCAACCACCCTCCGCAGGCGCCCAAGACCGCACTGTCGGGCTTCAAGCCGAACGTCGAGGCCATCGTCGCCCACAAACCCGACCTGGTCATCGTCTCCGACGACATCGACAAGGTCGTCGCGGAGCTGGGCAAGCTCAACGTGCCCGTCCTGCAGGAACCGGCCCCCGCCAAGCTGGACGACGCCTACGACGAGATCGCCGACCTCGGCGCCGCCACCGGCAACCGCGCCAAGGCCGACGAACTCGTGGCCGGCATGAAGACGAAACTCGCCGAGCTCGCGGCCGCCGCCCCCAAGGACGGCAAGCTGACCTACTACCACGAGCTGGACCAGACGCCGTACGCGGCGACGTCCGGCACGTTCATCGGCCAGATCTACAACCTGTTCGGGCTCACCAACATCGCCGACAAGGCGCCCGACGCGGCCGGCGGCTACCCCAAGCTGTCGGCGGAGTTCATCGCCCAGGCCGACCCCGACCTGATCTTCCTGGCCGACGTCAAGTGCTGCGGGCAGAGCAAGGACACCCTGGCCAAGCGGCCCGGCTGGAAGAACCTGTCGGCACTCAAGAACGACCGGGTCGTGCAGCTCGACGACGACATCGCCTCGCGCTGGGGGCCGCGCGTCGTGGACCTCGCCGACGCGATCGGCGCGGCCGTCGCCAAGGCGTCCGGCTCCTAGTGCCCGAGTCCGTGCCCGACGCGGCGCCCGGAACGGCGCCGGACGCCGTGTCCGGCGCCGTGTCCGGTGCCATGTCCGACGCGGCGTTCGAGGCGGCTCCCCGGCCGGTGGACCGGCGCCCGCCCGGGGGCGCCCCCGGCGGGCTCGCGCGCCGGTCCGCCGCCGGGCCGCTGTGGGTGGCCGGGGCGCTGGCGGTGCTGGCCGTCTGCATGGTGGCCGGCCTGCTCGGCGGCGCCGCGGACATCTCGCCCGGGCAGGTGGTGCTGCAGGTCGTCGACTGGCTGCCGCTCGTGCACGCCGATTCCGGCCTGGCCCCGGTCGAGCAGGGCCTGCTGTACGAGATCAGGCTGCCCCGAGTTCTCGTGGCGGCCGTCGTCGGCGGGCTGCTGGCGGTGGCCGGGGCCGGCTACCAGGGCGTGTTCCGCAACCCGCTGGCCGACCCGTACCTGCTGGGCGCCGCCGCCGGCGCCGGGCTGGCGGCCACGGTGACGATCGTGCTGCTGCCGGCCCCGGCCGCCACCATCCCGGTGGCCGCGTTCGCCGGGGCCGTCGGCGGGGTGCTCCTGGCGTACGCGCTGGGCAACACCGCCGGCCGGGCGGGCGGCACGGGCGGCGGCACGGGCGGCGGCACCGCCACGCTCGTCCTCGCCGGGGTGGCCGTCACCTCGTTCCTGACCGCGATCCAGACGTTCGTGCAACAGTTCAAGGTCGAGGAGCTGCAGCGGATCTACGCCTGGATCCTCGGCGACGTGGGCGGCGGCTGGGCGCAGTTCTGGCTGGTCCTGCCGTACGCCGCCGTCTCCTCCGTGCTGCTGCTCCTGCACGGGAGGATGCTCGACGTGCTGTCCGTGGGCGACGAGGAGGCCACCAGCCTCGGCGTGCGGGCCGGCCGGGTCCGCTTCGCCGTCCTGCTCGCCGCCTCGCTGGCCACGGCCGCTGCCGTCGCCGTCAGCGGGCTCATCGGGTTCGTCGGCATCGTCGTGCCGCACGTGGTCAGGCGGCTGGCCGGCGGCTCGTACCGGCTGGTGCTGCCGCTGTCGCTGGTCGGCGGCGCGGCGTTCCTCGTCGTCGCCGACCTGATCGCGCGCACCGTCCTCGCCCCGGCCGAGCTGCCCATCGGCGTCGTGACCATGTTCGTCGGCGCGCCGTTCTTCGTCGCCGTGCTGCGGATGACCCGGCAGGCCGCCACATGATCGAGACCACCGCCCTGTCCGTGCGCCTCGGCGGGCGCGAGGTGCTCACCGAGGTCGGGCTGCGGGTACGGCACGGCGAGTGGCTGGCCGTCATCGGCCCTAACGGCGCCGGCAAGTCCACCCTCGTCAAGGCCGTCATGGGTCTCGTCGCCCACCGCGGCGAGGTCACGCTCGACGGCCGGCCGGCCGCCGCCCTCCGGCCGCGCGAGCGGGCCCGCCTCGTGGCGTACGCGCCGCAGAACCCCGCCCTGCCGCCCGACATGACCGTCTTCGAGTACGCCCTGCTGGGCCGCACCCCGTACATCCCCTACCTGGGCCGGGAGAGCCGCCGGGACAAGGAGATCACCGCCTCCGTGCTCGACCGGCTCGACCTGGCCGGCCTGGCGGCGCGCCGCGCCGGCGAGCTGTCCGGCGGCGAGCGCCAGCGCGCCGTCCTCGCCAGGGCGCTGGCCCAGCAGGCGCCGGTGCTCCTCCTCGACGAGCCCACCACCGCCCTCGACCTCGGCCACCAGCAGCAGGTGCTCGAACTCCTCGACCGGCTGCGCCTCGCCGACGGGCTGACTGTCGTCACCACCCTGCACGACCTGACCGTCGCCGGCCTGTACGCCGACCGGCTGCTCCTGCTCGCCGCGGGCCGGGCCGTGGCCGCCGGCGAACCCGGCCAGGTGCTCACCGAGGCCCTCGTCGGCGCCCACTTCGGCGCCCAGGTCACCGTCGAGCCGGGCCCCGGCGGCCGGCCCGTCGTCCAGCTCGTCAGGGGAGGACCGTGAAGCTCACCCACCGCGTCGAGGACGGCGTCAGGCTGGGCGCGCTGCTGTGGGAGTTCGGGCCGGGCTGGCGGATGATCTCCTCCGCGATCCTCGGCGGCGGCATCGGGTCGCGCGCCTGGGTGCTGAACGCCCAGGTCGTCGCCGGCTACGCGCGCATGGACCCGGCCGACCACCTCGCCTCGCTGGCCCCCGCGGGGGAGGGCGTGGGCATGATGACGGCCGCCGAGGTCGGCCGTCACGTCACGGCGGAGGACGCGGGGGCGCGGGCGGTGGCCACGGTCGGGCTGCGCGTCCCCACCTGGGCCGCAGCCCCCGAGGGCGCCGCCGACCCGGAGCTCGCGCCCATGCTGTCGCCCCGCCCGGGCACGATCAACATCATCGCCGCCTTACCGGTCGCGATGACCGACGCCGCCCTGGTCAACGCCGTCATGACGGTGACGGAGGCCAAGACCCAGGCCCTGGTGGAGGTGGGCTACCCGGGCACGGGCACCGCCTCGGACGCGGTCTGCGTGGCGGTGCGCGCGGACGGGCCGCAGGAGCCGTTCGCCGGGCCCCGCTCCACCTGGGGCTCCCGCCTCGCCCGCGCGGTCCACGCGGCCGTCCGCCGTGGCGCCGAGGAGTGGCACGTCCGTGACTGACGGTCACGAATGCGGGGAAGTAGCATGTGGGCGAAGGCGAGATCCGCGACAATGAGCAGGTGACCGCGATGGCGACGACCGAACCGACCACCGGGCGCACGGTCCTTCCCGGCGTGCCACCCTTCACTGTCGACGACCTGCTCAAGTTCCCCGACGACGGGAATCGCTATGAGCTCTTCAACGGGAGCCTTCTGGTGAGCCCTTCCCCCGCCCCCCTGCATCAGCGTGTGATCCGCAGGCTTGAGCGCATCCTGGAAGACGCGGCGCCGCCCCACCTGGAGCCGCTGGGGGCCGTCAACCTGCGGGTGAGCGATGTCGACTACTACATCCCCGACCTGGTGGTCGTCCCGGTCGAGCGGACGGAGGCGGTGCCCCTGATGTTCGCGCCGCGCGATGTCCGCCTCGCTGTGGAGGTGGTCAGCCCCGGCACGCAGGCGCGCGACAGGGGCTTCAAGACCAACGTCTACGCGGAGGCCGGCATCCCCGTGTATTGGCGGGTCGAGATGGACGAGGGTCCGACCGTCTACGTCTACGAGCTCGACGGCAAGACCTACGGCCGCCCTGCCGCGCACAAGGCGGGCACGGTCGTCGCTCTGCAGCAGCCGTACCCCGTCACCTTCGACCCGGCCGCCCTGCTCAGCCGTCGCGGCTGAGCGAGCCGTCCGGCGCACCACGAACGCCTCGCCCGGGCCGTCCACGCGGCCGTCCACCGTGGCGTCGATGAGTGGCACGTCCGTGACTGACGGTCACGAATGCGGGGAAGTAGCATGTGGGCGAAGGCGAGATCCGCGACAATGAGCAGGTGACCGCGATGGCGACGACCGAACCGACCACCGGGCGCACGGTCCTTCCCGGCGTGCCACCCTTCACTGTCGACGACCTGCTCAAGTTCCCCGACGACGGGAATCGCTATGAGCTCTTCAACGGGAGCCTTCTGGTGAGCCCTGCCCCCACCCCCCTGCACCAGCTCGCCATCACGGAGATGCTCTACGTGCTGCGACGAGCGAGCCCGCCCGACCTGGTGCCGCTCACGACCGTGAATCTGAGGGTGAGCGACAGGGACTACTACATTCCCGACATCGTGGTGGTGCCGAAGGCGTCCGTGGAGTCCGTGCCGCTGATGTTCTCGCCCGGCGATGTCCGGCTGGCGGTAGAAGTGGTGAGCCCGAGCACGCAGGGGCGCGACAGAGCCCTCAAGGCGAGTGCCTACGCGGCGGGCGGCATCCCCTCCTACTGGCGGATCGAGCTGGCCGAAGGCCCCGCTCTCCACGTCTACGAGCTCGACGGCAAGACCTACGGGCCACCGGTCGCCCACAAGGCCGGAACCGTCGTCACCCTGCAGCAGCCGTACACCGTCAGCCTCGACCCCGCCGATCTGATCGCCTAGCGGCTGAGTGAGCCGTCCGGCGCCGTCCGGACGCCGTAGTCCTCCTCGGCACCTCGCCGGGTGACGCGGCCCGCCGCCAGGTCCGCCGCCACAGCCCCGAGATCGCGCTCCCCGGGCGGGCCGATGCCGCCGCCGCCCGTCGTCTCCACCACGAACGCCTCGCCCGCCGCGAAGCGGACGTTGTTCACCTTGGACGGGAGTCGTTCCAGCCGGCCGTCCCGGTGACGCTTGAGGAAGCCGCCCACGCGGCCCGGCAGCCCGCCGTCGCGGCCCGGCGGGGCCAGCCGCAGCCGGTCGCCCCGCGTGGTGACGTGGCAGTCGGCCAGGAACCGGTGGACCGTGCGTGAGCCGAGCCCGCCCCGCCACCGGCCCGGGCCGCCCGAGTCGGGGATCGTCTCGACCGACTCCACCACGAGCGGGCAGCGGCTCTCCACCGGCTCGGCCTGCGGCACCGAGTTGCGGCCGATGCCGAAGTGCACGCCCGTCGCGTCCGGCCCGTCGAGTCCCCGCCGCGCTCCCACCCCGCCGAAGTCGTAGGCGAGGTGGATCCAGTACGGCGCGCCCACGGCGGCGATCGAGAACGGCTGCAGGATGCCGCTGGCCGCGATGGCCCGTTCCGGCACGGCGTCCGACAGCGCCTGGAAGACGGCCTCCATGGCCGCGTAGACGGGCACGTACCGGCCGCCGCACGGGTGCGGCGAACGGGCGTCGAGCAGCGAACCCTCCGGCAGCCGCACGTCGAGCGCGCGCAGGCAGCCGTCGTTCATGGGCAGCGCCGGGTCGAGGAAGCAGCGCACCGCGAACACGGCCGCCGCCAGCGACTGGGACGCCGAGGCGTTGATCGCCGCCGGAACCTGCGGGCCGGTCCCGGCGAAGTCCAGCACCACGCCGCCGTCGCCCACCGTCACGGCCACCCGCACGTGGTGCGCGACGCCGGGTGTGATCCCGTCGTCGTCGATCGGGTACGCCGCCTCGAACCGGCCCCGGGGCAGCTCGGCCAGCGCCGCCCGGGTCATCGCCTCGGTGTGGTCCAGGTAGTCCTCGATCCCGGCGGCCAGGCCGGCCTCGCCGTACTCGCCGAGGAGCGCGCCCAGCCGGGCGGCGGCCACGGCCGTGCCGGCGACCAGCGCCCGCACGTCCCCCATGACCTTGTCCGGGGTGCGGCTGTTGGCCCGCAGGATCGCCTCGACGGCGGGTTCGAGCCCGGCGGCGGTGGCCAGGCGGACGGGCGGGAGCTGGAGTCCTTCGAGGAAGACGTCCGTGGCCAGCGGCGCCATGCCGCCGGCGGACAGCCCTCCCAGGTCCGAGACGTGGATCATGGTCGCGGTGAAGTAGGTGGGGACGCCGCCGACGAACACCGGCCGGTAGACCAGCAGGTCGTTGGTGTGCACGCCGCCGCGGTAGGCGTCGTTGAGCGCGTACACCTCGCCGGGCCGCATCGCGCCGGGCGGGACGTCCGCGAGCAGCTCGGGCAGGGCGGCCCGGAGCGCCATGCTGTTCATCAGCGTGGTGGCCACGGACTGCGCGATCAGCCGGCCGCGGGCGTCCAGGATGGCGGCGGAGGCGTCGGAGCCCTCGACTATGAACGTGGAGTACGCCGAGCGCACCACGACGATGCCGGCCTCCTCCGCGGCCACGACGAGCGCGTTGCGCAGCACCTCGGCGGTCAGCGTGTCAGGCACGCGGCGCCTCCTCGCACAGCAGGTGGACGGCCCCGGCGGGGCCGGGGGAGGCGGTCCAGCCGGGCGGCACGACGATCGTGGACTCCGGGTCCTCGACGATGGCGGGGCCGGGCAGACTCGCTGACGGGATGCTTGACGGGACGGCTGACAGGGCCGCGAGGGTGGCCCGCGTGTGCACGGGGACGTCGGCGTAGCCGCCCAGCTCCGGGAAGTACGCCGGCCGCGTGGCCACCGCCCGTGGGTCCGGGTCCATCGGCCCGGCCGGGCTCGGCGGAGCGGCGGGCGGGGGAAGGGTGACGCGGACGCGGTAGCCGACGAGCTCCACCTCGCCCCGCTGCTCGACCCCGTACACCCGGGCGTACCGGGCGAGGAACCGTGACTCCAGCACCCGCGGCGACGCGCTCCACGGCACCGTCAGCTCGTGCGACTGCCCGCGGAACCGGACGTCCACCGACCGCTCCACCCGCACCCCTGGATCGGCCGGCGTCACCCCCAGGTCGCCGGCCGCCTCCCGCGCCAGCGCGTCGAGGAGTCCGGCCGGGTCGGCGGCCCCGAGCCGCGACAGCACCCGGTCGGCCGACAGCGCGCCGGTCAGCAGCCCCGCCGCCGACGCCACCCCGCAGTGCGCCGGCACCACGACCCGGCCGATGCCGAACCGGCCGGCGACCCGCGCCGCGTGCATCGGCCCGGCCCCGCCGAACGCCACCAGGGCGAAGCCCCGCGGGTCGATGCCCCGCTGCACGGTGACCACGTGCACGGCCGAGGCCATCGCGGCGTTGACGATCGTGTGCACGGCGAGCGCCGCCTCGGCCCGGGAGACGCCGAGCGGCCCGGCCAGCCGGTCCAGGGCCTTGTCGGCGAGGGGCGGCGACAGCGGGATGGACGCCGAGCCGAGGTAGCCGAGCACGAGGTTCGCGTCGGTGACGGTCGGGTCGGCGCCGCCGAGGCCGTAGCAGGCGGGGCCGGGGGAGGAGCCGGCCGAGCGCGGGCCCACCCGCAGCGCCCCGGCCGCGTCCAGCCAGGCGATGCTGCCGCCGCCCGCGCCCACCTCGGCCAGGTCGATGGCGGGCGTCTTGATCGGCACCCCGGTCCCGGCCCGGCGGCCGCCGAAGCTGCCCTTGCCGCCCACGTGGAACTCGTGCGTGATCTCCGGCCGGCCACCCCGCACCGCGCACGCCTTGGCCGTGGTGCCGCCCATGTCGAACGAGATCACGTCCGGCAGGCCGGTGCCCGCCGCGGCCAGCACCCCCGCCGCGGGTCCCGACTCGATCGTGGCGACCGCCCGGCGGGCGGCCCGCTCGGCCGAAACGACGCCGCCGGCCGACTCCATGACGTGCACCGGCGCCCGCACCCCCAGTTCGGCCAGCCGGTCGCGCAGCCGGGACAGGTACGCGGCCATGAGCGGCCCCACGTAGGCGGACATGATGGTCGTGGTGGCCCGCTCGTACTCGCGGATCTCCGGCCACACCTCCGACGAGACGACGACGTCCGGCACCGATTCGCGCAGGATCGCCGCGGCCCGGCGCTCGTGGTCGGGGTTGGCGTAGGAGTGCAGCAGGCAGACGGCCGCCGAGGTGATGCCGCGCCGGGCGATCTCGCGGGCCGCCCGCCGTACGGACGCGGGGTCGAGGGGGGTCAGGACCTCGCCGCGCGCCGAGACCCGCTCGACCACCTCGAAGCAGTCGGCCGGGTCCACCGGCGGGGGCGGCGGCGTGAAGCGCAGGTCGTAGCGGTCCTCCTCGACCCGGGCGTAGCGGCCCAGCGGGACGACCGACCGGAACCCGCGCGTGGTGACGAAGGCGACGCGCGCGCCCCGGCGTTCGAGCACCGCGTTCGTGGCCAGTGTGGTCGCGTGGACCACGCGGGTGACGAGCGCCGGGTCGAGGCCGGTGAGCACCCGCGTAACGCCCGTCGCTATCCCCGCGATGGGGTCGTCGTGGGTGCTCAGACACTTGGCCACGGTCACCGCGCCCGAAGGGCGGCGCAGGACGACGTCGGTGAAGGTCCCGCCGACGTCCACGCCGATCGCGTACCCCATCTGCGTACGTTAGGCACTTGAGCAAGCGCTTGTCTACATTACCGTCTCTTGAACTTACGGCACGTGATTGGGACTCTTGTGATATCCCTTGCGAAACCGGGAGCGGCGATGGCGCGTCTCACAGCTCTGGCCGGCGGAGCGGCGCTCGCCCTGACCGTGACCCTGGCTCTCGTCGCCCTGCCGGTGGCGGCGCACGAGCACCCGAGCGGCATCACCGACCTGGTGACCCCCGCCGTGGTGCGCGTCGAGGCCAAGGCCCGCGTCGACATCACCCTCCTCGACCACGTCGGCGACCTCGTCCACGTCGAACGCTCCTACGACGTGCCCATCGGCGTCGGCACGGGCACCGTGGTCAGCCCCGAGGGCGCGATCGTCACCCTCACCCGGGTCGTCAAGAGCGAGCAGGACGTGGCCGTCCACGCCGCCAACAGGATCTTCGCCGAGCACCACGACGTGCGCATCCCGGCCGACTTCGAGCGGCACTCCCTCAAGGACGACGTGCTCGACCGGCACCTCAAGCAGTGCTATCCGCCCCTGTCGTCACGGGCCACCTGCATCATCGACGTCACCACCGACATCACCGTCTTCCCCAACGTCTCGCCCGCCGACCCCAAGGGACTCAAGGCGGACCTGGTCAAGGCCGGGCCGCGGCCCGACAGCCCCGCCGTGCTCATGACGTCCAGCCGCGTCGTCGGCAGCGTCGGCCTGCCCACCGCGCCGCTCGCCGACAAGGTGCCCGAGGCCGCCGGCGCGCCGGCCGGCGTGGCCGGTTTCCTCGGCCGGCCCGGACCCGACGTGCCGTACACGGTGGAGATCGCCCACCTGGGCAGGGGCGGCGGGTCCGGCGAGACCGGCAGGCCGTTCGCCGACCCCGACAAGAAGGTGGACGAGCCCGTCAAGCTGGCCGGCCTGGCCGACCGCGGCATGCGCGGCGCCCCCGTGATCGGCGACAAGGACGGCCACGTCGTCGGCATGCTCATCGGCGGAGGCAAGGCCGCCAGGATGATCGGTGTCCGGGAGATCACCGGAGCCCTGACCAAGGCCGGGATCGCCCCGCGCCGGGGCGCCATCGACGCCGCGTTCGAGGCCGCGCTCACCCGCTACCACACCAAGTACCACACCGAGGCGGCGCCCGGCTTCCAGCGCGTCCTGGAGCTCTACCCGGGCAACGTGGTCGCCGCCGCGCTGCTGAAGGAGTCGCTGGCCAAGCGCGGCGGCCCCGAGGACCTGGGCGCCCGCAAGGCCGCCGCGCCCGCGGACGGCCCGACACCGCTGTGGCCGTTCATCGTGGCCGCCGCGGTGCTGTTCGTGGTGGCCGCCCTGGGGGCGTTCGTGCTCTGGCGGCGGGGCCGGGCCGCCGAGCCCGAACCGGTCCCGCCGCCGTCCGCCACCACGCAACCCTCGCCGGCGGGCCTGCCGCTCGACGAGGGCGCCAGCCAGACGGTGGTCGTGCGCCGCTCCCAGCCGTTCGCGGTGATCCCGCGGCAGAAGCAGGCGCCGGCCGCTCTCGGCTCCCCGCCGGAAGCCTCGATCGCGTACTGCACCGCGTGCGGGATGCGGCTGGGCCAGGCCCACCGGTTCTGCGGCTACTGCGGTCACCCCAGCGAGACGTGATGCACGCGAACGACAGATCGCTCGTCGGCCAGGAGGTGGCCGGCTACTTCATCGAGGACATCGTCGGCAAGGGCGGCATGGCCGTCGTCTACCTGGCGCTCGACCCCCGGCTCAGCCGCCGCGTGGCCCTGAAGATCCTCAACCCGGTGCTCAGCGTCGACGACCGCTTCCGGCAGCGGTTCATCCTGGAGTCCAGGACGGTCGCCAGCATCGAGCATCCCAACATCATCCCCATCTACGAGGCCAACACCGACGCCGACGGCGTCCTCTACATCGCGATGCGCTACGTCGACGGGCTCGACCTGCGCCGCCTCATCTACGACCGGGGCCCGCTGCCGCTGGGCCAGGCCAACCAGATCTTCGCCCAGGTGGCCGCCGCGCTCGACGCCGCCCACGCGCACGACCTGATCCACCGCGACGTCAAGCCGGCCAACATCCTGCTGGCCGGCGACCACGTCTACCTCACCGACTTCGGCATCACCAAGCACCGCACGTCCATCTCCGGGCTGACGCAGACCGACCAGTTCATCGGCACGCCCCGCTACATGTCGCCCGAGCAGATCAACAAGGAGCACATCGACGGCCGGGCCGACCAGTACGCCCTGGCCTGCGTCGTCTACGAGGCGCTGGCCGGGAGGCTGCCCTTTCAGCGCGACAACGACATCGCGCTGCTCTGGGCGCACCTGGCCGAGCAGCCCACGCCGCTGTCGCGGATGCGGCCGGAGCTGCCGCCGGAGGTCGACGCGGTCATGGCCAGGGCGCTGGCCAAGCCGCCCGAGGAGCGCTACCCGAGCTGCTCGGCGTTCGTCGCCGCGCTGCGGGAGGCGATCGGCGGCGGGCTGCCCGAGGACGTCCCCGTCGCGGCGGCCTTCCCGGCCCGCCGCAGGGGGGCGGGCCGCACGGCCCGGGGCCGGCTGCCGGTCATCGCCGCCGGCGTCACCGCCGCCGTGGCGGCGCTCGCCCTGGTCGTCCTCGTGGTGGTCAGCCAGCGCGGCGAGTCGTGGGCCCGCTACGGGAGCACCCCGGCCGCGCCCCTCAGCTTCGAGTACCCGGCCGGCTGGACCGTGCGCACCCACGAGGACCTGTTCGCGCTGGCCTCGCCGCGGGCCGCGGACTTCGAGTCGCTGTTCGTCTCGGGTGCGGGCGCCGACTGGACGAACGTGGCGCCGATCATCATCGACGACCCCGACGCCGCCACGGGCGTCTACGTGCAGGTGTCCGACACCCTCAGCACCACCGCGACCGACACGCAGATGAAGGCGATGCTCGAAGGGCTGCTGCCCGGCCGGATCGAGGTGAGCGGCCCGGTGCCCGAGCAGGCGGGCGACGCCCCGGCCACGCGCTACCTCGGCTCGCTGACCGACCGCGACAGCGGCGCCCGGCTGGGTTTCGTCGGCTACGTCGTGGAGCGCGAGCCCAAGCCGTTGCTGCTGCTCTACTTCTGTGCCAGGAACACCTGTGACGACGCCACCCAGGCGCGGGTCCGGCAGAGCGTGCGGCTGTCGTGACCCGCCGGCTGCCGACGCTCTTGTAAGTGACTTGCGTACGGCTTGACCTGGGTGTTCAACGCCTCCGGCGTTGTCTACGCTCCGCCTGTGGGAATACGCATCGTCATCGTGGACGACCAGGCGATGATCAGGGCCGGCCTGCGCATGATCGTCGAGACCGAGCCCGGCATGGAGGTGGTCGGCGAGGCCGCCGACGGGCGTGAGGCGATCATCGTGGCCCGGCGCACCCGGCCGGACATCGTCCTCATGGACATCTCGATGCCGCGCCTGGACGGACTGTCGGCGGCCAGGGAGCTGCTCGACACCCCTTCGCCGCCGAAGGTGATCACGCTGACCACGTTCGACAGCGACGAGAACCTCTACGCGGCCCTGCGGGCCGGCACCAGCGGCTTCCTGTTGAAGGTGTCGCCGCCGGAGCAGCTCATCGAGGCGATCAGGGTGGTGCACGCGGGCGACGCGCTGCTCGACCCGGCCGTGACCAGCCGGGTGATCGCCACCTTCGCCGGCCGGCGCGAGCCGGCGCCCTCGCCCCTGCTGGCCGGGCTGACGCCGCGCGAGCTGGAGGTGCTGCGGCTGCTGGCGCGCGGCATCACCAACGCCGAGATCGCGGCCGAGCTGTACGTCGGCGAGGCCACGGTCAAGACGCACGTGGCCCGGGTGCTGATGAAGCTCGGCCTGCGCGACCGGGCGCAGGCCGTCGTCTTCGCGTACGAGACCGGGGTGGTGCGACCCGGAGTGACGTGAATCTCATCCTGTGGACCCTTTTTGGGGTTTTCGGCTGACCTGTGTGTATATTTTCCGTTAGAACGCGGGAGTTACAGGAGATCTTTCATGCAGGCTTTCCCGAGGGTCCTGTTCGACGAGGCGCACAGCGAGTCGTGGACGATCCGGCGAGAGGTGGCCGAGGCCATCAACGCCGCCCACCCCGACGACAACAGCTACGCCCGTGCCGCCGCGCTGCTGCGGCACCTGGGGCACACGGTGACCGCCCACACCGGCGGCCCGCTCACCGCCGAGACGCTCGCCGGGCAGGACGTGCTCGTCATCGCGCACCCGGCGGGGGAGCGCTGGGAGCGCACCACCGGCCTCGGCGACCCCGTCTTCTCCGCCGCCGAGATCGCGGCCGTCCGCGACTTCGTCGCCGGCGGCGGCGGGCTCGTCGTGCTCGCCGAGGAGGAACAGGACAAGTACGGCAACAACCTGGCCGACCTGCTCGCCCCGTTCGGCGTCGGCGTGGAGCACACCACCGTCCGCGACCCCCGCAACGCCCACCGCGACGTCGCCACGTGGGTCGTCGCCCGCCCGGCCACCACCGACGGGCTGCTGGCCGGCGTCAAGAGCGCCTGCTTCTACCGCTCCGGCGTGCTGACCCCCGGCGAGGACGCGACCGTCCTGTTCGCCACCGGGCCGGACGCCGCCCCGGCGAACGCCCCCCTGGCCGTCGCCCTGCGCCACGGCGCGGGCCGCGTCGTCGTCTTCGCCGACTCCGACCTGTTCGGCGACGACTCCCTCGACGACCACGACCACCGCCGGCTCTGGGGCAACGTCGTCACCTGGGCCGCCCGCGTCCCCGTCCAGGCCTCCGCCGCGCCGGGCGCCGACGGCGGCGCCAAGGCCGCCCTGTTCGCCGAGCTGAAGGCGGCCGTCGAGGAGCTGCGCCCGCTGCAGGTCAAGGACGGCTCCGTCCCCGAGGGCAAGGAGCGGGCCAAGGAACTCGTCGGCGCGATCTCCGCCAAGGTCGGCGAGCTGGCGCCGTACTTCCCGCACGACGCCGCCTACCTGGACGCCGTGCGCGCCGACCTCGCCGCGTGGGCCGGCCGTGACCTCGACGTCCCCGACTTCCTCGACTCGCTGAACCTCTTCCACCCCGACACCCAGCGCGTCGACGGCCTGGAGCACCTGGTGGTGTTCCCCATGTACACCCAGAACGGCAACCCCGCCCGCAACCTGGAGGCGGTCTGGCTGCGCACCATCTGGCCCGACTGGCTGGCCCGGGTGGAGGCCGGCGGC
This sequence comes from Nonomuraea sp. NPDC047897, assembly GCF_043204415.1. NCBI lineage: Bacteria > Bacillati > Actinomycetota > Actinomycetes > Streptosporangiales > Streptosporangiaceae > Nonomuraea > Nonomuraea sp. NPDC047897. The sequence continues at coordinate 24,332 of NZ_JBIDCC010000026.1, read as the reverse complement.
TACGACAACCCCATGTTCGTGCCGATCGCGTTCGAGGACTTCACCTCCGGCTACGACACCCACTCGGCCGTGCTGTTCCCCGAGACCGTCGCCGTCCGGCAGGCGCCCGGGCGCTTCACCTGGGGCGGCATCTTCGCCGACCGCGAGGCCGCCCGGTTCCGGACCGTCTCCACGGCCGCCACGGCCACCCTCCGGCTCGACCTGCCCCCGGACGCCGCCCGGCTGCTGGAGTCGCAGCAGCTCGCCCAGGACACCTTCGTGCTGTGGGACCTGGTGCACGACCGCACCCACAGCCACGGCGACCTGCCGTTCGACCCGTTCATGATCAAGCAGCGGATGCCGTACTGGCTGTACTCGCTGGAGGAGCTGCGCTGCGACCTGACCGCGTACGGCGAGGCCGTGAAGCTGGAGGAGCAGGGCGTGCCGTACGCCCGCTACGTCCAGCACGCGATCCTGTTCGACCGGCTGTTCCGCTTCCCCATCACCGGTGAGCGGGTGCGCAACTACGACGGGCTCGGCGGGCAGCTCCTGTTCGCCTACCTGCACCGCAACGACATCGTCCGCTGGACCGACAACCGGCTCGCCATCGACTGGGAGCGGGTCGCGGACGGCGTGGCCGACCTGCGGGGCGAGGTCGAGAAGCTCTACCGCGACAGCATCGACCGCTCCAAGCTGGCCCACTGGCTGGCCGCCTACGAGCTGGTCGGCGCCTACGTCGAGCCGCACCCGGCCTCCACCTGGGCCAAGGGCGTCGAGGCGCTGCCGGAGGAGCAGAAGGCCAAGGTGGACGCGGTCCTGCCGGACGAGTTCCCCCTGAGCATGTTCTACGAGGCGCTGCGCCGTAAGCTGGCCGACGTGGTCGAGTCGACGAGGGGGATCCGCGGATGATCATTCTGGTGACGGGCGGCGGCGGTCCCACCGGCCAGGCCGTGTCCGAGCACTTCCGCGAGCGGGGCGACACGGTCATCGCGGTCGACAAGGACGACGTGGACCTGCTCGACCGCGCGGCCGTCCAGGACCTCGCCGCGCGGATCGAGAAGGAGCACGGCGGCGTCGACGGCGTGGTGCACCTGGTCGGCGGCTGGCGCGGCGGCAAGTCGTTCGCCGACACCGACCTCGGCGACTGGGACCTGCTGCACGACCTGCTGATCCGCACGCTGCAGCACGTCTCGCTGGCCTTCGAGCCGCAGCTTCGGCGCAGCCCGAACGGCCGCTTCGTGATCGTCTCCGCCAAGGCGGCCGAGCGGCCCACGGCGGGCGGGGCCGCCTACTCCGCCGCCAAGGCCGCGGCCGAGGCGTGGACGCTGTCGCTGGCCGACGCCCTGCGCGGCACCGGCAGCGCCGCCACCATCCTCGTCGTCAAGGCCCTGGTCAACGACGCCATGCGGGCGGCCAACCCCGAGGGGCGCTTCCCCGGGTTCACCGACGTGCGCGACCTGGCCCGGGCGATCGGCGAGCTGTACGACCGGCCGGCCGACGACGTCAACGGCATCCGATGGGACCTCACGCAGTGATCGTCAGGCACGACCCCGCACTCAAGGCGTTCGCCAGCGACAACTACGCCGGCGTGCACCCCGAGATCCTGGCCGCCATCGCCGAGGCCAACGGCGGCCACCAGATCGCCTACGGCGAGGACGTCTACACCGAGGCGCTGCAGGACGTCTTCCGGCGGCACTTCGGCGAGCGGGCGCACGCCTGGCCGGTGTTCAACGGCACCGCCGCCAACGTCGTCTCGCTGCGCGCCATGACCGCCCCCTGGGAGGCGGTCATCTGCGCCGAGACCGCCCACATCCACACCGACGAGGGCGGCGCGCCCGAGGTGGCGGGCGGCATCAAGCTGCTGACCGTTCCCACGCCCGACGGCAAGCTCACCCCCGAGCTGATCGACCGCCAGGCGTGGGGGTTCGGCGACGTGCACCGGCCTCAGCCGCGCGTGGTGTCCATCTCCAACACCACCGAGCTGGGCACCGTCTACACGCCGGACGAGGTGGCCGCGATCTGCGCCCACGCCCACGGCCTGGGCCTGCGGGTGCACCTCGACGGCTCGCGGCTCACCAACGCCGCCGCCGCCCTCGACGTGCCGATGCGGGCGCTGACCACCGACGCGGGCGTGGACGTGCTCTCGTTCGGCGGCACCAAGATCGGCATGCTGTACGGCGAGGCCGTCGTCGTGCTCGACCCCGAGGCCGCGACGGGCGTCGACTACCTGCGCAAGACGTTCATGCAGCTGTCGTCGAAGATGAGGTTCGTCTCGGCCCAGTTCGAGGCGCTGCTGTCGGGCGACCTGTGGCTGCGCAACGCGCGGCAGGCCAACGCCATGGGCCGGCGGCTGGCCGAGGCGGTGCGCGGCCTGCCCGGCGTCGAGGTGCCGCGCCCGGTGCAGGCCAACGCGGTCTTCGCGATCCTGCCCGGCGAGGTGACCGAGCGGCTGCAGAAGCGCTTCCGCTTCTACGTCTGGAACGCGGCGACGGGCGAGGTGCGCTGGATGTGCGCCTTCGACACCACCGAGGAGGACGTCGACGCCTTCGCCGCCGCCCTGGCGGAGGAGCTGGCCTGACCCGTGCGGGGCGGCCGGTCCGGGGCACACCGCCCAGGACCGGCCGCTCCGTCGTTTCGGGCCGTTCGATGTTCGCGTGAACACAGCTAGCCGCTCTCTTTCGGCGCCCTTGCGGTGACAAAACGGTACAAACGCGATAAAAACCCCTGGACCGTTGACGAGCAGTCATGTTTACGTGAACATCAGGCAGGTGACAGCAGAAGGGACTCCGCAGGCGGGCGCGCGGCGCTCGCCCAGACGGCCCTCCATGGCCGACGTCGCGGCGCTGGCAGGGGTGTCCAACCAGACCGTCTCCCGCGTCGCCAACAACCGCAGCAACGTCGAGGAGGAGACCCGGCAGCGGGTCCTGTCGGCCATGCGCGTGCTCGGCTACCGGCCCAACACCGCCGCCCGCGCCCTGGTCACCGGCCAGTTCCGCACCCTCGGCCTGATCAGTTTCGGTCTCGGCGCCTTCGGCAACGCCCGCACCGTCGAGGCCGTCACCCGAGCGGCCCAGCGCGCCGGCTACACCGTCAACATGGTCGCCGTCGAGACGCAGACCGAGCGGGCCGTGCACGAGGCGTTCGGCCGGCTCACCATGCAGGCCGTCGACGGCATCGTGCTCATCGAGGCGCAGATCCTCGACACCCCGGCGCTGCGCCTGCCGCCCGGCGTCCCCGTCGTGGTGGCCGGCGGCGACACCGGCCGCCACCACGCCATGGTCGACACCGACCAGGAACTCGGCGCCCGGCTCGTCACCCGCCACCTGCTCGACCTGGGCCACGAGACCGTCTGGCACGTCTGCGGCCCCGACGACTCCTACGCCGCCCGCCGCCGAGCCGAGTCCTGGCACGCCACGCTCAAGGAGGCCGGGGCCGCCGTGCCGCCGGTCCTGTACGGCGACTGGAGCGCCGCGGGCGGCCACGAGGCCGGCCGCCACCTGGCCCGGCAGCCCGGCGTGACCGCGGTCTTCGCCGGCAACGACCAGACGGCCATCGGCGTGCTGCGCGCGCTGGCCCAGGCCGGGCGGCGCGTCCCCGAGGACGTCAGCGTCGCCGGCTTCGACGGCCTCGACGAGGCCGCCTTCCTCTCCCCGCCGCTGACCACCGTCCGCCAGGACTTCGACATGGTGGCGGAGCGCATCGTGTCCCTCCTGATCGACCGCATCCGGACGGGTTCCACACCGGACTCCGCCGTCCTCGTGCCGCCGCGGCTCGTGGTCCGGGAGAGCACCGGCACGCCGCCCCTCTGACCAGCCCGTTCCGCACCACCCCGACAGGCCAGCGAAAGGAGGAGCGGCGCGCCCGCGCCACGCCCGGGCCCGCCGCGCCGACGATGAACGCCCCACCCCAAGACCCCGCACCCCACGACCCCGCACCCCACGACCCCGCACTTCCTGACAGTGCCTCCCGCGACCGCGCGGCCGCCGGCCGGCCGGCGGACAGGCTCTGGCGCCGACTCGGCGGTGTGGCCTTCGGCGGCGACTACAACCCCGAGCAGTGGCCCGCCGAGACCCGCGCCGAGGACCTGCGCCTCATGGGCGAGGCCGGCGTCAACCTCGTCACCATCGGCGTCTTCGCCTGGGCCCGCGTCGAACCCGCCCGCGACGCCTACGACTTCTCGTTCTTCGACCGGGTCATGGACGACCTGCACGCCCACGGGATCACCGCCGACCTCGCCACCATGACCGCCTCACCGCCGCCGTGGCTCGCCCACGAACACCCGGAGATCCTGCCGGTCACCGCCGACGGCACCGTGCTCGGCCCCGGCGGCCGCCAGCACTTCTGCCCGTCCAGCCCCGTCTACCGCGAACGCGCCGCCGCCCTGGTGGAGCGGCTGGCCGCCCACTACCGCGGCCACCCCGCGCTCGGCCTGTGGCACGTCGGCAACGAGTACGGCTGCCACATCCCCGCCTGCTACTGCGACGTCTCCGCCGACGACTTCCGGCGCTGGCTGCGCGAGCGGTACGCCGGCGACGTGGACGCGCTCAACGACGCCTGGTCCACCGACTTCTGGTCGCAGCGCTACGCCACCTTCGACCACGTCCGCCCGCCCCGCGTCGCCCCCACCTACCCCAATCCCGCCCAGCAGCTCGACTACCTGCGCTTCAGCAACGAGGCGCTGCGCGGCTGCTTCGAGACCGAGGCCGCCATCCTGCGCCGGGTCACACCCGAGGTCCCGATCACCACGAACTTCCTGCTCGGCCTCAAGGCCGTGGACGTCTTCGACTGGGCGCCCCGGCTGGACGTCGTCTCGGTCGACTCCTACCCCGACCCGTTCGACGAGCGCCCCCACCTGTTCCCGGGCCTGGTGTACGACACCATGCGCGGCGCCCGCGGCGGGGACCCGTGGATCCTCATGGAGCAGGCCCCGAGCGCCGTCAACTGGCGCGCCAGGAACGCCGTCAAGCAGCCGGGCCAGATGCGGCTGTGGAGCTGGCAGGCGGTGGCCCACGGCGCCGACGCGGTCCTGTACTTCCAGTGGCGGCAGTCACGCGGCGGCGCGGAGAAGTTCCACTCCGGCATGGTGCCGCACGCCGGAGCCGACAGCAGGGTGCACCGCGAGATCGCGGCGCTCGGCCGGGAGCTCGCCGCGCTGCCCGACCTGCCCGGCACCCGGGTGCGCAACCAGGCGGCGCTGCTCCTCGACTGGAACAGCTGGTGGGCCCTGGAGCTCGACTCCCACCCCTCCGACGCGGTGCGGCAGCAGGACCGGCTGCTCGACCACTACCGCCCGCTGTTCGACCTCGGCGTGGGCGTGGACGTCGTGCCGCCGTCGGCCGACCTGAGCGGCTACTCCCTGGTCGTCGCGTCCAACCTCTACCTCCTGCGCGAGGAGGACGCCGAGCGGCTCACCGCGTACGTGCGCGGCGGCGGCGCGCTGGTCGTCTCGTTCTTCAGCGGCATCGTGGACGAGTACGACCGGGTCCACCTGGGCGGCTACCCGGGCCCGCTGCGTGACGTCCTCGGGGTGCGGACCGAGGAGTTCTGGCCGGCCGCCGAAGGCGAGACGTTCCCGGTGCGGGGCGGCGGCGCGCTGGACGGCGTGGCCGGGACCGCCGACCTGTGGCGGGAGGACCTGCGGCTGACCGGGGCCGAGGCCGAGCTGCTCTTCGACGCGCCCGGCTGGGAGGGGCGGCCCGCGGCCACCCGGCACGCCTTCGGCGAGGGCGTCGCCCGCTACCTGCCGACCCGGCTGGACGAGGCGACCATGCGCGCCGTGCTCGGCCTGGCCCTGGCCGATGCGGGAGTGCGGCCCGTGGTGGAGGGGCTGCCCGCCGGAGTCCAGGCGAGCCTGCGCACCGGCGCGGGGCGCGCGTTCCTCATCCTGCTCAACCACACCGACGGCAAGCAGGACGTCACCGTCGGCGGCGACTGGGTCGGCGCGCTGGACCCGGCGGCCGAGCCGGCCGGCACCGTCACGCTCCCGCCGTGGGGCGTCACCGTCCTGCGCGCCGGCACCCCGTAGCGCGCGGGCCGGGCCGGGGAAGCTAGGCGCGGCGGCGGTGGTGGTCCAGGGCGAGGCGGGCGGCCTGCCAGCCGCCCATGCCGTGCGCGCCCGCCCCGGGCGGGGTGGACGCCGAGCACAGGAAGACGCCCGGCAGCGGCGTGCGCCACGGCGCGGGCGACCACACCGGCCGCCGCACGAACTGCGACAGCGCGGCCAGCCCGCCCCCGATGTCGCCGCCGACCAGGTTGGGGTTGATCGCCTCCAGAGCGGCCGGCCCCATCACGTGCCGGGCCAGCACCCGGTCGCGGAACCCGGGCGCGTACCGGTCGATCTGATCCTCGATGGCGCCCGTCATGTCCACCCGCGAGCCGTTCGGGACGTGGCAGTAGGCCCACAGGGTGTGCCCGCCGCGCGTCGGGTCGGCCGCGTACGGCTGCACGAGCAGCACGTACGGGCGAGGCGAGTGCCGCCCACGGGCCGTCTCCGCCTCGCTGAGCGCGATCTCCTCCAGCGTGCCCCCGAGATGCACGGTCCCGGCGGCGGCGACGGCGGGATCGCGCCACGGCACCGGCCCGTCGAGCGCCCAGTCCACCTTGAACACGCCGGGCCCGTAGCGGAAGCGCCGCAGCCGGTCACGGTAGCGCGGCGGCAGCTCCGCCAGCCCCAGCAACTGCCGCGGGGTCACGTCGAGGACCACGGTCGGCGCGTCGAGCTCCTTCAGGCCGCGCACCCGGTGACCGCTCACCGCCTCACCGCCCGCCGCCAGCAGCCTGGCCACCAGGGCGTCGGCCAGCGCCTGCGAGCCGCCCCTGACCAGCGGCCAGCCCACCTGGTGGGCCAGGGCCGACAGCAGCAGGCCGTACCCGGCGGTGACGGGGGAGCGCAGGTCGAGCAGCGAGTGCGCGGCCATGCCGGCGAACACCGCGCGGCCCTCCACCGTGCGGAACATCCGCCTGGCGTAGGTGGTGGCGGGCAGCACGCCGCCCAGCCCGAACCGGGCGGCCGCGGCGAACGCGCGCGGGTCGGCGTCCCAGGGGCCGAGGGGCTTCAGCAGCAGGTCCGTCAGCGGGGCCCCGGCGCGGGCCGTCGCCCCCGGCCCGGCCAGCCACGCCGCGCCGTCGGCGCCCAGCCCCGCGGCGGTGCGAGCCGCGTCGCGGTGGACGAGCACGGCCGGCCGGTCGTCGAGCGGATGCGCGGCGGCCACGGCGGGATGCGCGAACTCCACCAGCCGCTCGACGCCCAACTCGCGGAACGCCGGCGAGGCCAGGGCGAGCGCCATCACGGTCGCGCCCAGGTCGTGCACCCGGCCGGGCAGCGTCAGCTCCGCCGAGCGCAGCCCTCCGCCGAACCCGTCGGCGGCCTCCAGCAGCGTCACCCGCAGCCCGGCCTCGGCCAGCAGGACCGCCGCGACGAGCCCGTTCGGGCCCGACCCGACGACCACCGCGTCGGCGTTCATCTCACTTGAGCAGGGACGGGAGCGGCTGTGCCGCCCGATGCCGGAGCATGTCGGTCATCAGCTTGATCTCGCCCGCCTGGCCGGTGACGATCTTGCGGGCCATGCCGGCCACCTCCTCGCGGTCGGACAGCTTCAGCAGGCCCTCGGCCATCTGCACGCCGCCCTCGTGGTGGCGGGTCATCAGCTGCAGGAACAGCACCTCGGCCTGGGTGCCGCGCAGCTCCTTGAGCCTGGTCAGCTCGGCGGCCGTGGCCATGCCCGGCATCACGCCCGGCTCGGCGGGGGTGCCGCCGTGGCCGTGTCCGGTCATCCACGCCATCGGCCGCTGCTCGCCGACGGGCGACAGCCCCCACTGCTGCAGCCAGCCGAGGAACATGCCCCGCTGGTTGGCCTGCGTGTTGATGATGTCGAACGCCAGGCTGCGGATCTCCCGCGACTCGCTCTTGTCCCTGATGATGAACGACATCTCGACGGCCTGGGCGTGGTGGGTGGCCATGTCGCGGGCGAACCCGGCCTCCGGCGAGGCGTCGCCCGGCGTGCCACCGCGGCCGAACACGAGGAACAGCGCCGCGGCGACGACGACCACGACGGCCGCCGCGGCGAACGGCTTGGCGGATCTCCCGGGGTTCTCCATGGCGTCTCCAGCGTACCCACCCCCGGCGTCCACCCCGTGCGAAGCCGTGATCTTTCGGCTGAGACGTCTTATTCTCCGCATACGCCCTGAGGGCATAGGGTTACCGCAGTTGGACCGCCGATGGAGGAACGATGAAGGAGAAGGCGCAGGCGAGGCGCGAGCACCTGCAGAAGATGCGCGCCGAGCAGAAGCGCAAGGAGCGCCGGATGGCGTTCCTGATGTGGGGGGCCGGCGGCCTCGTCATCGTGCTGCTCGTCGGGCTGGTCGGGTTCTACCTGGTCAAGCAGGCCCGGGAGACCTCCCTTGAGGCCGTGTCCAACTACTCCTACGAGGCCGGCCAGCACGTCTGGAAGACGGTCTCGTACAAGGAGACTCCGCCCGTCGGCGGCGAGCACAACAACTACTGGCAGCAGTGCGCCGTCTACGACAAGCCCATCCACAGCGAGCACGCGGTGCACTCGCTGGAGCACGGCGCCATCTGGATCACCTACCGGCCCGACCTGCCCAAGGCGCAGGTCGACGCGCTGAAGAAGGTGGCCACCTCGACCGGCCAGCAGGACTACATGCTGGTGAGCCCGTTCCCCGGCCTGTCCTCGCCCATCGTGGTCTCCTCGTGGGGGCACCAGCTCAAGCTCGACAACCCCGAGGACCCCAAGCTGGGCGCGTTCATCAAGAAGTACCAGAACGGTCCGGACACCCCGGAGCCCGGCGCGACCTGCGGCGGCCAGGACGCCATCGTCACCACGGCCGACCAGTCGCCGCTCCCGCCGGAGCCGACCGGCCAGCAGCCGATGCAGAACGCCACCCCGAGCCCGAGCCAGTCGCAGCAGTAGCCCGTCACGCGGCGCGGGCGAGCACCTCCTCGATCGGCACCCACTCCAGGCGGTGCGCCTCGGCCACCGGCCGGCTGGTCAGGTGCCCCTCGTGGGTGCTCAGCCCGCGCGCCAGCGCCGTGTCCTCGGCCAGCGCCCGCCGCCAGCCGAGGTCGGCGATGGCCAGCGCGTACGGCAGCGTGACGTTCGTCAGCGCGAAGGTCGAGGTGTGCGGCACGGCGCCGGGCATGTTGGCCACGCAGTAGAACACCGACTCGTGCACCCGGTAGGTCGGATCGGCGTGCGTGGTGGGCCGCGAGTCCTCGAAGCAGCCGCCCTGGTCGATCGAGACGTCCACCAGCACCGAGCCCGGCTTCATCCGGCTCACCAGGTCGTTGGTCACCAGCTTGGGGGCCCGCGCGCCCGGCACCAGCACCGCGCCGATGACGAGGTCGGCCTCCAGCACCGCGCGCTCGATCTCCAGCGTGTTGGAGGCGAGGGTCTGGCAGTGGCCCTGGTAGACGACGTCCGCCTGGCGCAGCTTGTCGATGTTGCGGTCGAGCAGCAGCACCTCGGCCTGCATGCCGAGCGCGATGGCCGCCGCGTTCATCCCGGACACGCCCGCGCCGATCACCACGACGTTGGCGGCCCGGACCCCGGACACGCCGCCCATCAGCACGCCCCTGCCGCCGCCGGACCGCATGAGGTGGTACGCGCCCACCTGCGGGGCGAGCCGGCCCGCCACCTCCGACATGGGCGCCAGCAGCGGCAGCGCGCCGCCCGCCGTCTGGACGGTCTCGTAGGCGATGCCGGTGACCCCCGAGTCCAGCATGGCCGCGGTGCACGGCCGGGACGCCGCCAGGTGCAGGTAGGTGAACAGCACCTGCCCCTTGCGCATCCGGTGGTACTCCTCCGCCACCGGCTCCTTGACCTTGAGGATCAGGTCGCCCATGGCCCACACCTCGTCGGCGTCGTCGACGATGACGGCGCCGGCCGCCTGGAAGTCGTGGTCCGGGATGGACGAGCCGGTGCCCGCGTCGCGCTCGACGAAGACCTGGTGGCCGTGGCGCACCAGTTCGAGGACGCCCGCCGGGGTGAGCGCCACCCGATACTCGTTGTCCTTGACCTCGCGTGGAACGCCGACCTTCATGATCTACTCCCGGTGGGACGGACGGGTGGAACTGTCGTGTCCAGTCCTTCTTCCTCCCATCCTGCCCCTGTATCGCGGAAAGGCGAGGATTATTCGGCTGATTACCTCGCCAAGCCCCGTCCTCGATAAGCTCACCGGCAGCCCGAACGTCAGGATGGGGTCGTCGTCGTCAAGGCAGGATGGGGATGGACAAGCCGGAGGAGCAGCCCCCTGGCCCGCCGGGGAAGCCTCAGGCCAGCAGGCTCACCACCATCGTGCTGATCGTCTCGCTCGTCCTGGTGGTCGTCGTGGCCGGCGTGCTCGGCACCGTCGCCGTTCTCATGACCCGCAGCCCCGACACCCCGCTGCTCGGCGCGGCGCCGCCGCAGCGGCTGCCCACGGCCGTCCATTTCGCCCCGGTCAGGGAGACTTTGCCCGCCCCTTGTCCCGGTGCGGAGGCCGTCCTCGACGAGCAGCAGTCCACCTGCTACCTGCTGGAGGACGGGGTCACGGTCGGCGCCGTGCAGCGGATCGAGCCGGTGCGCGAGAAGGACGGCACCTACTCCGTGCGCATCGCGATCGCGCCGGCCTTCAAGGAGAAGGTCGTGCGGCTCATCGACGAGATGGTGCAGGAGCAGCGGCAGCTCGCGGTCGTCCTCGTGCCCAAGACCGTCATCGCCACCCCGGTGGTCACCCAGAGCATGGACGGCGACAGCCTCAGCATCGCGGGCTTCACCCGGCAGGACGCCGAAACGCTCGTCGCCCGCCTGCTGGGCTCCGCCGCGGGCACCGGTCAGCCCACCGGCGACCCGGCTCCGACCGGGCCCGCCACCGGCGACCCGGGCACGGGCCTGCCGGGCACGGGCCTGCCGGGCACCGGCGCCCCCGACCCCCTGAACCCGACCGGCGCCCCCAACCCGCTCGACCCCACAGGCCAGCCGGGCACGGGCCAGCCCGGCACGGGGCAGCCCGGCACGGGCCAGCCGGGCACGCCCGGCGGCACGACGCCGGTCTCGGGCGGCCCCGGCTCCACGACGGGCGGCGACCCGAGGTACGCCTCCTGCAAGGAGGCCGTGGCCGCCGGTCGCGGCCCCTACACCCGGGGACGCCACCCCGAGTACGCCTGGTACCAGGACCTCGACGGCAACGGCGTCGCCTGCAACACCGCCGACCTCCGCTGAACCGCCGCCCCGGGCCGCGGGCTCCTGGCTCAGCCGCGTTCGTGCTTGCCGCCGCCCACCAGGGCGACGAACTCGTCCAGCCCGATCCGGCCGTCGCCGTCACTGTCGGCCGCCGCGATGAACGCCTCGATCTCCGCGTCCGTCACGCCCTGGCCGCCGAGCGCCTGGTTCACCTGCCTGATCTCCGACGCGGACAACAGGCCGTCGCCGTCGCTGTCGTACCGCTCGAACTCCGCCTTGGCCGCTTCGCGCGCGTCCATCGGTGCCTCCCCCTGGTCACGGGCTCACCGGACCGGGCTCCCCGGCCCGCTCGCCCCGCGCCCGCGATCCGCGGATCGTCGGGCGGGTCTGGTCAGTGTCGGGCGCGCAGTGCCCGGCCTGCCGGACCGGACGTCTCACGCCAAGGCGATATCTTCTGGTCTGATCGGAACGCGCGTCAACTCGCGCCCGGTCGCCGCCCGCACCGCCGCGGCGATCGCGGGCGTGGACGACAGCGTGGGCGGCTCGCCGGCGCCGCGCAGCCCGTACGGCGCCGCCGGGTCGGGGTTCTCCAGGATCTTCAGCGTCATCGGCGGCATGTCGAGGACGGTCGGGATCAGGTAGTCGGTGAACGACGGGTTCAGCACCCGGCCGTCGCGCACCCGGATCTCCTCCATCAGCGCCAGCCCGAGCCCCTGCGCCGAGCCGCCGTGGATCTGCCCTTCGAGCTGCTGCGGGTTCAGGATGCGGCCGACGTCCTGGACGGCCGCCAGCTCGACCACCTTGACCAGGCCCAGCTCCACGTCCACGTCCACCACGGCCCGGTGCACGCACAGGGCGAGCTGGGTGTGCGAGTCGCCCTGCCCGGTCTCGGGGTGCATCGGCCGGGTGGGCCGGTGCCGGTACTCGCGCGTCTCCTCGATCGGGCCGAACTTCTCCAGCGCCTCCCGCGCCGGCAACCCCTCGAAGCGCGCCAGGACCGCCCGGCAGGCGGCCCGGACCGCGCCGCCCGTGACGTACGACTGGCGCGAGGCCGACGACGAGCCCGCCGAGCCGACCGAGGTGTCGGCCGTCGCCACGGTCACGTGCTCGACGCCCAGCTCCGTCCTGGCGATCTGCGCCTGGACGGTCACCAGCCCCTGGCCCACCTCGGCCGCCGCGGTGTGCACGGTGACGTGCGGCCGGCCGGCGACCAGCTCAGCGCGGACCCGGGCCGTCGAGTAGTCGTCGAAGCCCTCGGAGAAGCAGATGTTCTTGATGCCGACGCCGTAGCCGACGCCGCGCCGTACGGACTCGCCGTGGGTGGTCTGCGACACCCCGCCGGGCAGCGACCGCAGGTCGGCGCCCGAGCGGGGCGGGGGCAGCGGCATGGCCTCCAGCTCGCGCAGCATCCCGGCGAGCGGCGCCGGGGAGTCGATGACCTGACCGGTGATGAGCGCCGAGCCCTGCGAGACGGCGTTGCGGACGCGGATCTCCACGGGTGACAGGCCGCACGCGGCGGCCAGCCGGTCCATCTGCGACTCGTACGCGTAACACGCCTGCACCGCGCCGAAGCCGCGCATGGCGCCGCACGGCGGATTGTTGGTGTAGACGCCCGTCGCGTCCACCCGCACGTTCGGCACCACGTACGGCCCGGCGCCCAGGGACGCCGCGTTGCCCACGACGGCGGGGGAGGAGGAGCAGTAGGCGCCGCCGTCGAGCAGGATGTCGGCCTTGACGTAGACCAGCCGTCCGTCGCGGGTGGCGCCGTGCTCGTAGCGCATCCGGGCCGGGTGCCGGTGCACGTGCCCGAAGAACGACTCCTCACGGCCGTACACGATCTTGACCGGGCGGTTCAGGCGCAGCGCCAGCATGCAGGCGTGCACCTGCATGGACAGGTCCTCGCGGGCGCCGAACGCGCCGCCCACCCCTGACAGCGTCAGCCGCACCTTCTCCGGCGGCAGCGCGAGGCACGGCGCGAGCTGGTCACGGTCCACGTGCAGCCACTGGGTGGCGATGAACAGGTCCACGCCGCCGTCCTCGGCCGGGACGGCGAGGCCCGACTCCGGCCCGAGGAACGCCTGGTCCTGCATCCCGACCTCGTACTCGCCGGTCACCACGACGTCGGCCTCGAAGGTGTCGCCGACCCGCACCGGCTGGTACCTGACGACGTCGCGGGACGCGCGGGGGTCGGTCACCGCCTCCCGCGGCTCGTAGTCCACCACGATCGCCGCCGCGGCCCGGCGGGCCGTCTCCGGATGGTCGGCCGCCACCAGCGCCACCGGCTCACCCTGGTAGCGCACCTGGTCGACGGCCAGCACGGGCTGGTCCTTCAGCTCCAGGCCGTAGTACTTCTCGCCCGGGACGTCCTCGTGCGTCAGCACGGCCCGCACGCCCGGCACGGCCAGCGCCGGCCCGATGTCGATCGACCTGATCCACGCCGACGGGTGCGGGCTGCGCAGCGTCACGCCCCACACCATGCCGTCGAGCCACAGGTCGGAGGCGTAGGCGAACTCGCCCGTCACCTTCAGCGTCGCGTCGGGACGCCGCGCGCTCGCCCCGACGCCCAGCGTCCGCTCCTCGCGCGCCGTCCTGCTCGCCGTCTCCGTCACCCTTCGAGTAGAGCACCGCCGCCGGGGGCCTCCTATGCGCGGGAAGTGAAATCACCGTCCGCAGTCGACCTGCGAAGTTGTATATTCCTCCAAGTGCGCATCCATGACCTGCTGGCCGTCGAGGAGCTGGGTCTGCGCCTGCTCACCGGCGATCCCGGCCGGGAGTTCGACACCGTTCACATCACCGACCTGCCCGACCCCGGCCGCTACCTGGCGGGCGGGGAGCTGGTGCTCACCGGGCTGCTGTGGCGGCACGGGCCGGCCGACTCGGCCCGGTTCGTCGCCGCGCTCGTCGCGGCCGGGGTGTCCGCCGTCGGCGCCGGCCAGGCATGGCTCGGCCACGTCCCCGACGACCTGGTGGCCGCCTGCGCCGACGCCGGGCTGACCCTGCTGGAGGTGCCCACCGAGGTGTCCTTCCGCACTCTCGCCGACCTGGCCGCCCGCGGCCCGGCCGGGCTCCTGCCGGGCGACGTGCGCGACGCGCTCGGCCGCCACCGCCGCCTCGTCGCCGCCGTCGCCGAGGGCGGCGGCCTGCCGGAGCTGTTCGCGACGACCGCCGCCGAACTGGGCGTCACGGGCGCGGTGCTGTCGGCCACCGGCCGGGTGATCGCGGGCTCGGCCGGCGAGGCGGAACGGCTGGCCCGCGCCTACCTGACCGCCCCCCGGCTGCCCTGCCGGGCCGGCCGGCACACGCTGTTCGGCGTCGGGCGCGGCCATCGCGTCGCGGGCTGGGTCCTGGCCTGCGACGGCGACCTGATGGGCCGGGCCGACCTCGGCTACGAGCTGGCCGCCTGCGTGACCCTCGAACGCAGCCGGATGGAGGAGGGGCGCCGGGTGGAGCGGCGGCTGGCGGGCGAGCTCGTCGCGGCCGCGCTCGCGGACACCGACCCGGCCGGGCTGAACGCCCGGCTGCGCACCTGCGGCGTCGACGCCGCCGAGCCGTACGCGGTGGTGAGCGCGACCCTGGCCGGGCCGGACGCCACGCGGGGACTCGACCCCGGAACGCTCGGCGGCCAGGTGGTGGAGGAGCTGCTGGACCTGGAGGTCGTGGCGGCGGGCACCGGCGGCGCGGCGGTGGCGCTGGTGCCGCTGCGCGGCCTGACGGCCGGCGGGCTGGCGCAGCGGCTGCGCCGGGGAGCCCGGGCGCTGGCGGCGCTGCCGGGCACCCGGCTGCTGGCGGGGCTCAGCGGCGCGCTGACCGGCGCGGCGGCGCTCAAGGGGGGCATCGAGGAGGCCGGCCACGCCCGGCGGCTGGCCGAGGCCCGCGCCGACGCCGCCACCCCCGCGGGCCGGGCGGCCGGCGGGGCGGCACCGGGTGGGGCGGCACGGGGCGGGGTGCCACCGGGTGGGGCGGCACGGGGCGGAGTAGCACGGGGCGGGGCGGCTGCCGGGAGCGGCGCGGAGTTCGTGGTCACCAGCGACGAGATCTCCACGCACGCGCTGCTGCTCGCCACGGCGCCGGGGGACGTGCGCCGCTCGTTCGCCGACCGGATGCTCGCGCCGCTGTTCGACTACGACCGGCGCCACCAGTCGGACCTGGTGCGGACGCTGGACACCTACCTCGACTGCGCGGGCTCCTGGAACGCCTGCGCGGCGCTGCTGCACGTGCACGTCAACACGGTGCGCTATCGGATCAGGCGGGTGGAGGAGCTGACCGGCCGCGACCTGTCGGCCATGGCGGACCGGGTGGACTTCTTCCTGGCCCTGCGGGCCGGATGAGGGAGGCGCCCGGTCTCGGCGGCCGCCCGTGGCCCCGAACGCCGGCGCCGCCGGTGTGCGGAGTCGGCGGCACCGGCCCGGACGTGCGGGATGACGCGCGCGCCGTCAGTGCGCCGACGGCGCCGTGACTAGCAGCACAGAGGCGTGTCGAAAGTCGCGAAGATTCCACTTGAGCTGGATGGAGACGAGTCGGCTGCCGCCGCCGTAGCATTGCCTCCGACGGTCACACTCGCCGTCAGCAAGGCAGCAAGTAGGGACAGGGCGATGCGCCTGCGCATGGGGGTTCTCCCTCGCCTTTGGGTTAATCGGACATCATCATCTCAGGGAGCGGGAGCTGTGACCACATCTGACCTGATCGGACTCCGCATCAAGACGGTAAGGCGGCAACGGGGCCTGTCGCAGGCACAGCTGGCACACCCCGAGTTGTCGGACAGCTACGTTTCCTTGATCGAGAGTGGCAAGCGTACTCCGACCCCGGCCGTGCTCGAACTTCTGGCCCAGAAGCTCGACTGTTCGCTCTCCTACCTCCTCAACGGCGTGACCGCCGAGCAGATGGAGGACATCGAGCTCTCCCTCGGCTACGCGCGGATGGCCCTGGAGAACGGTGAGGTCCAGGAGGCCCGCACCCGGTTCGCCGAGCTGCTGGCGAACCATAACCTGGCAGGCCTGACAGCACTCCGTCAAGACACGCAGTACGGGCTGGCGCTGGCGCTGGAGGCGTGCGGAGAGCTGGACGAGGCGATCGCCATGCTCCGCCGGCTGCAGACCGAGGACCCCGGCCCCGACCGGCAGATCGACATCGCCATCGCCCTGTGCCGCGTCTACCGGCTGAGCGACCGGCTCAGCGACGCCGTCAAGGTGGGCGAGTCCGTCCTCGGCGGCCCGGCCCGGCCCACCTGGACCGACGGGCTGGTCGAGCTGGGCGCGACCCTGCTCGGCGCCTACCTCCTCAGCGGCGACCTGTTGCGCGCCCGCCAGTTCGCCGCCGAGCTGCTCAACGCGGCCGACATGCTGGGCACGCCGCGGGCGATCGTCGCCGCCTGCTGGAACGCCGCCGCCGTGGCCGAGAGCACCGGCCACGGCGAGGAGTCGCTGGCCTTCGTCGAGCGGGCCCTGGCCATCCAGTCGGAGAACGGCCAGCCCCGCAACCTGGCCCGCACCCGTGTCGCGTACGCCAGCCTGAAACTGCGCGTCCGTCCCGAGGCCGTCGACGAGGTGCGCGGCCTGCTGCTGCGGGCCGAGGAGGAGCTGGCGCAGACGTCGGCGAGCACCCTCGACAAGGCCAACACCCGGGTGGAGCTGGCCCGCGCCGAGCTGGTGGCGGGCGCGTTCGAGCGGGCCGTCGGCCACGGCCGCGCCGCGCGGGAGCTGCTGCCCGCCACGGCCCGGGCCCAGGAGGCCGAGGCCCACCTGCTGCTGAGCCGCGCCTACGCCGGCCTGGGCAGGCCCGACGACGCCGGGCGCGAGCTGGCCGCGGTCCGCGACTGGCTGACGCCGCTGCCCGACTCCCGCCGCGAGGCCGGCACCTGGTACGCCGCGGCCGAGACGATGGAGCAGCTCGGCGACGCCGACGGCGCGACGGAGGCCTACCGGCGCGCGCTCGCCTGCGTGGGGCTGTAGCGGAGGAGGGACCGGGCGGTGGCGTGGGTAGCCTTGGGGGTGTCATGAACAGATCCCCTCTCGCGGCGATCACCGCGATCCTCGCCGCCCTGTTCCTGCTCGGCACCGCCGGACCGGCTCTGGCGCACGACTCGCTCAAGAGCAGCGATCCGGCCAAGGGCACCACGGTCAAGACCGTGGAGAAGGTGACGCTGGAGTTCACCGCCAAGGTCCGCATGCCCTTCGTGATCGTGCGCGGCCCCGGAGACGAGCAGCACCAGCTCGGCAAGCCCGCACTCGACGGGGCCGAGGTGACGCAGGAGCTCAAGGGCGCGCTGCCCGACGGCAAGTACACCATCGCCTACCGGGTCGTCTCCTCCGACGGTCACCCGATCGAGGGTGAGATCCCGTTCACCGTCAAGGGCGCCACCCCGTCCGCCACTCCTTCGGACAGCTCGCCCGCCGCCGACAGCGCGGCCCCCAGCGCCGAGCCGACCACTGGGCCGACCACTGGTGCCTCCGGGGCGGCCACCGGCGAGCCGACCGCGCAGAGCGGCACGGTCGCCGCGACGGAGGCGGCGGCGCAGCAGCCGGGCACCGGCGCGAGCTTCCCCGTCTGGCTGCTCGTCGTGGTCGGCGCCCTGGCCGGCATCGGCATCGGCCTCGTGCTCAGCATGCGGAAGAAGCGAACGTGACGAGGGCCGCGCGTCTGGCGCTCGCCTCGGCAGGCGCGGCGATCGCCGGCCTGGTCATCGCCATGATCGCCGGTGGCGCGGCCTTTCCCCGCATCATCCCCGGACTGCCCGACGCCGGGGTGCTGACCCGCTGGGGCCTGCCGCTGTCCAAGCTCGGCATGGACCTGGCCGGCGTCCTCACCGTCGGCCTGCTGGCCATGGCCGCCATCCTGCTGCCCGGCGACAAGGGCGTGCTCGGCAAGAGCGCGACCGGCTACGTCCGGGCCGCCTCCTGGACGGGCCTGGCCTGGTCGGTCACGGCGTTCTCGACGCTCGTGTTCGGCATGTCCGACACCGCCGCCGTCCCGGTCAGCGAGGTGCTGCTCAACGGCGCCTACCTCAACAGCTACGCCACCCAGACCGAGCAGGGCGTCGCACTGACGCTCGTGGTGCTGTTCGGCCTGGCGATCGCGCTGTTCGCGCGCAGCTCCATCACGGCGGGCGCGGCCCTCGGGCTGCTGGCGTTCTCGGTGGTGACGCTGCTGCCGCCGACCCTGACCGGGCACGCCTCCTCCTCGCCCAACCACGGGCTCGCCACCGACGCCGTGTCGCTGCACGTGGTCACGCTGGCGCTGTGGGTCGGCGGGCTCGTCGTGCTCGCGCTGCACGCCGTGCGCGGCGCGCCGCAGCTCGACATCGCCGCAGCCCGTTTCTCCCGCCTCGCCCTGTGGTGTTACGTGGGGGTGGGCGTCTCCGGGGTGTTCAGCGTGCTGGCCCGGCTGACCAGCCTGTCCGACCTGTGGACGTCGGCCTACGGCGTGCTCGTCGTCGCCAAGGCCATCGCGTTCGTGCTGCTCGGCTACGCCGGCTGGTGGCACCGCGAGCGCACGATCACCGCCCTGGCCAAGGGCGCGCCAGGCGCGTTCACCCGGCTGGCGGGTGGCGAGGCGCTGCTGATGGTCGCCACCGTCGGCCTGGCGGTCGCCCTCTCGCGCACCGAGCCGCCGCCCGCCAGCATCCCCGCCGACCGCGCCTTCGAACTGCTCGGCTACCCGGTGCCGCCGCCGATCTCGGCGGCCAACATCCTGTCCCTGTGGTGGCTCGACCTGTTCTTCGCGGTGGTCGCCGCCGTCCTCGGCGGCCTCTACGCGGCCGGGGTGGTCAGGCTCCGCCGCCGCGGCGACTCGTGGCCGTGGGGTCGCACCGCCTCCTGGTTCGCCGGCGTGGCCATCCTCGTCGTCGCCACGCAGAGCGGCCTGGCCCGCTACGCGAAGGTCATGTTCGACGTGCACATGATCGAGCACATGACCCTGTCCATGATCGTGCCGATCCTGCTGGTGCTGGGCGGCCCGGTCACCCTCGCGCTGCGCGCGCTGAAGCCCGCGGCCCGGCGCGGCGACCGGGGGCCGCGCGAGTGGCTGACGACCATCCTGCACAGCCGGTTCGCCCGGGTTCTAGGCCACCCCGTGGTCGCCACCGCGATCTTCATCTCCTCGACGTACGCGCTGTACTTCACGCCGCTGTTCGGCGAGGCCATGCAGGAGCACCTCGGCCACCTCTGGATGACGTCGCACTTTCTCATCAGCGGCTCGCTGTTCTTCTGGGTGATCATCGGAGTGGACCCGGCGCCGCACCGCCTGCCGTACGTGGGCAAGCTGCTCACCCTCTTCGTCACCATGCCGTTCCACGCCTTCTTCGGCGTCGCGCTCATGATGACCGGCTCCGTCATCGCCACCGTGTACTACGACCAGCTCGGCCGCACCTGGGGTGGGCCGCTGCTGGAGGAGCAGCAGAACGGCGGCGCGATCGCGTGGGGGTTCGGCGAGATCCCGACGCTGATGGTGCTGCTCGCCATCGCCGTCCAGTGGTACCGCGACGAGGACCGCAAGGCCCGGCGCGATGACCGCAAGGCCGACCGCGGAGGCGGCAACCAGGAACTCGACACCTACAACGCCTACCTGGCCCGGCTCAACCGCGCCGACCGGGCCGCCGACCGGGCCGCCGACCGGGCTGCCGACAAGGGCGAGTAGCCGTTCGGTCACGGCAATCTATCTTCGCGCCGCGTGGCCCGAACCCGACGGGTAGCCTTGCCGCAAGGGGAGAAGGGCATCACCCTCGCAGTGGTGGGTGCATGACCTGAGGGGGGTTGCGCACACCGTGGGAGCGCCGCAGGGGAAGCGGCGAGGGTCCGGGGTGCCCGGGAAGGCGAGAACAGTTGGCGGAAGAGACCCGCATGCGTGAGGGGGGAAACCTCGCCGAGACGCTCGAAAGCAAGCTGGCCCAGTGGTCGGGGCGCACTGGCATCCGCGTCGAGATCTGGGCGCTGCCCGCCTCCGACGCGCCGGCGCCCATCGCCAGGGCGGTGCTCACGGTGCTGGACGAGGCCCTCGCCAACGTCGAGCACCACAGCGGCGCGAGCACCGTGTCGATCGCGGTGACCGTCGGCCGTGGCGGGCTGCGCATGACGGTGAGCGACCACGGCCGGGGGTTCAACCTGGAGCGGACGGGGCCCGGCATCGACCGGATGCGGGCCGCGTTCGACGCCGTGGGCGGCACCCTGTCGATCAACAGCGTGCCCGGCGAGGGCTCCACCGTGACCGGCGTGGTGGCCCGGCCCGGCTGACCGGACACGGCTGACCGGACACGGCTGACCGGACACGGCTGACCGGACACGGCCCGGCTCTACGGCAGGGTGAGGATCTCGCTGCCGGTCTCGGTGACCACGATCGTGTGCTCGAACTGGGCGGTGCGCTTGCGGTCCCTGGTGACGGCCGTCCAGTTGTCGGGCCAGATCTCGTACTCGATCGTCCCGAGTGTCAGCATCGGCTCGATCGTGAACGTCATGCCCGGCACCAGCTCGACGACGAGCGACGGGTCGTCGTAGTGCGGGACCATCAGCCCCGAGTGGAACGTCGTGCCGATGCCGTGCCCGGTGAAGTCGCGCACCACCCCGTAGCCGAAGCGTTTGGCGTAGGCCTCGATGACCCGGCCCACCACGTTGAGCTGCCGGCCCGGCGCGACCGCCCTGATGGCCCGCATCATGGCCTCGCGGGTGCGCTCCACCAGCAGCCGTGACTCCTCGTCCACCTCGCCGACCAGGAACGTCGCGTCGGTGTCACCGTGGACGCCGCCGATGTAGGCGGTGATGTCGACGTTGACGATGTCGCCGTCGCGCAGCACGGTGTCGTCGGGGATGCCGTGGCAGATGACCTCGTTGATCGAGGTGCACAGCGACTTGGGGTAGCCCTTGTAGCCGAGCGTGCTCGGGTAGGCGCCGTGGTCGAGGAGGAACTCGTGGCCGATCCGGTCGAGCTCGTCGGTGGTGACACCCGGCCGGACGTGCCTGCCGACCTCTTCGAGGGCCTGTCCGGCGATCCTGCCCGCGACGCGCATCCGCTCGATGGTCTCCGGGGTCTTCACGTCGGACTCGCCCGTCTTCGGGCGCTTCTTTCCGACGTACTCCGGCCGCTCGATGTGGGCGGGGACCTTGCGCACGGGCGAGACTCGCCCTGGCTGGAGCAGTGTCGTCATGAAACACGAGTGTACGGGGCAGAATAAGCCCCGTGAGCGATGGCCAGTGGTGGTTCTGCCTCAAGCACATGCGCGTCGAGCCCGACCAGGGCTGCCCCAACAAGGACCGCATGGGGCCCTATCCGACCGAGCAGGAGGCCGCCGGCGCCCTGCAGCGGGCGGCCGACCGCAACAAAGCCTGGGAGGAGGCCGACCTCGACGACGACTGACCCGCAGGCGCTTGTCAGACGACCGCGTACGCCCGTACGGGGAAGGTGCCCATGCCCGCCACCATCGGCGGGGCGGCGTGGAACCTGAAGCCCTCGTCGGGCAGCCCGGCCAGCCCTGTCAGGTGCTCGACCAGCGGGATGCCGGCGCCGAGCAGGATCGTGTGCGCCGGCCGCTCGCCGTGCGGCGGCGTGTCGTCGATGTTCAGCGAGTCGATGCCGACCAGCGCCGCGCCCCGTTCGGCCAGCAGGCCGGCCGACTCGGGCGCGAGGTACGGATGGTCGCGCCGGTACGCCTCGGCGCCGAAGTGGCGGTCCCACCCCGTGTGGATCAGCACAGCCCGGCCGCGGACGTCGAGCCGGTCGTCGATCCGCACCTGCCTGCCGTCCCGGTCCGTCGCCCGCACCACGAGGCCCGGCAGGTCGGCGAGCCGGTCGATCGGCACCTGCGACAGGTCGGCGCCGCCCGCGTAGCGGTGGTGGGGCGTGTCCAGATAGGTGCCGGTGTTGGCCGCCAGCGTGATCAGGCCGATCTCGAACTCCGTGCCCGGCGCGTACACGTGCCGAGACTCCTCGCGGCTCAGATGCGTGCCCAGCACCGGTCCAGGCACGCCCGGGTAGGTGATCATCCCCGGCGTGATGCGGTGGCTCAGCTCCACGATCATCGGGCGACTCCCATGCGGGTCAGCTTGACCAGGGACACGACGCCGATGCCGGCCCAGACGAGGTTGAGCCCGGCCGACGGCCAGGCGTCGTTGTAGGCGCTGTTGGCCATGAGGGCGACCGAGCCGACGAGGTTGACGACCTGGTAGGACGCCCTGTCGCCGGACATGCGCCCGGTGGAGACCATGCCGTAGCCGAGCACGAGCAGGCCCGCGCCGATCCAGCCGACGGCGTCGAGGAGGAGGTTCATGAGCTCATTGTCCGAATGCCAGCCGCTAAAGCGCAATTAAAGACATCTAAATCATGGCGTAAGCTCACCTATATGGACATCGACCCCAGGCGGCTGCGGGTGCTGCACGAGGTCGCCCGCCGCGGCGGGGTGATGCGCGCGGCCGAGGCCCTCTTCCTGACCCCCTCCGCCGTCTCCCAGCAGCTCGCCCAGCTCGAACGCGAGGTCGGGCTCGCCCTCATCGACCGCTCCCAGCGCCGCGTCTCCCTCACCCCAGCGGGCCGGGTCCTGGCGGGCTACGCCGAGCGGGTCGAGGAGGAGCTGGCCGAGGCCCGGCGCGAGCTGACCCGCTTCACCGAGCGGCTGGCCGGCCCCGTCCGGATCGCCGCCTTCCCCACGGTGATCAGGCACATGCTGGTGCCCGCGCTGCGCGACCTGGCCACCCGCCACCCGAAGATCACCCCCGTCATCCACGAGGTGTACGGCCAGCCCGCCCTGCAGGAGCTGCGGCTCGGCGCCGTGGACGTGCTCATCACCGAGCGGGACATGAGCCTGCCCGTGCTGGCGCAGCCGTCACTGGCGACCCGCCCCCTGTACGTCGACGAGTACCGCATCGTGGTGCCGCCCGACTGGCCCGACCCGCCCCGTTCCGTCGCCGACCTGGCCGACGTCCCCTGGGTGGCGAGCGAGCCCGACCAGGCGTGCGGCCAGGCGCTGGACCGGCTGGCCGCGCTGCACGGCTTCGAGCCGCGCAAAGTGCACGTCATCACGGAGTTCGGCCCGACGCTGGCGCTGGTCGCGGCGGGGCACGGGGTGGCGATCGTGCCGACGCTGGCCCTGCTCGACGTGCCGGAGGGTGAGGTGCGGGTGAGCGAGCTGCGCGAGGTGGGGGCGCGCCGCCTCGACGCCGTGACCCGCGTCAGCCGGACCCGGTCGGGCGAGCCCGACCCGGTGCAGGCGGTCATGATCAGCGCCATCGAGGACGCCACCGCCGCGCTGGAAGCCTCGCTGAAGGGCCACCTCTCACCCGCCTGACCGGACGCGCCGGCCTAGTCGTGCACGCGCGGGCCGGTCAGCCGTTCCAGGAGGACGGCGAGCCGCTCGCGCAGGCCCGGCTGCCGGGGCAGCTCGCCGGCGGCGGCGCTGACCAGGTGCTGGGCCCCGTCGAAGGTGACCGGCGAGCCCGGCGGCACCGCGATGGCGTCGTGCGCCAGCCCCGCCAGCTCCGCGTCCGCGCCCTCCAGCGCCAGAACCGTCGCCCCCGTACGGCGGGCGTCGTCCACCCGTTCTAGCAGCGGCACCGGCGCCTGCCGCTCGGCCACCACGAACAGCGTCTCCCCGCGCCCCGCCCGCTGGATCCGGTCGATCCCCACCCCCAGGTGGGCGGGCGCGCCGGGGGGCGGTCGCCAGCGGACCAGCGTGGGGGCGAGCTGCGGCAGGCCGGACAGCCGGGCCTCGTCGCCGAGGTGCGCGGTCAGGTGCCACGGCTCGTCGTCCGGCGTGCCCACCACCAGCAGCCCACCGGGGGATCGGGTGGCCCGCAGCGCCTGGCCGAGCTCGCGGGTGCGGTCGAGCCACCCCGTTTCGGCGAGCACCTCGCGGAGGAGGGCGACCGCGCCGGCGTCCATCAGAGCCTCCCGAGGGGACCGGCGGCTTGAGCCGTCGGGGGAGTCGGGAGTGGGGGGGCCGTCAAGGCCCGAGCGTGCCCTGACCTGTCAGATTCGGGCATCAGAGGTCTCCGTTCATCGTGCGTTAGATATATGACGCTGGGATAGTGATCGTGTGGCTCGTCAGGTGCGCACCTCCCCCGGCGCGGCGTACGACCTCGGGTACCACGTCGTGCGGTGCCCGAAGTACCGCCGCCCGGTCCTCGGCGGGCGGGTGAAGACCGGCCTGGAGGAGCTGATCCGCGCCAAGGCCGGCGAGCACGGCTGGGAGATCGT
>NZ_JBIDCC010000025.1:0-71800 GCF_043204415.1 Nonomuraea sp. NPDC047897 | reverse complement strand
CCGCCCCGCGGGCGCCCCCCCCCCCCGGGGGGGGCCCCCCCCCCCGCCGCCCCGCCCCCCCCCCCCCGCCCCCCCCCCCCCCCCCCGCCCCCCCCCCCCCCCCCCGCGGCCCCCCCCCCCCCCCCCCCCACCCCCGAGGTTCAAGGAGCTCGGGGGGAGTGCCGAGGTTCAAGGAGAAGGTGGTTGCGCGGGGAGCAGACCGAGAGCGCGGGCCTTGTTGAGAGTGGTCACGCGATCGTGCACGCGCAGCTTCCGGTAGAGGTTCTCCTTGTGCTTGACGACGGTCCTCTCCGCGATCCGGAGCCTGCTGGCGATGGCGCGGGCGGTCAGCCCCTCGTCGAGCAGCGCCAGAACGGTCATCTCTCGCGAGGTGATCCCGTACTCGGCGGGATCACCGAGCGCGGCGAGGCCGAACATCGCCTTCTCGTGGGCGCAGACCGTGTCGAGCAGCGAACGGGCCAGATCGGCGTACTCCAGGTCGCGATCGGTGAAACCGCGACCGCTGCGACTCATGATGACGGCCCGGATCTGCCCGGGGCGGGAGCTCAGCGGCAGCGCGAGCTGGCGGTCGATGCCGATGGCCGCCTTGCCGGCGTGATAGGCCTCGCTCTTCCACCAGCGGTCACCGGCGATCTGGTCGAGCGTCAGCGGGCTCAGGTCCGCCGTGTGCGCGTAGTGGCTCAGCAGAGGGTGCGCCCGCATGTGGGCGTCGATCAGCGCGTCCAGCGGCGCCTGATGCAGCCAGTCGGGTTTGCCGGTCAGGGCGTGGCCGGTTCCGGCCTGCCAGTCCAGGTCGATGAGGACGGCCAGGTCCACCGGCAGGTCGGTGGTCAGCCGTTCCATGAGCAGCGGCCACACGCGCACCGGCTCGGGCTCGGTGAGAATCGCCTTCGCCAGGTCGTGGATGAGCCTGGCGTCGCGCCCGGATAAAGCTGTCATATCCGCAGTTTGCATGATCATTTGTCGCCGACACTTCTCTCCGACGCGTGCGGCTCTACGAACTTCTTCGTATGTCTCGCGCTCGCCCAGGGCGTCAACGTGGTGAGCGAGCGGGCACGTCATCACCCGCTCGAACATGACTCCCGCGAAAGGGGGAAGCGATGAGGTGGAGAAGCAGCCTGCTGCGCATGGTGGTGGCCGTTGCCGCTCTTCTGTCGGTGACAGGGCCCCTCTCTCCGGCTCAGGCGGCGGTGAGCTCGCCCAAGGCGATCTACAGCGTCGAAGGCGGCCGATGCCTGGACGTGAGCTCCTACGCCAACGGGACGCCCGTCATCCTGTGGGACTGTCACGGCCGGGACAGCCAGCAGTTCCGTCGCGCGACCGACGGCACGATCAGGTCGATCGCCGGCAACCGGTGCCTCGACGTCAGCAGCTACGCCGCGGGCACGCCGGCCGTCCTGTGGGACTGTCACGGCCGGGCCAGCCAGCGCTGGACGTGGTGGGACGGCGTGCTCCGCAGCGTCACCGGCGCCCGGTGTCTCGACGTCAGCAGCTACGCCGCGGGCACGCGGTTGATCCTCGTGGACTGTCTGGGGCAGCCCAGCCAGCAGTTCAGCTGGAACTTCCGCCATGTCGCCGGAGACAAGTGCTGGGACGTCTCCTCCTACGCGGACCGCACGCCGGTCATCCTGTGGGACTGCGCCGGCCAGCCGAGCCAGCGGTTCCGGTGGGACCTCGGCGGCGCCATCCGCCATGTCGCCAGCCGGAAGTGTCTCGGAGACGACGGGCGCCTTTTCCTCATCTCGTGCAACTACGCATCCGAATTCCGCTATTTCAGCCGCGAAACTGTGAGTGCGAGCGGAGCGTGCGTGGACGTGAGCAGCTACGCCAACGGAACACCGGTCATCTCCGGCCCCTGCACCGGGGGGCCGAGCCAGCGCATCAACTGGTAGCCGGCCGACGTCCGTGACCCCACCAGCGGCCCCCTCGCCGTGTCGATCACCGCACCCCGGACTCGGGCGGGTGGGGCCGGCGAGGGGTGGCGCCGTCAGGACGGCAGCCGCATGATGCGGAAGAAGGCGGGCAGCAGCCACGGCCGGGGGCCCCGCACGACGACGTGTCCGGTGAGTGCCGCCCGTGCCTTGCTGATCCGGCCGAACAGCATCAGGTTGAGGGTCACCGGGTCGAAGAGGACGCGGGTATCGGCCGCCCCTCCCGGGCGTTCGACGGTCACCAGGCCGTTGTCGAGGACGATGGCCCGGGGAGTCGTGTACGGGGAGGCGAACTCCACGGCGACCCGCCGTCTCGGCCAGGGGCCGTGACCGTCGAGCAGCCGGCCGTAGCCGTAGTGGGTGACGCCGATGAGGAACAGCTCGAAGAACATGCCGGCCTCACGTGGAGGCACCGGCCAGCGCGCTCGCACCGTCCGGGCGATGTCCCGGCCGTGGATCTGCAGCTCGTTGAGCAGGTGGGCGAGGATCCCGGCGAGCGGGACGCGGGAGTCGCCGAGCCACGGGACGGCGCCGGCCGGGTCCGCGCCGCCCGTCGCGTCGAGGATCAGCCCGATGTCGGAGCGGATCCGCGCGGCGAGCGTGTCCGGGTTCCGTTCGGTGAACTGTCCCAGGACGACCTCGTTGAGGTCCGCGACGGTGTCGATGGTGGTCCGCCGCATCAGGTCGCCGAGGTCGCGGACCGGCGGCGTGGCGGCTCCCGACATGGCGGCGCACGCCTGGGTGAGGGTGGCCACGTGCGCGACGGTGTCGGCCACCGACCAGTGCCGCGTCGCCGCGGCCGACGGGTCGGCGGCGGACACCAGGTCGGCGAAACGTTCACCTGTGCTCGCCAGGGCGGCGCGGGTCAGTCGCCAGTTGCCGTCCGTGATGGCCACGATCATGTTCGTCCGCCCTTCCGCCGGCGGTCAGTCTCCGTCGTGCCGCTCCGGCGACCGGCGCGGCGGCGAAGACCAGGAGCGCCAGCACGGCCAGGAGCAGGAGCGCGGTGAAGATCCATTCGGTGGAGCCGTTCGGCCCGTACACCCGGTTGGGCAGCCCGACGTCGACCGCCCCGGTCCGCCGGCCCGCCTGGTGGGTGGTCCGGTCGCTGCCGGCGAGGGTGACTCCCCTGCGATGGACGACGCCGTCATGGGAGCTGAAGTCGCCGGTCCACGCGCAGCTCTCGTGGCCGGGGTGCCGTACGCAGTCCAGGCGCTGCGCGGTGAACGTCCCGGGCCGGCCGTCACCGCCGGCGAGCCGCAGCGCCGGCCCGATCGCGGGGATCGTCCAGGTCAGCAGGAGAGCGGCGACGATCAGCAGGGCGATGGTCAGCGGCGGGGACGGGCGTCTCGGCGTCATGCGGTGCGCAGCGCGCAGTCGCAGCGCATGAGGGTCCGTTCGGCCTGGCGCGGCCTGCGGTGCAGCAGCATCGCGACCACCATCGGCGCGAAGACGACGGCGTTGTAGAACAGGTGCAGCTCGACACGGGGGATCAGGAGCTGGATGACGCTGGTGGGAACGGGCCGCCCGGCCAGGTTCGCGCCGGACAGCGCCTGGACGAGCAGGAGCAGGTGCTCGATGTGGTGCCAGAACTGGAGGCCGAGCGCGATGTTCCACCAGGTCCGGGAGCGGCCGGTGAAGCCCCGCCGCAGCATGACGAGCCCGGCCAGCATGATCAGGGCGTACCCGTAGTGCATCCATTCGGAGGTGACGAGCCAGGGGAAGGGCAGCCCGAGCACCCCGCGGGCCTGCGGGATCGGCCAGCCGAGCGCGTAGATCTGGATCGCCTGCGCGAGGTGTTCCGCCCAGTGGGCGACGACGATCACCAGGAAGAGCCCGAGGGCGGCTCTGTGGTGCCGCTCGTTGAGCTGCCAGCGGCCGGCGACGGGGGTGGGCATGGTGATCTCCTGTTTCTCCGGTGTTGGACGCGTCGCCCGCGGTCAAGGGGACGCGGGTATGAGCCGCACGCCCACGCCGTCGGCGTTGATGCACAGCAGCAGCTCGGTCAGCCCTTCGACGCACCGGCTGTTGGCCAGCGGCCCGGCGTCGGCGGTGTCGAAGCCGAGCGTCTTGCAGAACGTGCTGACGAGCTGTTTGGCGGCGGGGTCGTCGCCCGCGATGGGGACGGTCACCAGGGTGGGCGAGCGGGTGTGGGCGGCGATCCATCGGGCCGACAGGCAGTTGAAGGCCTTCACGACGGCGCTGCCGGGCAGCGCGGCGGCGATCCGCTGGGCCGCCGAGCGGTGCCCGGGCGCGGCCGGCACGCCGAAGCAGGGGTTGGAGACATCGACGATGACCGAACGCGCGTGCCGTATCCGGGGCGCCAGGTCGTGGCAGGTGGCGTCGATGGGCGTGGCCAGGATGGTCAGATCGGATTCGGCGGCGACCCGCGCCGGCGGTGCGACCCGCGCCCCCGGCAGATCGGCGGCGAGCGCCGCGGCCCGCGCGGGTGTCCTGTTGGCGAGCAGCAACGACATCCCGTGCAGGTCGACGAGCCGGGCCAGCGCCGCGCCCATCCGCCCGCACCCGATGATCCCGATCCGCAGATCCACAGGTCGGTCCTCCTAGGCTGCCGTGATGGGGGAGTAGCGGTCGAGCGCCCGGCTGAGTGGGCCGGGGATCTCGGTGGGGGTGAGCGCGCCGGCGGGGTCGCGGCGCATGCACGCGATCGTCTGCCGCCCCCGGGCGACGAGCCGGGCCGGGCCGGCGCCGAGCCGGTAGTACCGGAAGTCCATGGTCACCCGGTTGGCGTCGATGCCGCCCAGCGACATGCGGATCGACACCTCGTCGAGGGCGTACAACTCGCCGAAGAACTCGCAGGAGCACTCGGCCGTCACCAGGGCGAGGTCGCCGGCGAGCGCCTGGAGGACCTCCGGCGCCTGGTCGGCGAGGAATCGTTCCCGGCAGCGGCCCTGCCACTCGAAGTAGTGGGTGAAGTAGACGTTCCCGACGACGTTGGTGTCGGCGAAGGTCACGACCTGGCGGTGTTCGTAGAAGGGATTCAACACGTCTCCCCGGTGAGCACGGCGACGACCATGTCCCGTGGCGGGCCGTCGGAACTGTTCAGGGTGAGCAGGCCGGACAGGACCGCCACTCCGGCGGGGCCGGTCAGTTTGATCCAGCCGTTCTCGTAGGCCGCTTCGACCTGGAGGGGCACGGCCTGGCCGGCTTCGGTCAGGCACGTGTGCGCCGTCCGCAACCGGGCGTTGAGCACGCGAGGGGACTCGCCCGTCAGGCGGGCCAGTTGCTCGGCCTGCCGGGTCCACGCGGGCTCGGCCGGGATCGGCTGCTCGCCCAGCTCCAGCCACTCGTCGGTCACGGTGGACGCGCCGGGGCACAGGTCCCCGACCATCCGTTCCAGGTAGGGGCCGGTCAGCAGCGCGGGCATGGCGTCCACGCGCAGCGGCCCGGTGTCGAGGAGCCGCAGTCCCGTCCAGCTGAAGACGGGCCGGCCGGTCGTGGACCGCGCCACGACGTCGTAGGTGTACGCGGTGTCGTGCCGGGCCCGCTCGACCGCCTCGATGATCACCTCTGTGGGCCGGTCCGGTCGGCCGTGCACCTCGAACCGTTCGCAGCCGACCGGCAGCAGCCGCCGGTGCGGCACGCACGCCTGAAGCACGTGGATGGCCGCGTCGTGATGGGCGGCGTCGCCCAGCGCCTGCGCCCCGATGCCGAGGTCGTCGCCGGTGGCCGACAGCACGGCCCGGCATCCGGTGGCGAACAGGGACTCGAAGCGGACCAGCCGCCGGAACGCGGGCCCGTGGAAGAACAGCGGCCCGTACAGACCGGCCGCATCGTGGGCGGGGGGATCACCGGCCGGGACGGCGACGTCCGGGGGGCCGGCCGACGCGGCGACGACCCGCCCCGCGAAGTGGACGGCGGAGAAGTCGGTCTCCGCGCTGCGGATGGTGACGTCCACGCCGCCGTCGGGGTGGCGGAGGGCATGGACGCGCATCGTCCCGGTTCCGTCGGCGGGCACGATGATCGGCCGTTCGAACCGGGCATCGGTGATCGCCCCGGCAGGGGTGCCGAGCATCTCCGCGGCCTGCGCCATGGCTTCCAGGGCGCAGACCGCCGGCAGCAGCAGCACCCCGTCGAGCCGGTGGTCGGCGAGATACCTGCTCGCCGGATCCAGGTCGCATTCGGCGGCCAGCTCGACTCCGGGGACGAATCCGCGCACGCGGTGCAGCAGCGAGTGCCCGGACCGGGTGGCCTGCGCGCGGTCGAGCTGGGGAAGCCGGCCGCTGATGACGATGGTGTCGCCGGCCGGCCGCGCCGCGATCGCCTCCAGCAGCAGCTCAGCTCCCCGCTGCACCGGCAGGGTGCCGATGCCGGCGCCGGCGAGGTGGCCGAGCACGCCGAGCCGTTCGGCCATCCCCGCTCCGCTCCAGGCGGTCCAGGCGAGCGTCGCGGTCACGCAGTCGGCGGGCAGATCTGCGGCGAGGGCGCGGACCATGGCCTGCAGCCGCCCGTTGGCCAGCGCGTAGTGCGTCTCGCCGGCCAGCCCGAACCGTCCGATCACCGACCCGTAGGCCAGCACGAGACGCAGCCGGTCGACATCCAGGGCCGCCAGCACGTTGGCCAGGCCCGTGCACTTGGTGCGGGCGTGCTCGGCGAAGTCGTCCTCCGTGAGCTGGTCGAAACGCGCCGGCCGGTTGACGCCGCCGGCGTGCACGACGCCGCAGATCGGGCCGAGCTCGGACAGCTCGGACAGCTCGGCCACGGCCTGCCGGACGGCGCTCGCGTCGGTGACGTCGGCGCTGCGGTAGGCCGCGACGATCCCGGCGGCCCGCAGCCGCGCCAGGCCGTCGGCCAGCTCGGGATCGGCCGCGGGATCGGACCGGCCGATCAGGGCCAGCCGCACCCCGTACGCCTCGGCGAGGGTGAGCCCGGCGTGCAGCCCGATCCCCTTGCCACCGCCGGTGACGAGGACCACGTCGTCGCGGCGGAGGGGGGCTTCGCCGCGCGCCGGGGGCAACGGCAGATGCTCCACGGCGTACGGCTGACCGGCGCCGTCGATGCCGAGCCAGTGGGCGTCGAGGTCGGGGTGCTCCTGGCGCAGCGCGGCGACGAACCCGGACGCGCAGTCGGCCTCGTCGGCGACGACCAGGGGCCTGCGTTCGGCGAGCGCCTGCCGGGCCGTGGTGATCAGGCGGGTCATGTCGGCGTCCGTGGGCGCGGCGGGGACGCGGACGCGCAGCGCGCCGTCGGGCTCGGGGAGCGGGGCCGGGCGGCGGTGCTCGGCGAACAGCCGGAACCAGTCAGGCACGTCGGGGGCCCGTTCGCCGGCCGGCGGGAACGTCTCGACGGCGGCGATGAGGTCGCCGACCGTGGCCTCGGCGATCCGCGGCAGCTCCGCCGGGAGCACCCTGCCGCACGCCGACGCCGACGAGACGGCGAGCTGGATGATCTGCAGGGAGTTCATGTGCAGGTCGGCCAGGAGCAGGTCGTCGTCGCGGATCGCGTCCGGCTCCAGTTCCAGGGCGGCCGCGACCAGGTCGCGCACGGCCTCGGCCACGGTCGCCGCCCCGGCCCCCGCCTCCGTCTCGGCCCCCGCCCCGGCCACGGTCCCCGCCCCGCCGATCTCGGTGCCGGTCTCGGTGCCGGTCTCGGCCACGCCGTCGCCGCGCGGCCGGCTCGGCGCGCCGGATCGGGCCGGTCCCGGCACCGGTGCCGTCTCGCACGGATTGGCCAGGAACACCGGGTCCCGGGTCAGGTCGTAGGGCCGATGGAAGCGGTGGCTGAACAGGGGCTGCAGCGAGTCCGTCGCGCCTGCCGCGTACAGGGCGGCAGCGGTCTCCAGCAGGCCCTGCGCGGTGCGCGCGCCGGCGTCGACGGACACGGCTGGCGGCGAGGCGCCGAGCTGCGCGCCGGCCAGGGTCGCCAGCGACCGGCCGGGGCCCACCTCGACGAGCAGGTCGGACTCGGCGGCCAGCAGGTCCAGCGCCTGGCGGAACAGGACCCGGTCGGTGACCTGCGCGGCCAGGTGCCGCCGGAGGTCGGTGGCCGCGCCCAGCTCCCCGCCGGTCACCGTCGAGAAGACCCGCCCCACCGGCGCGGTGAACGGCACCTTGTCCAGGCAGACGGTGAACGGCGCGACGGCCTCCCCCACGGCGGGGGAGTGGAAGGCGTGACTGACCTGCAGCCTCCTGGCCGGGATGCCCGCCGCGCCGGCGCGGCCCAGCGCGGCCGTCAGCGCGGCCGACGGTCCGGCGACGACGGTGGAGGCGCCGTTGTCCGCGGCGATGACCAGGCCCAGGCCGTCGATCAGGGTGGCGGCCCGGTCCGCCGTGGCGGCGACGGTCGCCATGCCGGTGTCGGCGGCGCCCAGCTCGCCCATGATCCGGCCGCGTTCGGTGACCAGGTCGAGCGCGGCGTCTTCGTCGATGGCTCCGGCCCAGGTCAGCGCGGCTATCTCGCCGACGCTGTGGCCGAGGGCCGCGCCGGCCGTCACACCGAGGCTGTACAGCCACTTCAGGGCGGCCATCGAGGCCCGGAAGACGGCCGGCTGGACGATCTCGGTGTCGCATCCCTCCTCACCGGCGAAGTAGTGCCGCGCCTCGTCGAACAGCTGCCCCAGGACGCCGGCCGTGCCGCGTGCCGGGACGCCCTGGCCGGTGAACATCAGGCCGATCCTGCCGGCCGGGCCGGTCCCGCTGAAGATGCCGGATTCGGCCGCGTCGCGGCCGACCATGGAGGCGGCCCGGCTCGCCCGGCGGGCCAGCTGGGCGGGGTGCCGGGCGGTGAAGGCCACCCGGTGGGCGCCGGGCGGCTCGTCGGCCAGGCCGGCGGCCAGGTCGGTGAGCTCGGCGAAGGAGATGGACTCCGCGCGCCGGGCGATCCGCTGCAGCTTGCCGGCGAGCTCGGCGGAGCTGCCGGCGGTCACCGCGAACACCTCCGCCTCCAGCGGGGCCCGCGCCATCCGCTCCTGCAGGGCGGACAGCCGGCTGCGGCGGGCCGACCCGGCCGCCTCGATCACCAGATGGGTGTTGATCCCGCCGAAACCCATCGCGCTGACCGCGGCCCGTGCCGGGGCGGCCGGCCACGGGACGGGATGCTCCGCCGTCGCCAGGCCGCCCCCGAGCAGCTCGTGCGGCGTGTGCGAGCCGGTGGTCGGCGGGATGACCTGGTGGTGCACGGCCAGCGCCGCCTTGATCAGGCCGGCCACGCCCGCCGCCGCCTTGGTGTGCCCGATGTTGGCCTTGACGGACCCCACGTAGGCGGGACGGCGGTGGTGTCCGCGCAGGGCCCGCAGGGCCCGCAGTTCGGCCTCGTCGCCCACCGTCGTCCCGGTGCCGTGTCCCTCGAAGTAGCCGACCGTCTCGGGGCCGAACCGGGCCCGATCGTAGGCGCGGCGCAGGGCCAGCACCTGCCCGTCGGCCTCGGGCCTGCTGATCCCCCCGCGGCCGTCGGACGAGGTCCCCCAGCCGCGGATCACCGCGATGGGGCGCCGGCCCAGGGCCAGCGCGTCGTCGACGCGCATCAGCGCGACCATGCCGCACCCCTCGCCCGGCCAGAAGCCGGTGGGGGCGGCGTCGTAGACCCGCATGTCGGTACGGGCGAGCGCGCCGGTGCGGGCGAACCCGACCAGCTCGAAGGGGTCGAGGCTGAGGTCCACACCGCCGGCGAGGGCGAAGTCCAGGTCCCCGGCGGTCAGCGCCGCGCAGGCGTGGATGACCGCGAGCAGCGACGAGGCGCACGCGCCGTCGACGGTGAAACCCCCACCGTGCAGGTCGAAGTGGTTGCAGATCCGCCCGGCGATGGTGTTGGACAGCGATCCGGCGAGGGTCTCGTCGGTGGGTTCCGGGAACGGCGCCTTGAACAGTTCCTCGGACCGCCGGATGAGCTGGTCGCGGACGTCCGCGGGGACGTCCTCGCCGGCGAGGGCCTGCTGGAGGACGCGGCGGACGTACGGCCACCGCAGCCGCATCGCGGTGGCTCTGGTGAACTCGCCGGTCAGCGTGTTGCCCATGATGACGCCGGCCCTGTCGCGGTCCAGCCCGCCGGCGTCGGGGAAGCCGGCCGTCGCGAGGGTGTCGGCGGCCACGTCGAGGGCCAGCCAGTGTGCCGGGTCGGTGACGCGGTAGGTGGCGCCGGGGATGCGGTGCCGGGCCCGGTCGAACGACCAGCCCTCCAGGACCGCCGCGTAGCGGACGTAGATCGAGTCCTGGTCGCCGGTGTCGTAGTCGTCGAGGTTCAGCCGGGTCGGGGGGATCGGCCGGAACGCCCGCCTGCGGGCCATGACGAGTTCCCACAGCCGGTCGGGGCTGGAGGCGTCGGGATAGCGGCAGCCCATGCCGATGATGGCCACGCCGTCTGCCATGGCGATCACCGGGAGGTGGGGACAGCCACCGAGGTGGCGGGAACCGATACGTCGCCCGGCTGCGGAGGAGCCTGGCGGGCGGCCAGCGCGGCGAGCAGCAGCCCCCGGCCGGCGCACACGATGACCAGCGCGAAGAACAGCCCGTACACGACGTGGAAGTGCACGAGCAGGCCGTACACCACCGCGGTCGTGGCCCCGAACGCGACCTGGTTGCGGGGCCGGACCGGGGTCGTACCAGGGTCTGTGATCATGTAGTTGGTGAACAGGACGAAGGCGACGCCGGTCATGACCACCAGCGCGCTCGTCGTGGCCGTGCCGTCGATCCAGGTGCGGATCAGGGCCTGGGCGAAGAACGCGCCGACCCAGCCGAGGATGAGCGGCATCTTCTTGGTGAGCCCGGCGTTGAGCAGCGTGCCGGCGACCAGGATGAAGGCGGGGATCAGCCAGTCGACGGGGCTGGTGACCCACTCGGTGAAATGGTACGGCGGCGCGATGCCGACCCAGGGGAACACCAGCAGGGTGATCGCGATGCCGGCGTTGGACGGGTTGAGGATGTGACGCCTTCTCCCGGCGACCCGTACGCGGATGAGGTACTTGGTGCTGATCGCGACCGCGACGGCGAACAGCACCGGCCAGAGCCGGTCGTTGGCGTACAGGAGCATGGCGCAGGCCAGCCCGGAGATGTGGGCGGGCAGGAGGAAGTCGAACAGGCCCTCGGCCCGGTATTTCGGCTCCCGCCGTTCGGCCCACGCCTCTGCCGTTTCGAGGGCGAGATCGAGCAGGTAGGCGAACGCCACGGCGACGACGGGGGTGACGAACGCCTGCTCGAACCCGAGCCAGAGGTGCCCCAGCACGGTGAACACCGTGATCGAGAGGGCGAATCTGCGAAGCGCGGCCGTTCTCGGGTTGCGCTGGGCAGAGGTCATGGCGTCTCCTCCGTGAGGGTCTTGAGCGAACTGTCGTCTCCGAGACGGAGGCGGTGCCAGCCGGGTGGGAGGTCGATGCCGGCGGTGCGGAGCCGGCCGCAGGTGTCCCGCCAGGTCACCTCGACCGGCACGGACGCGGTGTTCGGCCGGAGCGCGAAGAGCAGTTCCGCGGCGGCGACGCCGGCGTGCCCGTTGGCGGGGTAGACCTGGCCGGTGCGCAGTCCCTGGGCGCCCGCCTTCAGCCGCACGGTCGCGCCGATGGCGGGGGAGAGGGCGTCCGTTCCGGTGGAACAGCCGCCCGCCGGGCGCATCACCTGCAGGCCCAGGAACGGCGGGTGCGCCGGCGCGGTGTTGCGGTAGAAGTGGCTCTGCCGCCATTGGTTGGCGACGGCGAAGTCGAGCCGGCCGTCGTGGTCGACGTCGGCCGTGGCGATGCCGCGCGACGTCCCCGGGTCGGCCACGCCGATGTCGCGGCCGACGTCGGTGTAGCGCCCGTCGGGGAGCCGCGTGAAGAAGGCGTTGGGGTTGTCCCCGGAGATGTCGGCGTCCGGCTGGAAGTCGGGCCACATCGCCGGATCGGCGAGCAGGTCGTCGTTGGTCATGGCGAGTTCTTGCAGGTCGGCCCAGCGGTTGACGTCGCCGCGCACGAAGCCGGTGGCCTGGACGATCTCGGGGTGGCCGTCGCCGTTGAAGTCGCCGGCCTTGATGTCCCAGCCCCATCCGCTGCGGGACAGGCCGAGCCCTTCGCTCTCGTCGGTGTAGAAGGCGGTGCCGCGGCCGTCGAAGATCTGCTTGCGGCTGCTGACCCACGCGAAGTTGCTCTCCAGCAGGCCGTACTCCTGGGTGATGTTGCTGACCAGGATGTCGGAGACGTCGTCGCCGTTCAGGTCCGTGAAGCCGGCGCCCATGCCCTTGAAGGAGTCCTTGCCCAGGACCTTGGACTTGGGGGTGGTGAGGTGGCGGGGGCCGTGGGTGACCTCGAAGGCCGCCTTGCCGGGGCGGGACCGGTTGCGCAGCAGGTGGTCGGGGCCGAAGTCGTTGGCGACGTAAAGCTCGGGGAGCCCGTCGCCGTCGAGGTCCTGGGCGCCGATCGCCAGGGTCCAGCCGTCCGCGACCTCCTTGCCGAAGGCTCCGGTGGCCTCGGTGAACGTCCCGTCGGCCCGGGACAGCAGGACGCGGTTGGTGCCCCCGTTGGCGGCGTTCGACATGGAGGCCTGCATCCGCAGTTCGGGCTGCGGGGGTGCCTTCGGGTCCAGGACGCGTGCGCCGTCGGGGAAGTAGTTGCCGACGATCACGTCGGTGCGGCCGTCGCCGTCCACGTCGGCCAGCGACAGGGCGTTGGTGTTCCACAGCTGGTGGGGGCGCACCAGTTCCCGCGCGGTGAAGGGGGCGGGACCGGTCAGCGGCCCGGTGCCGCGCAGGAACAGCACCGGGGACCGTCCCCAGTAGTAGACCAGGACGTCGACGGTTCCGTCGTCGTCGTAGTCGGCGGGCACGCAGCCCATCGGCGCCATCGTCGTGTCGTACGGCAGGCCGTCCGGGCTGAGCCGGATCGGCGGGTACCGATCCTGCGTCTGGGGTGCCGGCTGGAGGGTGACGGTGTCGGTCCGCGGGTCCACCAGGCAGACGTCGTCGGGACGGGAGTTGCCGTCGAGGTCGGCGAGCGCGATGGCGGCCCCGACCGAGGAGATCCAGTGCCGGATGTCCTGGTAGGCGGGGGCGACCTGGCGGACGGCGCGTCCGCCGGCCGGCGCGTTGAGCGGGTGCTGGGTGAAGGCGAAGGAGGCGGCCGCCTGGTGGGCCGCGGCGGGGGAGACGGCGGGCAGGGCGGCCGCCCAGCCGGTGACGAGGATCGTCAGGATGGCGCCGATCTTGACCGCGTGGGCCGGCCAGTTGGTCATTGGAGTATGCCCCCCGCGTGTTGTTCGTAGGTTCCCCGGATCTCGGCGCGCCAGCGTTCGTAGTCGTGGAGGGAGCCCGGCCGGGGTATCCGGGTCAGTGCCTGATCGGTCCAGTCGGCGGCCTGGTGCGGGCTGACCCCGGTCAGCGTTTCGATGGCGCGGGCCGCTCCCGGCGGGACGTGGCCGCCGAGCACGCGCGCCTTGGCCGCGAAGGCGGCGCCCTGGGCCAGGTGGGCGCGGTGGCCGGCGCCGGCTGCGAGCAGGTCGTCGGGCCGGTCGGACACTCCGGTGTAGGCCGCGGCGAGGCCGATGCCCGCCCACAGGTCGCTGCGGCGGTGCTGCGGGTAGGCGTCGATGATCCGGACGATCAGCTCGGGGTCGGCTCCGGTGCGGAACCACAGGGCGCGGCCGGTGCCCTGGTCCCTGATGGTCCGGGTGGCGCCCCGAGCCCCCCGCTCGATCCAGTGGTCGTGGAACACCCGGCGCGGCTTGAAGTACGCCTGGTGGAAGCCCCAGCCGTCCCAGGCCAGCCAGCGGAGCATGGGGTTGCCGATGCCCGGCCAGCGGGTGTGGCGCAGGCGGGCCAGGGCCCAGCCGGCGCCGACGTGGATCAGGTGGTCGTACGAGCCTCCCGTGCTCTCCGTCAGGGCTCGCAGCCGCCGGTTGCCGCTCAGGGTGATCGTGTCCAGCAGGGTGCAGCTCATGGCGGCGCCCTCGAATGCGAAGCCGTGCAGATGGCGCGGTAGGTCGCTGACGTCCGGATCACCGGTGAGCGCGCGGTTATAACCTTCGCCAAAGGCGGCGACAACCGCCAGGAGATCTTTTTCGACCGGGCTTGATTTCGGTACGAATCCTGTCAGTCGTTTTTCGGGCAGGCGAAATAGCCGGGTGGGCGCCATGGCTGTTCCCCGTCTTGATCTGGATGACCTTCAGGGAGAAACTAAACATTTTTCAAGCAAAGGGTCAAGGTTTCACCGATCGGGTGACCGGAGCTGACGCTATGAATTCGGCGGCCCGGGAAGGGTGAATTGAATTTTTGACCATCCAGGTCAGCGGCCATTCGGCGGCGCCTGACGTATTGCGGCTCGAATATAAGCGCTTTTATGCGAGCGGCCGGCCGTCCGCACCGATCACCTGTCGCCCGGACGCTCGAAGGGGCTTTCCGAATAACACCGGCCGCCTCAACCGCCCCGCGTTTCACAGTCGCTCGACGCGGTTGTCTCCGGCGCGCCGGGGGAGCCGGCGGCCGCCGGGAACGGAAATTTTCCACCGGCCACCGGATCGGCCTACCAGGGCGGCCTGGGCCGATGTCCTAGGATCTGGTGGGTCACTCTCCGATGCGCAAGGAGCACCGTGCCCGACGCCAGCCTCGCGACCATCTCGGTCGACCAGTTCATCCCCGCGCCGCCGGAGAGGGTGTGGAGCTCCCTGACCGAGCCCGACCTGCTCGCCCGCTGGTGGGCTCCCGGCGACATCCGCGCCGTCGTGGGACACCGGTTCCACCTGCAGATGCCCGGCTGGGGCGCGGTCCCGTGCGAGGTGCTCGAAGTCGAGCCCCACGAGCGGCTCGTCTACACCTTCAACACCAACTGGACCCTGACCTGGCGCCTGGTCGCCGAGGGCAGAGGCACGCGGCTGCTCCTCGAACATTCGGGCTTCGACCTGGAGGACAAGCGTGACCGCGCCGCGTTCGAGCGCATGGGCCCGGGCTGGCGGAGCACGGTCCTGCCCCGGCTCGCGGACGTCGCCGCCGAACCGGCGTGAACGACGGCCCGCTCACGAGTCCACGCCCGGCCCGTCACGCCGCATGAGCCCGCGCAGCACGAACGGCAGTGCCTCCGTCTGGAAGTCGACCTCCGGGCAGGCCTCGCGCAACGTGCCCTCCATCACGATCAGCGACAGGATCGGGAACACGAACTGCGGATCGGCGTAGTAGCCGTGCTCCCGCTGGACGGCGAAGAGCCGTACGGCGAAGTCCAGCAGGTCGAACTCCCCGATCCGCGACCCGCCGACGGCCCGGACCAGGTCCTCCATGTCGGCGCGGAACCCCCCGGCGTCGTGGCCGGCGGCGTCGCCCAGCACCGTGGACAGCACGATCTCGGCGCAGCCCGCTCCGTCTCCCCGGGTCATCCGGTAGAAGAAGGTGGCGAACGCGCGCCGCTGGGTGTCGGTGAGCTGCCGGAAGAACCCCGCGTCGACGATCACGACCGAGCCGTCCGGCATCGGGTGCAGGTTCCCCGGATGCAGGTCACAATGGACGAACCCGTCGATGAACAGCATGTGGTAGACCGCCCGCAGGGCGGCCACCACGGCCTCCCGCCGGTCCGGCCCCTGACCGGAGCGGTCCAGGCCCGGCACGTACTCCATCACCAGCACGTCCGGGCGGCAGAACTCCTCCAGGACGCCCGGCACCCGCACGGCCACCTGATCGCGCAGGTTGGCCCGCAACCTGCCGAGCGCCCGCGCCTCGCCGAGGAAGTCCAGTTGGGCCAGCAGGGCGTCACCCAGTTGACCGGCCACGTCGGCGAGCGGGGCGCCGCGCAGTCCGGGAAGCCGCTGGAGCAGGCGTGCCCCGTGGCGGAACAGCGCGAGATCGCGGGCGACCAGCCGCGTGATCCGCGGCCTGCGTACCTTGACGGCGATCTCTCGGCCGTCCCGCAGCCTGGCGTGGTAGACGCAGGCCACCGCGCCCGCCGCGACCGGGGTGAGCGTCCCCGAGAGCTGGCCGGCGAGGTGCGCGCCGACGGCCCGCGCCGCCACCGGGGCCGCGACGGGAGGCAGGCGATCACGGAGCCGGGCCAGCGCGCGGCAGGCCGCCGGCGAGATGATGTCGACCCGGGTGCTCAGCAACTGGCCGATCTTGATGAACGCCGGCCCGAGCCGTTCGCAGGCCCACGCCAGCCGGTCCGCGATGATCGCCGACGGCGGAACACCGGACATCAGGCCGCGCACGTCGGTGGCGGCCCGCAGGAGGGCCAGCACCAGGACGGCGCCGATCTGCGCCGCGCGCGCGATCGACGCCGGCGCCTCGCGCAGGTCCGTCCTCATCCCTCCGCGACGGGCATGTCGATGGAGTGCGTGAGATGGCTGCCACAGACGCTCTGCGAGGCCAGGGCGAGGCTGGGCACCGCGTTCCCCGGGTCCCGCTGCGTGATCCCGCCGGGCAGGTCGGCCAGGTCGTAGAAGACGGTGGCGCCCCGCGACAGGAACGTGGTGCCGACCGGGGGGAACGTCGTGATCGCGGCGGCCTCCATGACCAGCGGATCGGTGTTGACGTAGAGGCGGCCGCGCAGGGCGAGGATCAGGTACTGGTCGAAGGTGACGTCGGCCGGCAGCAGCGTCTCGGGGCCTCCCGGAGCGATCCCGGTCAGTCTGCCCAGGTTGGGGCGGCTCGGGTTCTGCTGGATCAGCAGCCCGGTCACGTTCGAATGGAAGTGCGTCATCAGCCGGGTCACGACGATGGTCGGCCGCCCGTCGGCGGTGGTGCCCACCTCGTCCGAACTGCGGACTGCGCTCATGCCCCGGACGTCGTCGCAGTCGAGAGTCTCCCCGTCGGCGAAGTAGAGCTTCAGCTCGCCCCGGATGGCGAGCCCCACGTGGTGCGTGCTGCCCGGAATGATCAGCGGGTCGGCATGGTCGATCGCGGCGGATCGGGCGTCGGCGGACATCTCTCGCCACCTCGCTTTCGCATCCACTTCACTAAACCATAGCCACATGCACCCATCAACGGACGTCTAGACCGGAGGAGGGCTGCTTGGTATAGGTGTTTGAAGTAGCGGAGAAGGGCGGTCAGCATGACGGTCCCCATCGACACGGGGTTCGACCCCGCGGATCCCGCGGTCCTGCGCGATCCCTACCCCTCCTACGCCTGGCTCCTGCGCAACGACCCGGTCCACCGGGGCGCGAACGACATCTGGTACGTCACCCGGTATGACGACGTCCGCACCGTCCTGGGCGAACCCCGGTTCGGCCGGGCCGGCATCCGCGACTTCTGGGCCACGCTGGTCGGCCCCGGCCCGCTCAGCGAGGTGCTCCGCCACACGATCTTCTTCCAGGACGATCCCGGCCACGCCCGGCTCCGCGAGCTGATCGGCCCGGCGTTCACGCCCCGGCTGATCCGTACGATGCAGGCACGGATCGAACAGGACACCCGCGACCTGCTGCGACCGCTGCGGGCCCGGGGCCGGATGGACGTCGTCGACGACTTCGCCTACCCCCTCGCCCTCGCCACCATCTCCGCCCTGCTCGGGATGCCGGCGGGCGACCGCGACGCGCTGCGGGCCTGGTCCGTGGCGATAGCGCCGACCCTCGACCTCCTGGCCGGACCCGACGAGATCGCCCGTGGCCAGGCCGCCATGGGACAGTTCGTCGCCTACCTCACCGAGCTGATCCGCCACCGGCGCGCGAACCCGGGAGAGGACCTCATCAGCGCCATGATCGCGGCCACCACCGGCCGGGATCCCATCACCACCGACGCCCTGATCAGCACCGCGGTGGCACTCGTCTTCGCCGGCCACGACACCGTCACCAACCAGATCGGCAACAGCGTGCTGGCCCTGCTGCGCCACCCCCGGCAACTGGAGCTGCTGCGCGCCGAACCGGACCGGCTGCCGGCCGCCGCCGAGGAATGCCTGCGCTACGACTCGTCGGTCCAGTCCAACAGCCGGCAGATCTCGGTGGACGTCGAGCTCTCCGGCACCAAGCTGCGCCAGGGCGACATCGTCGTCGCCCTGGCCGGGGCGGCCAACCGTGACCCCGCCCAGTTCGCCGACCCGGACCGGTTCGACATCGGCCGGGCGCAGGGACCTCCCCTGTCCTTCGGGGCGGGCATGCGGTTCTGCCTCGGCGCCCTGCTCGCCCGCATGGAGCTGAAGGCCGCGCTGCGCGGGCTCGCCGGCCTGACCGGCCTGCGCCTGGCGATCGCCGACAGCGAGCTCGTCTACCGCCGCAGCACGATGTTCCGCGGCGTCGTCAGCCTGCCGATCGCGTACGCGGCCGACACCGCCTAGCCGGCCGACACCCCCTAGCCAGCGGAGGAGGGAGCCGTGTCGTCCTCGGACGCGGTCGCCTGGTTCGAGATCCACGTCAACGACATCGCGCGGATGCGCGCGTTCTACGCGCAGGTGTTCGGCTGGACGTACGCGGAGCTGCCCGGCTTCCCGCTGGGCGAGTACTCGATGATCGTCGCCGGCGACGGTGACCCGCCCCTCGGCGGGCTCGCCCAGTCGGCGCGCCGCCCGCCTCCCGCCGGCGAGTCGACCGTCGTCTACCTCCTCGTGGACGACATCGACGGCACCCTCGACGCCGCCGCGGCAGCAGGCGGCACGGTGCACCGGCCGAAGATGAACATCGGCGGGGAGCACGGATACTGCGCCATCTTCCAGGACCCGGAGGGCAACCACGTGGGCCTCTGGGCCGACCACTGACGCGGGCGTCGCGCCCGCGCGGACAGGAGACTCCATGACGCTCATCCAGCAACCGCCCGCCGACCGGACGGGGGTCAGCCGTCCCTGGGCGGCTGTCCTGGTCAGTTCGCTGATCGGATTCCTGCTCACCGTCGTCTGGTCGGCCGAGTTCGTCGACTCGGTCATCGGGGAGAACGTCGCCGGCGCGCTGCTCGGCCACGAGGCGAAGGACACCGTCATCGGCGGCGTGCTGCCCGGCATGGCCTACGCCTTCGCCACCGGGCTGGGCGGCACCTTCACCGCCTGCAACATCGCCGCCCTCGGCGCGCTCTGCCCGGTCGTCGGGCAGCCCCGCTCGCTCGCCACCCGGGTGGGGGCCGTCTTCAAACCGCTCGGCTGGCTGAC
This sequence comes from Nonomuraea sp. NPDC047897, assembly GCF_043204415.1. Lineage (NCBI taxonomy): Bacteria > Bacillati > Actinomycetota > Actinomycetes > Streptosporangiales > Streptosporangiaceae > Nonomuraea > Nonomuraea sp. NPDC047897. The sequence continues at coordinate 52,909 of NZ_JBIDCC010000025.1, read as the reverse complement.
GGTGGGCATGCTCGCCGTCTCCGGCCTGTACGGGGCCGTCGTCGGATTCGTCGGGACCGCCATGCCGCAGTTCTCGACCGCCCCGTCGGCCCCCGGTGAGCTGTCGGCCAGGAGCGTCCAGTCCATGGTGGCCTTCGGGCTGATCGGGCTGACCTTCGTCTGGCTCGGGCTGGCCTCGCTCGGCGTCGTGCGCGACCCGCTCGCCCCGCTGACCCGGCGCTTCCCCAACGCGCCCCTGGTCGTCATGGGCGCGCTGATCGGCGGATTCCTCATCGGCCGGCCGTACGGGCTGTTCCGGCAGCTCTTCCGGGACGCCGCCGAGAGCCACAACCCGATCTACGGGGCGCTGGCCTTCATGCTGCAGTCGGTCGGCAACATTGTGATCCTGGCCGTGCTGTTCGTGCTGCTGGCCGTGGTCATGGGCACCCGGGTGCAGCGCTGGCTCACCGCCCGCCCCGGCCGCCTGGCCCTGATCACCGGATCCGCCTTCATCGTCGTCGGCGTCTTCACCTTCCTGTACTGGGACGTACGGCTGCTCGCCCGGCGCGAGATCATCCCCTGGTACCCGATCATCCCCTGGTGAGCGGGTGAGCGACGGCGTGCCGTCTTGTGGGCGTCACGGCATCAGGCGCCCACGAGGCCGTCGCCCGGAAGCAGACCCAGCAGGCGCGAACAGCGGGTCAGCGCCTCCTGGTCACCCTCCAGGCTCAACCGCCTGGTCACCACCGCCTCGAACGGTGACACCCGGCCGGAGCCGATGTCCACGAACGTCTTGGCGTCGGTCGAGACCCGCAGGGCCGCATGTTCGGCGCCGTGCTGGCTGACCGTGATCTGCCGGTCCTTCACGGCGATGTGGAAGACCTGGTCGTCGACGAGGAACTCGTAGGACTCGTCGACCGCGGGGATCTGGTCCTTCCTGATCAGCGCTTCGACGGCCAGCACGCCCCACTGGGGCCGCACCTCGTCCTCGGCGTTGAAGGGGTGCGAGGCGTTCAGGCCCCAGCGCGCCAGGCCGAGAATCGGTTCGCGCAGTCCCTCGCCGAACGCGGTCAGCTCGTAGCGGTGTCCCTTGCCGTTCGACCGGGCATGCTGCCGGATCACGCCCTGACGGGTGAGCCACCGGAGCCGCTCGGCGAGCAGGTTGGTCCCGATGCCGGGAAGATTGTGCAGCAGTTCGTTGTAGCGCTGGGGGCCGATCAGCAGCTCTCGGACGATCAGCAGCGTCCACCGCTCACCGATCACGTCGAGGCTCGCGGCGAGGCCGCAGTATTGACCGTAGCGTCTGCGTTCGCCGGCGCGGGCCACCGGCTCTCTTGCCATACTGACAAAGTGTATAGCGATGAGCTGGCCCGATGCGGTGATACGCCCCAACCGGAACCCGCCGGGCCGCGGTCTCAGCGCGCGCGCCCCGCGCGGGCCCGGGCGACGATGGACCGGAGCACCACAGGGCCCGCCAGCGACTGAAAATTGATCTTCGGGTCCAGTTGCTTGACCTGCCCCTCGATGGCCAGCAGCGCCATCAGCGGGAAGACGAACTCGGCGCGCGAGTAGGCCCGGTGCCGCCGCTGGATGGCGAAGAAGCGGGCGGCGAACCCGGCCAGCGAGAAATCGCCCGCGGTCAGCCCCGTGGTGGAGCCGATCAGGCCCTCCATGTCGCGGCGGAACGCCTTCTCATTCTCCGGCGAGACGGGTTCGGCCGCGGCGGCCAGCGCGTGCGTGGCGCACACCTCCGCGTTGCCGCTGGACATCCCGAGGAAGAACTCGGCGAAGTGTGTGCGCATGTCGTCGTCGAGCTCGTAGGTGAACCCGGCGTCGACGATCGCCAGCCGCCCGTCGGGCAGCTCCCACCAGTTGCCGGGGTGGAGGTCGCAGTGGACGACGCCCGTGATGAAGAGCATCTCGTACACCGTCAGGACCAGCCGCTTGGCCGTGCGCCGGGGATGGGCGAACCGCCGCCCGCCGGCCTGCCCGGGTATCCAGGTCATCGTCAGCACCTCGGGCCCGCTGTCGCCGGCCAGGACCCGCGGGAAGACGACGGGCAGGCTCTGTTCGAGGTCCTCGAACCGGCGCAGGATCTCCGCCTCGGCCACCAGGTCGGTCTGCCGGCGGACCGACTCGCACATCTCGTGCACGACACGCCGCAGCGTCGGCCCCGACCGCCGGAGCGGCACCCCGGCCAGCCGGGTCATCGCCGTGATGAGGCCGAGATCGACGCGCAGCAGCTCGGCCGCGGTCGGGTGGATCGTCTTCACGGCGGCGTCGACGCCGCCGACACGGCGTCGCTCCACCGCGGCCACGGACCCGATCTCCACGCCCGCCCGGACGCCGCCGGCCCGGCCCCGGGCCAGACCCGCCTCCAGCTCCTCGCAGAACGCGGCGGCGAAGAGATCCCTGCGGCTGGACAGCATCTGGCCGACCTTGATGAACGCCGGGCCCAGCCGCCACAGGGCCGCGCTCACGACCGTCCCCGCGTCGCGGACGATCCGGTCGCGCCGGCCCCGTCCGGCGTGCCGGACCAGGCTCCGGGCCATCGACGCGGCCACCGCGCACAGGACGACGGCGATCCGGCCCGACCGCACCGCCGACCGGGCGAGGTGGCGCACCGGACGCCGGCCGGCGGACCTCACACCCGGCTCCCCGCCCGCCCGGCCGCGGCCAGATGCCGCCGCAGGGCGTCGAGGTAGTCGGCCCAGCCGGTCGCGTAGCCGTCGATCAGCTCCGGCGGCGGGTGCAGGTGCCGCAGCAGCAGAGCGGAGCCCGCCTCCCCGTCGGCGCCGGCCCGCACCTCGACCGTGCTGTCGCGATATCCCTCGTCCTGCAGCAGGAAACGGTATTCGCCGGCGCCCGCGCTCCGGTGGCAACCGAGCACCGTCGCGTATTTGACATACGACTCCCCGGAGTCCTCCGTGAATCGCAGCGAATAGCGGCCGTCCGGCGCGAGGCGGCACGGCGTGAACCAGGCGGAGACGGACTCGGGCACGGTCACCGCCACCCACAGGTCCGAAAACGAACAGTCGAAACGGCGACGGATGGAAACGGTGGCGGAATCTGCTGCCGAATCTGCGTCCGCGGACATGGGGTCACCGTAACACGGCGTTTTCGGGGACGGAACCGACCGGCTCCCGCGCATTCACGCCGGGACGCAGCAATTTCGGAGAAGCCGGGCGCGGCGGGTCCGGCTAAAATCTGTTCATTTACTGCCGAACAAGGGGCGGCCAATGAGCGGGAAAAGCGCGCCGACCGGCGGGACGGATGACGACGAGACTTCCGACGGCGTGGAATTACCGCGGCCGATGGCCATTGTCGCCACAGCCATGGTCGCCGCCATGCTCGAATTCGGGTCGCGGACGGGGTTGAGCGCCGCGCTGGCCGAACGCCCGTCACAGGCGGACGAGCTCGCCCGGGCCACCGGCGGCGACGTACGGATCGCCGAGGAATGGCTGCGCGCGATGGTCGCCGCCGGGCTGGTCGGCCGGGACGGGCCGCGTCACGCGTGGCTGCCCGAGGTCCGGCCGTTCATCGGCGGCATGATGGACGTCCAGCCGGGTGTGGCGCTGTTCGGCGCGCTGACCCGGTGCGTCCCCGCCGTCGCGGAGGCGTACCACGCCGGAGGGTCCCTTGCGGACGCGCGCTACCCGCGCGAGCTCGCCGACGCCATGCAGCGGATGAGCGCCCAATGGACCAAGGTCCTCCTGCCGGACGTCTGGTTGCCCGCCGTTCCCGGGCTCGTCGAGGCCCTGCGGGCCGGCGGGCGGGTCGCCGAGATCGGCTGCGCGTCCGGTGAGACGCTGGAGACGCTGGCCGCGGCGTTCCCCCAGATCACGGCGGACGGATTCGACCTCGACGAGCGGCTGACCAGCGCGGGCGTGACCCGGCTGGCCGCCCGGGGCCTGGCCGGCCGCGTCTCGCTCAGCCCGCTGGACGCCACGACCGCCCTGGACGGCCCGTACGACCTGATCCTCGCCCTCAGCGTGCTGCACGACGCCGCCGATCCCGCGCGACTGCTGCGCGCGGCGGCCGACGCGCTGCGTCCCGGCGGCACCCTGCTGGTCGTCGAGTCTCCGCCGCTGACCGGTCCGGCCGCGGCGATGCTGCTGGCGACCAGCGTGCTGTACTGCGTCCCGGCCACCGCCGCCCGGGGCGGCCAGGCGCTGGGCACCCTGGGGCTCACCCCCGACGCGCTGGGGTCCGTGGCGGCCGAAGCGGGTCTGGCGCCGGTCACGACCCTTCCCGTCGTGCACCCGCTGGTGTCGGCGTACGCGTTCGGCAGGGCGGACGAGCAGGCAGACGAGCAGGCGGCCGGCGCGGCGGCGCCGGGCGAGTCGGTCGCCGCCGAACAGGCCGCCCCGGAGCGCCTCCCACGAGTCGGGCGGCTCCGCCTGGCCGGCCGGGCGGCCATGCTCGCCGCCCGGGTGACCCGCGCGTCCGCGCACATCGGCGCGATGTGGGTCCTCGACCGGCTGCGCTCGGGCAAGGTGAAGGCGCAGGCGCGCGCGACCCGTCGCCTCGTCCGGCACCTGGAACGCATGGGGCCGACCTACGTGAAGTTCGGCCAGATGCTGGCCAGCCGTGCCGACCTGTTCCCCGCCCATGTCACCGAGCGGCTGGCCGCCCTGCACGACGACGTCACCCCCATGGGCGCCGAGGAGTTCGCCCGCCAACTGGCCCGCGCGGTGCGGCAGGAGCCGCGCCTCGGCCGGCTCAAGGTGCTGGACCGCTGCATCGGCAGCGGCAGCATCGCCTGCGTCTACGAGGCCCTGGACGCGGACGGCCGCCTGCTCGCCGTGAAGCTGCAGCGCGAAGGCGTGGCCGAGTCGATGTCGATCGACCTCGCGCTGCTGACCGCGCTCACCCGGGTGGCCGAGCGGCTGCCCGCCGCGGGCGGCGCGCCCATGGCCGACCTCGTCGGCTACATGTCGCGGGCCCTCTACGGGCAGATCGACTTCTTCCGCGAAGCGGCGTACCTGCGCCGCCTGGCCGCCCAGCTCGCCCGCTACGACGAGATCACCGTGCCGGCGGTGCACGACGCGTACACCTGCGCCGCCGCCCTGGTGACCGACCTGGTCCCGGGACTCACCAACGACCCTCCGGCCGGGGTGGACCCCGTGACACGCGACCGCGTCGCGTCGCGGGTGCTCGACGCCGTCGGCTCCATGATCTTCAAGGATGGTTTCGTCCACTGCGACCTGCACCCGGGCAACCTCTACATCCGGGCCGACGGCACGGCGGTCATCCTGGACGCCGGCTACTGCGTGGAGCTGCCCCGGACGGTCCAGCACGGCCTCCGCGACTTCTTCATCAACCTGACGCTGCGCAACGGGGTCCGGTGCGGAGAGATCATGTACGACTCGGCGTTCCCCGGCGGGCCGCCCGCCCGGCACACCGCGGCCGACCGGCGCGCGTTCGCCGGCGAGATCGCCGAGCTCGTCCGGACGACGACGGAGCCGGGCGGACGGTTCGACCTGACCGACTTCGGCCCCCGCGTCTTCGACATCCAGAACACCTTCGGGGTGCACCCGCCGGCCGACTTCGCCTTCCCGCTGATGTCCCTGATGATCGTGGAGGGGACGCTCCGGCGATGGTGGCCCGACCTGGAGATCCCCGCAGCCGCTGGGATGCGGTGAGCGGCGGCCGGTCCGCCCGGTCAGCCGCGCGCCGCCCGCTGGAGCGTGTGCTGCCAGGTGGCCAGGAACCGGTCCCGCAGCACCTCCCGCGTCTCGGCGTCCAGATCGAGGGCCGACCAGCCCGTGTGCCGCACCCGGAGCTCCAGTGACGTCGAGGTCGCCATGACGGCGACCTCGGCCTCGGTGGGCGGGCACCCGGGGACGGCCTCGATCCCGAGGGCGACCAGGTCGTCGAAGTGGGTGCGCCAGCGGATGATGGGGAACGGCCGCGGCCCCGCGGAGTCGACGACGTAGAACCACCGCGGCGGCCATGCCGGACCGGACAGCGGCAGCCACTCGCTCAGCACCGAACGGTGCAGCGGCCGCCATCCCGGCCGGTCGAGCGCGCAGCGCACGCTGATGTCGGGGATCGGGCCCGGGCCGCCGACCGCCGCGTCCGCCGCGTCCGCCACGTCCGCCACTGCCCCGTCCTCCGGCCGCTCGGGCGCGGCCGTCAGCGCCGCCGCCAGGCGATCGAACCGATGCTGCCACAGTCGCCTGACCTGGTAGACGGTCGCGGGGTCCGCCGACTCCAGCGTCTCGGTGACGCGCAGCCGCACCGGTCCGGAGCCGAGCACGTCGAACCGGACGGAGCTGACGGGACTCACCCCGAGGTAGGCGGAGGCGAGTTCGAGGGTCCGGCCCGGGAGGATCGACTCGATCCAGACGCGGTACACCGACGACGAGCCCGTGGAGACGGTCAGCTCCTGGGCGACGTGGGTGACGTCCGTCTCCAGCCGCCCCCACCACATCCGGGCGCGCCCGGCCTCCACCAGCATCCGCCACACGGTCGCGGCGTCCGACGGCAACCGCACCTCGTGCTCGACGGCGAAGCCCTTCACGCGGCCCTCCACGGCGTCCCCGTGTTCCAGTCACGGCAGCCGGAGCCCCAGGTGTAGACGGTATGCCCGGCCACCTGGGCGCGGACGACGCGGTCCGGCCGGCCGACCGGCCGATGCGGCGCGGTCCGGCTCGGCCGGCAGAGCTCCACCAGCCGTCGCACGGACGCGTCGTCCAGGGCCAGGGAGGTTCCGCCGATCCCGGCGACCGCCGCCAGCGGGCGCTCCGGCGTGGGTTGCGGCCCGCCGAGCGCGATCTCCTCGGGGACCGGCTGCCGTTCGTCGAGGAGCCGCTCGGTGACCTGCGCGCCCCAGTCCGGCGGCACGACCGCGAACCCCGCCCGGCCGGCCATGGCGGCGGCTGCCGCGCCCATCCCGACCGCCGACCAGAGCGACCACTCGGCGGTGACGACGCGCGTCCCGGGATGGTCGTGACGCAGCCGGGCCGCCTCGCGCCGTAGCAGCTCGTTGGCCAGCGCGTAGCCGCCGAACAGCCGGTGCGGCCGCCGGGACTCGGTCGAGCCGAACGCCACCACCGAGCGCAGCCCGGCCGGGGCCAGCGCCCGCACCAGCGTCCGCAGCGCCGCGGCCTTGCCTTCGGCCAGCCGTTCGAGGTCGTCGCCGGCCAGTTCGCGCACCGGCGTCAGGTCCAGCTCGCCCGCGGCGTGCACGAGCCACGTGATCGGGAACGGGGGGGTGGGGACGGCCGCGGTGACGTCCGCCTGATCGACGACCACGCGGGTGCGCGTGACGACGGACGCCAGCCGCCGCCGGGCCGCCGCGGACAGCCCGGCGGCGGGGCGCCTGTCCAGCAGCCAGAGCCGGTGTCCCGCGGCGGCGAGCCGCGCGGCCAGCACCAGGCCGATGCCGCCGAGCCCGCCGCTGATCGCCACCCCGACCGGCTCGCGGCCGGGGGCGGGGGCGGGCAGGCGGTACTGCGTCCACCGGGGGGCGCGTGGCCGGAAGGACGCGTGCCGGCCCCGCACGACCTCGCGGCAGCGTAACCCGGGCCATTCGCCCGACGCCGCCTGAAGCAGGCTGCCGCCGCCGGCGCCACAGTGGGACAGCGTGAGCGGGACGTCACCCGCCAGGGCCCGCCTGATCCCGTCGAGCAGGAGGGTGGCGTCGCCGGCCCGCCAGCGGCTGCCCAGCTCGACGACGACGCCCTCGTCACCCGAATGAATGCGTGAATCGAAATGAGGCGTCGCCATGGGGGCGCAACGTCGCGACGGCCACGGTCGGGGAACGAACGTCAAATCCGTGCTCGGTGCGATTAGGTTGCCCATCGCGGCCCTTCCGTGGACTCCCTTTGATCGGCTAATCGAATTGTCCGAGTCACGCCGACGGTATCCGATGACGTGCGCGTCCGCCAGTGCGGATGCCGCCGGCGACGGGGTGGGCAAGGTGGGAGAAGTTTTGTCAACCGGCCCCTCCTAACGTGAATCGTGCAGCCACAACTTCGCCCTTCGGAGGCAACAGATGGCAATCGATCTCTGTAATAAGTCCCCGGAATCGGTGGGCAATCCCGGTCCTCAGTCATCGCTTCCGGTCGAGGCTCCGCCGCTTGAGTCGCTGCGCGACGAGCAGCGGGACGCGCTCAACTTCGCCTACCGCACGACGCTGAGCATGGACCCGCGCTTCGTGGCCGGCGACCCCGCCGCCTGGTGCAGCGACTTCGGCTACGCGCTGAACCGGGCCGCCGTCCGCGTCGACAACCGCACCGACGAGGAACTACAGCACGACGCGCTGCACCACCCCGACCCGGTCATGCGCGAGCAGGCCGTCTTCGAGTACGCCGACCGCGACCTGCCCGACGCGTTCGAACTGCTCACCGAGGTCATCAGGCACGAGAAGCACCGCGAGGTCCGCTGGGACACGCTGTGGGCCATGGAGAAACTCGGCGGCCCGCACGCGATCGCGGCGCTGCGCCGCTTCGCGAAGGACTCCGACCCCGAGATCGCCGAATGGTCGCGGCTGTTCGCCAGCGAACTCACCACCGGTGACCCGGCGTTCGACGGTCGCAGCGGCGTCTTCACCGAGGGCCGGACCTTCGACGAGACGATCTACCTGCTCATCCACTGCGACCTGTACGTCCGGCTGGACGACACCAACCGGCACTGGGGGAAGATCTCGCTCGGCCCCCTCGGCCTGGCCCGGATCTACGGGCAGGCCCACGCCTGCCCGAACGTGGCCACCCGCGAGAAGCAACTGCTGATGGCCAAGACCATCAGCGGCCTGCACACCGACGGCTCGCCGCACATGGACAACTACCTGTTCCGCGGCTTCACCGAGCGCTCCCGGCGGGACCGCGGGAACTTCTTCTTCGAGTCGCAGGTCCCGCGGACGTTCTTCAAGTCCGGCCGGGCGGACGACCCCTCGATGGGCACCCACGACACGCGGATCGGGTTCGCCCGCTACGGCACCTGGCACCTGGACCCGACGCTGAAGATCCGCGGCGAGGACGCCATCAGGTACGTCCGGGGCCGGTTCCAGGGCTGGGGCTACACGAATGTCGCCGGCGTGGCGGGCAAGTCCCTCGAAGAGATCCTGCAGCCCGGCAACGGAATCCTGTCGACCATGCACGACCCCGAGGTCAGGGACCTGACCAACGTCTTCATCCTCGGCACCTTCAAGGGGAAGCTGAACGACTGGGACGGCGACGGCCGCATCGACCTCAACTCCCGGGACGTCTACAGCACGGTCGACGGCGAGATCGACAGCAACCAGGACGGTGTCGCCGACGAGCCCGGCCGCACCTGCTGCGACTACCGCGCCGTGGGCATCTGATCCGCCGCCACCACCCGCCTCGATCACGCACTCCCCGAAAGGAAGAGCCATGATAACCAATCCCGAAAAGACCACGGTCTTCGGCCGGCCGGTATCGGTGGACGGGGTGCCCAACCTGTACGAGGGCACGCCGGTCGTCAAATGGACGCCGCCGGAGGCCGGAATCGACAATCTCGGGCTCCACTCCTGGGACACGTTCGCCATTCCCGGCGTCGGCGAATTCGACGTCGAGTTCGACGGGTACGTTCGGGTGGTCCGGTCCGAGCCGACCGAGAACGAATGGGCCGACGCCGAGGTCTACACCAACCTCATCGAGATGAAGATGGTCGGCGAGTCGGCGGAACTGGGGACCATCACCGTCACCCTCAACCCGACCTGCCTGTCCGCCGGTCAGATCCGCACCCCGTTCGACCCGTACGCGGGCGAGGGCCCCGCGGCCAAGGCGTGCCGGATGGCCGTCGGCTGCCTGTTCGACATGCCCAAGCTGGGCAAGACGCTCTTCAACCGGGAACCGGTCATCCTGACGATCGACGACGTCCGTTCGATCCCGCCGGCGGGAGCCCCCGGCAAGGGGCAGATCTACCGGATGCTGCCGCTGCACGACCTCAGCAACCCCGACGGCGACCCGGTCGGCTACCTGACCAGCCTGCGCTTCAACATGGGCGGCTACCTGGCCCCGGAGAAGATCGCCTGACCGGGGCGCGACCGGTTCCCAGCCCCCACCGATCGAGCCGAGGATGCCATGACCAGCGTCACGCCACTGCCCGCTGATTTCACCGTTCCGCTGATGGAGCCGTCGCCCTTCCCGCCGTTCCGGTCGACGGCCCAGCCGGTCGCGCACGAGCGCTGGGAACGGGTGATCACGACGGTGACCGTCCCGGCCGATCTGGAGAGTGTGTGGACGGCGCTGACCGACCCCGACCGGGTCGGGCAGTGGCTGGCGAGGACCGGCACGACCTGGGCGCGCGAGAACGAGCGCAGCATGCTCGACTTCCGTGACGGCGAGTTCTTCTGGTGTCACACCGACGCCGTGGAACCGCCCGGCACGGACGGTCACTCGGCCAGACTGAGCTACCGGTGGCGGTGGGTGGGCGTGGGGCCGGCCACCCGTGTGACGTGGCAGCTCACCGCCATGGGCGCCGCCACCACGGTGACCACCACGGAGATCAGCTCGAACGGGCCGTCGGACTGGCGGAGCTGGAACGGCACGGGCTGGCCGGGCATCCTCGACCAGTTCTCCGACCACGTCCAGACCGGGCGCGACATGCGCTGGACCTGGCGGCGCATGGGGCCGTACGTGCAGGCCGAGCTGCCCCTGCCGGCCTACGAGGCATGGGCGGCGCTGACCGCCGTGCCCGCCCTGCAGTACTGGACGGGCCGCACGGCGGGCTCGCTGAACGTCGACGATCCGATGTCGTTCGTGATCGGCGACGCCAGCGGAAGCTGCGTCCTGACGGTCACCGAGCACCTGGAGGCCGGCCAGCGTTTCCCGTCGTACCTGCCGAGCCTGAACTTCAGGCTCGACCGCGGAGGGTGGCCGGGCCACCTGTCCGGCCACCTGTGGATCGAGCCGACACACCTCGGCGGCAGCCTGCTGCAGGTCTTCCACCAGGGGTGGGAGATGTTCGGCTCGACGGAGACCGCACCGCACGACCGCATCCTGCTCACCCAGTTCTGGGCCGGCGCCTTCGACCGTCTCGGCAGCCTCGTCCGGCGGATGTCCCCGCCGCCGGACATGCCGGGCGGCATCCCCGGATGACGGCCGGGCCGCGCACCTACCCCCACCAAGACACAACGGAAGGATCGGCGACATGGCACACGCCGAGGACGAGGTTCACCCGCTCTACCAGAAGCACCTCCGCAACGATCCCTTCCCGATCTACGCGCAGATGCGGGAGGAGGGACCGGTCCAGCTCGTCAAGGAGCCGCGCGGCATCGAGCACTGGGTGATCACCCGCTACGAGGAGGCGCGCGCGGCGCTCGCGGACCGCCGGCTCTCCCGCGACCCCCGCAACATGTGGGACGTCATGCGGCAGACGGAGCTGTACGACGAGGGCGAAGAGGACTCCGAGCCGCACATGCTCAACGCCGACCCGCCCGAGCACACCCGGCTCCGGCAGCTGGCGAACAAGGCGTTCACCGCCGAGCGGGTGGAGCGGCTGCGCCCGCGCATCCAGCAGATCACCGACGAACTGCTCGCCGGGATCGACACCGGCAAGCAGGTCGACTTCATGAGCACGTTCGCCGCGCCGATGCCGATCAAGGTCATCTGCGAGCTGCTGGGCGTTCCGTACCAGGACGCCGTGAGCTTCACCAACTGGGTGCTCGCGGCCCTGACCCCGACCTACGTCAAGGGCGAGCGGATCCGCCCGTACGAGGCGAACCGGATGCTGCGCGAGTACTTCGTCGACCTGGTCGCCCGCAAGCGCGCCGAGCTCAAGCCGGGCTCGGGGCGTGAGGAGCAGCAGCCCGACCTGCTCAGCGCGCTGATCGTGGCGTCCGACTCGGGCAGCACGTTCACCGAGAAGGAGGTCGTCTCCACGGCCAACCTGCTGCTCATCGCCGGCTACAAGACCACCGTCAACCTGATCGGCAACGGGATGCTGGCGCTGCTGCAGCACCCGGGCGAGATCGCCCGCCTGCGCCAGGACCCGTCGCTGATGGCGTCGGCCGTGGAGGAACTGGCCCGCTACGACGGCCCCGTGGAGCGCGCGATGCTGCGGGTGGCCACCGAGCCCGTCACGATCGGCGACGTCACGATCCCCGCCGGTGCGCTGGTGACGATCGCCAACGCGTCGGCGAACCGCGACGAACGCAGGTTCGACGGCGGCGAGCGGCTCGACGTGGGCCGCGGCGACCGCCACCACCTGGCGTTCGGCTACGGCATCCACTACTGCATCGGGGCGCCCCTGTCCCGGCTGGAGACCGAGATCGCGTTCACCTCGCTGCTCAACGAGTTCTCCGAGATGACGCTGGCCGTCCCCGTCGAGAAGCTGGAGTACCGCGAGACAGGCGTCCTGCGCGGCCTCGGCGAGCTGCCGGTCTGGTTCACCCGGCGCGACGCCGCCTAGCACCTCCCGAGATCCCGCCGGCACGCCGGTCCCTGCGAACTGACGCGGACCGGCGTGCCGGTCTCCATGTCCGGGCGGGTTCTCCCCTCCGGGTTCGCGGCGCGGAGCGGGCGCAATCTCGAAGAAGCCGCCCGGCTGAGGCGATGCCTACGCTGGCGGAACCGGACAGGCAACCGACGACAGGCGGCGCATATGGGCAACCCCATCGTTTCCGACCGTGGAGCCGACATCGACGAGACGCTGGCGGCCGGGGCGCGGTTCATGGCGGATCTGAGCCGGGCCATGGTGACCCTGTCGTGCGCCCTCGGCGACCGGCTGGGCCTGTTCGCGGCGCTGGCCGACGGCACCGCCCGCAGCGCCGACGACATCGCCGCGCGGGCCGGCGTCGACCCCCGCTACGTGCGCGAGTGGGCGCGGACGCTGGCCGCGGGCGGCTACCTGGAGCTGGACCCTTCGGGACAGGAGTTCCGGCTGTCCCCGGCCCACGCCGCGCTGCTGGCCGACCCCGGCTCGCCCTTCTACGTCGGCGGCATCGCCCGGCTCGTCCCGCCGCTGGCCGCGATGGCCGACCGGGTGGCGGACTGCTTCCGCAGCGGCGCCGGGCTGAGCCCGGCCGACTACCCGCCGGCGATGTACGAGGCCACCTGGCAGATGAGCGCCAAGTGGCTGAAGGCGATGCTGCTCGACCAGTGGCTGCCGCTCGTCCCCGGCCTGGCCGACAAGCTGGCGGCCGGCGCCCGGGTGGCCCACCTGGCCTGCGGGTCGGGCACCGCGCTGGCCCTGCTCGCCCAGCGGTTCCCGGCGTCGCGGTTCGAGGGGGTCGACCGGCACGAGCTCAACGTCGAGCGGGCCCGCCGGGAGATCGCCGAGTACGGCGTCGCCGACCGGGTGACGGTCTCCAGGGTGACGGAGTTCGCCGACGGGCTGTCCGGACCCTACGAGCTGGTCATGGCGTTCGACGCGCTGCACCTGGCCGCCGACCCCGCCGACGTCCTGCGCAGGGTCGCGAGGACGCTGGCCGCGTCCGGCGTCCTGCTGCTGCTGGAGACCCACTGCTCCACCGACCCGCACGAGAACGTGGGCGACGTCGCCGCCTTCCTCTACGGCACCAGCACCCTGTACTCGGTGCCGCTGTCGCGGACGGGCCCGGCGGTGGCGGGCATGATGGGGCTCCCTCACCAGGTGCTCGCCGGTCTGTGCGCCGACGCCGGGCTGACGGCTCCCCGGCGCATCGCCGCTCCCACCCCCTTCAACGTCCTCTACCAGATCAGGAAGGCCTCATGAGCGCAGCCCCGGGTGCCCGTCCGGTCACCGACGCCCCGTCACCGGCCGCATCGATCCGCTGGGCGCAGGCACCCGACGGCTCGCAGCGGGCGCGGGTCCCCGTACCGGTGGACCACCGCGATCCCGACGGGCCGGCCATCGACCTCGCCGTGGTCCGTCACCCGGCCGGCGATCGCGACGCCCGGCTGGGCGCGCTGCTCGTCGCACCCGACGACCCCGGCAGCTCCGGCATCGCGCTGGCCGGCGCGCTGGTGAAGGCGTTGCCTCCGGCGGTCACCGCCCGCTTCGACGTGATCGGGTTCGACCATCGCTTCAGCGGCGAGAGCGCGCCGCTGCAGTGGGGGCTGGACCAGCGGGAGATCTTCTGGGTGTTCCACCAGTCGGAGTCGTTCGCCGCCGAGGTCCGCTTCCAGGCCGAGATCGCGGCCAAGGCGGCCGAGCGCTCCCTGGCCGTCCTGCCGCACATCACCACCCGCAACATCGCCCGGGACATCGACGTCATCCGGCGCGCCCTCGGCGAGGAGCGCATCTGCCTGCTCGGGCACAACTACGGCTCCTACGTCGCCGCGGTGTACTGCCAGCTGTTCGGCGCCCGCGCCGACCGGGTGATCCTCGACAGCGTGCTCAGCCCCGACTGGGTGTGGCGCGGCCTGTTCGGCAACTTCGCGCGCAACTGCGAGGCCACCCTGCGGCGCTGGTGCGCGCGCGCCGCCCGGCCCGCCGGCCCGCTCGGCGACACACCGGAGCAGGTGCGCGACGCCTTCGAGGAGGTGCTGAGCAAGGCGGGCGCCGGCGGGATCACCCTCCCCGGGGTGCCGGTGCCGCTGGACGACCAGTTCCTCCGGGTGCTGGCGATGATGCTGCTGAGCTCGCAACGCTCGCACGCGGCGCTGGAGGACGTCGTGCGGTCGGCCAGGACCGGCGAGCCCCTGCGGGCGGCCACCCAGCAGCTCATCGGCTCGATGTTCGCGGTCCCGCGCGACGCCTCCACCGCCGCCGCCCAGATGGCGATCCTGTGCGGCGACGCGGCCTGGCCGCGGGCGCTGGAGGAGTACGAGTCGGCGAGCGAGGACGCGTCGGAGTTCATGGGCCGGGCGTTGCTCGGCGTCAAGGCGGGCGCGTTCTGGCCGGTCCAGCCGCTCGAACCGCCGACGGCGTTCGGCCCGGCCACGGCGGCCGGGGTGCTGCTGGTCCAGGCGGAGCAGGACATGTTCACCGCCGCCGTCGGCGCGACGCAGCTGCGAAACCTGCTGGGCGAGCGGGCCCGGCTGGTCAGGGTGCGCGGCATGACCGAGCACCGGGTCTTCCCCTTCGTCGGCCACGCCGGGGTGAACGCGGTGGCCGAGGAGTTCCTGACGACGGGGCGGCTGCCGGACGCCGACATCGCCATGGATGCCGACACCGCCGTGGACGCCGACACCGCCGTGGACGCCGAGCGGACGCGAGAGCCTTGAGGGGGCCGACGATGAACCAGCCCAGCCCAGACGTGGCGGCCTACCACCGCCAGCAGGTCGAATGGAGCGCCCCGGACCCCGCGCTGGGCGGTGCCCGCCGCGCCGCGCTGCGGGTCCCCCTGGACTACCGGCGCCCCGGCGAACGGGACATCGAGCTCGGCATCGCCCGGCATGAGGCGACCGGCCGCCGCCACGGGGTGCTCATGATCGGCCCGGGCGACGACCTGGGCAACAGCGGCCTCGCCCTCCTGGCGGCGCTGCTCGGCAGCCTGCCCCGCGAGCTGATCGAGGCGTTCGACGTCGTCGGCTTCGACCACCGGTTCATGGGGGCGAGCACCCCGATCTTCTGCGACCTCGAACCGGCCGAACGCTTCTGGGTCTTCCACCATCCCGAGTCGTTCGACGCCGAGGTGCGCTACCAGGCGACCGTGGCCGCCAAGTGCTCGGCCGGCTCGCTCGACCTGCTCGCCCACGCCAACTCCCGCAACATCTGCCGGGACATGGACGTGATCCGCGGCGTGCTCGCCGCCGACCGGATCGACTACCTGGGCTACTCGTACGGGACCTACCTGGGCGCCGTCTACGGCGAGATGTTCGGCGCCCACCTGAACCGCGCGGTGCTGGACGCGATCTGCAGCCCCGACTGGGTGTGGCGCGGGCTGTTCACCGACTTCCCCCCGAACGGCGAACGCGCGCTCAACCGGTGGTGCCGGTGGGCCGCCACCCGGCACGCCACCTACCGGCTCGGCTCCACCGGCCCCGACGTGCGGGCCGGTTACGACGAGGTGCTCGCCGCTGTCGACCGGGGGGAGGAGGTCACGCTGATGGGCTTCCCGCTCGACCGCACCCTGGCCAGGCTGATCCCCGTGGGGATACTCAACAGCGAGAAGGCCTACCCCGTCCTCGCCGACATCGTCCGGCACCTGCGCACCGGCGCCGACCTCGACGCGGACAGCATGGACTTCCTCGCCCGGATGTTCGGGCAGCCGAAGGAGGAGAGCGGCACGGTCGCCCAGCTCGCGATCCTGGCCGGCGACGCGCCGTGGCCCCGCAGCCCGGCCCTGTACGAGCAGGACATGCTGAAGGCGGCCGAGGAGTTCCCCTGGACCGGCGCGGCACTCAACGGCATCAAGGCGCCGGCGTTCTGGCCCGTCCCGCCGGCCGAACCGGCCACCCGGCTCGGCACGGAGGCGGGGGGCGGCAGCTACCTCCTGGTGGCCGCCGACGAGGACATGTCCACCCCGTGGGTGGCCGCCCGCCGTATGCACGAGGTGCTGGGGGACCGCTCGACCTTCGTGACCGTCGCGGACACGGCCCATCATCGGGTCTTCCCGTTCTACGGCAACGCCCGCCTGAACGAGCTGGTCACCGACTTCCTGCTGACCGGCCGGACGCCGGGCCCCGACCACGTCTGCGCCAACCCGGACCGGCTGCTGGAGCCGGTCGTGTCCGGCCCGGCATGACGGGCGCCGAGAGGTAGCCTTCCCCTCATGCTGATCGAGAAGGAACGGCACGACGGCATTCGCAGCGGCGTCATCACCGTGTTGTTCCGCCGCTGGCGGCAGCGGCAGGCGACGGCGGGCAACGTGTACCGCACCGCGCTGGGCCGGGTGGCGGTCGACGCGATCGACGTCGTGGCCGCCGAGCGGATCACCGAAGCCGACGCGGCGGCGGCCGGCTATCCGTCGGCCGCCGCGGTCGTCGAGGATCTGCGCGGGCGTCCCGAAGATCCCGTCTACCGGCTCCGCGTCAGGTTCGTCGAGGAGCCGGATCCACGCGACGAGCTGGCGGCCTCCGGCGACCTGCCGGCGGGGGAGCTGGAGTCCATCGCGGCCAGGCTCGCCCGGCTGGACCGGGCGAGCAGGACCGGGCCGTGGACCGAGGCGACGCTGGAGATCATCAGTCGCCGGCCCGCGGTACGGGCCGGCGACCTGGCCGGTGAGCTGGGGCGCGACCCCGCGCAGTTCAAGCTGGACGTCCGCAAGCTCAAGAACCTCGGGCTGACCGTCAGCCTCGGCACCGGCTACCGCATCTCCACCCGAGGCGCGGCCTACCTGGCGAGCCGCGCCCCCGAGCGGTGAGGCCGGACCCGCGAGCGGTGGAGGCGGGAGTGCGAGCCGCGGAGCCGGGAGCGGGCCGGTGTCAGTCCGCGGGGGGCGTCCACCCGAACACGTCCGCGCTCTGCCCGCCGCCATCGGTTCCGCGGGTCGCGGCGATCAGGATGGCCCTGCGGATGGCGACCAGCAGCGGCGAGCGCACGTGCGCGATCCGTCCCAGCATCCGTGACTGGCGCACGATCCCGCGCACCCGCGGGCCCCGTTCGGCCGCGTAGCGGCGCAGGGCCTGCTCCACTCCGGCGACGGGCCCGGCCTGCCCGTGCCCGGCCTGCCCGGGCCCGGCCTGCCCGTGCCCGGTCAGCGCGGTCTCCGTCAGCGTGGTCCCGGCCAGCGCGGTGGCGAGGACGGCCGCGTCCTCCAGGGCCATCCCGGCCCCTTGTCCGAGGGTGTACACCATCGGGTGCGCGGCGTCGCCGGCGAGCGCGACGCGGCCCCGGCTCCACGTGCGCGGCGGCGGCCGGTCGTGGACGTCGTGCACGACGCATCCGGCCGGGTCGGCCGAGGCCGGCACCTTGCGCAGGTCGGGATGCCAGGTGCTGGTGCGGTCGATCACCCGGGCCAGCACCTCGGCGACCGGCCGGCGCGGCGCGACGCCGCGCGGCGCGGTCATCGACGCCACCCAGTAGAGGTCGCCGCCGCCGAGGGCGGCGGCGAACAGGACCAGGCCCCGCCCGTAGGCGATGAAGCCGTCGGGGTACGCGGCGGGGGCCGGCCCGATCCCCCGTACCGCGGTGAACCCGCGGTACGGGGGGTCGCCGTCGCCCAGCAGTTGCGCGCGGACGGCCGAGTTGATGCCGTCGGCCCCGACCAGGACGTCGCCGCGCCGGACCGCGCCGGTCCGGGCGACCAGATCGACGTGCGCGCCGCTGTCGCGATACCGGTCGGCGGCGAATCCGCCGACGAGCTCCACCCCGGCCTCCTCCGCCTCCTCCCGCAGCAAGGCGTGCAGGTCGGCGCGCAGGATGGTGACCGCCGGCATGCCCCAGCGGTCCTCGTACCCGTCGAACGACACCCACCCGAGCACGCGGCCGCGCTCGTCGAGGAACGCGCTGCGGTGCGGGGCCGCGCCGCGGGCCCCCGCGGCATGGCCGGCCGCGCGGACCCGGTCGGCGAGGCCGGGCGCGATCGCGGCGAGCGCCTTGACGGCGTTGGGCGCCAGCACCAGCCCGCCACCGGACCGGTCCGGCCCGGCCGAGCGCTCCAGCACGACGGCCGCGAGGCCGCGGTGGCGCAACGCGATCGCCAGCGCCAGCCCGGCGACGCCCCCGCCCGCCACGAGCACTGTGCCGCGCCTGTTCGGATGCATGGTCCGAGCATGCCGCAGGCGGGGGGCGGAACCTTCTCCGACATTGCCGCACCGGCGGCGGGGAGCCCGACACCGGGGAACACGTAGGATGTAGCCGACACTTGACGGGTAGGATCTTCCCTACCTACGATTGCCGCATGGAAATCACACATCTGCAGAAGTTGACCATTCCCGTCTCCGACCAGGACGCCGCCAAGGCCTTCTACGTCGACAAGCTCGGGTTCGAGCTGCGCAGCGAGGCGCCCATGCCGATGGGCGACAACC
The DNA here is from genome assembly GCF_043204415.1 of Nonomuraea sp. NPDC047897. Classification (NCBI taxonomy): domain Bacteria; kingdom Bacillati; phylum Actinomycetota; class Actinomycetes; order Streptosporangiales; family Streptosporangiaceae; genus Nonomuraea; species Nonomuraea sp. NPDC047897. The sequence goes on along the minus strand of NZ_JBIDCC010000025.1, from coordinate 34,124 downwards.
TGCGCTGGATCGAGGTGGCGCCCAAGGGCGCGCAGACGACGCTGGTGCTCTGCACCTGGCTCCCGGACACGCCCAAGCTGCAGAACGCCATGCTCGAGACCCGCAACACCGAGGAGGCCGTCAAGACCCTGCGCGACGCCGGCGTCTCCGTCGACGATCCCACCGAGACGCCGTGGGGCAAGCAGGCGTCCTTCGCCGACCCCGACGGCAATACGTTCATCCTCACCGACGGCGCCGCCTGACCCGTTCGTTCGCCACCGCGCGGCACGCCCGCGGTGATCCGTCACTCGCCTCGCACTCGGTCCGCGTCACCCCGAGAAGGGCCACCGGCACCGAGGTGTCTCCGTGGGAGAATCCATGACCCAACCGCCACGTGACGAAACGTGGTCACCATCCGGGGCGGAGCAGCCCGCGCCCGCCGGGGCCGTCTCGACCCGGATGTGGATCACCCTGGTGCTCGTCTCTCTCGGAGCCATGATGGAGGCGCTCGACTCCACCGTGATGGCGCTCGGGAACCCGCAGATCGCCGTGGAGCTCGGCACGCAGCTCACCCAGCTCCAGTGGGTCAGCAACGGCTACATGTTCGCGGTGGTCGTCTTCCTGATCACAGCGGGGAAGATCGGTGACAGGTTCGGCCACCGCAACACCTTCCTGGTGGGCATGGTCGGGTTCGTCGCGAGCTCGGTGGTCGCGGGACTGGCCGGCTCGGTCGAGGTGCTGATCGCCGCCCGCGTCGTGCAGGGCCTGTTCGGAGCCGTACTGGCGCCCAACTCCCTGGCGATCATCCGCAACCTGTTCCCGTTCGACCGGATGAAGACGGCCATCGGCGTCTGGGCCGGGTTCGGCGCGCTGGCCATGGCGGCGGGGCCCTTCGTCGGCGGCCTGGTGGTCGACCAGTTCGGGTGGCGGGGGATCTTCTTCCTCAACGTCCCGATCGGCGCGGCCGTGGTGATCGCCGGGCTGCTGCTGATCGACAAGGGCCGCGAGCAGCGGCTCGCCGCGTCGATCGACATCCCGGGCGTGATCCTGCTGTCGGCCGCGCTGCTGGCGCTGGTGTGGGGCATCGTCCGCATCCCCGTCGACGGCCTCGACCTGGTCACCGGGCTGCTCTTCCTGGCGTTCGCGCTGCTGGGGGCGCTGTTCCTCTGGCGGCAGCAGGCGTCGGCGAACGCGGTCCTGCCGCTGAGCCTGTTCCGGTCCACCTCCCTGTCGGCCGCCGTCGTGGTCCTCACGATGGCCGCGTTCGTGGCGTTCGGCAGCTACTTCTACTTCGGCCTCTACCTCGAACAGGTGCAGGGGGCCTCACCGCTGCTCGCCGGGGTGCTGCTGCTCCCGCAGACCGTCCTGTTCGGTCTCGGCGCCGCGGTCGGCGGCAAGCTCGGCAACGACCGGGGCCCGCACGTGCCGATGATGCTCGGCGCGGTCCTGGTCGCCCTGGGTTCGGTGGGCATCACGCTGCTGCAGGCCGATTCGTCGTACGTCCTGCTCGGTCCGTCACTGGGACTGATGGGCGTCGGAATCGGGGCGATCGTCCCGGTGGCCGTCGGGGTGATCCTGGGACACAGCCCCGCCAACCTCGCCGGGACGGCGTCGGGCATGCAGCAGACCGGCCTGATGCTGGGCGCCGTGCTCGGCACGGCGATCCTCGGCACGATCATCAGCGTGCGCGTCGCCGCCGAGCTTCCCGGGCGCCTCCGGGTCGCCGGCGTACCGGAGGACGTCGTCGACCGGGTCGCCGACCAGGCGTCCGTGGCGGCCCAGGGGTTCCTGCCGCAGGTCAGCGGCGTGGCTCCGGAGGCCGGCGCGCAGATCAGGGCCGCGGTCGGCCAGAGCTTCACCAGCGGCCTCAACACCGCGATGATCGTCGGCGCCGTGCTGATGGTCGTGGCCGCGGTGATCGCGAGCCGGGTCAAGGCGCCGCCGGAGTCGGCCGCGTCCTGGGGCTGAGCAGCTCCCCCTCCCGCAACGACGAAAGGAACATGGCATGGCGCTCTCCGGAGCGGAGATGCTCGTCCGCGTCTCGGCATCCCTTCCCGAAAAGACCGGCAAGACGGTCGAGGAGTGGGTGGCCGCGGTCGGCAAGTCCGGAATCGACCCGCTCGACCAGCGCGCGGTGCGGCAGTGGCTCAAGTCCGAACACGGGCTGACCAAGCCGCAGCAGGAGGCGATCGCCATCGCCGCGGCCAAGGACGCCGGATGGGCCGAGCCCACCGCCGACGACCATCTCGCCGCCCAGTACGCCGGGTCCAAGCAGGGCCTGAAGCCGATCTACGAGGAGCTCCTGGCCGCGGCGACCGCGCTCGGCGACGACGTGGTCGTCGAGGTGCGCGCCAACTTCGTCGCGGTGAACCGCAAGCGGCAGTTCGCCGCGGTGCAACCGGCCACCGCGAGCCGGATGGACCTCGGGCTGCGGTTCGTCGACCCGCCGTCCGACGGGCGGCTCAAGCCGGCCACGGCCCCGGGCCAGTCCACTCACAAGACGAGCCTGACCGCCGTCGAGCAGGTCGACGACGAGATCAAGGCGCTGTTGCGGCAGGCCTACGAGCAGAACTGACCCGCCACCCGTCCCTCCGGATCACGAACCCGTTCCGCCGGCCCCGTCACGACCAGCCCGGTCACGACGACGATGCCGGCGGAACGCGCGTTCACCGCAGGAAGTCCCGCGCCGGGTTGGCCCGCGGGTAGCGGCGCAGGTACGAGAAGAAGTCGGCGAGCGCGGCGTCGCCCCTGGTCAGCAGCCCCGGGGTGTAGTGGATGGTCATCAGCACGGGCGCGTCCTCGGCCAGCAGGTTGAACATGAACGCCTGCACCCTGGTCAGGAACTCCTCGGCCGCCTCCGGGGGCTCGCCGGGCAGCACGTGGGTGCCCCAGCTGAAGAACGAGGCGGTGGTCCGCGCCCGGGGCGCCGCCATGCCGGTGATCCAGTAGAACCAGCGGCCGTCGAGCGTGCCCTGCTGCCAGAAGATGTTGCTGCCGTGGATCGACGCCCAGACTCGGTACTCCTCGCCGCCCGGCATCAGCGCGTGGTAGCGGTATCCGACCGAGAACTCGTCCCAGGCGACCGACTCGTTCGGGTCCTCGACGAACTTCCCCTCATGCGGGAGCGCGAAGTGCTGCAGGTCCATGGTCTGGGCCGCGACCACCCAGGGATCCACCGCCAGCTCCTGGTCGAACGCCAGCGTCCTCGTCGCGACGGGGGTCCCGGGCAGCGGCGGATCCGGCTGGGGCAGCGTGAACAGCGGAGCCGAACCGTTGAACGCCCAGACGATGCCGTGCGTCTCGACGGTGGGAAAGCGGAACAGGCGCGCCCGGGGATCGACCGGCGTGCCGTTGGCGGACAGGCAGCGGCCGTCCATGCCGTAGCGCCAGCCGTGGAAGGCGCAGCGGATCGCGTCGCGATCGAGGCGGCCCACCGACAGGTCGGCGCCCAGATGGACGCAGTAGGCGCTGAACACGGCCACCTCGCCGGAGGACGAGCGGACGGCCACCACCCGGCCGCCGAGCAGTTCGACGCCGACGATGCCGCCGCTCGCCGGCAGGGCGCTGCTCAGGCACACCGGGAACCAGGTCTGTGTGAACAAGCCGTCCGCGCCCTCGGACGGGACCGGTTCGGCGCGGGGCCTAGGTCGTACGTCATCCGTGACACTCATGGTGAATCCCGTCCCTTCCGGGCAGGCGCCAGACCGCGTTCAGTGTCTCCGCCGCCTGACGGCCCGGTCAATCAGGCCCGGGAGAACGACAATCTCGAAGAAACCGCGGCACCCGCTGATGTGTTCCTCTGGATGGGTGTCATTCGTGGGCGGCGCCGATGGGGAGGACCCGTGAACGTCGATACGGAGCGACTGGCCGCCAACAAGGCCGTCGTGCAGAAGCTCGTCGACGCGTGGAACGTCCGGGACGTCGCGGCGATGATGCGGTACTGGGCGCCGGACATGGTGCACCACGGCCGCGACGGGACCATGCCGGCCGGTCAGGTGGGCAGCGAGATGCAGCGGTTCATCGCCGCGTTCCCGGACATCCGGATCGAGGTCGAGGAGATGATCGCCGAGCGCGACCTCGTCAGCACCCGGCTCACGGTCTCGGCGACCCACGCGGGCCCCTACCTGGACATCCAGCCGACCGGCCGGGCCGTCCGCTGCGCGTTGATGGGCCAGTTGCGCATCGTGGACGGCAAGGTGGTCGAGCACTGGGGGGTGGCCGACACCGTGCATCTGCTGGAACAGCTCGGACTGATCGACAGCGGGTTGCTCGCGGCGACCGCCTGACAGACCTGGGAGGGCATGTGAACGACGAACTGGCGACCATCAAGGCCGAACGGGAGGAGATCGTCCGGCGCTTCCGCGGGGCCGTGCTCTTCTCCAGGGACTTCGCGGCGATCCACGAGGTGCTGGCCCCGGAGTTCGTGGACCACTTCGCGCCGCCGTGGGATCCCCCCGGCCGCGACGGCGTCGCGCACCGGTTCGGGCAGGCCGCCGACGCGCTGACCACCACCAAGGTGGAGGTCCTGGTCTCGGTGTGTGAAGGCGCCTACCTGTCGCAGGCCATCGAGCTGCACTTCGCGCACACGGGCGAGTTCATGGGCATCCCGGCCACCGGCCGGACCTTCGCGATCGGCGGGTCGAACACCTTCCGCTTCGACGGCCGGCAGATCGTGGAGCACTGGGGGGTCTTCGACGTGGCGAAGATCCCCGACCTGCTGCGGGAGACGCACGGCGCCCAGGGCGGGTGGGCGTCCATGTGGCCGGACCCGCAGGCCTCCAGCCACGCCTGATCGGCGGTCGCGGGCGGCGGGTGGACATGCACGACGCATCGATGGATCCTACGGGGACCTGGAGGTAGGAGTGCGGATCCGCGGCAACAGCGCAACGGAGAAGATCGACGTCTGCGACGATCATCGGCTCCGGGCGGTCGAGCAGGTGCTCGTCAGGCTCCGGCGTGACCTGTCCCGCGCGCACCCGCTCGACGATCTGGCGCAGACCGCGTGCTTCAGCCCGTTCCACTTCCTGCGCGTGTTCCGGCTCATCACCGCCACCACGCCGGCGCGGTTCCTGGCGGCCTTGCGGATCGCCGAGGCCAAACGGCTGCTCGCGGCCACGGACCTGGACATCACCACGATCTGCATGCAGGTGGGATACACGAGCCTCGGCACCTTCTCCCACCAGTTCGCCCGGCACGTCGGGGTCTCGCCCCGGAAGTTCCGGCGACTGATCAACGACATGTCCGACCAGACCTGGGAGGCGGTGCTGGCCGCCGCCGCTCCGCCCGCGCTGCGCGCCGGGCGGAGCAGGAAGGTCCGGGTGCGCTTCAACGGCCTGGAACCGGGCAACATCGCGCTGGTCGGGCTGTTCGAGTCCGGCATCCCGCAGGGCTGGCCGGCGGCCTGCGCCATGGCGAGGGAGTCCACCGAGGTGGACCTGGTGGCCGGCCCCGACGGCGTCTACATGGCACTGGCGATGAGCTTCTCACCCGACGCGGACATCGAGGCCCTGATGACCAGCGACGTGCCGAACCAGTATCTGGTCGGCTCGTACGGGCACGTCCACGTCGAGGACGGCCACATCGCCGAGCGCAGCATCGTCATCGACCTGCGGCCGCGCCGGCCCAGCGATCCCCCCATCGTCTTCGCATCCCCGCTGCTGGCCGCCCAGGAGAGCCGGCTGGAGGCGACGCCGAAACGCCTGCCGGTCGGCGCCGCCGGAGCTTCCGCAGGATCGAAGAAGTACCGCGACTTCGCCTGATCTAGCGTTTGGGCCACCGCGCGACACGGACAAGCGGAGGTGACGCGTGACCGAAACCCCGGCCCCGGCAACCGGCCTCGACGACCCGGTCTCCCGCCCGACGGGCGAACCTCTTCCCCACGAGGGGGACGACGGACTCTACACCCAGAGCTGGTATCCGATCTGCATGGCCGCCGACCTGACAGCCGGCAAGGTCGTCGGCGCGGAATTCCTCGGCGGCCGCGTCGTCGCGTTCCGCGACCGATCCGGTCAGCCGTCGGTGGTCAGCGCCTACTGCGTGCACCTCGGCGCCGACCTCAGCGTGGGAACCGTGTCCGAGGGCATGCTGAGGTGCCGTTTCCACGGCTGGACCTACGACGGGCAGGGGGTGTGCCGGCGGACCGGCAGCGGCGACCCGGTGCCGAGCGGTGCGCGGCTGTTCAGGTTCCCCACCGCGGAGCGGTTCGGCGTCGTGTGGGCGTTCAACGGCACTGAGCCGATCTTCCAGATCCCCGGGCTGCCCTGCCCGGAGGAGGAGATCCGGGCGCGCCGGGGGCGGTTCGGCCACCTGGCCATGGAACCCTGGATGGTCTCGGCGCACACCCTCGACCTGCAGCACCTGTCGCTCCCGCACGGGTTCGACCTGAAGGTGCCGCCCGCCGACACGGTCCGGCACGGCGGGCACCGCCACGGGTACGACCTCGTCGGTTCGCTGCCCGACGGCACCACGTACGACGTCCGGATCGACATCCACGGCCCCAACCTGTTCCTGCAGACGGGCCTGCTCAACGGCCGCTGGTACTTCTGGATGACCTCACCCAGCCTGCCGGCCCCGGGCCGGACCGACTCCTTCTTCGTCTACGGCGTCCGCAAGGGCGAGTCGGAGACCGAGGAGTCTGCGGAGCAGGCGCTGCAGCAGGTGTTCGAGGCGCAGATGCAGTTCTACTCCGATGACTCCGACATCTTCGACACCATCCATTTCCAGCCGGGCCTGCTGACCTCGCGTGACAGGACCCTGGCGCTGTTCCTGGACTACATGCGGACCTACCCCCGCGCCAATCCGGCGCGGGAGTTCCTCAGCTGAACGCCGCCCCGACGTCCTGCTCTCGAACGGAGTTCAAGGTGTCCGATGCCCGTGCCGTCCCCGACATCCAGGCCGACAACGCGTTCGGCACCATGGTCGCCCTGACCGACACCGTGGCGCCGTGGGCCATCCGCGTGGCGGCGACGCTCCGGCTGGCCGATCTGATCATGCCCGACGGAGCGTCCGCCGACACCATACTGAAAGGGCTGGAGGCCGCAGGGGAGACCGTGCATCCCGAAGCGGTGCGGCGGCTGCTGCGCTACCTGGCGTCCCTGGGCGTCTTCGACCACGACGGGCCCGGCGACCTCTACCGCCCGACGAAGCTGTCGGAACTGATGCGCGAGGACAGCCCGATCAGCATGCGCGACTGGTGGCACCTGGACGGCGCCATGTGCCGGCTCGACCGGACACCGACGCTCATGCTCGACGCGGTACGGACCGGCGAGCCGGTGTACGAGCAGATCTTCGGCCGGGACGTCTGGACGGACCTCGCGCGGACCCCGCGGCTGGCGGCGTCGTTCGAGAAGGCGATGGCGCACAAGACCCGCATCTCGCTGGACAGCCTCATCGCGGCCATCGACTGGCGGGCCCGCGGCGACGTCGTCGACATGGGCGGCGGCCACGGGCTGCTGCTGGAGGCCATCCTGCGCACCTCGCCGGACGCCCGCGGCGTCGTGTTCGACACCCCGGCCGGGGTCGCGACCGCGCGGGCGCATCTGGCCGGCTCGCCGGTCGCCGGCCGGACCGACTTCGTCGAAGGGGACTTCTTCGCCGCGTGGCCCGCCGGCGCGGACACCTACGTCCTGATGAACGTGCTGCACAACTGGTCCGACGACGAAGCCGTGGCAGTGCTGCGGCGCGGCGCCGAAGCGCTCGGGTCCACCGGCCGGCTCCTGGTGATCGAGACGGTCGTCGGCGGCGGCGGGGACCAGCGGAGCCTGGCCCGGCTGGACATGATGATGCTGCTGTTCTGCGGCGGCAAGGAGCGCAGCCGCCCGCAGTACGACGAGCTCGCGGCGCGGGCCGGGCTGACCGTCGCCGGCTCGTACCCGACCTCCTTCGGCCTGGCGATCCTCGAACTGCGTCCGGCCGGGAGCCGGTGATGGACGAGCGGCCCGTTCACCCGTTTCCGTTCGGTCCCACCACGGCGCTGGAGCTGGACGGAAAGTACCGCAAGCTGCAGGAGTCCGAGCGGGTCGCCCGGATCCGCATGCCGTTCGGCGGGGACGCGTGGCTGGTCACCGGGTACGAGGACACCAAGTTCGTGCTCTCGGACCCCCGGTTCAGCCGCGCGGTCACGCTGACGATGGACCTGCCCCGGTTGCAGCCGCAGATCGTCCAGAACCCCGAAATGATCATGAGTATGGATCCGCCCGACCACACGCGGGTGCGCCAGGTCGCCGCCCGGGCGTTCACGCCCCGCCGGGTGGAGCGGCTCCGGCCGTGGATCGCCGATCAGGTCGAGGGCCTGCTCGACCGCATGATCGAGCAGGGGCCACCGGCCGACCTCATGAAAGATCTGGCGCTGCCCCTTCCGATCTCGGTGATCTGCGAGATCCTGGGCGTCCCGTTCGCCGACCGGGAGAAGTTCCGGGTGTGGTCGGACATCGTCATGTCGGTGACGGCGTTCACCCCCGAGGAGATCTTCGCCGCCTTCCAGAGCCTGTCCGAATACCTGCGGTGGCTGGTCGGACAGCGCCGGGTCGCGCCGGCCGACGACCTGTTCAGCGCGATGGTCCGGGCCCGCGACACCGAGGCGGTGATGAGCGAGCAGGAACTGGTGACGTTCGGCGTCACCCTGCTCGTGGTCGGCCACGAGACCACCGTCAACGAGATCGCCGACATGATGTTCGTCATGCTCCGCGACGGCGTCTACGCCGAGCTGGCCCGGGGCGGCGGCGCGCCGCTGCCCCGGGTCGTCGAGGAGTTGCTGCGGCTCATCCCGCTGGAGAGCCCGGGTGGATTCGCCCGCGTCGCCACGGAGGACGTCACCATCGGCGACACCCTCATCGCCAAGGGGGAGGCCGTCTACACCCAGTTGTCGGCGGCCAACCGGGACCCGCGCGTCTTCTCCGATCCGGACGAGATCGATTTCGAGGCGGCCAGGGAGCAGCACCTGACCTTCGGCTTCGGGCCGCACCGGTGCATGGGCGCGGCACTGGCCAAGGTGGAGATCGAGCTGGTCGTCGAAGGACTGCTGCGCAAGCTCCCCGGCCTGCGGCTCGCCGTCGCCCCTGAGCGGATCACCTGGAAGGCCGACCGGCTGGTGCGAGGGCCTGAGGCGCTTCCGGTGACGTGGTGAGCGAGCCGGCGCCCGGTCCGGCACCCGTCCGGCGTCCCGCGTTGACAGGTAGGATAGCGCCTACTGATAATGTACTGAAGTCGGCGAGTATCGGGCCGCCGACGACGGTGCGACCAAGGGCTGCGAACCATGCCGCGGAGCGGGAAGACGACGACGCCGGACGGTGTCCCCACCCTGCTCGACGACGTGTTCCCGGCGCTGGCCAACCCGGTGCGGCGCCGCATCCTCCAACTGCTGCTCCAGGGGCCCAAGTCGGTCAACAACCTCGCCGCGCACTTCGACATGGCCCGCCCCAGCGTGTCCGAACACCTGAAGGTGCTGCGCGACTCCGGCCTGGTGACGGAGCGGAAGGTCGGCAGGGAGCGCCACTACTCACTGTGCCGGGCGCCCATGCAGGAGATCTCCAACTGGCTGCACCCGTACGAGGTCTACTGGCAGGAGCGACTCCGGCTCCTGCGCGACACCGTGGTGGAAGCCGAGAACGAGCGTCAAGGCCGTTAAGGCCGTTAGGGCCGGCCCTCGCGGGCGATGTCCTGCCCGGCGGCCCTGTCCACGAGGACCGCTTCCAGCCGGCTGAACAGCCACGAGCGCCAGCCGCCGCCCATGATCCGCCGCGCCCGCTGCTGCAACTCGTTGTCCGGATCGAAACCCTCGTGGTCGAAGAACAAGCGGGTGCCGTGGCCCTCCGCCACCAGCCGCCAGGTCGCCGTGCACCGAGCCCCGCTCGGACCATGATCGTCCCAGCTGATGCGCAGCATCCGCTCCGGCTCGATGGCGAGCACCTGACAATGGATGACCCCGTCGAACCTCGTCGCCGGCACGGCCGGCGCCACGATGGTGAACCGGTGGCCGACGACCGGCTGGAAATCCTGCGGCCCGAGCCATTTCGTCACCAGCCGCGGCTCGACGAACGCCCGCCACACCCGGTCCGGCGGAAACGGCAGATACTCATCCAGCCTGATCGCCTGGGGGTCGTCCGTCATATCCGTCAGCTCTCGATCAGGGACTGAGTAACCAGAGCGAGTCTATCCCCACAGACCAGACGGCGCACTTGCGAAGGAGACACCGATGAAGATCGGGATCGGGTTGCCGGGTGACGAACCTGACCTCCTGCTGGACTGGGCGCGGCAGGCCGACGCCGGGCCGTTCAGCACGCTCGGGCTGCTCGACCGCTTCATCTGGCGCAACCCGGAGCCGCTGGTGATGCTGGCCGCCGTCGCCGCCACGACCAGCCGGATCCGGATCCAGACCGAGGTGCTGATCGGCCCGCTGCGCGACACCGCCCTGCTGGCCAAGCAGACGGCCACCCTCGATCGGCTGGCCGGCGGCAGGTTCACGCTGGGGATGGGCGTCGGCAGCCGGACCGACGACTTCGCCGCGGCCGGAATGCCGCTCAAAGGGCGTGGCCGCCGGCTCGACGACCAACTCGTCGCGCTGCGGCAACTGTGGGCGGGCGGCCGTACCGACTGCGGACTCGGGCCGGTCGGCCCGGCGCCGGTGACCCCGGGAGGGCCGGAGATCCTGTTCGGCGCGTTCGCGCCGGCCGCGCTGGCCAGGGTCGCCCGGTTCGGCAACGGGCTGCTGTGCGCCGCGCCCCCGCCGTGGGCCGGCGACCTCTTCCGCGCCGTCGACAAGGAATGGTCGCAGGCCGGCCGCGCCGACCGCCCGCGCAACGTCGGCCAGCTCAACGTGGCCTTCGGTTCGGACGAGACGGTCGCCACGGCCAAGGCGGCGATCAGCGAATGTTACGCCATCGTCGGCGCCTCCCACTGGATGGTGGAGGGCATGCTCACCACCGAGGAGCAGATCCGCACGGCGCTGCGCGGGTTCGAGGAGCTCGGGGCGGACGAGGTCATCCTCTACTGCTGGTCGCCCGAGCTCGGCCAGGTCGCCCGGCTCGCCGACCTCGCCGACCGCTACACCAGCGCCAGGGCCGACCGCTAGCCGCGCGGGCGTCGAGCATCACACGCGCAGGACGGTGACCTGGCGGCCGGAGGGTGTGGTCGCCTGCTCGAAGTCGCCGCGTTCCTTCCAGGGTGGGGCTTCGGGGCGGCGGTCGAAGATCACGAGTACGCCGGTGGTGAGGGTGAGGCGGTCGAGGTAGCGGTCGAGCTGTGCGAGGCCGTCGGGCTTCGGGTCGTCTGCGCCTGGGCGCCAGACCTTGAGTTCCATGGCCTCGCGCTGCATGAGCCGGTCGCCGTCGGGGGCGGTGTAGGGCCAGCGGACCAGGACGTCCAGGCGTTTGGTGCCGGCGGCGTATTCGCGGTCGAGGTAGCCGCCGCCGTTGACCAGGCGGTGCAGGAAGGCCATGAGGATGATCTGGCAGGCGGCCTCGTGGTAGCCCTCCTGCTGGATGAGGACCTCGCCGTGTTCGCGCCAGAAGACGACGAACTCCTCCAGCAGGCGTGGCAGGTCGAACCGGCCGTCGGGGAGCACGAAGCTGTGCGGGTCGGCGTGGATGTTCTGTTCCGTCAGGTCGCCCAGCACGCGCAGGATGACCTCTCGGTAGATCGGGTTGGCCACCTGCGGCGGAGGTTGTTGCGTGATCAGGCCCAGATCGCGGGCGTAGGACAGGTCGTCGGAGTTGCCGCGGTCGGTGTAGGGGCCGCCGGCCACGATCGGTTCCATCACCCGCTTGACCCGGGGCTCGTGCAGCCGGGCCGCCAGGGAGTCCAGATGGGTGGCGCGTGCCCGGATCAGCCGTTCCTTGGCGTTCTCCACCGGCTCGGCGGTGACGGTGCCGGTCACCTTCATCTTGAAGGTGATCTCATGGGCCAGGGCGTTGACCAGCCAGGGTTGCCCCTGGGTGAGCTCGAAGACCCGATCCACGGCGTCCTTGGTGAACTCCTGGCCCGTCGCCTGGGTGTGCTGGTCGTACAGTTCGGCGATCTGGTCGGAGGTGAAGTCGCCCAGGCGCAGCGAGTCGGCGAGGATGTTGAACGGGCTGGCCGCGTTGAACCGGTCGGGGGCGCCGCCGGAGGCGACCTTGTAGTCGCGCAGGTCGCGCAACCCGCACAGCACCACCGACGTGGGGAACGGATAGCCGTCTGGCCGGATGTTGTGGCCGTCGCGGAGTTGACTGAGGATGCTGATCAGGCTGTCGCCCTGCAGGGCGTCGATCTCGTCGAGGAACAGCACGATCCGGCGTGGGCAGCGTTGGCACCACGCGCTCAGCGCCTCACCGAACTGGGTTCTCACCGGGTTCTGAGGCCAGGGGTCCGGCGGCAGGAGTTCCTCGGGCCATCCCGACAGGTCGGCGGCCCTGCGGAGAGACTTCAGCAGAATCGTCTCGGCGGCGTCGATGTCGTCGCCGGCCGTCCCGGCGCGCTCGCAGGAGAACGACAGGGCGGCGATGTCGCCTTCGGCGGTCAGGTCGGAGGCGAGGGTGCGCAGCATCGTCGTCTTGCCGGTCTGCCGGGGGGCGTGCAGCACGAAATAGCGGTCCATCTCGATGAGCGCCCGCGCTTCGGGAAGCCGTGGTGTGGGAGGCAGCATGTAGTGGCGCTGCGGATCGCAGGGGCCGGTGGTGTTGAAATATCTCGCTCGGGGTGACCGCATGACCACATTCTGGCACCGAACGACTCCACGCGCCCGATGTCGAACGCAGCGGGCGTGCCTCGGGCCGGTCGGCGGCCCGGTCGTCGCGCACGGGTGTCTTCGTCGCCGTACGGGGAAACAGAGGCGGCATGGAGGTGTTGAGCAGCCGCGTGCTGCTGCGTCCAGGAGACCTCGCGCGCAGCCGGCACTTCTACGCCGAGACGCTCGGCCTGGCCGTCTACCGCGAGTTCGGCCCAGCCGGTGGACTCGGGACGGTCTTCTTCCTCGGACAGGGGTTTCTGGAGCTCTCCGGGCACGCGAGCGGCGAGGCCGGCTCGACGATGTCCCTCTGGTTGCAGGTGCGCGACGTGGCGCGCGAGGAGGAACGTCTGCGCGGGCTGGGCGTCACCATCGTGCGCGAGGCCCGGCTGGAGCCGTGGGGTCTCACCGAGCTGTGGATCGCCGATCCCGACGGTCATCGCATCGTCCTGGTGCAGGTCCCGCCCGACCATCCCCTGCGTCGAGACCCGCGCTGACCCGGACCGTCCGGTGCCCGCCGGACCGGCGAGTGGCGCGGCTATCGTGAGCAGGGTGCGGATAGCCACCTGGAACGTCAACTCGGTCAAACAGCGGCTGCCGCGGCTGCTGCCGTGGCTGGACCAGCGGCAGCCCGACGTCGTCTGCCTCCAGGAGACCAAACTGGCCGACGGCGCCTTCACCGAACTGCTCGGCGAGCCGCTCGGCGCCCGCGGCTACCAGATCGCAGTGTACGGCGAGGCACGGTGGAACGGGGTCGCGATCCTGTCCAGGGCGGGGCTCGACGACGTGGTGGCCGGCCTCCCGGACGGGCCGGGATTCCCGCATCCGGAGGCGCGGACCATCGCCGCGACCTGCGGCGGGGTCCGGGTGCACTCGGTGTACGTGCCGAACGGCCGGACCCCCGGCTCCGACCACTACCGCTACAAGCTGACCTGGCTGGCGGCCCTGCGTGACGTGGTCGGCGCCGGTCCCGACGCCGTGATCGTGTGCGGCGACATGAACATCGCGCCGACCGACGCGGACGTCTTCGATCCTCTCGCCTACGCCGGTCACACGCACGTCACGCCGCCGGAGCGGGCGGCGCTGGCGGAACTGCAGGCTCTCGGGCTGCGGGACGTCGTGCGGGACCGCTGGCCGGGCGAGCGGGTGTTCACCTACTGGGACTACCGGGCCGGGATGTTCCACAAGGACCTGGGCATGCGGATCGACCTGGCGCTGGCCTCCGCCCCGGTGGCCGGCCGGGTGCGGGCAGCCTGGGTCGACCGGCACGCGCGCAAGGGCACGGGCCCGAGCGACCACGCGCCTGTGATCGTCGACCTGGACGAGGCACCCGACGGGGACATCGGGCCGGTCGTGCCGCCCCCCTCCGCCCCGGCCGTCAGGCCGGGCACGGCCAAGCTGCCCCAGTCACCCTGACCTCCACGGGCGCTGCCCACGCGGTCAAAGGAACCCGATGCGAACAGCAGCCGCCGTCAGGGAGCGCCGGAGGCGGGCTCGGGATCGTGCTGGGAGCTGGAGGGGGTGCGGGCCGCAGTGGTGGTTCGACGGCTGCTAACCGCTCATGATCCTGGGCCGCGCCGACCAGCAGGTGAAGATCCGCGGACACCGTGTCGAGCTGGGCGAGATCGAGGCGGCACTCGGGGACGCTCCCGGAGTCGCCCGCGCGGTGGCCGTCGTGTCGGAAGGCCGGCTGATGGCCGAAGTGGTGCCCGAGTCCGTCGACCTCGACGCGGTCCGGGCACACGCCGCGACCCACCTGCCGGAGCACATGCGCCCCGACCCGCTCGCCGCCCTGCCGCTGCTGCCCCTGAGCGCCAACGTGAAGGTGGACAGGGCGGCCGTCGCCAAGCTCTCCGCATCGGCCGCACCGGTCGAGCCGGTCGAGGCACCGCGAGGAAACTCTCCGGGAGCTTTTCGCCGGGCCCACCGTCGCATCGATCGCCCGAGCCGCCGCCGAAGCGGAGGAAGGCATGCTGTGAACCAAGGGATACACGCCGCTGCACGCCCACCTATCGGCGGCGGAGGCGCCGGCGGGTCAGGTGAGCGGTCAGGGCTGCCAGGGTGGTGAAGGCGCCCAGCGCCACAGCCACCTGAACGTCGTCGGCGCCGTCCGTGCCCACGGCCGGGGGCGGAGCCGGGCTGAGGCCCGGGTCGAGGACGGCCGCGGTGGCGATCAGCCGGGGTGCGGGCTCCTCGGAGGCGTCGTCGGCGCCGATCCACTCGTACCCTTTGCCGCCGGTGCACCGCTGCGTGGTGGGGAAGAGCAGCGGCGCGCCGGTCTTGCCCGACAGGCGCGCCCGCACGATGAAGGACGCCTTGGTGCCGTGAGCGATCCCCGGGCCGGTCCACTCGACCGCGTTCCCCTTCACCGCGCTGCGCCAGCCGCCCGGCTGGCCGGCCGACAGCACCGAGGACCCGGCCGGCATCCGGACGAGGAGCGCCTCGGTCGGCGCGCCGTCGCATCCGTGGTCGAAGGAGAAGGTGAGCGTGACCGATCCGTCCCCGTTGGGCTGAGCGGACTCCAGCAGCACGTGAGCCAGCGCCGGGGCGGCCGGCAGCAGCACCAGCACGGCCGCTGCCAGCGCCACCCCGGCGGCCCGGATCGCATGGGAGACACCGGATCTCACGGGATCACCACCTTCTGGGAGACGACCGGGCTGTCGAACTCCGACAGCCGCACGACCAGCGTCACCGTCCACGTCCCGTCCAGCGGGAAGTCGACTGCCGCCTCGTAGGTGCCCTTGCCCGTGGTGGAAAGCGGCTTCTTGAACGGCCCCAGCTCGTAGGCGGGCAGCCGTATCGACAGCTCCGGCGTCTCATGCGGCACCAGCGGCACGCCCTTGCCGTCCACCAGGGACAGCTGGAGCGCGTTGACCCCCCGCCTGCCAGGGCTGATCACCATGGTGGCCTTGCCGTCGCCGACGGCCGCGGTGAGCGTCTTGGGCCCGGCGGAGGGGGACGGCGACGCCGCCGCAGGTGCGGCGGCGGGTTCCTCACGCGGCGTCTGCGAGACCAGCACGCCGGTGACGGCCACCACCACGGCCAGGCCCGCCGCCTCGATCCCGACCGCGCGGCGCAGCGCGCCCAGGGTGGCTTCCCGGCGCGCGCCGGAGAGCACCGAGGGGACGAACCGGTACCGGTTCCAGGCGGCGACGCCGACGACGGCGAGCACCAGGACGAGCTTGACCAGGACGAGACGGCCGTAGCCGGTCGTCCACAGACCCTCCACGCTGTCGGCGATCCGCCACCACAGCAGGACCGCGCTCGCGCCGAGCCCGGCCACCAGCCACAGCGCCGCGCCCGAGAAACGGCCGACCGCCGAGGCGACCTCGGTCACCCGGTGGTGGCGGTCGGGGACGAACAGCAGGCACAGCCCGATCAGCCCGCCCGCCCACAGCGCCGCGGTGGCCAGATGCAGCAGGTCGGCGGCGAGCACCAGCCAGCCCGGCCCGTACACCCTGGTGTGACCGACGGCGGCGAGGGAACCCAGCGCCAGCGCCGTCCCGGCCGCGGCGACGACTGGCAGCCCGCGGCGCACCGCGACCAGGGCGATCACGGTGCCGGCGGCCAGCAGCGCCGCAGCGACCGCGGGCGCCGCCGACAGCGCGGCGGGCCACAGCGAGGCGGAGAACAGCTCGCCGACGCCCGCGCCGTCCTGCCAGAGCTTGACCAGCGGGACCAGTGCGGCGGCGCCGAGAACCGCCGCCGCGGCCAGCGCGTCGCGGGTGCGCCGGACCCGCCGGGCGAACGCCGCGGACCTGCGCACGCTCGGCTCGGCGATGAACAGGCCGAAGGCGGTCAGGCCCGCGAACCCGAGCACCCCTCCGTACCGCAACACCTCGGCGCTGATCCGGAGCACGTTCACCTCGCGGTCGGCGACCTGGCCGGGGACGGCGACGGAGCTCGCGCTCGGCCTGCCGACGGAGAAGCTGATCCCCCCGGCGACGGGGTGGGTGTCGGCCGAGACGACCCGCCAGCTGACGATGTAGGTGCCCTCCGCGAGAGTGGACGCCGGGGTGTAGACGACGGTGTCGTTCACGGAGCGGATGTCGGCGGGGACGGGGCGACCGGCCGAGTCCAGCAGTTGGTTCCCCTTCGGAGCAAGGGTGATCGCCTCGTTGAAGGTGGCCGTGACGGTACGCGGTGCCTGGGCCAGAACCTGGCCGTCCTTGGGATCGGTGCTCTTCAGCACGGCGTGGGCGGCGGCCGTGCCCGGCAGGAGGAGGACCAGGAGGGCGGCCAGGAGCAGGACCGCCCCGGTGGGCGCGGCCGTCGGCCGCGCCCACCGGGACCTCCTGCGGCGGACCGGACGGGTCAAGAGGTCTTCCTGCCGCGCACCAGTGCCGTCACACCCGCGGCCGCGCCGATCGCGCCCAGTGCCAGGCCGGCCCAGCCGACGACGCCCGGGTCGCCCGAGCCGGAGGACGTGGCCGAGCCGGAGGGCGCGGCCGAGGCGTCGGCCGCCGGAGCAGCCGACGCCGCGGTCCCGGCCGGCGTGGACGCGGCGGCGCCGGCGTCCTCGGCGGCGGTCAGCACGATGTACGGGGCAGGGTGCTCCGGCTCCTCCGCGCCGTCCGCGGCGACCTCGGTCCAGGGCGTCTCGCCCTTCTCGCACTTCTGGATCGCCGGGAAGGCGAGCTTCGCGCCCTCCTTCTCCGGGAGCTTCAGCGACAGCTCGAACGTGTCGCGCAGGCCGTCCGGCAACGGGGTCTTGGCGGTGTAGACGATCTGGTCGACCCGCTCGGTGTACTGGCCGCCGTGGCCGTTGTCGACCGGCGTGTCGAGCTTCTCCATCTTCTTGTCGACATCCCAGCCCTGGTTGACCGTCGGGGTGACCGCGATGATCTCCTCGGGCATCGAGATGGCGACCGAGGTGGTGGCCGACCCGTCACAGCCGTGCGGGATGGAGAAGGTCAGCACGGTGTAGCTGCCTGCCGCGGTGGTGGAGGGGGTGACGGTGACGTGGGCCGACGCCGCGCCGGCGCCGAGCAGGACCAGCCCGACTGCGGCCGTGCCGACGGCGACGGTGCGGCCGGCTGCGCGCAGGGTGGTACGCAGGGCAGAGCTCATGGGGGGTTCTCCTCTATACAGATCATGATCGGGGGGAAGCGGGGCCCTTGTCCCCGCAGGGGTCAGATCCGGGTGAGGAGGGGCGGGGCGCGCGTCCCGACCGGCCCGGCGCACAGCCGGGTCAGCGCGGGGACGGCGCGGGAGACGACCGGGCCCGGACGCCGGACCTGCGGCGCGAGGCCGCGGGCACGGACGGTGCGGTACCGGGCGCGGAGCAGACGGAGCAGACCCCACCACATCCGCTCGCCGTGCTCCAGCAGCAGCGCGGTGAGCACGGTGGCCGCGGCGTGCGTGAGGATCATCCGCGGCGACGAGGCGTCACCGGTGCCGTGGTGGCCGGGACCGTGGTGGACGGGGTCCGCCAGGTAGACGCTGAGGCCGTGGATGCCGCCCTGGGCGGCGCCGAGCAGGGCCAGCAACTCCCGCCGGGTGACCCTGCGGCTCGCCAGCGCGTAGGCGACCCCCCATGCCGCCAAGACCACGGGGACCAGGGCCAGCAAGGGCGGGGTCGTCCCGTGGCCGGCGCGGTGGGCGGCGACCGCGATCACGGTAGTGCTGAGTGCCACCAGGGCCGAGCGCAGGCCGCGCATCGTCCGCTCGGTGGACTTCATGGCCGGAGCCTAGCAACGGCTCCGGCCAGCCGCCCTCCGAAGTTACGGGTCTGTCACGGGCGCGGTCCCCGGCATCAGCGGTCCGGGACGGCCACGGCTGCTCGTGGCGATGTCCGTGGTGGCTCGGTCATGCGCTGGGGCGGGAGGCGTAGGGGAGCAGGGCCATCTCGCGGGCGGTCTTGATGGCCCGGGCGATCCGGCGTTGCTGCTGGACGGTGACGCCGGTGACGCGGCGGCTGCGGATCTTGCCGCGGTCGGAGACGAACTTGCGCAGCAGGGCGGTGTCCTTGTAGTCGATGCGGTCGGCGTTCAGCAGCGGGTTGGGCTTCCTGCGCGGGGCGCGGCGGGGCTTCACGCGATCTCCTTGATGTCGAGGATGGGGGCGAACGGGTCGTCGTGGCCTGGGTGTTCGCCTTCGGCCAGCAGGCAGGAGTCGAGCAGGCCGTGCAGTCGCTCGACGTCGAGGTCGGGGCCGGTGAAGACCAGGTGCTGGACGCGGTCGCCGTGCTCGGGGTCCCAGTCGAGAGCGGCCGCCGCCCGGCGGGCGGGGGAGACGAGATCCCAGGCGGCTTCGGGCAGGGCGGCCAGCCAGGGGCCGGCGTCCTCGACCGAGACGATGCCGGCGACGGCGTCCCAGTCCAGCAGCCGGCTGGGTCGGGTGGCGAGCCAGAAGCGACCGCGTGAGCGCACGGACTCCATCACCAGCTCGTCCACGGCCTCGAAGAGGCGGCCCGGATGCAGCGGGCGGCGGCTGCGCCAGACCGTGGTGACGATCTCCTCGGTCCGGGCGTCGGCAGGGAGCCGGGCGGTGCTGGGGTCCACGCGTTCGGCCAGCTCAGTCGTGCACAAGGCCGGGCCGGTGATCGGTGGCAGGTCATGAACGGTGTGGATCGGGGTGACAGGGGCGAGGTGCGCGAGCACCCGCAGCGACAGCTCGTGGTCGTCTTCGTCCCCGCCGTGCAGCATCAGCCCGGTGGCGTATTCGAGTTGCCGGGCCAGGACTTCGGCCACAAAGCGCTGGTCGCCCTTGGCCGCGATTTTGCCGACCTCATGGAGGCGTTCGCCGCGGGTGATGTCGTCCGGCAGGGACTCGGCGTCCAGAGCGGTGAGCACGGCGGTGAGCCGCAAGAGGTCCCGTGCCTCGTCGCAGTCGATGGCCTCGGCGACCGATCGCGGCTCGACCGCGTCCCACAGGTCCACGATCAGCAGCGTCGCGCCGGACGCCAACCTGACGAGCTGGGGGAGGAGGTCCTCCCGCACGGTGCAGGTGACGCAGCCGTGCGCGAGGCGCACGTCGGCCGTTTCCAGCACTCGGCCGGTGTCGCGGACGCTGCGCCGGACACGGCCTCGGGTGACCTCGCCGAGGTCGTGGTGGATGGCGACGGAGCCGGGATGCCGGGCCAGCAGCTCGTCGACGGCGGCGGTGCGAGCCGCGCCATGCAGGCCTGCGGCGAGGACGACGGGGGTTGACACCGAACCTCCAAGTAGCGAAACGAAAACCGTTATCGTTATCCTGGCACAGTATCGCACGCCGAAAGGAACCGCTTTGGCAAGAAATGAGGTGCGACCCGTGATCAAACTGCGATCCACGGCAGGCACCGGCTACACCTACGTGACGACCAAGAACCGGCGTAACGACCCCGACCGGCTCACCCTGCGCAAGTACGACCCGACCATCCGCCGGCACGTCCTGTTCCGGGAGGAGCGATGAAGAAGGGCATTCACCCCGACTACCGGCCGGTCGTCTTCCGCGACCCCGGCGCGGACTTCGCGTTCCTCACCCGCTCGACGATCACCAGCGACAAGACGATCGAGTGGACCGACGGCAGGACGTACCCGGTGGTGGACGTCGACGTGTCGTCGGCGAGTCACCCGTTCTACACCGGCCGCAGCCGCGTCCTCGACACCGCGGGCCGCGTCGAGCGGTTCAACCAGCGTTACGGAAGGGCCTGATGTCCGCGCACTGCCAGCTCACCGGCGTCAAGCCGGTCTTCGGCAACAACGTCTCCCACTCCCACCGCCGCACCCGCCGCCGCTGGAACCCCAACATCCAGCAGCGCCGCTACTGGCTGCCCAGCGAGGACCGTTTCGTCCGGCTCACCGTCAGCGCCCGCGCGATCAAGACCATCGACAAGATCGGCGTCGAAGCGGCCGTCGCACGGATCCGCGCCAGAGGAGAGAAGGTCTGATGGCCAAGAAGAGCAAGATCGCCGCCAACGAGCGGCGCAAGTCCGTCGTCGCCCGCTACGCCGCCCGGCGCGCCGAGCTGAAGGAGGTCATCCGCACGGGCCCGTCGAAGGAGCGGGCGGCCGCCGTACGCGAGCTGGCCCGCCAGCCGCGCGACGCCAGCGCCACCCGGGTGCGCAACCGCGACTCCGTCGACGGCCGCCCGCGCGGCCACCTGACCAAGTTCGGGCTCTCCCGGGTGCGCTTCCGCGAGATGGCGCACCGCGGCGAGCTGCCCGGCATCACGAAGGCGAGCTGGTAGCCATGGCCGTACCCAAGCGGAAGACCTCGCGCAGCAACACCCGGCACCGCCGCAGCCAGTGGAAGGCCGCCGCCCCGGACCTTGTCCCGATCACCGTCAACGGCCGGGAACTGCTCGTCCCGCGCGGGCTCGTCCGCGGCTACCAGCGCGGGTTGATCGTCATCGACTGAGGCCGCCAGGCCACCGGGCGGCCCGCAGTGCCAGAGACAGCCGGGCGCGGCGGCACTGCCGGCGCCCGGTGGCCCGGGTGCGATCCGGTGGTGCCGGCGATCATGGGCGCGTTCCGGCTCTGATGAGGGGCGCGGCGTCCAGCTCGGTCATCTCCCGTTCGCGCAGGAGGCGCCCCAAGGCGGCGCGTATTCCTCTACCGCGGCAGGCCGTCCTGGGGCGCGGGCCCGTTACCCCTGCACGCCGACAGCTTCGGCGTGGTCGTCGACATCGGAGGCCTTCCCGTCCGCAGACGCGACCCGGGTCGACGAGGCCGTGCGGGAGGTGGAGCCGGGGCTGCCCAGGATCTCGCCCTGGCCGAGGGTGAGAGTCCTCCGTGCCGGATTGCCGAGAAAGCCTCACAGTAAGTTACGTATCAATTACGCTATGTCCATGGGTAGCCGCGCACAATATGCCGTCATGCAGGACGGCACCTTCAGCCTCCACTACTCGCAGTGGGGCGCCTACCAACTCGAACTGGACCTCCTGCCCGGCCCTGAACCCGCGACCCGGTTCGCCCGCCGCCAGCGCGAGGAGAGCTCATGGATGTGGGAGGTCGAGTGCGACGGTGCATGTCTGATCGACCATGACGAACGGCGACTGCTGCTGTTCTGCCACTGCGGCGCCGATCGAAGCTACCGGCTCGCGACCTTGGCGACGCTGGCCCGTACCTGGCCCGGCTGGCGGGTGGAGTGGGCCTATGACGGCCTTCAGCAGCTTGAGGTGACAGCCGGCCACGCCACGGACATCGCCGCGAGAAGCGCTGGAGATCCACAGGCGGGCGAAGAATGGTGCGACGTGCTGGTCACCGTGATCGACCAAGGTCAGACACGGGCCCACCTCGTGGACTCGGCCGGAGCGGTCATCCGCAGCGGGGCGAGGAGCCTGGACGACCACCGCTCTGCCTGGCCGACGATCACATCCTGCCCCGGCAAGGTCGTCGCCGGTGTCCACCTCGATCTGGACGACCAGACCGCCGGCGTCTGGACCTCCGCCACGTTGCGAGGTGCTCTGCGAACCGTGGAGCAGGGGTGGCCCGGCTGGCACTGGTCGAACTGGGAGGACAGGTCAGCCGAGCAGGCGCGCCGGGTCGCCGGAACCCTCACCGTGCCGGAGCCGAACCTCGCGGAAGGGCTGCGTGCTCTCGCCGCGGAGTTCGACAAGCATCAGGACGTGGACTCCGCCACCGAGTCGGCCGCCCTCCTGCTCGCCGGTGCCAGGGCTTCGGGGCTCCAGGCCCATGTCCACACGGACAACACCTTCACGCATCGTCCCATGGATCTGACCGGCGAGGAGAAGGCCTTGGTCCACGCCGCGATCGCCGACCTCATGACGTCGCCCCGGTGAACGGGTTCCAGCCGAGATGCAGCTCATCCGCATGCAGCGGGCCACGACCCTGCCTACCTGGAAGACAGGCCAGTGAGCACTTCACCTACGGCGTCATGCACGGAGACGTGTCGCCCATCGAGCGGCAGGGCATCATGCGTGACCGAGGTTCCGCGCGGCCGACGATCGCATGTCGCGCTGTCGTGCCCCCAGCCCTCCCACGCCGCGTTGCCGACCCGCTGCGCCTCCTGCCACGTCCGGTGCTCCACCAGCAGCCCGGCCACGGGTCGAGGGAGAGGCACCACCCGCTTCGACTTGGCCGACTTCGGCTCCGCCATCATCACCCCGCCGCCCCACCGGTCCGGGCAGATCGACGCATGCCGCGCCCATTCCTCGTCACAGAACCGCGGGCACTGGCAGTCGCCGTGCTCCGAGCACTTGGAAGGGCACGGCCGCACGCACACATGCCGGCGGCCAGCCCGACGGGCGGCCTTCGGGCAGTCGGCGGGATTCGGCGGGCATAAAACCGGTGCCGCCGCTCGCCGCACGCGTGCGAGTCCTTGACAGCAGTCAGCCCACAACTCCTTCAGATGGAGCCCACGCACCCAGGGCACGCCACCATCATGAGCGTGCCCCTCTCCTCGTCCAGGTGGGACACCTCGCGAGCACCCAAGCAGTAGCGGCACAACGTGAGGCTGGCGAACTGAGGCTCTCGCCAGCGCGGGTCAGCCCACAGCGGCGGCATCGGCGGCGGGTTCTCGGGCGTCCACCGGGGGCCGCCGTCGTGGCCCTTGCCGTTGCAGAACTCGCAGGCAAGGGCCATGCCAGCCACCCACTCGACGAGTGTGCCGCCGCACTCCGGGCAGGTGATCGGGTCAGGCGTCAACGGTTCCGCCCCCGCCGCACGCGCGGCACGTGTTCCAGCGCCGCTCCTTGTCCTTCTTGCCGTTGACCTCTTCCCAGTTGCCACCCTCACCGAAGCAGGCGCCGCACTTGACCTTCTTCGGCTTCTCGTCGTCCTTGGCCATGGCCGCAACGTACCCGCGTGAACGATGTTCGGCACTGGAACGTAAGCGGAAGGGGACCAGCCCGCCACTGCAAGCCCCGTCCGTCTGGGCTAGCGCGGCGGAGTGACAGAGGCGGGGACGGGTGACGGATTCGCGGGAGGCGTATGCGTCTCGTTCTTGGCGAACATCGCCCATCCGGCCGCTGCCGCGACGACCACAGCGGCGGCCGTGATCACCGTCTTGCGTCGTGTAGATCGGACGTGCGGAGTGACCCATGTACGTCCACCGCCCGGCCGCTTTCGGTAGTGCCCTTTGACATGGCTCTTCTTCTTGTGCGCCATACCTGGACCGTATGAACTCACCGGGAGGCCGCCTAGACGGATGGTGGGCGATGGTTCGCTAGCGGCGATGCCAGGCGGGAGGAACTTGATCAATCGGCGAACCTGTGCCGCCCCGTCCAGGAATGCCTCGACGGGCACCTGGCGTAGACGGGACCCCAAGCCGCACCGGGTGAGCGTAGTGTGGCCTTCCGGATGCATGGAGTGAGGCTCCCGTCACGGCATTCCTGTGACGGGAGCCTCACTATCTGTGAACCTGGCGACATGCATCCACTACTGATAGTCACCCTCGTCGCCACCGCCGTCTATCTGACGTCGTGCGCCTTCCACCCCTACATGAAGTGCAAGCAGTGCAACCGCTCCAAGGAATCCCACTCGACCACCTTCAAGGGGGCGTTCGGCAAATGCCGGACCTGCAACGGGGTCGGCCACCATGTGAGGTGGGGAGCGCGAGTCCTCGGACGCAAGTCGTGATCGGCTAGCAGCCATCGAACCACGACCTCGGCCGGCGCCAGGACCCATGCCCATCCGAGCGCGACCCGGACCCCGACCTCGCGTCGGACGTCCGGGTCTCCTTCGTTTTCGGGGTCCTCGACCGCTCGGGCCGGGCGCGGTGCCAGGGATCGTCGAACCGGTAGCGCCCGGCCAACCCGCACATCTCCACAAGCTCGACCGCCGCCGCCCGAACCTGCCGCGCCTGGAACGCCCGCGAGGTCGAGGTGCCGGCCGCCTGCACGTAGGCGTGCACCGCGCCGCGGGCCGTCTGCAGGTAGGGCTCGATCAGCGGGCCGCCGACGCCGCTCACGGCGTCGAGGCTGACCTGCCACGCGGCCGTGTCACGGCCGGGGGTGAAGGGCCGACGGCGGGCGTGCTGCTCGACGCCGTCGAGGAACCGTCGCAGCGCGGGCCGGCCGCATGCATCCGCGGCCGGGAGCTCCCCGGAGGCGGCCGGGTGGGGCGTCGGCATGACGATGGTCGCCGACGGCGGGGCGGCGGGGCGGCGGGGCGGCCGGTGCAGCTGTAGCCCATGCGGCGAGGGCGGTCGCCCAGGTGAGCCGGCGGCGGGTACGGCTGCGCACGATGCCTTGCCAGGGACGTTGCGTGGTGGCGTGTTGACATTCCGTAAGGCGGACGGGTCGACGTAGTGCGATCCGGGGCGCTCGCCCTGTCAATTCCCCTGTCGCGACCCGTTGGCGAAGATCGCATATGGCCGCGTTTTCCCGGCTCACGCGATGGTAGGGCGGGTGGGACTTGAACCCACGACCCACGGATTATGAGTCAGGATTGCATGAAGCGTGTTTGCGCTGGTAGGGCAGGGTTTTAGCGGAGCATGAACCCGTGTTTGCGCACGTATTTGGCATGACCATGGATGTAGCGGCTTCTGGCGAGATCGATTAACGGATCCATCTCTTGTACCGCGGCGATGTGGGAACGGCCGCCTATGGGCTTCTCAGCACTCCGCTAGAGCCGTAGTGATCGCTCAGTCGGTGTTCGGATGCTCCCTCTCCCGCCGATCAGCTTTCCTGTGCCGCCACAGCAGAGGGAGAGCCCACGCCACCGCTGCGGCGGGGGCTTGCCGCAACGATGGTGAGCGCGGGGCCACCCGTGTCGTTTCCCCTTCCAGTCCCCTTCCAGTTGTCTGGCTGTCTGATGCTTCGGTGCAGGTCGAGAGCAATCCATAGCCCATGTACAAGGCCTCTGCGGGCCGCGTACAGCTACGGAGTGCAGCAACGGTCCCTATCTGGCTTGCGATTGCGTCGTGGCCCTGCGGGCCGGAGGAGGCGGCGGCACCGTGGCTGGCCACGATCGCCCGCCTTGGGGGCGGCGGTGGGCTACTACCGGCCATGCTCCGCCTGGGAGGTACCGACCGACTGGATAAACCCGGGTCCGGGAAGATCGACTGCCGGCGCCGCCCGCGCGCAGCGAGCCGCCCAGGTGTGGACGCAAGGTGATCGATGACCACTGAGACCAGAACAACAAGAAGCCATTCAGCCACCGCGGTCGTTCCCTCAGCCTGATCGGAACGGCGTCTCGGTTCATCAGAACCTGCACATACAGCCAAGATTTGCCAAAATGGGCAGTAATCGCCCATGCGCGACTTCCGTGGGTGCCTACCCGGCAGTAGCATAAAAGTAACTTCGATTTCCTGTTTCAGAGACAACGAGCCTGCGGCAGGCAACAAGGAGTGGTTTCTCCAGCGGAAGGCCCTCTTTCGGTAGCTCGCGGCAAATCCGCAATTCTAGCGGACATGAGTACGTCGGCAGATATACAGTCAAGATGCTGCTAGTGCAGTCCACAGGAGGCAGAGATGTCCCTGTTGCAAGACGATGAGTGGCAAAGGCTCATGGAAGGGTTGGTCGAAGGGAAGTACCAGTTGCTTCTCGGCTCGGGTGCTTCGCGTGATGCCACAGACAGCCTCGGTCGACGCCTCCCCACCGGTCACCAGCTACGAGATGAACTCCTAGAAGCGTTTTCGATACCCGCGCCCACGCGCCCAGACGAAAAGCCTGGTTTGGATCGTGTATACAAGAACGCGCGTGATCGGTCATCGAAGGAAGGTTTGAATAGGACCGAATGGCTCGCTCGGCGCTTCACCGATTGCACTCCGCCAGGCTGGTATGCGCTACTCCAACGTCCTACCTGGCGCTGCATATGGTCCCTGAACATTGACGACGCACTCGAAAATAGCTACGGAGATTCACTTATTCCCGTACACTTCGCGGACCTGCCTGTGGACCCGCGACCCGGTAAGGTATTGGCTGTCCATCTCCATGGGATGGCCAGCCGCCCTGACTCTGGTTTGGTCTTTGACTTGCAAGAGTACGCCGAATACGTAACTACGCCTCGATCATGGCCCATCCGTTTCCATGAATCTCTTTCCACGGATCCTGTGATCGTGCTTGGGGCGGCACTTGTCCACGAAATCGATCTGGCCCGATCCCTGGAACAGCGAGCCGCTTCTGCCAGTGACGAGTTTCCATCTATCGCTGTGATGCCTAAGCCAAACGAATTGGATAGGTCCGACTTCGAGAGGTGGAACATAGAACTTATCGATGCGACAGCTGAGGAGTTCCTACGTGCCATCGAGAGGGACTGGGACTCGACGGCGCTTCGCCTCTCGCCAACTGATCAAGTGGAAAGACACGTGCCACCCTCTCACCTGAGCTTTTTGCACCAGTGGAGTCGAATCACGCGTGAGGACAGGCGCCCCCACCGCTGGCATGATTTTTACGGAGGAGACGAACCAAGTATAGTCGACATTGCTAGAGATTTGCCTGCGAAAAGGGCCATGACTTCGACGTTGATCGAGTGGGCCAAGTCGGGCGAACAGCCTATTCTCGTCTACGGCGAGCCCTTCTCTGGAAAATCGACCATGGTACTACGGGCAGTCTTCGACCTTGAAAAGGAAGGTTGGTTGGTCTATGAGTTTAATCGCAGGTCCCGGCCGGACAACTCAGCCGTTCTCCAGCGGGTTGAGGATGTACCAAAGACGGTACTTGTGGTCGAGGGTGCACGCGATTTTGAGTCCGACCTGAAGAATCTGGCAATATCCGCCAAAGAGCGCAAGCTCGCATTGAGGCTTCTCATGATTGAACGGAAGGGAGCGGCTGATCGACTACTGCAGTCGGGACTATTCCACGCCATACGCGTGCCCGCCGTTGTCGCGGAAGACGAAATGATGGACCTTTTGGCGAAGCTCAGAGACAAAGGCCGTCTTTTGAGGTCTGCTAGCCGTGGAAAGTCATTGCCAGCTCTCCTGTCTCATGTCAGCCGAGCCTATAATCGCGTGCTATCGCAAACATTGGCGAACCTCGTCTTGGGAACGGGGTTTCAGGAGCGAGTCTCTCATGACTATAGAGCGCTAGCGGATCCCGCTGTTAAGAGTGCCTTTGTGCTTGCTGCCATTGTCGCTGCTGGTGGGAACAGTTTGCCTCTGGGTGTGGCTGCGGAAGCGGTACACTTGTCCGGCAGGGCCCTTGAGAAGCGAATGGAAGTAGACCAATCGCTCTATTCCATTTGCTACATTCGGAGAGGATTCCTGCGGCCCCGCCACCGACTTTACGGTGAGCTTCTGCTGGGCGGGGTCCTTGCCCATCGGGAGCTCTATGGGCCGACTATCGCGCTAGCAACTGCACTTGCGCCGTTCGTCACTAGGGAAGCGATAAGGCGTCGTTCGATTTACCATCGCATTGTTCGACATCTGATGGACCATAATGTGCTGGCTGGTTTGATTGGTAGGGAACGAATTGAGGGTTGGTATGCTGAACTGGAAGGTATCTACGGCTGGAACGCTCGATTTTGGGAACAGCGCGCTCTTGCCGCCAGCGAGGAGCAAGTGGACGACCGGGCGATGCAATATGCATTGATTGCGGTTGACCGGTACGAAGACGCATATACGCTAAATACTTTGGCTACCGTGCGGCTACGTCCGATCAAGAGGGGTAGGGGTCCTCTCAAGTCCACGGAAAACGTAGAATTCTGGGAAGCGGTAAAGGATCTGGAAAGGGCGCGCGAACGTGCAGCCCCTGATTCGGAGCATCCCTACGTCACGTTCTTTGACGGTGCAATCGGCTATGGGCGCCGTTGGCGGCACTCCGGCGCTGATCTGCCCAATGCCTTGAGGGTGGAGTGGCAAGCATGGTGGACGGCCGCACAGTCGTCTGAGTCGTTCCAGCATGCCAAGGGGCATCAGGCGCTCGCGGATTTTCAGCGCCGCTGGCTGGAGCTTGCTCCCGCTCCCTCTGCCCCCACTGTTGACCAACCCACTAATCCTACCCCCGATACGTCATTCCTCGAAGGTCAATAGCGGCACGTCGTACAGTTCCGGATTCCGAGGCCGCGTCATGGACGGTGAGAGGACTTCGACCACGAGCATCTCAGTTAGGAATTGCACCCGAGCTGACAGTAGGTGACTCGTGTGGCCAACCGCCGACCGCTCCTTGAGCCCGAGGGCGACATGGATGTGAGGCAGGACGCCGCCTTTCTCGGGAGCTGCCGCTATGGTGCCGCATCCCATGGCTTCCGCGTTGGTCAGGTGGACCTTAGTCCACACTGGAGCTTCGGGGTTTTCAAGTTTCTCGCAAGTGCCCACGATCTCAGCTTCGGCAAAGCCCGCGATGAACATGGGGATATAGCCCTGGCGAATGCCGTGTTCACGGCAGAACTTCGCCAGTGCCGTCATGAAGTCGTCACCGTGGTTGAAGGTGACTCCGAAAGTACGTCCGGTCGTCAGCTCACGGGCTTGCATGCGCTCTCGATTCTTTTAAAGGTCAAATGTGCTCATCCATCGAATTGCCAGGAACCCATCCACGGCCCCCGACCGCCGCAAACGTCTTCCTGACTGACCCGGCGCCCACCCCTGACGCGAGAAGCAGGTGGAGAAGAACGCGCGCCTTCAGGGGGTCAAGGTAACCCGCCGGAATCAATCCGCGCGCCAGCAGATCGGACTCGGACCCCTCGAAGCCATACGTTCGCTCGTGAACAGGGCCGGCGCCCGTCCGCGAGGCCAACACGACGGGCTTGACCGACGCGAGCTTGGCCAGTGCCGGCACCATGCCCGCGGGAACATGCCCGACACCGAAAGCGCCGACAACCAGACCATCAACCTCTTTGCCCATGGCTGATACAAGCTCTCCATCGTCGCCGAGCGCGACGGTGAACAGACCGACCTTGACCGTGCGCCACGTCTCAGACGTCAGGACTGGCCCTCTCTCCATACGCAACGGAATGTCCACGTGGCCCTCGACCACGTGGCCAATCGGCCCGTGATTCGGCGAAACGAACGCCGCCGGACTGCTGGTGTGGGTCTTTCGGAGCCAGCGCGCTGCGTGAATCTGGTCATTGAAAACGACCAAGCAACCCAAGTCACGCGCCGTACGACTTGCTGCTGTGCGAATCGCGGCCAGCAGGTTGGCGGGGCCATCTGCGCCAGCCATGGACGGGTTCCGCATCGCTCCCGTAACCACCACCGGAGCCTCATTCCTCCACAAGAGGTCCAGCACGTAGGCGGTCTCCTCGATGGTGTCGGTCCCCTGAGTGACCACAACGCCATCCACGCCGTTGCGCACCGCGCCCTCCATCGCTTCGGCAAGCTCGGTGAGGTCGGCAAAGGAGAGCGATGCGCCAGGGAGTTGCCGGAAGGTGCGCACGTCAAGCTCAACGGCGATGTTGTCGAGCCCAGGAACAGCCGTAAGCAACTCCTTGGCGGTCAATGTGGGCACAACCCCGTTGGCTCCGGGAACCATGGCGATGGTGCCGCCCAGGGAGAACACGGCCACGCGGGCAGGGGCAGTCATAAGAGCGCCTTTCTACAGGTTGGAGTACGTGGCCAGGTCCAGTCACGCGACGCTCTGGCCCATGTCGTTGACAAAAGCGCATGCCGCGTCGATGCCGGCAACCGAGATCAATCGGCTACGAGGACGCAGCAGCCCGGCCGTACCAACGTGAGCGAGCGACCGGCATCGGGTAACGAGCCACGCCCAGTCCAGTTCGAGATACGCGGCCAGAGCGCGAAGCCGCTCCGCAGGGCTGTTAGCTTCGATGACGGAATGCGCGCCAACCTGGCCGGTGGCCTCACGGAACTCACGGAGGATGGAGACACGTTGGGTAGTGTCCACGTGCCACATGCCCGCGCCGCGGACCCAGTTAGCAATGATCGCTTGCTCGCCACCGAGGACGAAACCCTCGACACTGGAGTATGCGGGATCATCGCAGACCTTGATATGAATCCCCGTGGCTTCCATCAACGCGATGGACACGAAGAGCAAAACGCGCTCATGGCGTGGCGAATCCTGGACGGCCCTGTGTGGGATGCAGAACATCCGCACCGATGCCTGATCTCCGGTAGCAGAACGAACCCCACGCAGATAGGCGTACTTGTGGTCGAACAGCAACCATGTGCATGCCTCCTCACCACGCTGCTCACGAGTCCAGAAGATGGGGATTTCGGGCAGGTTGGTCAGGTTGCGCAGGATATGCCGAGCACAGAAGTCGGACCCGAGCCAAGCGTG
Organism: Nonomuraea sp. NPDC047897; assembly: GCF_043204415.1. Lineage (NCBI taxonomy): Bacteria > Bacillati > Actinomycetota > Actinomycetes > Streptosporangiales > Streptosporangiaceae > Nonomuraea > Nonomuraea sp. NPDC047897. The sequence continues at coordinate 3,388 of NZ_JBIDCC010000025.1, read as the reverse complement.
GGAAACCCGTCCGAGATCCGGAGCCGCCTCACGGCTTACTGCTGATGAGGTGAGCGCCTCGTACTGCGCAAGCTCCTCCCGGGAGATAGCAAGCTCCTGATCGTCTGCCTGGAGACCATCGTCAAGGCTGGCCGCCGCCCACAGCAGGCCGTACGTAAAGTCGTCCAGCTCGTAGGCGCCGGGGATGGCGATAGTGTCGCTGTCAGGAGATTGTGCGAGCCGCCGTCGCGCCTCCCGAGCATCCATCGCGAAGAACCGCGACTCGTCGGCCGATTGGACGGCCGCAACCAGGAGCCCGCGACTTGTCGCACGCGAGAACTCCGCCCACCGGGGGGCATTCGTCAGTCTCGCCATGACGCGCCCCTCTGATGTGCTGCCCGCATGGAACTGCATGCGCAAAACTGCGCCCTCCATGGCGCGGCCGTCAGGAAGTAGTGCCGTGAGATCGACACCGAAGTCCGGCGTCGGTCGCGAGAGTTTCAGATCAGGCCATCTCACCTTGGCGTGGCCGGCGAAGCCGTACAGATCATTCAACCCGCCGATGAGGGGCAAGTCCGTTCCTAGTTGTGCGAGCAATGCGCTTGCACTGCCCCCCACGAGAAACGTCCTCCGGTCAACGCTTGCCCACACTTGCCCCTCCTCGTCCGCATAGAACGACAGTCTCTCGGGGGCAAGCGCATCTTGCGATGGCACTTCGATGGCATTTCGGGACCGGAATCCCAACTGATCGAAGCTCCTGCCGGTCACCGCCTCCAAAGCGCGCTGATACGCGGGACGTGGTCTCCCGACTTCGCCATCCTCCCAGCGCGCGACCAGGCGCGCATCACAGGCAAGGCCATGCTCACCGATCGTGTCAGCAATGGCAACCAGTGCACGTGCGAACTCCTCACGCGATTCGCGCCGCTCCTCTTCGCGGATGCGGCGAAGCACGTGGTTGGGCGTCTTGACCCTGGTCTTGGTGGTCACCGCCACGCCTTCCGCCAGCGCCTTTATGGACTTTGCACGGAGTACGGCAACCGTAACTGTTCGCTGCCGCCGTCGCTAGACGGTTTGCCATTTCAGTGCCGTGCGAGACGCCATCGATATGCCTTGGCCTTCGGCGGTCTCCTTGATGTGGCGCAGGACACGCCGCACCACCGCAGGAGGAAGGGAGGTGGAGATGACACTGACACGCTGCTCAATGTAGCCGCAGGAGCGTCCTCACTGATCCTGAGGCTGTTGCTCAAGCTTCGCGAGCCTGTTGGCGAGATCTTTCACGGTCGCCTCCAGGATCGACACGCGCGCCGAGAGGGCGGGCTCGGGACCACCTTCCTTGCTCGGATCCCGAACGAAGAAAGCCCGACCTTGCTGGGAGACCACCAGTCCCTCAGTCCGCAACTCGCGGAGAGCGTTCTGGACGGTCTGAGCTGAAATGCCGTAGTCCCGCGCAAGGTCACGGATCGACGGCAAGCGACTGCCTGGCACACGGTCGCCCGACTCGATGCTTTGCCGCAGAGCGTCCGCTAGCTGGAGGTACGGGGGGCGGGGGTCGTTGTCGCTAATCGTCACCTGACCAGCGTACCCGCCGAAAGCGTAAGTGTCCTGTAGCGCCCTATTGCGTGCTAGCACAGTACTAGCTAAGTTGGCACGTATCAGCACAGCTGGAAGACATGGGAAGGCGGCCATAGGCCGCGCGCCGACGGGCTGGAGCGCTTGATCGTTTGAGAACTCAATAGTGACGACGAAGGGCCACCGCCTCCCGCGAAAAGGCGGCCTGTGCAGGGCGTTCGGCCTTGCACGCCCATCTCATTGCTTGGTTCGCCCTGATGGTCGTAGGCGGGGTTCGACTCCCGGCCGGGGCACTTCCACCCCTCAACTCTTGCCTCTGTCGCCACCCAAAGGAGTGCTTCATGCTGTCCATCCGCCTGACCGGAACGCCTGCCGAAGTCGCCGACGCCGTGCTGACCCTGCGCGAGACGTTCAGCATTACCGCGATCAAAGGGCTATGCCCTTCGGCCCCTGCTCAACCCAGTGTCCGTGTCTATGTCGAGGTGGCCCCCGGCTGACCAGGCTCGGCCTGCCCGGCTTACCTCTTCCGCCCCGATGGTCGTAGGCAGGGTTCGACTCCCTGTCGGGGCTCTCCCGGCCGCTCTGCCGGTTCCACCACACGACCAGGGAGTTTCCCCATGATTCAGCCCGCCAAGAGCATCACTCGGTTCCTTCCGACGCTGTTCGTGATCGGCACCGTCATCTACATCTTCACCGATCCGCACGGCGCGGCCGTGGCCTTCAAATGGGCCTTCCAGACGATCACGGACGGGGCGCAACAGTTCGCCGAGTTCATTCGCTCTGTGAGCAAGTGACCACCTCGCCCCGCCGGGGGCGGCCCTGATCGGCCAAGACAAGGAGCCGCCCCCCTCTCGACTCCCGAAGGAGTAGCACCATCATGCTTCTGCGAAACCGCCCGATCCACCCATCGCGCATGTCGTCCGACCAGTGGGCGGCAGCCTGGCGCATCGACCAGGAGCCGCCGCCCGCCGAGTGTGTCTACGACCCCGAGCTGCACACCGGCCCAGCCGGCGGGATTGAGCCCGCCGACCAGCGCGCCGCCCGTGAGGACGTGGCGCGCGAGGTGTGCGCGACCTGCCCGGTACGCGCGTGGTGCGAGCTGTACAGCATGCAGGTCCGCCCCACCTACGGCGTGTGGGCTGGCCGCACGGCGCGCGAGCTGGCGCTGTTGAGCGTCCGCCTGGACGCGATGCTCATCGGCACGTCGGCGGTGGCGTGATGAGCATTCGGTGCGCCACTCGCTTCCCGCATCTCGAAGAGGTCGCCGCCGGCCGCCCGTTCGATCAGGTGGGAGTGGAGTTCTTACCGTCCCACCCGACCATGCGGCACGGTCTCACCCGCCTAGTGCTACACCCGGGCGTGATCAACGATGACGCTGACGAGTTCTTCGCGTGGGGCTACTGCTGGCTGCTGGCCGCCGCCCAGAAGGAGGCCACCGGTTGGTCATACGGCCTGGTCGAACGGTGGCGTGAGGGTACCTGGGAATGGACGCACGTGGGCGTCATCACCCCCGCCGGCACTTTCCTGGACATCCGGGGATACCACGATCGCGACGGCTTGACCGCCGACCTAGAAGCCGCCTACGGCGTGCCGACTCGGATCCGCATGGGCACGTTCGCTGACCTGCGGCAGGCCATGAACATGCCTGAGGACACCGAACCCGACTGGTGGTTGGGCACCCTCGGCGCGCCCATCCTTGCCGACACGGTCCGCTACTTCGCCACCCACCTGCTCAGCCGGTACGAGCTTAAGACGTCGTCTCATTTGGCGAGTCGGCGGTAGCAAATGAGCGCTGCGGCGATGGCGACGAAGGACGCGAAGTGGTCGGCGCGGCGCTCGT
>NZ_JBIDCC010000024.1:72850-82027 GCF_043204415.1 Nonomuraea sp. NPDC047897 | reverse complement strand
ACACTGTTGAGTTCTCAAGAAACGGACGCGTACATCCTCACTCGACCCTCTCCGGGGCCTCGCTCGGAGGCGTTCATTCCGTTTTCGTGTTCTTATCTTTTCAGTCTCCCAAGTCCGTGTCAAATTGACTCGAACCGGATCGACCACCAAGAATCGAACGCCGCCCCATCTCCAGGGCAACCCTCTCAACCTACCCAGACTTTCGACTGATGTCAAAGCCCCTTGTGCGCGGGCTGAGCCTGTGCACGGGATCGGATCAGGAGGTGGCCCCCGAGCGAGTCCGGCGGCGACCGCCGTCCTCGTGGGACTGGTGAACTCTATGCAGCGCTCCCCGAACCGTCAAATCAACCGGATTCCCCGCCGGTGTCGGTGTTCCGCGCGGTCTCCGGGTAGGAACAGGGCGTGCGCGATCAACCCGTACCCCGGGCGCAGCCCGTGCCCAGAGCGCTCGTCGTCCTGCTGGGGATCGCCGGCGCGGTGATCGCCCTGTTCGGCCTGCGTGAGGTGGCGTCCATCCTGGGGCCCGTCTTCCTGGCGCTGGTGCTGGTCATCGCGGTGGCCCCCGTGCGCGGCTGGCTGGACGACCGCGGGGCCCCGACCTGGGCGCAGGTCGCGGTGCCCTTCCTCATCGTCGTCCTCGTGCTGCTCGGCATGGTGGCGGTCCTGACGTTCTCGGCCACGCAGCTCGCCTACCTCCTGCCGACCTACGCCGAGCAGTTCCAGCGACTGCTGGCCGACGCCCAGGCCTACGCCGGCACGCTCGGCATCGGCAACGAGCAGATCGACCAGGCGGTCCAGGCCATCGACGTCGGGCGGGTCGTGGGTGTCGCGCAGACCTTGCTGTCGAGCCTGGTCGGCGTCCTGTCGAGCCTCTTCCTCATCGTCGTGCTGCTGCTGGCGATGTGCCTGGACGCCCCGGTGACCGCGCGGATCCTCGCCGCACGGCACGAGAGCAAGGCGGGGCTGGTGTCGGCGCTGACCACGTTCGCCCACAAGACCCGGCGTTATCTCATCGTCTCGACGGTCTTCGGACTGATCTGCTCGGCGCTCGACGTGGCGGCGCTGTCGATCCTGGGCGTGCCGCTCCCCCTGCTCTGGGGCGTGCTGGCGCTGATCACGAACTACATCCCGAACGTCGGCTTCGTGCTCGGACTGATCCCCCCGGCCCTGCTCGCCCTCCTCGACGGTGGGGTCAAGCAGATGTTGCTGGTCATCGGCGCGTACTGCGTCATCAACGTGGTGGTGCAGTCGTTCATCCTGCCGAAATTTCTCGGCGACGCGGTGGGGCTCTCGACCACGATGACGTTTCTGTCGCTGCTGCTCTGGACGTTCGTGCTGGGGCCCCTCGGCGCGATCCTGGCGATCCCGCTGAGCCTTTTCGCCCGGGCTCTGCTGGTGGACAGCGACCCGAGCGCGACGTGGGCGGCGGCGCTGATCTCCGGGGCACAGGCGTCGCCGGCGCCCTCGGCCGAGCCCGCCGTGCCGCCCGCAGGTGAGCCGCCCGCGGCCGAGCCCGCCGAGCCGCCCCCAGGGCGGACACCGGAGCAGGCCGACGGCAAGCCGCCGGCCGAGCCGCGACGCTGAGCCCCGGACGCCGTCACCGGGTCAGGCTCCGGAGCGGCACGCCGCTCAGCCGCCTGACGTCGTGGGACAGATGAGCCTGGTCGGTGTAGCCGGTCAGGGCCGCCACCTCGGCGAACGGCACGCCGGTGCGGGCCAGCCGCAGGGCCCGCTGGAAGCGGAGGATGCGCTGCAGCGTCTTGGGCGGGTAGCCGAAGCCGGCCACGCTCCTGCGGTGCAGCTGACGCTCGCCGTAGCCCAGGTCGGCGGCCGCCTCCCGCACCGTGCGGCCCCTGCGCAACGCCGCCACGAGCGCTGAGGTCGCAGGGTCGGCCGGCGCCGTCTCGCGCAGCCGGCGGGCGACCGCCCCGCGCATCGCCGCCGCGCGGTCGTCGGGCTCCCCCTCGGTCAGCTCGCGCATGACGTCGAGGCTCGCCAGCGGGACACGCTGGTCACGCAGCCAGTCGAGCGGCACGCCGAACACCTCGCCCACCGCCCCCGGCCGGAACCGGACGCCGGTGAACGTGTCTCCGGGGCGCATGACGGTCGGAACGGGGCCCGTGTCGGGACCGGCGACGAAGGGCCCCGCAGGACCCCAGACCAGGTCGACACAGGCGTCGGGCACCACGAGCTGGGTGCCGCCCGCCTCCCTGACACTCGACCACTCGCAGACCACGCGATCGGCGAGCGCCGGCGCGGCAGGCCGTTCCTCGTACATGCCTCCACGCTAGGCGACGCCACCGACAGAACCGCGGGCGCCCGCAGCGGGAGTCAGAGGCGGCCGTAGGCGCGCAGCGTCCTCAGGCGCTGCACCGTGAGGTAACCACCCCACTCGTGCTCCACGACCGGCGTCCACATCGGCCAGTTGGGGGCCCAGCCCCCGTCCGGGGACTGGGCGGCCACGAGCGCGTCGAGGTGGGTGTCGAGCGTGCCGGCGTCGAACAGCGGCAGCCGCGACGGCTCAGGGGCGAAGTCCAGGGGAAAGTGCGCGCCGCCGGAGGCGGCCGGGTCGAAGGTGACGTTGGCCAGGACGGCGTCGCGCAGCCGGGCGAACTCCGCCTCGGCCCGAGCCCGGTCGGGCACGTGTTCCAGGAACGGGAGGATGGCGCGGGCGTGGTAGGGCGTCGTCTCCTCCACCAGGGCGACCCGCGACCAGCAGAAGTCGGTGGCGGGCCCGAGCCACGGGTGCTCGACGCCGTGCTTGTGCAGCAGCGCCGCGAGGGTGGCGGTCGGGACGAGGTCGCCCGGCGGATCGTCGGAGGCGGGCTCCCACCAGACCGCGTGCGCGGTGCCGCGGACGCTGGGCAGCACGAACGGCACGCCGCCGTCCTTCGCCGTCACGGAGAGCAGGTAGTCGCAGGCGGCGGGAACCATCGGGTCGTCGAAGGCGTCGAGGGAGTCCAGGATGTGGAAGGCCACCTCGACCGGCTCAGGCTGGCTGCCGGCGCCGCGCAGGTCGGGTTCGAGGGCGTTGCCGAAGCCGCCGTCGGGGTTCTGGTAGCAGCGCAGCGCGTCCAGCGCCCGCCGCCGCGGCCCGTCCGTGAACAGGGCGGCGAAGGTCAGCCTGTCGAGCAGGCGGCCGTGCCGTTCGAGGTATGCGGCCGCCCGGGTGAGGGTGTTCATGCCGCTGACGCTAGCGGGCCGCCGGCCAAGCGTTCTTGTAGGAATCGGACGACCTCCGGGGAGACGACCGGCGGTAAATGCGTTGCCCTCCGGCGCGGGCACTGCCTAGCCTGGCCGGCATGCCAGGTGTCTTCTTCATGCGTCTGCGTCACAGCCGGGCTCTGGCCCGCTAGCGGACGCGTTCTCCAACCTCATCCACGCGGCCGCGGGCGCGCCCAGGGCCCTTCGAGACCCCATCGATCTCGAGGACCCGAGAGGGCTGCTGCTGTGGCGCAGAACTTCGCGCACGGAAACCATTCACACACTCAGAAAAAGGCCGTCAGGAACGGCGGCGGCCGCACGCCCGCGGACCGGGCGAGGCGGACGCTGTCGCAGAACTTCCTGGTGGACAGGCATGCCCTGGAGCTGGTGGTCAAGGCCGCCGCACCCGAGGGGCTCGTGCTGGAGCCCGGCTCCGGCGAGGGCGTGCTGACCTTGGCGCTGGCGGACGCCGGGGCCAGGGTCGTCGGTTACGAGATAGACCCGCGGCTGGCCGGCCGCCTCGCCGCGCGGACCCGCGACGATCCCCGGATCGAGGTGGTCAGGGGCGACTTCGCCGCCGCGCGGCCGCCGCGTGAGCCGTTCGCGGTCGTCGGCAACATCCCCTACTCGGCGACGTCGAGGATCGTGGACTGGTGTCTCGACGCCTCGGCCCTCACCTCGGCGACGCTGCTCACGCAGCTCGAGTACGCCCGCAAACGGTCGGGCGACTACGGGCGGTGGAGCCTGGTGACGGTGCGGTCGTGGCCATGGTTCCGCTGGCGGCTGGGCGACCGGATCGGCCGGCGCAGCTTCCGGCCGGTGCCGTCGGTCGACTCGGCGATCCTGCGGATCGAGCGGCGCCCGCATCCCCTGGTGCGGGCCGGGCGCGGCTACCGTGAGCTGGTCGAGCTGGGGTTCGGCGGGGTGGGCGGCACCCTGCGCGCCTCGCTGCGCAGGAGGTACGACGGGGTGGACGCCGCGCTGGCCGCCGCGGGGATCCCCCGCGACGCCGTGGTGGCGTTCGTCCACCCCGACCAGTGGGTGGTGCTGTGGCAGCGGCTATGCCGCTGACCTGAGGCGCGGCTTGCCCGTCACGTCGGCGGGCAGGCCGTCCAGCGGGCCCGTCGCGACGCGGCGGGCCCACGGCATGGCGAGGGCGAGCACGGGCAGCAGCACGATCGACGCCCGCGACCAGTAGGAGTGCAGCTCCCACCAGGTGTTGACGTCGAACTGGGTCATGTAGACATAGCCGTAGGCCGCCCAGAACGACACTCCGATGATCGCCGGCCAGGCGAAGCGGGTGGGCCGGGCGATGAGGAACGGCATGAACCACAGCAGGTACTGGGCGCCGAGCCGGGGCGTGACGACCATGAAGGCGAGCAGGATGGCCGTGGTCATGTCGATCGGGTCGGCCCGCCGCCACACCCAGATGCAGCCCAGCACGCAGGCGTAGATCAGGTAGGTGCCGAGCTGGGCCGCCCAGGGGATCAGCGCCCAGTCGCCCCCGGTGAGGTGCGGGGTCCAGCCCCACTCGCCGACGATCGGCCGGATGTCGCGGATGGTGTCGATGACCTCGGGGATCTGGCTGAACGAGGTGCCGGCGAAGACGGGCAGCGTCACCAGGAAGAACAGCGGGACGGCGCCGGTGGCGAACAGGGCGGCGATCCGGGCCCGCAGGTTGGGCAGCAGGAGCAGCATGCCGGGGATGAGCCAGATCGGCCAGCTCTTGGCGCTCAGCGCCAGGCCCATGAGGACGCCGGCCAGGGCGGCGCGCCTGAGGTGGGCGCGGTCGTCGGGGCCGGGACGCAGCGCGCGGGCGAGCATGCCGCCGGGGCCGGCCACCCGCCGCAGCGACGAGCGCCAGCCGTGGGCGGCCATGCCCTGCCGTACGCGGGCGACGACGTCGGTCGTCATGCCGGCGCGGTAGGGCGAGCCGGGGCCGCGGGCCACGACGAACGCCGCCACGCCGAAGACCAGGGCGACGGGTTCGACCTGGCCGTGGATGGAGGCGACGAGCAGGGCGAGCGGGCTGAGCGCGTACTGCAGGGCGCGCAGCGTGGCCCGGGGGCCGCCGGCCAGCTTGGCGACCAGCGGGATGAGCGCGATGTCGGCCACCACGGTGACGAGGCGGCCGGCGTACTCCCACGGCAGGCCGGTCCACAGCAGGATGCCGTACACGTAGGGGATCATCGGCAGGAAGTGCCAGCCGCCCTCGCTTGCCAGCACCGGGTCCTCGCCGTTGAGGATGGCCTCGCCGGCCGGTCTGAAGCTCTCGACGTAGTCGACCGGTTGCCAGGCGTCGTCCGCCGCCGTGAACAGCAGCAGGACGCGGACGGCGACGCCGACGAGCACGGCGACGAGCAGAGAGGGCCGCCAGTCGCGCCACTGGGCGACGAGGGCGACGATGATTCCGGCGACGAGGACGGTACCCGTGAGGACTGCGTATTCCATGGCGGCATCTAGCCTGCCGTACTCCCCTGGCTCCTGCCACTTGACCTGACGTCCCGCGTACGATTCTTATCCCCGACATGGCGGGTCGTACCGCGATAGACCATGACCGTCTGTGCTGAACTCTTTCCATGGGGGGATCGCAGGTCAACCAGGCACTGGTCAGACTCTATTTCGAGGTGAAGGACGGGCTTCGTGACCCGGTGGCGGCCTGGGCGAAACTCACAGGGAACTCTGAGGTGTACCGCCGGGCGCGTGGCGGGCGGCGGGTGCCGCTCGACGACGGGACGGCCGCGGAGCTGACCGCCGCCGCCCTCGTGCACACGGTGGCGGAGTACGGGGCGGGGCACGTGGCGGCGCTGTCCACCTCGTCGCTTGCCGGGGTGGTGGGCGGGCTGGGCGGTGCGGTGCTGACGGAGCAGCCGAGCGCTCCGGAGCAGATGCTGGGCCGCGGCTTCCGCGGGCCGCGGGGCGAGGAGTGGGCCACGGCCGCGCACGTGATGCTGTGGGGGGAGAACAACCGGCTGGCCCGCTCCCCCGACACGCCGTGGGTGATCGCCGGGCGGTACAAGGGGCAGAAGGTGGTGGCCATCGGGCCGCACCCGACGCGGCTGTCCGACGAGACTCTGGTGGTCCGGCCGGGCACCGACGGGGCGTTGGCGATGGCGATGGGTCACGTGCTGCTGAAGGAGTTCTACCTCGACCGGCCGGCGTTCGCCGCGCACGCGATGGCGCACACGGACCTGCCGTTCCTGGTGCGGCTGCGCGAGCGCGGCGGCGCGTTCGTGGCGGGCGGCGGGGTCGGCGAGCCGGCCGACGGGCTGAGCGTGTACGGCGGCGAGGCGGTGGAGGTGCTGCTGCCGCGCTTCGACGACGGGCCTGGGGTGCTGAGGCGTGGGGTGCCGGTGGTGCGGGACGGCGAGCGGCTGGCGACGACGGTGTTCGACCTGTTGCTGGCGGTGTACGGGGTGGCCCGCGAAGGTTTGCCGGGCTCCTGGCCGGAGGGGTACGGCGACCGTTCGGAGCCGTACACGCCGGCCTGGCAGGAGCCGCTCACGGGGGTTCCGGCCGCGCGCACGGTGAAGATCGCCCGGGAGCTGGGGGCGACGGCCGGGCGGACCGGCGGGCGGTGCGTGATCGTGCCGGGACGGTTGGAGACGTCGCACGCCGACACGGCCTACCGGGCCATGCTGGCGCTGCTGGTGCTGGCGGGCTGCCGTGACGGGTGGGTGCGGCAGGGGCCGGTGAACGGGGTGCCGCTGGTGCCGTACCTGTGCCTGCACGCCTGCGGTGAGGACGGCTCGAACGTGGGCAAGCTGTGCTGGCCGCTCGCGGACGGGGTGCTGAGCGGCCGTTCGGCGCGGTCGGTGCTGCTGGACGCGGTCGGCGAGGGGTTGCCGATGGCGCCGTCCCCGAGGGTGCTGGCGATCCCGCGGCCGATCTATCCGCTGCCGCCGGACGTGGAGCTGCTGATCGGCCCGGACGACCGGTGCGATCTGGCGCCGCCGGACGCGCACCTGGTGGCGGACGCGGTGGCCAAGCTTGCGGTGGAGCGGGGCGGGCCCGTCCCGGCCGAGGCGGGATCGCCGCCGGCCGGGGGGCGGATGCGGTTGCTGCTGGACCATCCGTGGATGCACGAGTACGGCGAGGCGCTGCCGACGTACCGGCCGCCGGGGCCGGGCCTGCCGGTGAAGCCGACCCAGCTCATCCTGACGACGTGAGCCTCACCCGGTGAATCCCTTGAAGATGCCGGTGAACTCGTAGGGTGCCTGGGCGATCCCGCTGCATGTCGGGGAGAGCGTGCCGCCGGGGCAGCCGCCGTTGTCGCGGGCGACGGACCAGAAGCCGACGAAGCCGATGTGCTGGGCGTTGGCCCAGTCGCGCAGCTTGCGGGCGTGGGCCTGGGTGGTGGTCATGCCGGTGTCGTTGCGGCCGATCATCGGGGTGACGCCGAGCCTGCGCCTGAGCTGGGCGTCGGACGCGGCAGGCCAGACGGTCCGCATCTGGTCCAGGGTCGCCTCGGCGGCCGCGATCATGGCGTCGCCCCAGTCGCCGGTGTACCCGAAGTTCATGAGCATGGGGTTGACGACGACGTCGAGGCCGCGGGCCGCGGCGTCCTGGAGGATCTGCAGGGAGAACGGGTCCACGCCGTAGTCCTGGCCCTGCACCCGCAGCGTGTAGCTGACGGCGGTGCCGCGTTCGGCCTGGAGCTGCCTGAGCGCGGTGTTGACCTTGGCGATGTCGATGGACGCCTCGACGTCCACGTCGAGGTGGTTGGTGCCGACGGTGTCGAGCACCTTCTTGTACGCGGCGAGCAGCGCGGCGCTGCTCGCGCAGGTGTGCTCCAGGTAGGGGCCCATGGCGCCGCCGCTGGCGACGACGACCTGGCCGCCCTGGGCCTGCAGCGCCTTGACGTCGCCGATGATGCGGGAGTCGGCCAGCGGGATGGTGCCGCCCCAGGCGGGGTTGCAGCCGGTGCTGTCGCCGAGGACGAAGGCGAGGGTGTAGTTCCTGACGCCGGTGGCCGCCGCGGCGGCGGTCAGGGACGGGGTGGGCATGGTGATGTCGATGTACGGGGCGTACCTGATCTCGCCGGTGGGCGGGGTGGTGTCGTCGGTGGTGCGGCCCTGGGCGGCGGGGCTGTAGGCGGAGCAGTTGCCGGCGGCGTCGCAGGCGCGGACGCGGAAGCCGTAGGCGGTGTCGGGGGTGAGGCCGGTGGCGGTGTACGTGGTGCCGGTGACGGCGACGGGGGCGGCGCCGTCGCGGGAGACCTCGTAGCGGGTGACCGCGGTGTCGTCGGTGGCGGCGGCCCAGGTGACGGTGAGGCTCGTGGCGGTGGGGCTGCCGGCCGACACGTTCGCCGGGACGGTGGGGGGCCGGGTGTCGGGGGCGCCGCCGGGGCCGTCCAGCGTGATGTCGTCGGCCAGGTAGGCGGGCTGGCCGTACCAGCCGTTCACGTGCACGGTGACCTGGCGGGTGCCGGCCGGGGTGGTGAAGGAGGTGGTGAGCCGGGTCCACGCGGAGCCGGGGGTGGCCCAGGTGCTCGTGTCCACGCCGGCGCCGGTGGCGCCGAGGAAGACGTGGCCGCCGCGGGCCCAGGCGGAGAGCTGGTAGGCGGTGCCGGGCTGGACGGTGAGGGTCTGCGAGCAGCGGGCGAGGTCGTTGCCGGCGGGGGTGGCCTGGAGAGCGCGGGCGCCGCCATGCACGGGCGAGGTCACGGTCGTGGCCTGGCCGGTGCAGGTCCAGCCGTCGAGGCCGGTCTCGAAGCCGGGGTTGACGAGGATGTTCGCGGCGGCGGCGGGGGCCGCGTGCAGGGCGGTGAGGCTCAGGGCGAGCGCGGCCGCGGCCGCGAGTCCGCGTGGCTTCATGGGGGGTGGTCCTTTCGCGGCGGGGGGCGGACGGGGGGGGGGGGGGGGGGCGGGGGGGGGGGGGGCCGGCCCCCCCCCCCGGGGGGGGGGGCCCGGGGGGGGGGGGGCCCCCCCACCCACCACGGGGGCGCCGCCCCCGGGGGGGGCGCAGCGCACC
>NZ_JBIDCC010000024.1:0-72840 GCF_043204415.1 Nonomuraea sp. NPDC047897 | reverse complement strand
CGTGGTGGGGTCGGGGGGGGGGGGGGCCCCCCCCCCCCCCGCGGCGGGCGGCGCCCCCCCCCCCCCCGGGGGGGGGGGGGGGGGGGGGCCCGCGCCCCCCCCCCCCCCCCCCCCCCCCCCCCCCCCCCCGGGGGGCTAGAAGCCCGCGGTGATGCGGGTGAACTCCCACTCGCTCTGGGAGATGCCGCTGCAGTGGGAGACGACTCCGCCGCCGGGGCAGGGCCGGTCGCGGTTGACCGACCAGTACGCCAGCCGGGTCAGGCCCTTGCTCCTGGCCCAGTCGCGGATCTGGGTCCAGGTGGCCGGTGTGGTGAGTTCCTGCTGGTCGGACAGGCCGTTCATGCCGGAGATGCCCATCTTGGCGTAGGCCTGGGCGTCGCTCCAGCCGAAGGCGTTCTTCAGCGCGGTCTTGAGGCCTTCGGCGGCGTTGACGGTGTCCTGGTAGATGTTGGAGCTGCCGAAGTCGAACGGCATGATCGTGTAGTTGTCGACGGGGACGCCGAGCGCCTTCGACTGGTTGATCAGGCGGATGCCGTGCGCGTTGGGGCCGGTCCTGGTGGTGCCGAAGGTGACGACGACCTTGACGCCGGGGTTGTTCTGCTTGACGATCTTGAGACCGTTGAGGATGCGGTCCTGGACGGTGTGGTTCTCGAACTCGTCGGTGTTCTCGATGTCGAAGTCGACGACCGCGGGGCCGACGGCGTTGATGACCTGCTGCACGGCGCCGGCGAAGGCCTGCGGGCTGGAGCAGTTGGGGCCCAGCTTGTTGCCCTGCCAGCCGCCGAAGGAGATCTGCACGCTGCCGCCGGCGGCCTTGATGGCCGAGATGGCCTGGGCGTCGGCGCCGCCCGTGAGCGGGCGCTGGCCGTCCCAGGCGGGGGTGCAGCCGCCGCTGGACAGGATGAAGGCCATGGTGAACGACTTGACTCCGGTGGCGCTCATCACCGTGGCGGGCGCGGGCGGGTTGCCCCAGCCCATGTAGAGGTAGGGGGCGCCGGGCATCCTGTCGCCTCCGCCGGTGCAGCCGCCGGTGGTGCCGGTCACGGAGGCGCTGGCGGGCGATTCACCGGCCGCGTTGTAGGCCTTGACCGTGTAGGTGTGCGTGGTGCAGGCGCCCAGCGAGCCGATCGTCGCGGTGGTGCCGCCGACGGTGGCCCGGACGGTGGCGCCCTCGTAGACCCGGTAGCCGGTGACGGTGCCGGTCGAGGCGCCCCAGGTCAGGCTGATCGAGGTGTTGGTGGCGCCGGTGACGCTGGGGGCGCCGGGGGCCGGGGGCGCTCCCGGGTCGCCGCCGCCGTTGACGGCCTTCCACAGGGCGGGCACGTTGGGCGGCTCCCAGCCGGTCAGGGAGGTGTGCGACTGGAGGCACTCGTAGTCCTGGCCGTTGTAGGTGACGCGGGTGCCGGCGGTGTAGGAGGTGTTGGGCTGCCACTGGGGGGCGGCGACCGTCACGGCGCCGTGCGCGGCGGCGGGGGCGGTCGTGGCCAGTCCGGTGGCCAGCAGGGCGAGGGCGGTCAGCAAGGCGAGGAACAGGCGACGGGGTGTCATGGCGTTTCCCTGAGGTCTGGGGGGTCGGGCTCTGCTCAAGGGGTGTGCCGTACGGCTCGCGCCGGGGGGTGAGAGCGCGAAGCCGTACGGCACGGTCACACCGCGGCTTCTTATAGGAAAGTTTCCTAAGAGTTGTCGCGATCGTAAGCCTTGACAGCCGGTCCTTACAAGACCCAAGGCAACGGGAATGTCACCTGCCGTCGGCGCCCGGAAGAGGCCCCACGGGGCGCCCCGCAGGGCGCCCCGTGGCGGCCGTCAGGGGGTGCGGGTGATGCGGACGTCGTCGATGCCCGCCTCCACCAGGGAGGCGCCGGACGCGTCGGCCGCGTCGACGACGATGCGGACCGTCTGGCCCGCGTGGGCGGAGATGTCCGCCGTGGTCACGGCCCAGGCGCCGTTGCGGTTGGTGGCCGCGCCGGACTGCTGGAGCACGGTCGTCGTGGTGCCGCCGACGACCCTGACCCGCAGATAGTCGGCGCTGGAGGAGTTGGAGCCGTGGGCGAGGTAGGCGGACAGGGACAGGGACAGCGTGCCCCCGGCGGGCAGCGTGATCGGCGGCGACTGCACCGAGGTGACGCCGCCGTCGACGTCGTGGACACCGGCCGAGGCCCCGGCGAGGCGGCCGGTCACCAGGTCGTTGCTGCCGCTGACCGTGGTGCCGAGCTGCTTGGCCCCCGACGAGCTGGTGGCCTCGGGGTCGCCGCGCTCCCACCGGCCCGCGGTGGCGGTGTCGGTGCCGCCCGGGTTGACGGTCCAGCCGGTGTCGGACTCGAAGGTGTCGGAGTAGACGGTCTGCGGCGGATTGCCGGTGCCGCAGTACTGCGCCTCCTTGCCGATGATCCGGTAGACGCAGTCGGAGTACTCCAGGAAGCGGAGCACCGCCTCCCGGTTGCGGGTGGTCTGCGGGACGATCTGCTCGTCCGGCGGGTAGAAGCCGGGGCTGGCGCCCCTCGGGTACATCTCGAAGGTGAAGCTGAAGATCTTGTGCGCGCCCCACAACCAGTCGTCGATGGTGCCGTCGGTGATGTACAGGTCGCTGGCCTGCTCGGGGGTGTAGTTGTTGGTGCCGGCCATGTTCTGGCCCAGGGTGGCGTGCGCGTCGCGGTCGTCCTGGGTCAGCCCGGGCGCGGTGTCGTTGTAGGTGTAGCCGTACGGCCACAGGATCAGCTCGCTGTAGGTGTGCCAGTCGATGTGCGCCTTGATCTGCTGCACGCCGCCGACGACACGGCCGCGCACCCAGTCGGCCACGGCCTTGACCTCGGGCGCCGACTCGGCGGACGGGCCGCGGTAGGTGTCGCTGGACGGTGAACCCGACGAGCCGCCGCAGCAGCCCCACTGGTAGGCCCAGTTGCGGTTCATGTCGGTGCCGACGGCCGAGGAGCCGCTGTTCGGCTGGCGGTTCTTGCGCCACGAACGGTAGGAGCCGGTCGCGATGTCGTACTCGCCGCCGTCCGGGTTGAGGTCCGGCATGATCCAGATCTCCCGGGTGTTCACCAGGTTGGTGATCCGGCTGTCGGTGCCGTAGTTGTCGGCGAGCAGGTGCATGATGTACAGCGCCATCTCGACCGTGAGATGCTCGCGGGCGTGCTGGTGGGCGGTGAAGAGCACCTCCGGCTCGGCCTCGTCGGTGCCGACGTTGTCGCTGATCTTCACGCCGACGAGCTGCCTGCCCTCGTGGGAGGTGCCGTAGACGAACTTGCTGGCGATGCTCGGCCGGGCGGCGACGAGCGCGTTGATGTTCGCGTTCATCTCCGCGTAGTTGTGGTAGCCGGAGTCCGATGGCGGGAAGTCAGCGATCCCGGCACCGGACGGGAGTAACGGGCGCGGCACCTCCGTGACCCGGTAGCCGAGCTTCGAGATGGCCGCGACCTCGGCTTCCGTGGCGGTGACCAGGACCGAGTCCTTCGCCACCTCGTCGATCGCCGCTCCGGTCGCGGCCACGGCACTGCGCTGCTTGGCGTCGGCGGGCCCCTGCACGCGATACTGCCGGTTGGGCGGCGGCTCGGCAGCGGCTCCGGCACCGGTCGCGCCGGTCAGGCAGACCAGTCCCAGGACGGCCAGCAGGATGACTAATCGGCGTTTCACCTGGTCCTCCTCAGGCGCGCGAGTCGGGGGGTGTGACACGCGCCTGAACCCGAGAGTGAAGACGAAGCCCGCCGCGGTGAAGGCCCAAATCCGCGGGCCGGGGCCCAGAAGTCGTCGGCGGTGCGGATGCGGGCGCGGTGGGCGCGTGCGGGGAGGCCGCGGTCAGACCACCGGTTTGCGCCCGCGGCCCCGCCGCGAGATAACGTGATATGTCGCCGCGTGTGGAGGTAGGGGCGTGTTCTTCGGCATCACCGACATCTGGACGTACGTCCTCGGGGCCTTCTTCATCATCCTGCTGCCCGGCCCGAACTCCCTCTACGTCCTCAGCCTGGCCGCCCAGCAGGGCGTCCGGCAGGGCTACCGGGCCGCGGCCGGCGTGTTCGCCGGCGACACGGTGCTGATGGCCCTGGCCGCCGCGGGCGCCGCCTCGCTGCTGCGCTCCAACCCGGTGCTGTTCACGATCGTGAAGTACGCGGGGGCCGGCTACCTCGCGTGGATCGGGCTCCAGATGATCCGGGGAGCGTGGCGCGCCTGGCGCGGCGCGGCCGCCCCGGCGGCCGTCGGGGCGGAGGCCGGCGTCGTGGAGACCCGCAGGTCCCGGCCGTTCCGCAAGGCGTTGATGATCAGCCTGCTCAACCCCAAGGCGATCCTGTTCTTCGTCTCGTTCTTCATCCAGTTCGTGGACCCCGGCTACGCCGCACCGGCGCTGTCGTTCCTCGTCCTGGGTGTGATCATCCAGGTGTTCAGCTTCCTCTACCTGACGGCGCTGATCTTCGGCGGGACGTTTCTGGCCAGGCAGTTCAGGGCGCGCCGCCGGTTGAGCGCGGGCCTCACCTCGGGCGTGGGCGCCCTGTTCGTGGGGTTCGGCGCCAAGCTGGCCACCGCCTCCCTGGGTGGGTGATCCCGACACCACCCGGATGGGTGGTGTCGGGACCGGAACGTGGCAAAGGACGCAGTGGCATCCGGAGCGCTCGGGTACGGTAAGCCACCGGCGCGGCCCCTCGGGTGCGCCGGGGTAAGCACGGACTGACCCCCGTACCGGCCGTCCGGCAGGCCTGACCACCCGCGACGCGGGTAGGGGCCTGCAGTCGACGGCCTGCCGGCCCACCTGCGGAGCAGCCTTGAACCATCCTGCGACCACCCTGCCACGCCTCACCTCCCTAGCCCGCCAGGCGATCCCCCGGCTGCTCGAAGGGGTGGTGGCGCCACTCGCGGTGTTCTACGCGGCGCTGGCGGTGCTGGGGTTGACCGGGGCGCTCGTCGCGGCCGTCTCCTGGGTCTACCTCGGAGTGGCCTGGCGGCTGGTCAGGGGCGTCCGGGTGCCGGCCACCATGTTCCTCGCGGCGATCGCGGTGACGGTCCGGGCGCTGGTGGGATTCTGGACGGGGAGCTGGGTGGTGTACTTCATCCAGCCGGAGCTCGGGACGATCTGCATCAGCATGGCCTTCCTCGCCTCGGTGCGGCTGAACCGGCCCCTCGTGCAGAAGCTGACGCTCGACTACATCCACCTGCCGTCGGCGGTGCTCAAGCACGAGCGGATGCGCCGGTTCTTCGCGCGGATCACCCTGCTGTGGGCCTTCGTGCTGCTGGCGAACTCCACGGTGAGCATCTGGCTCGCGCTGCACCAGTCGCTGGGCACGTTCATGCTGCTCCGGACGTCAGCCGTGGCCGTGATCAGCGGGTGCGCGATCGCCTTCTCGATCTTCGCGTTCAAGCGGGTGCTGGGCCGCCTGCACGTGGCCGCCGCCTGACCCGCCGGCCGCCCGGCGCGACCGCTCGGCCAGCAGGAACGCGCCGCACATCCCCATCACCAGGCCCGTCAGCGTCTCGAAGAGCTGCACCACGCCCACCAGGCCGGGCGAGTCGCCGCCGAGCGGCCCGCCGGTGACGGTGACGATCATCGCGTACAGGCCCCAGCCGAACATGGCGCCGGTGCCCAGCCACGCCACCACCAGCGGCTTCCAGAACGCCGCGCGGCCCGCGCCGGCGACCATGGCCGGCAGGGCGGCGCCCGCGCCGATGGCGAGCAGGCCCTTGACCCCGTCCAGGAACGCCGACGACGTCGAGTAGGCGTCGGCCACCCCGCCGGGCAGCCCGGCGGTGACGCCGAACGCCCAGGCGAGCCGGGTCCCGCCGACCAGCAGGGTCACCAGCAGCGCTCCCCTCGCCACCACGACCTGGAACGGGAGGGTGGCGGTGAGGGGCCGGTCGGCCACGGAGGCGGTGAGCACGTGCGGCCAGCGGTCGCGGGCGTAGAGGGCGAAGGAGACCATCAGGCCGACGCCCTGCACGACGAATCCGCTGTACACCACCATGAACACCCACGGCTGGATCGGTCCGGTGGCGGGCAGGATGTCAGCGCCTTCGACGAGCACGCTCAGCGGTGTCGTGACCACGATGACGGACAGCAGACCCATGCCGACCCACAGGGGCAGCAGCACGAGCCAGGCGGGCACGCGCATCCCCCACCGCATGGCGAAGGCCAGCGCCATGACCAGCCCCACGGCGTCCATGCCGAACGTCATCGCGTTGAGCGCGACCACGGTCGGGTCGTCCACGAACGCCTGGTCGAGACCGAGCGGGTTGCCGGCCATCCAGAGGATCTTGAGGGTGAGGTAGGGGAGCATGGCGGCGATCGCCACGATCGCCGCGGTGACGCGGCCGATGGACGGTGTCGTACGGGTCATGCGTCCAGGCTCGCCCGCCGGGCGCCGCGCACCCTCCCGCCCGCAGGGGAGCCGCCTCCCCCGGCCAGGGGAGAGGACCGCCCGTCATGGGAGTTCGGCGACCAGCTCGTAGCCGGCGCCGCGGGGGCCGGCGGCCAGCGTGCCGCCCGCCAGCCGGACGCGCTCGTCCAGGCCGGTGAGGCCGAGGCCGCCCGGCACGGCCGTGGGGCGGGATCGGGGCGGGCCGTTGCGCACGACGACCCGGTGCGGAGAGACGAGGACGGTGACCGGCGCGCCCGGCGCATGCTTGGCCGCGTTCGTCAGGCCCTCCTGCACCACCGCCCCGGCCAGCGCAGGCGGCGGGCCGGAGGGGTCACGGTGCAGCGTGACCGGCAGGCCGGAGGCGCGGGCCCGCTCGACGATGGCGGCCACGCCCTCCCCCGCCGGGGCCAGGGGCGGCCTGGCGTCGGCGTCGGTGTCGTCGCGGAGCAGGCCGATGATCTGGCGCAGACGCTCGGTGGCCTCGGCCGCCGCCACCCGCAGCTCCCCCGCCGCCTCGACCTGCCCGGGTGCCAGGCCCGGCGACATCTCCAATCCGGCCGCGCGGACGGCGATGAGGGCCAGGTCGTGGCCGAGCGAGTCGTGCATGTCGCGCGCGATCCTGGCCCGCTCCCGCAGCCTGGCCCGCGCCGCCGCCGACAGCCTCGCCTGCTCGCGCTGCTGCACGAGCCGGCGCCGCAGCAGGCCCAGCAGGTACGGCAGCACGTACGCGCCCAGCAGCCCGGTGGTCATGGTGATCCACAGGCCGAGGCCGCCGCCCCGCGCCACCACCAGGACCACGCCCGCGAGCGCGAGCGGCGCGAACGCCGCCGCCGGCGGCCGGGTGTCCGCCATGCGCCGTCCCGTCAGGTAGGCGTACCAGCCGACGAACAGCGTCACCGGCTGGATCGGGAGGATCTTCACCTGGGGCAGGGGCTCCGGCCAGACGAGCGTGGACGTGGCGAGCCCCTGGTCGAACGACCACGGCCCGAACGGCGCCAGCAGCAGCACCGCGGCAAGCGGCCACGGCCTGCCGACCAGCACGGCCACCCCGCCGAGGACGAGCAACGGCCCGGTCCGCACCGCGAATCGCGCCGCGTCGGTGAGCGGGTCGATCCCCATGGCGGCGATCACCGCCGCGAGCAGGATCCACAGCAGGAGGTCACGGACCCACTGGGCGCGGGTCCGGCGGCGCAGGTGCTTCACGGGGGCGACGTTACCCGGCGCACCGGACGGCATGGCCCTGCCGGTCGTAGGGGCGTCCCCCTGACGAAAGTGAGGTCGGCGCGGGTGCACGCCCGGCCGGTAGGGCGAGGGCCCGCAGCGGGGTGGGGCTGGCACCACCGCGAAAGCGGATACGTGCCCTGCTGTCTCGCGCGGCTCCGGCCGGTTGGATCGGAGTGTGGTTCATCGACGGCCGCGGTTTCGGCCCCTACGAAAGTCGGGGGTGGTGCGTACCGATCGTCCGATGCGCCATGACCTGCGGAGTTCCTACGGTCCTGGGGTACGGGCCCTGACCTTTCTCGGGGCAGGGTCCGCGTTCGATCCGGGGGTTTCCCCGATATCCAACGCCGCCTCACGCCACCAGGCTTCGAGGTGTCCCCACGATCGGAGTACACGTATGTCCCACGCCATCCTCGACCTGGTGCACCAGGCGATGTCGTCACCCTGGCTATACGTGGCGATCTTCGCGCTCGCGGTCCTCGACGGATTCTTCCCGATCGTGCCCGCCGAGACGTCGGTCATCACCGCCGGGGTCTTCGCCGCGTCCGGGAACACGAACCTGGCCCTGGTGATCCTGGTCGCCGCGGTCGGCGCGTTCGCCGGGGACCACATCTCGTACCTGATCGGCAACAAGTCGGGGGGCCGGCTGCGCGAGCGCAAGGCGTTCGTGTGGGCCCGAGGGGCGCTGGCCGAGCGGGGCGGGCTGGTGCTCGTGGTGGCCCGCTACATCCCCGGCGGGCGCACCGCGACCACGCTGACCATGGGCGCGGTGCGCTACCCGCTGCGCTCCTTCACCTTCTTCGACGCGATCGCCGCCTCCTCGTGGGCGGTGTACTCCGGGCTGATCGGGTTCTTCGGCGGGATGGCGTTCGAGAACGACCCCGTCAAGGGGCTGCTGCTCGGCCTCGGCATCGCGGTCTCCGTCACCGGGCTCGTCGAGCTGGTGCGCTGGATCAGGAAGCGGCGCGCCACCAAGGCTTCCACCGACCGACTTCCGGTGGACACGTCCGTTTGACCCTGCCCGGTGACCATCCCTGTGAGAGGAGACGGCATGACTGTGCTGGCCGCGGCCGTGGCGCTGCTCGGTTCGCTGTTCTTCGCGGTCGGCGCCGCCCTGCAGCAGTTCGAGGCGGTGGGCGCCGACCGGCCCCGCCTGCGGGTGCTGCTGCGCCGGCCGCGCTGGCTGCTCGGCGGCGCGGCCATCCTGGTGGGCGGCGGCGTGCACGTCGTCGCCCTCGGGCTCGGGCCGCTGGCCGTCGTGCAGCCCATGGGGGTGGCCAGCCTGCTGTTCGCCCTGCCCATCGCGGCCACGCTGCACGGCCGCCGGCCGTCGCGCCGCGAGCTGGCCGCCGCCGTCGTGGTGGCGACGGGGCTCGTCGGGCTGGTGCTGCTGGTGCCGGAGTCCGACGGGCCGGCCCGGCTGGAGCCCGGCGGGGTGCTGACGTTGCTCGGCGTCTCCGGAGCGGCGGCGGTGCTGCTGTGGGCGGGCTCGCGGATGGCGTCTCCCGCGGGCCGGGCGGCACTGCTCGCCACCAGCTCCGGCGTGCTCTACGGGTCCACCGCCACCCTCGTCCGGGTGCTGGTGGACGGCGCCTGGAACTGGTGGTACCTGCTGGCGCTGCCGGTGCCCGCCGTCCTCGCGCTGATGATGCTGCAGCGGGCCTACGCCGTCGGCCACTTCGGCGTGTCGTTCGCCTCGTTGCAGATCGCCGACCCGCTCACGGCGGTGGCGTTCGGCGCGCTGCTGCTCGGCGAGCCGCTGCCCACCGGCGTCGTGCCGGTGGCGGCGGCGGCGCTGGCGGCCGCGGGGACCATCGCCCTGGCCCGGACCACCCCGCTGGAGGCCCGCCCCTGACCTGATCGCCGTCCCCTGCCCATCCCCCGCCCCGCTGCCCCGCCCGTCCCGTCACCGCTCCGGCCCTCCCCACGCCGGTGCCTCGTCCCACCTGCGAAACGGAGTCTCCCCATGGCCGTACCGCTGCACCGCACCACCGCAGAACCCGCCGCCCTCAGCCCCGTGGCCACGCCGCCCCGCCGCATCCTGATCTCCACCGACACCTACCCGCCGGATGTGAACGGCACCGCCTACTTCACCCACCGCCTCGCCACCGGCCTGGCCGAGCGCGGCAACGACGTGCACGTCGTCTGCCAGTCGGACACCGGGCCGGCCTGCGCCGACGTGGTCGACGGCGTCGTCGTGCACCGGCTGCGCTCCGCCCCGATCCTGCTCCACCCGACCATGCGGGTGACCGTCCCGACCCGGCTCGACCGGCTGATGGCCGCCATCGACCCGGACGTGCTGCACACCCAGGGCCACTTCGTCGTCGGCCGGGCCGCGATCGCCGCCGCCCGCCGCCGCGGGGTGCCCGTGGTCGCCACCAACCACTTCATGCCCGACAACCTCTTCCAGTTCGGCCACGTCCCCGCACAGCTGCGGGCCAGGGCGGGCCGGCTCGCCTGGCGCGACTTCGCGCGGATCTACGACCGCGCCGACCGCATCACCACGCCGACGCCGCTGGCCGCCACGCTGCTGGGTGACCAGGGGTTCCGCCGTGACGTCGAGCCGGTGTCCTGCGGCATCGACCTGGCGAGGTTCCGCCCGCACACCGAGCCGAAGCAGTGGGCGCGCAAACTGTT
Organism: Nonomuraea sp. NPDC047897; assembly: GCF_043204415.1. NCBI lineage: Bacteria > Bacillati > Actinomycetota > Actinomycetes > Streptosporangiales > Streptosporangiaceae > Nonomuraea > Nonomuraea sp. NPDC047897. The sequence continues at coordinate 62,641 of NZ_JBIDCC010000024.1, read as the reverse complement.
CGGCCTGCCGGACCGGCCCACCATCCTGTTCGTCGGCCGCCTGGACGAGGAGAAGCGGCTGACGGAGCTCGTCCGCGCCCTGCCGTACGTGCTCAACATCACCGACGCGCAGGTCGCGCTCGTCGGGCGGGGCAACCAGCGGGCCGCGCTGGAAAGGCTGGCCCGGCGCATCGGCGTGGCCGAGCGGGTGTCGTTCCTGGGGTTCGTGCCCGACGAGGAGATGCCGCAGACGTTCGCCGCGGCCGACGTGTTCGCCATGCCGGGCGTCGCCGAGCTGCAGAGCATCGCCACGCTGGAGGCGATGGCCAGCGGCCTGCCCGTGGTGGCGGCCGACGCGATGGCGCTGCCGCACCTCGTGGACGGCAACGGCTACCTGTTCGAGCCGGGCGACGTGATCGGGCTGGCCCGGCACCTGACCGCCGTCCTGACCGACGACACGTTGCGCGCCCGCCTCGGCCGGGTCAGCCGCGAACTGGCGATGACGCACGACCACCAGAACTCCCTCGCCCGTTTCGAGCAGATCTATGACGAGGTGACGCGATGACGGTCCACGACACCGTTCCGGGGCGGCCCGCCCACGTCGCCCGCCACGTGCCGGCCCCGGTCACCGGCCGGGTCGCCGTGCCGGTCGGCGGCACGCTGCTGGCGGCCGGCGCGTTCGGCTACGCCCAGGTGGCGCTGCCGGAGCAGCCGCTGCTCAGCGACTACGCGCTGGTGCCCGGCGGCATGCTGCCGGTGCTGACCGGCCTGCTGGCCCTCGCCGGGGCGTGCCTGTGGCTGGCGTACGGGCTGGCGGTGCGCGAGCCCGCCCGCACCGCCGCCACCCGGGTGCTGCTGGTGGCCGCGGCCGCCGGCCTCCTCCTGTGCGCCGTCTTCCCCACCGATCCGGGCATCTCCCAGCTCAGCACGGTGGCCGGGGAGATCCACCGGTGGGCCGCCGCCGTCGTCCTCACCGCGCTGCCCCTGGCGGGGTGGACGCTGGCCAGGCGGGACACGTCCCCGGCGTGGGCCACCACGCTCCGGGCCATGAGCGTGACGTCCGCGCTGGCGCTGGCCTGCTTCCTGCTCGCGCACCCCGCGTCGGTCACCTCGGCGCCGATCGACGGCGTCGCCTTCTACGGCCTGTTCCAGCGCGGCGTGGTGCTGGCCGAGATCGCCCTGGTCGCCGTCATGGCGACGGCGGTCGGTGGGCGCCGGGCCGCCACGACGCCGCGGTCTCCCCGCTCCCACGCTTCCGCCGCGGGCCCCGCCGAGGCCGGGGCGCGGTCCCGGCGGCTGGCCGCCTGACACGCTTCGCCGCCCGTCGAAACGATCCCGGCCTAGCGTCGTGCCATGACCGATCCCGCGAACCCGGACGCCGTGACCTTCCGCGACCTGCACCGCCCCGGCGACCCGTTCCTGCTGCCCAACGCCTGGGACTACGGCTCCGCCGCCCTGCTGGCCGCCCACGGCTTCCCCGCGATCGGCACCACCAGCCTCGGCGTGGCCGCCGTGCACGGCAGGCCCGACGCCGCCGGCGCCACCCGGGCCGAGACGATCGAGCTGGCCGCGACCGTCCGAGACCTCGGCGTCCTGGTGACCGTGGACATCGAAGGCGGTTTCAGCGACGACCCGGCCGAGGTGTCGGACCTCGTCGCGGCCCTCGCCGCGCTGGGCGCCGTCGGCGTCAACCTGGAGGACGGCCGCCCCGACGGCACCCTGCGGCCGATCGCGCTGCAGCAGCGGATCATCGAGGCCGCGCTCGGCCACGGCGTGTTCGTCAACGCCCGGACCGACACCTGCTGGCTGCGGACCGGTGACACGCTGGAGCGCGTCCGCGCCTACGGGCACGCCGACGGCGTGTTCGTCCCCGGCCTGACCGGACTGCGCGCGATCGAGGCGGTGGCGGCGAGCACCCCGCTGCCGCTCAACGTGCTCCACCAGCCGGACGGCCCCGCCCTGGACCGGCTCGCTGCGGCGGGCGTGGCCAGGGTCAGCACCGGGTCGCTGCCCTACCGGGCCGCGCTGCGCGGGGCGCTGGCGGCCGTGCTGGCCGTCCGGGGTGACGCGGCCCCGGTGCCGCTGCCCACGTACGGGCAGGTCGCCGCGATGCTGCCGCGCCCCTGATAATCGGGGTATGCGCTTCGAGATCCTCGGCCCCACCCGTGTCGTGGGCCAGGACGGGGAGCAGGTCCCCCTCGGCGGCCCCCGGATGCGGGGCCTGCTCACGCTGCTGGCCCTCGACGTGGGCCGCGTCGTCCGCTCCGACGTGCTGGTCGACGGCCTGTACGGCGAGCAGCCGCCCGACGGCGTGGCCAACGCGCTGCAGGCGCAGGTGTCTCGGCTGCGCAGGGCGCTGGGCCGCGACCGGATCGAGTTCCACCCCGCCGGCTACCTGCTGGCCGCCGACCCCGACGACGTGGACGCCCGCCGGTTCGAGCGGCTCGCCGGCGAGGGCGGGCACGCGCTGCGCGCGGGCGACGCCCGGCTGGCCGCCGCGCTGCTGCGGGAGGCGCTTTCGCTGTGGCGCGGCGCGGCGCTGGCCGACGCCCCGTTCGCGGTGGCCGCGGCGGCGGGGCTGGAGGAGCGGCGGCTGGCGGCCACCGAGGACCGGGTCCAAGCCGACCTGGAGCTCGGCCGCCATCGCGAGCTGGTGGCGGAGCTGCGGCAGCTCACCGCCGTCCACCCGCTGCGCGAGCGGCCGCGGATCCAGCTCATGCGCGCCCTGTACGGCAGCGGCCGGCAGGCGGAGGCGCTCGGCGCGTACGAGGAGGCCCGGCGGGTCCTCGACGAGGAGCTGGGCCTGGCCCCCGGTCCCGAGCTGTCGGCTGCCCACCTGGCCGTGCTGCGCGGCGACCCGGCCCTGGGCCCGGCCGCCCCCGCGGTCCCGGCGGGCCCGGCTGTCCCGGCGGAGGCGACGGAGCCGCCACGGCTCAGGACGGGGGTGCGGGCGCAGCTCACCAGCTTCGTGGGGCGCGACGAGGAGCTGGACCAGGTCGCCGCCCACCTGCGGCAGGCGCGGCTCGTCACGCTGCTCGGAGCCGGTGGCGCGGGCAAGACCCGGCTCGCTTCGGAGGCGGCCGCGCGCGAGCCCGGCGACGTGTGCTTCGTTCCGCTCGCGCCCCTGTCGGGCGGCGGCGACGTGCCGGCGGCCGTGCTGGCGGCGCTCGGCATCCGCGAGAGCCTGCTGTCCGGCCCCGACCGGCCGCCGCTCGACCCGGCCGCCCGGCTGGTGACCGCCCTCGCCGACCGTGACCTGCTGCTGGTCCTCGACAACTGCGAGCACGTGGTGACGCCGGCCGCCGAGCTGGCCGACCTGCTGCTGGCCGCCTGCCCGCGGCTGCGGGTGCTGGCGACCAGCCGCGAGGCGCTGGGCATCACCGGCGAGCGGCTGCTGCCGGTGTCGCCGCTGCGGCTGCCGCCGGCCGACGCGCCGAACCCGCTCGACTATCCGGCCGTCCGGCTGTTCGCCGAGCGGGCGGCCGCGGTCCGGCCGGGGTTCGCGGTGGAGGCCGGCAACGCGGCGCAGGTCGTGGCCGTCTGCCGGGCGCTCGACGGGCTGCCGCTGGCCATCGAGCTGGCCGCCGCCCGGCTGCGCACGCTGACGTTGGCCGACGTGGCGGCACGGCTGGACGACCGGTTCCGGCTGCTGACCAAGGGCAGCCGCACGGCGCTGCCCCGGCACCAGACGCTGCGCGCGGTCGTGGCGTGGAGCTGGGACCTGCTCGACGCGGACGAGCAGCGGCTGGCCAGGCGGCTGACCGTCTTCGCCGGCGGTGCCACGCCCGGTGCCGCCGAGCGGGTGTGCGGGCTGCCGGAGGAGGTGCTGTTCGGGCTGGCGGACAAGTCGCTGGTCGAGGTCGTCGGCGGCCGCTACCGGATGCTGGAGACGATCAAGGCGTTCTGCGCCGAACGGCTGGCCGAGGCGGGCGAGAGCGAGGCGCTGCACGAGGCGCACGCCGCCTACTGCCTCGACCTGGTCATGACCGCCGACCCGCATCTGCGCCGGGCGGAGCAGTTGGAGTGGCTCGCCCTTCTCGACCAGGAGGACGACGACCTCGACGCGGCCCTGCGGTGGGCGACCGGGTCGGGCCGGACGGAGCTCGGCATGCGGCTGCTCGCCCACGCCGCCTGCTACTGGTGGATGCGGGGCCACCGGATGACGCGGGCCGCGCTCGCGCGGGCCCTGCTGGCCGGATCGCCCATCGGCGCGCCCGCCGGGCTGGAGGAGGAGTACGCGACCTGCGTGCTCGTCGCGGCGTGGGGCGGTGAGCCGAGCCCGGAGCTGCGGGCCCGCCTGGCGCAGCTGCAGCGGCTGTATCCGATCGGGCACCTGCCGGCGCGGCTGGAGTTCCTGTCGATCCTGCTGCCGTCGTTCATGGGGCCGCCGGGTGACGCTCAGCAGGTCTGGGAGTTGCAGGCCCGCCTCGGCGGCACGCTGCCCGCCTGGCCCGAGGCGCTCAGCCAGTCCGGCATCGCGTTCCTGCTACAGGCCATGGGCCGGTTCGAGGAGGCGCGGGCCGGGTTCGAACAGTCGCTGGCGTCGTTCGGAAAGCTGGGCGAGCGGTGGGGCACCACGCTCACGCTGACGATGCTGGGCACGCTGGCCTTCGACCAGGGCCGCTTCGCCGAGGCCTACGAGCTGGCCGGGCGGTCGTTCGCGGTGGCCGAGGAGCTGGGGTCGGTGCCCGACATGGCGGAGAGCCTGTGCAGCCGGGGCGACGCCCGGGCCCGCCTCGACGACTTGGCGGGGGCCGAGGCCGACTACACGCTCGCCGCCGGGCTGGCCCGTCAGGTGGGTCACGGCGAGGCGATGGCGCGGGCGCACACCGGGCTGGGCGAGGTGGCGATGCGGCGCGGCGACGCCGGCACGGCCCGCGCGCGGCTGGAGCAGGCGCTGGCGGAGTGCCCCGACGGCTGGTACAGCGCCCAGGACATCCGCAGCCGCGTCCTCGCCGATCTGCGCGCCCTGGACGACGAGCCGCGGCCCTGCCGGGACGACCGGCCACTGCCCGGCCGGGACGACCGGCCGGGCGGGACGGTCAGCGCACGGTAGGCGGGCGGTCAGCGGCGCCGTCGAGGGTGGCGGCATGACGAAACGATGGGCCTCCCTGGCGATCGCCTGCCTGGCGACCCTGCTCCTCTCCCTCGACCTGACCGTCCTGCACCTGGCGCTGCCCCGGCTGGTCGGCGATCTCGGCGCCGACGCCACCCAGCTGCTGTGGATCGGCGACGTGTACGGCTTCGCGCTGGCGGGCCTGCTCGTGACCATGGGCAACGTCGGCGACCGCATCGGCCGTAAACGGCTGCTGCTCATCGGGACCGTCGCGTTCGGCGCCGCCTCGGCGCTGACCGCGTACGCGCCCACCCCCGAGCTGCTGATCGCGGCGCGGGCGCTGCTCGGCGTAGCCGGCGCGACGATCATGCCGTCGACCCTGTCGATCATCCGTAACGTCTTCACCGACGCGGGCGAGCGCACCGCCGCGATCGGCATCTGGAGCGGGATGAGCGCCGCCGGGTTCGCCGTCGGCCCCGTGGTCGGGGGCCTGCTGCTCGACCACTTCTGGTGGGGGTCGGTGTTCCTCATCAATTTGCCGATCATGGCGGTGGTGTTCGTCGCCGGCCTGCTGGTGCTGCCGGAGTCACGCAACCCGGACGCCGGCCGGATCGACCTGCTCAGCGTGGTGCTGTCGTTCACCGGCGTGGTGGCGGTCATCTACGCGGTCAAGGAGGCGGCCCACAAGGGCGTCGAGCAGGTGGACGTGCCGGTGGCGGCCGTGCTCGGGGTGGCCTGCCTGGCCTGGTTCGGCCTGCGGCAGGTCAGGCTGGCCGAACCGCTGATCGACGTGCGGCTGTTCCGGCGGCGGGCGTTCAGCGCCTCCATCGGCACGAATCTGCTGGCCATCTTCACCATGATGGCCATGTCGCTGATCTTCGCCTGGTACTTCCAGCTCGTCCTGGGCTGGTCGCCGCTGCAGGCGGGGCTGGCGGGCCTGCCGGGCGGGCTGAGCGGCGCGGTCGGCGGGATCCTGGCGGGCCGCCTCATCGGGCCGCTCGGCCGCAACGGCGTCGTGGCGCTGGGCCTGCTGATGAACGCCGCGGCGTTCCTCGTCTACAGCTCGCTCGGGCAGGACCCCAGCTACCTGGTGATCCTGGCGGCGATGACGGTGGGTGGCATGGGGATCGGGCTCGCGTTCACCGTCAACAACGACAACGTGCTGGCCACCGTCCCGAAGGAGCGCGCCGGGGCGGCGGCCGCGGTGTCGGAGACGTCGTTCGAGCTGGGCGGGGCGCTCGGCATCGCGGTTCTCGGCACGGTGCTCAACAGCGCCTACAGGTCCGGGCTGCGGCTTCCGGCCGGGATACCGGACGGGGCGGCGCGGGAGTCGCTCGCGGGGGCGATGGAGGTGGCCGCGGCCCTGCCGCAGGAGCAGGCGGCCGTGCTGGTCCAGGCGGCGCGGGCGGCCTTCATGGACGGGGTGCACGTGACGGGGCTCGTCACCGCGGGGATGCTGGCGGTGACGGCTGGGCTCGCGCTGGTCGGGCTGCGGGGCGTGCCCAAGGTCATCCCCGAGGAGGTCCTCGCCCGCGCGCACTCGTGACCGGGCCCGTCCCGCACGCGGAACAGGCACTCACGCGACGGGCAGGTCCGCACGCGACGGGCAGGTCTTCACGCGACGGGCAGGTCTTCACGCGGCGGGCAGGTCTTCACGCGGCGGGCAGGTCTTCACGCGGCGGGCAGGTCTTCACGCGGCGGGCAGGTCTTCACGCGGCGGGGCGGGCGGCGCAGGGGCGGGCGCTGAGCGGGGCGAGGCCGTCCAGGCGGCTGCCGATCAGCCGGGCCAGCCCCTCGATGGCCTGGATGCCCTGCCCCTCCCCGGCCTGCCGGTCGGTCTGCACCGACAGCAGCAGGTCCCGGCCCGGCCCGGTGATCCGGCCATAGCTGGTGACCGCCCACGTGTTGTGGACGAACGGCCGCGGCGTCCAGCCGTTCTTCAGCGCCACCCGGTCGCCGGGCCGGGCGGCTGCGCTGACGCCCCACGCCTGCTCCGGCAGCACCCGGCCCATGAGGCCGAGCACGAGGCGGCGGTCGGCGGCGCTCAGCCCGGCACCGCCCCTGGCCAGCACGGTGAGCAGCCTGATCCGGTCGGCCGGGCTGGTGGTGGTGCCGCCCCAGAACCGGCTCGGCCCCGGCGTGGTCTCCCGCATCCCCGCCCGGCGGTAGAGGGCGCTCATGCCGCCGCCGGCGCCGACCCGCCGCCACAGCGTGTCGGCGGCCGCGTTGTCGCTCTCGCGGACCATGCGGGACGCCAGCTCCCGCTCGCCCGGCTCCAGGCCGGTACGGCGCAGCAGCAGCAGCCTGGCCAGGATGTCCACCTTGGCGCCGCTGGCCGTGATGATGTCGTCGTCGTGCTCGCCGCGGCCCAGCCGGACGCCGGTCACCAGGTCGTGCGCGCCGAAGACGATCCGGCCGGGCCGGCCGGCCAGGTAGCGGTCGATGTCCCGGAGCAGCCGGGTGCGGGCGGCCCGGCCGGCGCGCGGGTCGGCGACCTTCAGCACGCAGGGCGCCACCGTGGCCGGGGGCCGGGCGGACGTCACCGGTGAGGGCGGGCCCACGGCCCGCTCGGTGCCGCATCCCGCCAGGCAGCCGGACCCCAGCACGAGCCCCACGCCGAGACCCAGTCCGAGCCCTGCCCTGAGACCGGTCCTGAGACCGGTCCCGAGCCCCGTGCTGAGCACCGCACCACGTCTTGTCGCACGCACGCAGCAACCCCCGAGATGTCACCGGGGGTCCAGACGGATCTATCCCCTCCTGTCCGCCTTGTCACACCTCGGGCGGTCGGGTCAGAGATGTTCGCGCAGGAAGGCCACGGCCGCCTCCACGGCCTGCGACACGTACGGCTCGGCGTCGTAGAGGTCGATGTGCCGCTGGGCGTCGAGCCAGACGAGCCGCTTGGGCTCGTCGAGCCGCCGGAACGCCTCTTCGGCGCCCTCCGGCGAGCAGAACCGGTCGACCACTCCGTGCACGATGAGCGCCGGCTTGGGCGACAGGAAGTCCGCCCCCATCATGTTGTCCATGGTGATCAGCTCGCGGATGCTCGCGCGGGTCACCTCGTTGCGCCAGGAGGCCGAGGCGGCCCGCCCGGTGCCGTAGTAGGCCCACGGCTCGTCGCCCGGCATGGCGGCCTCGCCCTCCCCGGCCTCGCCCTCCCCTGCCACGGCCGGCAGGTACTCGACCGGCCCGCCCCGGTCCTGGCGCTCCAGCACCTCGCCGAGGCCGGCCAGCGCGCCCTGGTAGTCCATGCCGGCCCGCATCGTGTAGGGGTTGTTGTACGCCCCCGCGATCCCCGCGAACACCTTCACCCGGGGGTCGAAGGCGGCGAACTTCAGCGCGTACCCGCCGCCGAGGCAGATTCCGACGGCGCCGATCCGCTCCCCGTCCACCTCGGGCCGCGACCTGAGCAGCGACACGGCCGCCCGCAGGTCGTGCAGCTTGCCCTGCGGGTCCTCATGCCGCCGCGGCGTGCCCTGCGACTCGCCCCAGTTGCGGTGGTCGAACGCCAGGGTGACGTACCCCTCACGGGTGAGCCGCTCGGCGTACAGCCCGGTCACCTGGTCACGCACGCCGGTGAACGGCCCGGTGAGCACGAGCGCGGGCAGCGGCCCGCGCGCGCCGGCCGGCACCCTCAGGTCGCCGGTCAGCTCGATCCCGTCGGCTGCGAAAGTGATCCTCATGCCCCCAGTGTGGTGGCCGCGGCGGCCTGGCCGGCACCCGGCCAGGCCGCCGCGGCCGTGGGACGTCGGCGGTCAGGAGTCGAACCCGAGGCCCATCCGGTCGAGCGTGCGCAGCCACAGGTTGCGCCGGCCCTGGTGGCGGTCGGCCTGCGCGATCGACCAGCGGGTGAACTGGATCACCCCCGACCGCACCGGCTCGGGCGGGAAGGGAACGGGCTTCTCCCGCACCATGCGCAGCTCGGTGCGTTCGGTCCGGTCGCCCGACAGCAGGTCCAGCATGACGTTGGCGCCGAAGCGGGTGGCGCCGACGCCCATGCCGGTGTAGCCGACGGCGTAGGCGAGCCGCCCGCCGTGAGCCCGGCCGTAGAAGGCGCTGAACCTGCTGCACGTGTCGATCACGCCGCCCCAGCGGTGCGTGAAGCGCACGTCCGGGAGCTGGGGGAAGGTGGCGGCGAAGTGCTCGGCCAGGGTGACGAACGTCTGGTCACGCTGGTCGTACTCCGGTCTGACCAGGCCGCCGTTGTAGTACACGGCGTCGTAGCCGCCCCACAGGATCCGGTTGTCGTCGGTCAGCCGGTAGTAGTGGAACTGGTTGGCCGAGTCGCCGACGCCCTGCCGGTTGCGCCAGCCGATCGTGGCGAGCTGGTCGCGCGACAGCGGTTCGGTCATCAGCGCGTAGTCGTAGACCGGCACCACGAAGTGCTTGAGCCGGCGCAGCAGCGGCGGGAACACCCCCGTGCCGAGCGCGACCCGGCGTCCGGAGGCGACGCCGTGCGGGGTGCGCAGGCTGATGACGGTCCCGTCGTCGTCGAGCGCGCGGACCGGGGTGCGCTCGTAGACGCGCACGCCGAGCCGCAGGCACGCCTCCCGCAACCCCCACGCCAGGCGGGCCGGGTCGAGCATGGCGCAGCCCCGGCGGTCCCAGAGCCCGCCGAGGTAGGTGGGCGAGTCGATCTCGGCCCGCACCTGGTCCTGATCCATCACCTGGTAGTCGAGGCCGAGTTCGGCGATGAGGTCGAGGTGCTCGGTCAGCCCGTCGAGCTGCCACGGCTCGGTCGCGACGTTCAGCTCGCCGGTGCGTTCGAACGAGCAGTCGATGCCGTGGCGCTCCAGCGTCCGCTCGATCTCGTCGAGGTTCCGCACGCCGAGGCGTTCAAGTTGGTCGATCTCCTCGGGCCAGCGTTCCAGGCCGTTGGCCAGGCCGTGGGTGAGGGTCGCCATGCAGAACCCGCCGTTGCGGCCGGAGGCCGCCCAGCCGATCCGGCGCCCCTCCAGCAGGACGACGTCCTGCCCGGGGTCGCGTTCCTTGGCCATCAGGGCCGTCCACAGCCCCGAGAAGCCTCCGCCGACGACGACCAGGTCGGCGCTGGTGTCTCCGATGAGCCGCGGTCGCGGCTCGGGTCTGGCCGGGGTGTCCAGCCAGTACGGCTTGCGCTCCGCGTCAGCAAGCGCCTTCAGCGGATCCACAAATCCCACTTCCCTACAGTGTGTTCGTTGTGTAATTGCGGGATCTCAAGGGTTTGACCTCGCGCGGGTTCCCCCCGCCGGTATCCGATCTCGCCTCCCTGTTCTTTGCCGTGGTACGCGTAACCCCCCGCGGACGGGCGGGGGGAAGCATGGCGCGCGGGCGCTAGGTGCGGCGCCGCGCCGCGACCGCGTTGGCGATCGCGATGAGCACGCCGATGCCGAAGATCAGCGTCCCCATGACGTTGACCTGCGGCGGGATGCCCGTCTTGACGGATCCGATGATCCACAGCGGGAACGTGATGGTCGAGCCGTTGACGAAGCTGGTGACCACGTAGTCGTCGATCGACAGGGCGAACGCCAGCATCGCGCCCGCCGCCACGCCCGGCATGATGGCCGGCAGCGTCACCTGGCGGAACGTCCCCCAGCCGGTGGCGCCCAGGTCGCGGGCCGCCTCCTCCAGCGACGGGTCCAGGGTGACGACGCGCGCCCGCACGGTCACCGTGACGAACGACAGGGAGAACAGCACGTGCGCGATGGTGATCGTGACGGCGTCGCGCGGCAGGTTGGCCGAGACGAACAGCGACAGCAGCGAGGCGCCCATGACCAGTTCGGGCGTGGAGATGGCGGCGAAGACCAGGAAGTTGGTCACGCCCCGGCCCTTGAAGCGGTGGCGGCCGAGCGCCAGCCCCAGCATCGTGCCGATCACGACGGTGACGAGGGTGCTGGCCACCGCGATGTAGATCGAGTTGAGCAGGGCGGTGGTGAGGTCGGAGATGCCGAACAGCTCCTGGTACCACCGCAGCGTGAAGCCCTGCCAGCTCGTGTTGGACTTGCTCTTCTTGTCGTTGAAGCCGAACAGGATCATCACGGCGATCGGCGACGACAGCCACACGATGATCAGCCAGGTGTAGGCGTGCAGCAGCCGGTCGCCGAGTCTGCCGCGCGTCCGGGTGGACAGTCTGGTCATCGCGCCGCCGCCTCCAGCACGTTCTCGGTGCCGAGCGCCCTGGCGTAGGCGAAGATGCCGACGAGCAGCACGGCCATGAGCGTGAACGACAGCGCCGAGGCCGTCGGGTACTGCAGGTTGGTCAGGTAGGTGGTCTGGATGATATTGCCGATCATGGTGTTGGACGTGCCGCCGAGCACCTGGGCGTTGACCGGGTCGGCCGTGGCGGGCACGAACGTCATGAGCACCCCGGCGAACACCCCTGGCAGCGACAGCGGGAGCACCACCCGCCGGAAGGCCGCCGTGCGGGAGGCGTACAGGTCCTGCGCCGCCTCCACCACCCGCGGGTCCACCCGTTCCAGCGCCACGTAGATCGGCAGGATCATGAACGGCAGCCAGTTGTACGTCAGCCCCGCGATCACCGCGAACGCCGTGGCCAGCACGTGGAAGTCGGCGGGCAGCAGCCCCCAGCCCTTCAGCGTGCCGAACAGGATGCCGTCGTCGGCCAGCAGGAAGCCCCATGAGATCGTCCGCAGCACGAACGACACGAAGAACGGCAGCAGCAGCAGGAACAGGTACATCGACTTGCGGTGGCCGCCCTTGAAGGCGATCCAGTAGGCCACCGGGTAGCCGATCGCCAGCATCGCCACCGTGGCCGCCGCGCCGTACGCCAGGGAGCGGGCGAGCTGGGTGCTGTAGCGGCTCAGCGCGTCGGTGTAGTTGGAGACGCTGAACGTCATCGCGAAGCCGTCGATGGCGTTGCCGGTCTGCAGCGACACCGACGCCATGGCGGCCATCGGCACCACCAGGAAGATCGCCAGCCACATCCAGCCCGGCAACGCCAGCAGGTAGGGGGTGAGGCGCTTCATGCCCTACGCCTGCGTGATCGACTGGAAGATCGGGTTGAAGACCTGCTCCTGCGCCGTGGTCAGCTTGGTGTAGCTGTGCAGTTTGGCGTAGTCGGCCTCGGTCGGGAACATGAGCGGGCTGGAGACCATCTGCTCCAGCGCTTCCTTGTCCTCGCCCGTGGCCTTGGCGGCCTTGTCCTTGAGGATGTCCTGCACGGCCGGCACCGGGGTGATGAACTGGATGAACTCGTCCAGCTCGGCGGCGATGGCCGGCTTGTACAGGAAGTCCATGAGCATGAGCGCGTCGACCGGGTTGGCGGCGCCCTTCGGGATGAGCATGTTGTCGGTCCAGATGGTGCCCCCCTCCTCGGGCACGTAGAACTCGACGGGCTCGCCCGCGAGCTGGCGCTGGAAGACGTCGCCCGACCAGGCCATGCTGATCCAGATGTCACCCTTCGACACCGCGTCGATGTACGCCTGGTCGTAATATTTCCGGACGATTCCGGCGTCGCGCTGGGCCTTGAGCTTCTCGCCCGCCTTCTGCCAGTCCGCCTCGGTCGACTCCTCCGGCGCGATGCCGAGCGCGATCATGCCGAAGTTCGCGATCTCCTGCGCGTCGGCCATCATGCCGACCCGGCCCTTGTACTTGGGGTCGAAGAGCGCGTTGATGCTCTTGAGCTCGTCCTTGACGTACTTGGTGTTGTACGCGATCCCCGTCACGCCCGAGGTGTAGGGAACCGTGTAGGTGTTGCCCGGGTCGTAGGCCCGCTTCTTGTACGCGGCCCCGGCGTTGGCCGCGAAGTTCGGCAGCTTGGACTGGTCCAGCGGCACGCAGTAGCCCAGCTCGATCATGTGCTGGAGCTGGATGCCGTTCGTCATGACGACGATGTCGTAGCCCAACGACTGGCCGGCGCGGAGCACGGGGTCGGCCTTGCCGAAGAACTCGGCGTTCTCCTGGATGACCTCCTTGTACTCGTAGGCGATGCCGGTCTCCTGCTGGAACTGCTTCAGCGGCGCCTGGTCCTCGGGCATGTACTCCGGCCAGTTGGCGAAGACCACCTTGCCGTGTTTGGTCTGCTTGGCCCAGAAGTCCTGCACCGCGTCGGTCTTGGGCGGCGCCGCCTTCTGCCCCTCCACCCCGCAGGCGGCCAGGGCCAGGCCGGCCGCGGAGAAGCCGGCGATCCGGAAGGCGTCGCGGCGGGTGCGGGGCTGCGTCATGCCCCGCAGCAGAGCGGGGTCGTGCTGGTGGTTCATGTGCTCGGTCAACTTCCTAGTGCGTAGGAGTGCTGCGCCTGCCACGACAGCCACACCGCGTCGCCTCGCTCCGCGATGTTCCTGGCGTCGTGCGCGTTCTGCTGGAACACCGTCACCTCCGTCCCGTCCGCCAGGCTCACCGCGTAGCTGGTGTAGGTCCCCAGGTAGACCACCTCGTTGACGGTCCCGGGCACCACGCTCACCTCGCCGTCCGGCTTCTCGGCGGAAATCGTGATCTTCTCCGGGCGGACGGTGAGCGTGACGTCGCCCTCCCGTTCCGGCACCAGGACCCGGCCGCCGCCCACCTCCAGGACGCCGCCGCTCGCGACGCCGGACAGCAGGTTGGAGGTGCCGATGAAGCCCGCGACGAAGGCGCTGGCCGGGCGCTCGTAGATCTCGCGCGGGCCCGCGAGCTGCTCGACGAGACCGTCCTTCATGACGGCGATGCGGTCGCTCATCGTCAGCGCCTCACCCTGGTCGTGCGTCACGTACACGAACGTGATCCCGACCTCGCGCTGGATCCGCTTCAGCTCGATCTGCATGGCCTGGCGCAGCTTCAGGTCGAGCGCGCCGAGCGGCTCGTCGAGCAGCAGCGCGCTCGGCCGGTTGACCAGGGCGCGGGCCAGCGCGACGCGCTGCTGCTGGCCGCCGGACATCTCACGCGGCCGGCGCTTCTCGCGGCCCGTCAGGTCGACGATCTCCAGGATCTCGCCGACCCGCCGCTTGATCTCCTCCTGCGGCGTCTTGCGCTGCTTGAGGCCGAACGCCACGTTGTCCCACACGTTCATGTGCGGGAACAGCGCGTAGGACTGGAAGACCATGTTGACGTCGCGCTTGTTCGGCGGGACGTTCGTCACGTCCTGCCCGTGCAGCTTCACCACACCCCGTGAGGGCTCCTCGAAGCCGGCGATCATCCGCATGGTGGTGGTCTTGCCGCACCCGGAAGGGCCGAGGAGGGAGAAGAACTCCCCCTCGGCGATGTCGAGCGTGACCCCCTTCACCGCCTGGACGACCTCGCCGTGCGAGACGTACTCCTTGACGACGCCTTCGAGTTCGATCGCGTTCAGCTCGGCCATGTCCAGGTTCAATTCCTTGTCGTGCCGTGTCGCGTCATTCGCCGATGTAGTGCATGACGTGCTTGACCCGGGTGTAGTCGTGCAGCCCGAACACCGACAGGTCCTTGCCGTATCCGGAGTGCTTGAAGCCGCCGTGCGGCATCTCCGAGACGAACGGGATGTGGGTGTTCACCCAGACGACGCCGAAGTCGAGCCGGTTGGACATCCGCATCGCGCGGCCGTGGTCGGAGGTCCACACCGAGCTGCTCAGGCCGTACTGGACGTCGTTGGCCTTGGCCAGCGCGTCGGCCTCGTCGGAGAAGGTCTGCACGGTGATGACCGGGCCGAACACCTCGTTCTGCACCATCTCGTCGTCCTGGCGGAGCCCGGCGACGACGGTCGGGGCGAAGAAGTAGCCCTTGTCGCCGACCCGGTGACCGCCGGTGAGGACCTTGGCGTGCGCGGGGACCCGCTCGATGAAGCCCTGCACCTTGGCGAGCTGGTTGGCGTTGTTGAGCGGGCCGTACAGGGCGTCCTCGTTGGACAGGTCGCCGGTGACGGTGGCCGCGGCGGCCTCGGTGAGCGCGGCGACGAACTCGTCGTGCACGCTCTCGTGGACCAGCACCCGGCAGGCGGCGGTGCAGTCCTGGCCCGCGTTGTAGTAGCCCGCCACGGCGATGTCGGCCGCGGCCTTGCCCAGGTCCTTGACGTCCTCGAAGACGACGACCGGCGCCTTGCCGCCCAGCTCCAGGTGAACCCGCTTGAGGTCCTCGGCGGCGGTCCTGGCGACGGACATGCCCGCGCCGACCGAGCCGGTGATGGCGACCATGGCGGCCGTCGGGTGGCCGACGACCAGGGCGCCGGTCTCGCGGTCGCCGGTGACGACGTTGAAGACCCCCGCCGGCAGCACCTCGCCGAGGATCTCGGCGAGCTTGAGCGTGGCGGCCGGCGTGGTGTCGGACGGCTTGAGCACGACCGTGTTGCCCGCGGCCAGCGCAGGGGCGATCTTCCACACGGCCATCATCATCGGGTAGTTCCACGGCGTGACCTGCCCGACCACGCCGACCGGCTCGTGCCTGATGACGCTGGTGTGCCCGGCCAGGAACTCCCCTGCCGTCGGGCCCTCCAGCGTGCGCGCGGCGCCGGCGAAGAAGCGGAAGTGGTCGGCGGCGACCGGAGTCTCGTCCTCCGCCATGCGGGCGCGCGGCTTGCCGGTGTTCAGGCACTCCGCCTCGTTGATCTCCTCGGCCCGCGCGTCGATCGCGTCGGCGACCTTGAGCAGCAGGTTGGCCCGCTCCCCCGGGGTGGTCCGGCCCCATGACTCGAACGCGGCGGCCGCGGCGGCGTAGGCAGCGTCGACATCCTCCTGGCCGGAGATCGGAGCCTCAAGGTAGGCCTCGCCGGTGCAGGGATCGATGATGTCGGAGAATCGGCCGCTCTGGGCGTCCACGAACCCACCGTTGATGAAGTTCTGCAGACGGGTGGTCAAGGCAATGACCTCCTGGTGAGGTGGCTGAGATGCCGCGACTCTTACAGAGCACGTGCATCTCGACAAGGGATTTCGTGGCGAAGATATCAAATTGCTACGAAATCGCTTGACAGGACCCACAGAACTGACAACATGTCGCACCAGGACGGCAATGAGACGGGAACGCGCTTGTAACGGCGCGACCGGCTGGGAGGACTCCTCGCAATGACGACGCCGCCGCGCGTACGCCGCAGCAACGCCGCGACGCCCGGGCCATTCGTGCTCGACGACCTGTCCAAGCAGATCATCGAGCAGCTCCAGGCCGACGGGCGGATGCCGTACGCGGCGATCGGCAAGGCGGTCGGCCTGTCGGAGGCCGCGGTCCGCCAGCGCGTGCAACGCCTGCAGGAGGCCGGTGTCATGCAGATCGTCGCCGTGACGGACCCGCTGACGCTGGGCTTCCCGCGCCAGGCGATGATCGGCGTCAACTGCGAAGGCGATCTCGACACGGTGGCCGACGAGCTGGCCGCGATCGAGGAGATCGACTACGTGGTGCTCACGGCGGGCTCGTTCGACCTGATCGTCGAGGTGGTCTGCGAGGGCGACGGCCATCTTTTGGAAATCCTGAGCAAAATTCGCGCCATTCCGTCGGTGCGGACCACGGAGTCGTTCGTCTACCTCAAGCTGCGCAAGCAGACCTACTCGTGGGGCACCCGCTGACCCAGCCGCGCGACGGCTCTGACCGGCGCCCCGAACGCCGCCCCCTCCCCAGCCGGAGGGGGCAGGACGTCCACGCTCAGTCGGCGAGTTGGATGGTGGCGATCTCCCAGGGGTTCAGGGGAAGGCGGAGGGTTCCGTCGGTGACCGGCAAGGGGGCGCCGGGGCGGCCGCGGAGATCCGCGTGGCGGGCACGGGTGAAGGGGCCGGTGATGACCGCTTCCGTGGCCGTCGGGGTGAGGGCCACGACGCGGAGCTCGCGCCGGTCGTCGCGCATCCGCAGCGAGGTCATGACCACGCCGTCGCCCGTCACCGTCAGGCCGGCGGCCGGCGCGGGCAGGGGCAGCGACGGGTCGCCCGAGCCGGGGACGGGCAGCAGGTCGTGCCGGAACGTCTCCGCCGCCGGCGGCACCGCCGACCAGGTCCCGCTGTACGGCATGAGCGCCAGGTCCACCGTGCGGGGGCCGCGCGACTGGGCGGCGGGCGTGGGGAGCTGGGGGCCGGCGGGCTCGGGGCGCAGGGCGTGGCGGTTGCGCGACAGGTAGCCGACCGAGCGGAGCAGGGTGAGCGCCAGTTCGCGGCCCTCGTCCACCAGTTCGTACTCGGTGACGTGCTCCAGCAGCGCCGCGACTCCCCCGGCGGCCACCCAGGAGGCGGCCGGGAACGTGGGCAGCGGCTCCTCGCCGCACCCGCCCTCGGCCGTCAGGCCGCGGGTGACGACCGCGAACTGGCCTTCGGCGTGGGAGGCGGTCGCCTGTTCGGGCAGCGGCACGTGCAGGCGGACCCGGTGGTCGGCGCAGCGGTTGTCGAACGTGACGCGCAACCGGACGAACGGCTCGCCCGCCCGCAGCTCGACCCTGGTGTCGACGACGATCTCCTCGGTGGCGTCCGTCCGGGACGCGGCGGGCAGCTCGGGGGTGCCCTCGATCCCGGCGCCGGCCGCCGGCCACCGGTAGCCGCGGCGCACGTCGAGGGCGGCCACCAGAGGTCCGGTGCAGACGACGTCCACCTCGACGTCCTCGGGCTCGTCGACGATCCTGTCGGTGGCGGGCGGCGCGTGGTTGTAGGTGTCGCCGACGTCGCCGCCGTCGACGATCCGGCCCGCTCCGGTGAGCGTCACGCCGTCGGCGCCGGTCAGGGCGAGGGTGCCGTCGGCCGCCACCTCGACCCGC
This sequence comes from Nonomuraea sp. NPDC047897, assembly GCF_043204415.1. NCBI lineage: Bacteria > Bacillati > Actinomycetota > Actinomycetes > Streptosporangiales > Streptosporangiaceae > Nonomuraea > Nonomuraea sp. NPDC047897. The sequence continues at coordinate 44,999 of NZ_JBIDCC010000024.1, read as the reverse complement.
AGCAGGCCGTTGTCGAGCACCTGCCCGTCCACCCGGACCGGGGCGATCGCCGCGCCGTCGGCGGGCTGCGCGGCGGTCGAGTGGTCGGCGGATTCCTGCCGGGCGGGGCGCAGGCTGGTGTGGCCGAGCGGTGGGACCTCGACGAGCGCGGCGACCGTGCGGCGCGGCTCGGCGACGATCCGCACCCGGGTCACCCCGTGCAGGCGGTCGCGCAGTTCAGCCGTCGTGAAGGCGGCCGACGTCTCGCGGGCCACGGTGAAGGTCAGCGTGCCGTCCTCGACGGACCAGCCGGTGATCTGCTGGCCGTACAGCTCGGTGCCGTGGATGAAGGTCAGCGCCGTGGCCGGGTCCATCTCCTCGTCCAGCAGCAGCGTGGGCGCGTACTCCAGCGGCTGGAGGGGCAGGCGGCGGCCCGTGGCGTCCACGAGCGGCTCGTGCCCGGCGACGTCCACGAGCACCACGCCGCGCCGGGCGGCGGGTGTCGGGTTCACGACGAGCACGCCGTCGGACGGCACGGCGGCGGCCAGCTTGGCGGTCACCATGTCGCGTACGGCCTGCCCGAGGTGCTCGGCCTCGGCGATGCGGGCGGCGACCTGCTGGGCGGTGTCGTCCACGCCGCAGCCGGTGACGGAGTCGTGGCCGCTGGCGTCGACCAGCCGCCACCAGGCCATGTCGAGGAAGCGGCCCGGCCACTCCTCGCCCCAGAGCGCGGCGAGCGGCTCGGCGTAGCGTTCGACCATGCGCTCGGCGCGGCCCATGGCCTGCTTGACGTGCGCGCGGACGGAGATGACGCCGGGCAGGATGTTCGCGCGGGCGTGGGAGCGTAGTTCTCCGGTGACGCGCGGCAGCCCGTCCACGGCCCCACCCTGACCATTTGCCGCGATATATCCGGACAAGGTGTCCATGCGGGCGCCGATCGCGGCCACCATGCCGGGCAGGCCGCGCACCGGTGCCGAGTGGTCGGTGCCGTACATGGCGAGCAGCGGCCCCTCCGGGCCATGCCACCGGCGCATCCGCCCGGTGAACTCCGCCGCCCGCTCGGCCAGCCGCCCCGGCTCCTCGAACAGGTGCGCGCCGTTGCCGTAGCCGCCCGCCGGGAGGTACTGGGCGCGCACGGCCGTCCCGTCGGGCGCCACCCAGGCGAAGACGTCGGTCACCACGGCCGACGGCACCCCGCGGTAGACGCAGGCGTGCAGCAGCCCGGCCTTGCGCAGGATCTGCGGCATCTGGGCCGTGTGGCCGAACATGTCGGGCAGGTAGCCGACCGGCATGGCCCCGCCGAGCTTGTCGGCCCGGTCCATGCCGAGTTCGAGGTTGCGGACGATGTTCTCGCCCGAGCACAGGAACTCGTCCAGCAGGATCTGCCACGGCCCCACCGCGAGCCGTCCCGACTCGACCAGCGCGGCGATCCGGTCCCGCTGCTCGGGCCGGACCTCCAGGTAGTCGTCCACGCAGGCGAGCTGCCCGTCGAGGGTGAAGTGGTAGGCCGGCTCGCGTTCCATCGTGTCGAGCACCTCGTCCAGCAGCGCCACCAGCCGCAACCGGAAGCGCTGGAAGGGCTCGTACCACTCGCGGTCCCAGTGCGTGTGCGGGACGACGACGATCTCGGCGGGCCTGTCGGTCTGCTCGGCGCTCACGCGGCTTCCCCTCCGATGGGCAGGTCGTGCTGTACGGCGTAACGGGCGGCCACGCGCTGGGCCGTGACGATGTCCTCCAGGGCGCCGGCCATGCCGGTCAGCGGCGCCCTGCCGTCGGTGACGAAGGCGTGGAAGGCGGCGAGCTGCGTCTCGAACGCCTCGGTCACGTCACGCCACTCGGTGCGGCTCTCCCCGCCGGAGGCCGGGGACACGACGGTCAGCGTCGTGGGCGCGTTCATCAGGTAGGGCGCGGGGAAGGCCAGCTCCAGGGTCCCCCGGTCGTGGTGGATGGCCACGGTCTCGCGGTAGGCGGGATAGTCCTCCAGGTAGTGCCAGCGGATGGCGAACCGCCCGGCGGCCGGCAGCGGCCCCGAGATCTCGACCGACCCCGGCTCCTCCCCCCACGTCTCGACGTGCGAGATCTCGACGGGCGACCCGGTGAACCTGCGCAGCAGCGAAAGGTCGTGGCAGATCGACCCGAGCGCCACCGCGTACAGGGCCCGCACCCGCCGCGGAGCTGACTCGCCGAGCGCCTGGGAGACGAGGGAGTCCTCGGCCGCCCGCAACGAGGCGAGCAGGCCGGCGTCGACGTCGCGGGCGCGGGTGAGGTTGGCGAAGGCGAGCTGGGAGTCCCCGCTCGGATGCAGCACGGTCACCTCGACCGACCGGATGGCGGCGGGGCCGCCCAGCTCGGCCAGCAGTTCCTCGGCCCGCCGCACGGCCGGGTCGTACTGCTTCATGTAGCCGACCATGAGCCGCCCGGCCGGCAGCGCGGTCACCTCGGCGCGGGTCAGCGCCAGCGGCTTCTCGCACAGCACGGCGTACCCGGCGGCGAGCGCCTGGCGTACCGCCTCGCCGTGGGAGCCGGAGGCGAGGACGAGGACGGCGTCGAACCCGCCGGCGGCCAGCATCGGCTCGACGGCGGTGTAGCGGGCGGTCGCGCCCAGCCGGTCGCCCACGGCGTCGGCGAGCGTGCGCGACAGGTCGCAGACGGCGGTCACCTCGAACAGGTCGCGGCGGCGCGACAGCAGCGGCACGTACACCGCCTGGGTGACGGCGCCGCACCCGAGCAGCGCGATCTTCACAGCGGGCTCCTTCTCACAGTCCCAGCTCTCTCAGCTTGTCGCGGTTGGCGGCCTGGTCGGCGATGTTCCGCTCGACGGAGCGGCGGCCGGGCAGGGTGTCCTGCTCGATGACGACCCACCCCCGGTAGCCGGTGTCGCGCAGCGCGGCGACCACGCCCGGCAGGTCCAGCTCGCCCTCGCCGAGCGGCGCGAACCCGCCGCGGCCCATGAGCTCGCGCAGGTCGGCGCCGTCGGCGAGCGCCCGGCCGAGGATCTCGGTGTCGCCGTCCTTGACGTGCACGTGGCCGACCCTGCCCGCCCAGTCGCGCAGGGCGGCGACCGGGTCCCCGCCGGCGAGCAGCAGGTGGCCGGTGTCGAGGCAGAGCGGCACGTCCGTCAGCTCCAGGAGCCGTTCGACGTCCTGCGGCGTCTCGACGTAGGTGCCGAGGTGGTGGTGGAAGGCGGGCTCGAAGCCGCGCTCGCGGCACCGGTCGGCGGTCTCCTGCACGCGGGCGGCGTACCCGGCCCAGTCGCCGGGGGCGAGCCCGGGCGCGGTCCCGCCGGGGCGGGCGAAGCGCTCGGGCGAGCCGGAGCAGCCGAGCGTGGGGCGCGGCGCGAACGGCCCGTCCACGGCGGGCGCCGCGGCGAACACGTCCAGCGTCGCGTCCAGCTCGGGCAGCTTCGCCCGGAAGCCGTCGGCGTCGTGGTACGGCAGGTCGGCCCAGCCGCCGGCGAGCAGCAGCCCGCCCAGCCGGCCGGCCAGGTCGGCGGCGGTGCCCAGGTAGCCGAGCGGGCCGAGGTCGATGCCGTCGTAGCCGGCGTCCGCGATGGCGGTGACCATCTCGGCGCCGGTCAGCGGCGGCGGCGCGTCGCTCAGCTCGAAGACGCCGAAGCTGACCGGAGCGTTGGCCACCTTGATCATGCGCACAGCGCCATCACCTCGTTCTCGTGGGTTTCCAGACGGTGCCGTCCCTCCCCGGCCGGCACCAGCACCCGGTCGCCGCGGATCACCTGGCGGCCTCCGCCGGGACGGACCAGGACCAGCCCGTCGGCGTCCAGGGCGAGCAGTTCGTCGCCGAGCCGGAGGAGCAGTGGCGCGTCCGGGCCCGCGGAGATGGCGGTGCGGCCGGCCGCGACCGCCTCGAAGGCCGCGGCCGGGTCCTCGGCCAGCACCCAGGTGGTGGGCGAGCCGGGCAGGCCGTCGGAACCCTCGCGGTGGAAATCGCTCGCGCCGATCGCGACCAGGTCGTCGCGCCAGGCGTCGGCCCAGGCCAGCGGGGCGCCCCAGCGTCGGTCCCACCAGCCGGAATGCCAGACCTCGGCCACCCGGGGCCGTTCGGCTAGCGGCTGCAGCCAGGCGCAGTCGCCGCCCAGCGGGTGGTTGATCGACATGAGGCCGCCGTGGTCGCGGGCGTGCCGCAGCCAGGAGTCGGCGGGTTCGCGGAAGTCCACCCAGCCGACGTCGCCGAAGACGTTGGCGTGGCCGCGGTCGGTGGTGACCTCCTGGCCGGGCAGCAGCGCGATGCCCCGGTCCGTGGCGGCCAGCTCGGGGTGGTGGCTGACGGTGTTGTGGTCGGTGACGGCCAGGAAGTCCAGGCCACGGCCGCGGGCCAGCGCGGCCAGCTCGCCGACGGTCAGCGTGCCGTCGCTGTGCAGGGTGTGCGCGTGGAAGTCCCCGGCGTACCAGCGCAGGCCGTCGAGGCCGGGCAGGTCGCGGCGCGGCGGCCGGTCGGCGGCGGGCGGCTCCTCGGCTGCGGGCCGCTCGGGGACGGCCGTCTCGGCGCGGATGTCCAGGGTGTAGTCGAGGCCCTGGGGCGGCACCCGGTGCAGCCGCAGCCACACGTGCCAGGTGCCGGGCTCGGTCGGGCCCGGCAGGTAGCCGGGCGTCGCCCAGTCCTCGGTGATCGTGTACGTGTCGCGGGCCCCGCCGGACCAGCCGCGGAATCCCCGGGGTGAGCCGCATCCCAGGTCGAGCACGCCCTGCGCCCGGTCGTAGCCGAGCCGCACGGTCACGGCCGCGGTGCCCGGCGGCACCTCGAAGGCCACCTCGCGCAGCATCCGCTCCAGCCGGTCGTCCAGGCTCCAGTGGCCCCGGATCACCGTCATCCCGCCACCAGCTCGCCGTCGCGGTAGACGAGCGCCCGGTCGCGGCGGGGCACGGCCCAGCCCTGGTCGCCGATGGCGGGCTCGCGGCCCTCGGGCACGATGGCCTGCACCGGCACGTCGTTGACGTCGAGCGTCACCAGGTGGGCGGCCCCCAGGTTCTCCATGATCACCACCTTGCCGCCGAGCGCGTCCTCGGCGGGCTCACTGGCGTAGGCGTTGTACTCGGGCCGCACGCCGTACACGACCTTCTCGCCGTCGGTCAGCAGGCCCTGGGCCGACGTGGGGACGGGCAGCGCGCACCCGGCCACCTCCAGCGTGCCACCGCGCACGACTCCGTCGAGGAGGTTCATGGGGGTGGAGCCGATGAAGGCGGCGACGAACGTGTTGGCGGGCCGCTGGAACACCTCTGCCGGCGTGCCGATCTGCCGGATGTGACCGGCCTCCATGACGGCCATCCGGTCGGCCATGGCCAGCGCCTCCGCCTGGTCGTGGGTGACGAACACGGTGGTCACGCCCAGCTCGCGCTGCAGCTTCTTGAGGAACGTGCGCGCCTCCAGTCGCAGCCGGGCGTCCAGGTTGGACAGCGGCTCGTCGAACAGGAACGCCTGCGCCTGCGTGGCCATCACGCGGGCCAGCGCGACGCGCTGCTGCTGGCCGCCGGACAACTGGCCGGGGCGGCGGTCCATGAGGTGTTCCAGGCCGAGCCGGGCGCCGACCTCGGTGGCCTTGGCCTGCCGGGCGGCCTTGGCGACCTTCTTGATGCGCAGCGGGTAGGCGATGTTGTCGGTGACGTCCATGTGCGGGAACAGCGCGTAGTCCTGGAAGACCATGGCGACGTCCCGGCCGCCCGGCTGCACGCCGGTCACGTCGCGCTCGCCGATGACGACGGAGCCGCCGGTCGCGGTCTCCAGTCCGGCGATCGTGCGCAGCAGCGTGGTCTTGCCGCACCCGGACGGGCCGAGCAGGGCGAAGAACTCGCCGTCGGGGATGACCAGGTCGAGCGCGTCGAGCGCCCGCACCCCGCCCGGGTAGACCTTGGTCAGGCCTCGCAGTTCGATGGCGGCCATTTAGCGCTTGATCCCTCCGTGGAAGCGGAAGCCGTACTTCTTGCTGACGATCAGATACATGACCACCACCGGCACCGAGTAGAGCAGGCCGAACGTGGACAGCAGGCGCAGGTTGGCCTGGCCGCCCTCGGTGTACAGGGTGTACATGATCACCGCGGCGGGCTGCTTCTCGACGTCCCGCAGCAGCAGGAACGGCATGAGGAAGTTGCCCCACACGTTGGCCACGGACCACACCGCGATCGTCGCCAGACCGGGCCGTACCAGGGGGACGACGACGTGGCGGACGATCTGCAGCGGGGTGGCCCCGAAGACGCGCGCCGACTCCTCGTACGACTTGGGGGTGGCGTCCATGAAGTCCTTGAGCATGAAGATCGCCGCGGGGAGCAGACCGCCGGACAGGATGAGGATGAGCCCGAACTGCGAGTCGATGAGCTGCAGGTCCACGGCGAGCTGGAACAGCGGCACCATGGCCGCCGTGCCGGTGATGATGGACGACAGCAGCAGCAGGATGTACAGCAGCACGTCGCGGCCCGGCAGGTGCACCCGGCTGAGCGCGTAGGCGGCCAGCGCCGCCAGCAGGACCACGACCAGGGCCGTGCCGACCGACAGCACCAGCGAGTTGTACAGCGACGGCAGCGCGTACGGGTGCTCCAGGATCGTCTGGAAGTTCTCCCAGGTGAAGTCGGGCACCGACACCTTGTACGTGGGGTCGCTGGTGAGCGGCGCCGACGCCAGCCACAGCAGCGGCAGGGTGAAGAACGCCAGCAGCACCGCGATCAGCGTCGAGAATCCGATCCGGCCGAGCACGAACCGCGTCATCGCTTACTCCTGAGCAGGCGCAGGTAGAACACCGCCACGACCAGGTTGATCAGCAGGATGATCGTGGAGATGGCCGCCCCGTAGCCGAGCGAGCCGTTGCGGACCGCCTCGTTGTAGACGTGCACGGCCAGCACCTCCGACTTGCCGTCGGGTCCGCCCGCGGTGAGCATGAACGGCGAGAAGTCGTTGAACGTCCACAGGCTGATCAGCAGCAGGTTGGTCAGGACGTGCCCCCTGATGTGCGGGAAGACGACGTCCCTGAGCTGCTGCCAGCCGGACGCGCCGGCCAGCCGGGCGCTTTCCAGGTGGGAGGGCGGCACGTTCCCGAGCGCGGCGGCGTACAGCATCATCGAGAAGGCGGTGCCGCGCCAGATGTTGAAGACGATGATGGACAGCATGGGGTGGTCGAGCAGCCACGCGAAGTCGGTCAGCCCGAGCACGGCGTTGAGCGTCCCGTCGGACGGGTCGAGCAGCGCAACCCACAGGAACGCCACGACCGCGCTGGGCAGGATCCAGGCGAGGATGACGATGCCCTCGACGATCCGGCGCAGCGGGCCGCGCCGGTCGCGCAGCATCCAGGCGATGGCGAAGCCGAGCACGGCCTGGCCGATCACCGCCGAGCCGGCGACGAACTCCACGGTCAGCCACGTCGAGTTCCAGAACCTGGGGTTGGCCAGCGCGGTGAGGAAGTTGTCGACGCCGACGATCTGCGGGTCGGCGGCGGCGATGCCGGTCAGCCGGTAGTTGGTGAGCCCGAGGTAGAGCACCCACAGCGCCGGGAAGACCAGGAACACCGCGATGAGCGCCAGCGCGGGCGCGGTGAAGGCGCCCGCGCGCAGTCGGCCCAGCCCCGCCGCGTCCTCGCTGTAGCGGCGGGCCGGCCTCTCCTCGGTGCTGTCAGGAAGCGATGTTGCCTGCGCCACCGACGATTCCTTCGAGCTTCTTCTGGTAGTCGGCCGCCGCCTGGTCGGGCGTCGTGCCACCGACCACGGCGGTGGTGGCCTCCTGCAGCGCGACCGACACCTGCGGGTAGACGGCGACGGGCGGACGGTAGGCCGTGAGCGGCAGCACCTTCTCGGAGATGAACGTCAGCAGCGGGTCGCCGGCGAGCAGCTCCTTGTTGACGTCGGTGCGCGGGGTGACGCGGATGCTGCCGTTCTTGGCCTCCTCCTTCAGCGCCTCGGGGGACAGCGTGAAGGTCAGCAGCTCGAACGCCTCCTTGGGGTGCTTGCTGTGCGGATTGACCGTGCGCAGCGCGCCGCCGGACATGCTGACGAAGTCCTGGCCGCGGATGCCCTTGCCGGGCTCCATCGCGGGGATGAGGGCGTAGCCGACGCTCTGGTCGCGGTCCTCCATCTTGGCGATGCCTTCCTTGGGGTTGACGACCCCGCGCCAGAAGTAGTCGCCCTCCATGAGGATGCCGACCTCGCCCTCGGCGAAGCGCTGGAAGGACTTGTCGCGGCCCTTGGCGTCCTGCTGGAGCCGGGGGTCGCCGAGCCCTCCGCCGTAGATCTTCTGGTAGAGGCCGAGCGCGTCCTTCAGCGGCTGGGCGGCCCCGGTCCACTTGCCGTCCTTCTGCACCTCGCCGCCCGCGCCGGCCAGCAGCGGCAGCACGCCCTGCATGGAGGTGGCCTCGCCCATCGCGGTGCCGGCGTTGATCTGGATCGGCACGGGCACGCCCGCGGCCTTGAGCTTGGCGCCGGCGTCGAGGACCTCCTGCCAGCTCTTGGGCTGCCAGTCGGCGGGCAGCCCGGCCTTGGCGAAGACGGGCTTGTGGTAGTAGAGGACGCGGCCGTCGGTGCCGACCGGCAGGGCGTACTTCTTGCCCTCGTAGGTGGCCATGCCCTGCACGGCCTCGGGGATCTGCTGCCAGCCGTCCCACGAGTCGGCCTCCGGCCCGACCAGCTCCGACAGCGGCTTGATGTAGCCGGCCTGGGCGAACTCACCGGCCCAGATGCCGTCGATGTCGATCACGTCCGCGCCCTTGCCCGACTTGAGGTCGAGGGAGAGCTTGGTCTTGTACTGCTCGTCGTCGACGCCGCTGGGGACGAACTTGACCGTGACGTTCTTGCCCTTGGCCTTCTGGGCCTCCTCGAACTTGGGGATGACCCACTTGGCGATGAACTCCGCGGCCGCGGCGTTCTTGCCGCCCGCGATGGCGTTCTGGGCGATCGTGAGCTCGATCGCGTCCCCGCCGCCACCCGATGACTGGCCGCAGGCGGCCAGGGCCAGCCCGGACGCGGCCAGCACCGCAGTGAACCCCAACGACCGCTTCCGCACTCCCATGCTTACCCTCCGACTGGTCTCTTACGGAGCACACGCCAATATGTCATGACATTCATATGTCGTAAAGGGCTGGCTATATTTCAGGAAAGTGTCGAACCGGTCACCGGCCGGAGCGGCGACCCCTACCCCGCCCGGATCGGGCGATGCTCGGCACCCCGAGCAGACGATAACGGACATGCTAATGTCAGGACATTACGTCGTACTGGGGGACCAGAGCCCTCTGGAGGTGCGTTGTTCGACCTGATCACGATCGGACGCTGCGGCGTCGACGTCTACCCGCTGCAGACCGGCGTGGGCCTGGCCCACGTCGAGACCTTCGGCAAGTTCCTCGGCGGCAGCCCCACCAACGTCGCCGTGGCGGCGGCCCGCCACGGCCTGCGCGCCGCGGTGATCACCGCCACCGGCGCGGACCCCTTCGGCGAGTACGTCAAGCAGGCGATCCGCGGGTTCGGCGTCGACGACTCCTACGTGGCCACGGTCGCCGGCCCCGCCACCCCGGTCACCTTCTGCGAGATCTTCCCGCCCGACCACTTCCCGCTCTACTTCTACCGGGGCGAGCATCCACCCGACCTCCAGGTCACCCCGGAGTCGCTGGACCTCGCCGCGATCCGCGACGCCCGGGTGTTCTGGTTCACCGCCACCGGCCTCAGCCAGGAGCCCAGCCGCTCCGCCCACGCCGCCGCGCTGGCCGCGCGCACCTCCGGCTGGACCGTCTTCGACCTGGACTACCGGCCCATGCTGTGGGAGTCCGCCGAAGCCGGGCGCGACCGGGTGCGCGAGCTGCTCCCGCACGCCGACGTCGCCGTCGGCAACCTCGACGAGGTGGAGAACGCCGTGGGCGTCCGCGACCCGGAAGCCGCCGCACAGGCGCTGCTCGACGCCGGGATGCGGGTGGCGATCGTGAAGATGGGGCCCGACGGCGTCCTGGCGCGCAGCGCCGACGAGCGGGTGGTGGCCGAGCCGGTCAAGGTCGAGGTGGTCAACGGCATCGGCGCGGGCGACGCGTTCGGCGGCGCCGTCTGCCTCGGGCTGGTGCGGGGCTGGTCGCTGGAGCGCACGATCCGCTTCGCCAACGCGGCGGGCGCGTTCGTCGCCGCCCGCCTGGCCTGCGCCGACGCGATGCCGACGACGGACGAGGTGCAGGCCCTGCTATGAGCGAGACGACCCTGCCCCCCGCCCCCTCCGCGGGCCCCCCCGGGCACCCCCCCGCCGCCACCTCCTACGAGCACCTCACCCGCATCCGCGCCACCAACCCCGGCGGCATCGCCGAGGCGGCCGCCCGGCGACAGCGGCGCGACCTGCCCGGCGCCGGCGACCGGCTGCTCGTCATCGCCGCCGACCACCCGGCGCGAGGCGCGCTGGCCGTACGCGACCGGCCGCTGGCCATGGCCAGCCGCGCCGACCTGCTCGACCGGCTGCGCGTGGCGCTGGACCGGCCCGGCGTCGACGGCATCCTCGCCACGCCCGACGTGCTGGAGGACCTGCTGCTGCTCGGAGCGCTGGAGGGCAAGCTCGCCTTCGGCTCGATGAACCGGGGCGGACTGCAGGGCGCGGTGTTCGAGGCGGACGACCGGTTCACCGGCTACGACGCCGCCGCGATCGACGCGATGCGGCTCGACGGCGGCAAGATGCTCTGCCGCATCGACCCGGCCGACCCGGCGACGGCCCAGACGCTGGAGTCGTGCGCGCACGCCGTCACCGACCTGGCCCGCAGGCGGCTCGTCGCCATGGTCGAGCCGTTCTGGTCGCGCCGCTCCGGCGCCGGGACGCTGCGCAACGACCTGTCGCCCGACGCCGTCATCAAGTCCATCAGCGTCGCCCAGGCGCTCGGCGTCACCTCCGCCTACACCTGGCTGAAGATCCCCGCGGTCGCCGAGATGGAGCGGGTCATGGCGGCCACCACACTGCCCGCGCTGCTCCTGGGCGGCGACCCGCCCGACATCGACACCGCCTACGCCGACTGGGGGCGGGCGCTGCGGCTGCCGGGCGTACGCGGCCTCGTGGTCGGCCGGGCGTTGCTCTACCCTCCGGACGACGACGTCGCAACGGCCGTAGACGGCGCGGCCGCCCTGGTTCGAGAGGTTCACTGATGACGTACCTTCCCTACGGCAAGGCCGCCAACGGCCCCTGGTCGGTGGAGATCACCCCCGAGGTCGCCGGCTGGACGTACTCCGGCCTGCGGGTGGTGGAGCTGGACGACGCGCCGGTGTCGTTCGGCACGGGCGGCGAGGAGATGGTGATCCTGCCGCTGGCGGGCTCCTGCACCGTGCGTTGCGCACCTGACGGTTCGCCTGACGAGACGGTCGAGTGGGAGCTGCGGGGCAGGGAGTCGGTGTTCCACGGCCCCTCCGACTTCGCATACGTCCCGATCGCCTCCCAGGTGACGCTGGAGGGCCGGGGCCGCGTCGCGCTGCCGTCCGCCCGGGCCGCCCGCCCGCTCCCACCCCGCCACGTGCCCGCCTCCGAGGTGCCCGTGGAGATCCGGGGCGCCGGGCAGGCGACCCGCCAGGTGAACAACTTCTGCGCCCCCGGCGTCTTCGACTGCGACAAGCTCGTGGCCGTCGAGGTCCTCACCCCCGGCGGCAACTGGTCCTCCTACCCCCCGCACAAGCACGACACCCCCGGCGAGGGCGAGGCGGTGCTGGAGGAGGTCTACTACTTCGAGGTCGCCGGCGAGGGCATGGGCTACCAGCGGGTCTACTCCTCCGGGCGGGGCCGCATCGACACCCTCGCCGAGGTGACCACCGGCGACGTGGTGCTCGTCCCCTACGGCTACCACGGCCCGTCCATGGCCACCCCCGGCTACGACATGTACTACCTGAACGTCCTGGCCGGCCCCGCCGAGGAGCGGACCATGGCCTTCTGCGACGACCCCCGCCACGCCTGGATCCGCTCCTCCTGGGAGGACCAGGCCCCCGACCCCAGGCTGCCGTTCGGGAGGACACGATGACGGACACGACGACCCGGCTGACCGTCGCCCAGGCCCTGGTGCGCTTCCTGGCCGCGCAGTGGACCGAACGCGACGGCGTCGAGCACCGCTTCTTCGGCGGCTGCCTCGGCATCTTCGGCCACGGCAACGTGGCCGGGCTCGGCCAGGCGCTGGCCACCTCGCCCTCCGCCGAGGACCTGCCCTACCGGCTGGCCCGCAACGAGCAGGCGATGGTGCACACCGCCGCCGCCTACGCCCGCGCCGCCAACCGCCTGGCCACGCTGGCCTGCACCACCTCGATCGGGCCCGGCGCGACCAACATGGTGACCGGCGCTGCGGGCGCGACGATCAACCGGCTGCCGGTGCTGCTGCTGCCCGGCGACGTCTTCTCCACCCGCGTGGCCAACCCGGTGCTGCAGGAGCTGGAGGACCAGCGCTCCTACGACGTGTCGGTGAACGACTGCTTCCGGCCGGTCTCCCGCTACTGGGACCGGATCAACCGCCCCGAGCAGCTCCCCCCGGCCCTGCTCGCCGCCATGCGGGTACTCACCGACCCGGCCGAGACGGGCGCGGTGACGCTGGCGCTGCCGCAGGACGTGCAGGCCGAGGCGTGGGACTGGCCGGAGGAGCTGTTCGCCCGGCGCGTCTGGCACATCCCCCGGCCGCGCCCCGAACGGGCCGCCGTCGCCCGCGCCGCCGACCTGCTGAGGTCGGCCCGGCGGCCGCTGGTCGTCGCCGGCGGCGGGGTGCTCTACAGCGAGGCCACCGACGCCCTGCGCGCCTTCGCCGAGACGCACGGCGTCCCCGTCGCCGAGACGCAGGCGGGCAAGGGGGCGCTGCCGCACGGCCACCCGCTGGCCGTGGGCGCGGTCGGCGCGACCGGCACGACCGCCGCCAACGCGCTCTCCCGCGAGGCCGACGTCGTCATCGGCGTCGGCACCCGCTACAGCGACTTCACCACCGCCTCCGGTTCGCTGTTCGCGGCGGACGCCCGCTTCGTCAACCTCAACGTCACCGGCTTCGACGCGGCCAAACTGTCCGGCACGCAGCTCGTCGCCGACGCCCGCGAGGGACTGGCCGACCTGTCGCAGGCGTGTACGGGCTGGGCCGCCCCCGACGCCCACCGGGCCAGGACCGCCGAGCTGAACCGTGCCTGGGACGCCGCCGTGGACGCCGCGTACGCCCTCGACGCCGATGACGGCGCGCCGCTGCCGCAGCCCGCCGTCATCGGCGCGGTCAACGCCGCCGCCGGAGACGACGGCGTGGTCGTGTGCGCGGCCGGGTCCATGCCCGGCGACCTGCACAAGCTCTGGCGCCCCAGCGGCCCGGGCAGCTACCACGTCGAGTACGGCTACTCGTGCATGGGCTACGAGATCGCCGGCGGGCTCGGCGTCAAGCTGGCGGCGCCCGAACGCGAGGTGTTCGTCATGGTCGGCGACGGGTCCTACCTGATGATGGCCCAGGAGCTCGTCACGGCCGTCGCCGAGGGAATCAAGCTGGTCGTGGTCCTGGTCGACAACGCGGGGTTCGCCTCGATCGGCAACCTGTCCGAAAGCGTCGGCGCCGACCGGCTGGGCACCTCCTACGCCTACCGCGGCACCGGCCGCTACGACGGCGGCCCGCTCCCCGTGGACCTCGCGGCCAACGCCGCCAGCCTCGGCGCCTCGGTGCTGCGGGCCGACTCGATGGACGGCCTGCGCAAGGCCCTCGACGCGGCCCGCGCGGCCACCGGGACCACGGTGATCCACGTCCGGACCGACCCGGCGGTCTCCGCGCCGTCGTCGCAGGCGTGGTGGGACGTGCCGGTGGCCGAGCTGTCGACGACCGACGCGGGCCGCGCGTCCCGGCAGGCGTACGAGGCGGGCAAGAAGGAACAGCGCCCGCGCCTCACCCCGCCCGGCTGACCCCGCCGTCCCACCGCCCGGGCGGCGTGACGGCGGGCCGGGCGCGTCCCCACCCGGGCCGGGCGCGTCGGCACGGTACGGCGGGCCGGGTGTACCGCGCGGTACGGCGGGAAGGCTCGTCACCAGGCACGACGTCGGGAGGGCCGGATGAGGGCGTGGCGGGCGCTCGGGTGGATCGCGATCATCGCGGTCGGGCTGTTCCTGTTCCACGTGTTGCACACCGTGGTCATCTCGGTGATCGTCGGCGTGTTCATCACCGCGCTGCTGCTGCCGCCCGCCCGGTGGCTGGCACGGCGCGGGCTCAACCGGGCGCTGGCCACCGCCGCCGTCTTCATGGGTGGGCTGCTCGTGGGCGGGGCGTTCATCGCGCTGCTCGTGCCGCCCACCATCGCGAGCGTCTCCGAGCTGTCCGCCAGCCTCGGCAAGGCCGTCACCGACCTCAACAGCCTCGCCGCCCGGTTCGGCATCGACGGCGCGACCGTGGCCGGCCAGATCGGCGACTACCTGTCGAGGCAGGGACAGACGGTCGCCACCGGGGCACTCACCGGCGTCCGGACCGCGGGTGAGATCCTCGTCGGGGCCGTGCTGGCCGTCATCCTGGCGGTGTACTTCGTGCACGGCGGCGACCGGCTGTTCCGATGGCTGGTCGACCTGGCCCCGACCCGGGCGCGGCGGTCCCTGTTCGACAGCGGCGAGCTGATCTTCGGGGTCGTCGGCCGCTACATCCGCGGGGTGGCGCTGGTAGGGCTGGTCGACGGGTTCTTCATCGGGCTGGCACTGTGGATCATGGGTGTGCCGCTGGCGCTGCCGCTGGCCGTGCTGACGTTCGTCGGGGCGTTCCTGCCGGTCGTCGGGGCGTTCATCGCGGGACTGCTGGCCGCGGCGGTGGCGTTCGTGGCCAAGGGCTGGCTGGTGGCGCTGATCGTGGTGGCGGTGACGGTGGCCGTGCAGCAGCTCGAAGGGCACGTGCTGGCCCCCCAGATCTACGGCCGGGCGCTCGACCTGCCCGGCGCGGTGATCATCGTGGCCATCGCTGTCGGCAGCCTGGTCGCCGGGGTCACCGGCGCCTTCCTCGCGGCGCCCGTCACGTCGGTGATCGTCGCACTGCTGCGCCGTGAGGTCACGGCGTCACCCGAATCTCCAGCTCCAGCTCATGCCGGATCGGGATCCCGTCCGCCGGCCAAGGAATCCCCGGCCTGAGCTCCCGCGCCCGGTTCGATCGGCCGCACAGTGATCGCCATAAGCCATGATGAACCCATGCGATGGGTGACATTCGACTGTTTCGGCACGCTCGTCGACTGGCGGCACGGCATCGCCACCGCCGTCGACCTCATCCTGCCCGGACACGCCGAGCGGCTGCTCGACGCCTACGTCCGCCACGAGGCGGCCGTCCAGGCCGAGTCGCCGACGCTGCGCTACCGGGAGGTGCTCGCCGAGTCGTTGCGCCGCGCCTGCGCCGAGTCCGGGACGGCGCTGCGGCCGGACGACGCGTCCGTGCTGGCCGCCACGCTGCCCTACTGGCCGGTCTTCCCCGAGGTGGACGACGAGCTGGCGGCGCTGCGGGCCGCAGGGTGGCGCCTCGCGCTGCTCACCAACTGCGACAACGACCTGATCGCCGAAACACGACGGCGGCTGCGGGCCCCGTTCGACGCGGTGGTGACCGCCGAGGACGCCGGCGCCTACAAGCCGGCCGACGCCCACTTCACCATGTTCCGGGAGACGTTCGAGCCGGAGCGGTGGGTGCACGTCGCGCAGAGCTACGTGCACGACATGGTGCCCGCCCACCGGCTGGGCATCCCCAGCGTGTGGATCAACCGGCAGGGCGAACGGCCCGCCGACCCGGCGACCGTGCGGGCCCAACTGCCGGACCTGCGCGGCCTCCTGGACGTCATCACCACCTGACCCGCCGGGTGCCGTCAGCCGCGCTGCCCCAGGACGTCGGCGATGCCCGCCAGGAAGGCGTCCACGTCGGCGATGAGATAGCCCGACCGCAGCAGCACGGTCGAGAACTTCGCCTCCCGCACCTCCTTGGCCGACACCGGATACTCGGTCGTGCCGCGCAGCGTGGCCACGATCCGGTCGAGGAAGGCGTCCACCTCGTCCTCGTTGTAGCCGGTGCCCATCCGGCCGGGCCGGAACGCCACCCGTTCGACCCGGGCCGCCTGCGTCTCGAACCACTCCTCGCGCAGCATGTCGCCGGTCGGCTCGGCCATCGCCAGCCGCACCGGCGCGGTGGCCTTCGTCTCCAGCGCCACCACGAACGCCTCCAGCGCGAAGTCCACCGCCGTCTCGTGGTAGCCGCCCCGTCTGGCCGAGAACGTGGCATTGCGCACCTCGTCGGCCGTTACCGGCTCCAGATCACGCGTTCCCCGGCCCAGCGTCGCCTCGATCCGCCCGATGAGGGCGTCGACCTCGGCCGGGTCGTAGCCTGAACGCATACCCATGACGCGCGGAAAGCGGTTCAAGCCCACTCCTTCTGGGTTGTGCCGGGGGTTCGGTCCTATTGTGGGGCTCTTTATCTCGACAATGCGAGTCGTGCTCTACGGTTACCGCACATGCGGCTGTCACAGGTCTCGTTCCGCTATCGAAGGCGGGCGCGGGACATCCTCCACGGCGTCGACGCCAGGCTCGACCCCGGCGACCTGATCGAGCTGGCCGGAGCGAACGGGGCGGGCAAGTCCACCCTGCTGCGCCTGCTGGCCGGGCTCACCCCGCCCACCTCGGGAACGGTGACGGACCGGCCGGCCGTCGTGGGCTTCGCCCCCGACCGCTTCCCCACCGGGCAGCCGTTCACCGTGGCCGGCTACCTGCGGCACATGTCCCGCGTGCGCGGCGGCGTCCGCTGGGAGCCGTGGGCGGAGCGCCTCGACATGACGCATCTGCTCGGCGTACGGCTGCGGGAGCTTTCCAAGGGCAGCGCCCACAAGGTGGGCCTGGCGCAGGCGCTCATGGCCGACCCCGGCCTGCTCATCCTCGACGAACCGTTCGCCGGGCTGGACCCGGACACCCGCGACGTGCTGCCGGCGGTCGTGACCGAGGTCGCCGCCCGGGGCGGCATCGTCGTGGCCAGCGACCACCAGGGCGGCCTGCGCGGCCTCGCCCCGCTGCGTCACTGGGCGCTCCGCGACGGCCGTCTCGCCGAGCACGCCGCGCCCGGACGCCTGCGCGAGGAGCAGGTGCGCGAGGAGCAGGTGACCGTCGAGGTGCGGGTTCCGGCCGGCGAACTGGCGGCGTTCCTCGACCGGGTCCGCGACGAGGGGTACCCGGCCCGGCCCGTGACCCCGGAGGAGGTCGGATGACCGCCCTGGTCGTCTTCCGGGTCACCGCCTACGTACGCTCGCACCGCGCCTACCAGGCCCTGCTGCCCGTGCTGGCCGTCCTCGCGATCGTGCACGGCAGCCGCGCGCCCGCGGAGTCCGGGGCGACCGCGCTGGCGGACTCGGCCGTGCTCATCCTGCCGTTCCTGGCCTGGGCCGCGCGGAGCGTCCTCGACACCGAGCCCGACCAGCAGCGCGTCGTCTCCGCCACCGCTGCCGGCAGCGGACCGCGTGAGGTCGCCGCCGGGCTGCTGGCCGCGCTGACGGCGTGCCTGGCGTTCGCGGCGCTGGCGTTCGGGTGGGGCGTGGCGCTGGGGCTGTCGGCCGTGCCCTCGCCGCCGGTCACCCTGGCCGCCGCCGCGCTGCACGGCCTCGCCGCCCTGACCGGCGTCGCCCTCGGCGCCCTCACCAGCCGCGCGATCGTGCCGTCTCCGGCGCTGTCGATCATGGGACTGCTCGCCGGGTATCTGGCGATGTTGCTGGTCAGCGCCTCACCGGCGTACTGGCTGACGGTGCCCGTGACCGCCTGGATGAAGGCCGCCACGGCGGGCGAGCTGACCGCCCGGCTGCCCGTGCTGGCCGCCGTCTCGGTGGCGTGGTGCCTCGCCGGGCTGGCCGCGTACGCCCGTCTGCGCCGGACCCGGCCGTGACCCGCGGCCGGTCACCTGGGCCCTGTGAGGGCGGGTCACTCTGCGGGGGACTACTCGGAGCGGGTCCGCTCGGGCCGGGTCACTCGGCGGCGGCGAGTTGGCCGCAGGCGCCGTCGATCTCGCGCCCGCGCGTGTCACGGACCGTCACCGGCACGCCGTGGAACTGCAGCCGCCGGACGAACGCCCGCTCGTCCTCCGGGCGGGAGGCCGTCCACTTCGACCCCGGCGTCGGGTTGAGCGGGATCAGGTTGACGTGCACCAGCTTGTTCTTGACCAGCTTGCCGAGCAGATCGGCCCGCCACTCCTGGTCGTTGACGTCCTTGATGAGCGCGTACTCGATGGACACCCGCCGCTTGGTCCGCGCCGCGTACGCCCAGGCCGCGTCGAGCACCTCCGACACCTTCCAGCGCGTGTTGATCGGCACCAGCGTGTCGCGCAGCTCGTCGTCCGGCGCGTGCAGGGAAAGGGCCAGCGTCACCGGCAGACCCTCGTCGGCGAGTTTGCCGATCGCAGGCACCAGGCCGACCGTGGAGACCGTGACGCCGCGCGCCGAGATGCCGAGCCCGTGCGGGGCCGGCTCCACCAAGCGGCGGACCGCGCCGATGACCTGCTTGTAGTTGGCCAGCGGCTCGCCCATGCCCATGAACACCACGTTGCTCACGCGGGCCGCCCCGCCGGGCACCTCACCGGCCGCCAGCGCGCGGGCGCCCGAGACGACCTGCTCGACGATCTCGGCCGTGGACATGTTGCGCGTCAGCCCCGCCTGGCCGGTGGCACAGAACGGGCAGTTCATGCCGCAGCCGGCCTGCGACGACACGCACATCGTCACCCGGTCGGGATAGCGCATCAGCACCGACTCGACCAGCGCCCCGTCGAACAGCCGCCACAGCGTCTTGCGGGTGGTGCCGCCGTCGGTCGTGAGCTCCTTCACCGGGGTCAGCAGCGGCGGCAGCAGCGACGCCAGCCGATCGCGCGAGGCGGCGGGCAGGTCGGTCATCTCCTGCACGTCGGTGGTGAGCCGCTCGAAGTAGTGGCGCGACAACTGGTCGGCACGGAACGCCTTCTCGCCCAGCTCGGCGACCGCCACGCGGCGGTCCGCCATCGACAGGTCGGCCAGGTGCCTGGCGGGCTTGGCCCTGCGCGGCGCGACGAAAGTGAGCTGGCCTGGCTGCTGGGACACGGGACTGCCTTCTGCTAGAGGGTTACCGACCAGGGTAGTGAACGCTCGACCCGCCCCGCACCATTCCGCCACCCCACCCTGATGCGCGCACACCCCAGCCGGCGCCCCGCCTGGACCGTCCCCACCACGAGGACCGTTCTCACCACCGGGACCAGCCCGCAGGGCCTTCACCGCAGGGACCGGACCGTCCTCACCACGGGAACCGTTCTCACCACAGGGACCGGACCGTCCTCGCCGCACGGACGCCCCGTCGCCCCCACCACGTCCGCACGGACCGCCGTCGCCCGTACATAGCGGACCGCCCTCCCCGTACGGGTCGCCTGAGATGATCGGCCGTTCTACAGTCAATGCGTATGGCGATTTTCCGGTCGGCGTCTGGCGAGGGGCAGACCGAGGTCGTCCTCACCGTCGGCAGCCCGTACGGGAGCCGGACACTCGTGGTCGAGCGAGACGAGGACGCCTCGGTGGCCTACCTGTGCTCGCCCGACGGCACCGTGCACGGCGCGGTGTGGCTCGCCAACCACCGGCCCGCCCCGGAGGCGGTCGATCCGGCCAGGGTCTCCTCGGGTCTGCCGCCCGTGATGCCGGCCCCCAACACGACGCACCCGGCCGGCCGCCGCCCCCTCGGGGAGCTGAGCGCCCTGTGGTTCGAGGAAGGCGACGGGATGGCCCTCTACGAGGACGACGACCTGCTCGCGGTGATTCCCGGCTGGGCCGACATGGGCAGGGGCATGCCCGGTTACGCCCGTGACGCCGTGGGCGAGACACCGTTGGCCTGGGCGCTCTCGGAGGCGCTCGAAGGGCTGGCGCCGCGCATCTCCAACGCACGGTCCTACTGGCTGTGGCGTCAGTCGCAGGGCTCGTGGCCGTCGTTCCAGCAGTTCGTGATGAGCCATCTCGACCGGGTGCTCGGCCCGGCGGGCCGCTACTGGGACGTCAGCGGTGAGCGGCTGCCCACCGTGGGCGTCACCGAGCGGCCGCCGTACGCGGGCCGCGCGTTCACGGTGCTGTCCACCGTCGGCATGAGCTGTCAGCGCATGCCGACGGTCGAGCAGTGGATCGACAAGCCCGACGCCTACGCCCGCATCGAGCTGGCCGTGGCCACCCGCGACGACCCGCGTGAGGCGGCGCTGCTGCTGGTGTGGCTGTCGCAGTATCCGTGGCACCAGGTCACCTGGCTGGGCCACGGGCACACGGCCAAGTGGTATCACGAGCCGTCGACGTTCCCGCTCGGGCCCGAGTACGCCGGGGTGCTGATGCTGGCCGAGCAGCCGGGCATGCCGCGCATGTCGGGGTTCACGTTCGGCGGCGAGGGCGTCCGCTGGCTGTGGCTCGTGCCCGTGACCGCCCGCCAACTGGACGAGCACCGCCACTAGAGGATCGATGGGAGGGCATGGCCGCGGCGGGGCCCGCCGTCAGAAGAACGCCGCGGCGGGCCCGCCGTCAGAAGAACAGGGACAGCAGCAGCCAGACCGGCACCAGCGTCGTGACCAGCGAGTCGAGCCGGTCCATCAGCCCGCCATGGCCCGGCAGGATCGTACCGAGGTCCTTGATGCCGAGATCCCGCTTGATCATCGACTCGATCAGGTCGCCCGCGGTCGCCAGCATCGCGCCCAGCGCGCCGATCAGCGCCCCCTGCCAGATCGCCCCGTCGAAGAGCCAGACGACCAGCCACGCACCCACCGCCATGCAGGCGGCGACGGACCCGGCGAAACCCTCCCAGGTCTTCTTCGGGCTGATGACGCTCATCTGGTGCCGCCCGAACAGCACACCCGCGATGTAGCCGCCGATGTCACTCGCCACGGTGACCGCGATGAACACGACCACCCTGCTCGGCCCGTCCGGGGGCGCCAGCAGCAGCGCGACGAAGCCCGCCAGCAGCGGCGGGTACGCCAGCAGGAAGACCGACGCCGTCGCGTCGCGGACATAACCGTCGGTGCCGTCGCTGAACATCCGCCAGATCAGCATCACGAACGCGAACACCACGAACGTGCCCAGCAGCCAGACCGGCCCGCCCCAGTAGGCCCCGGCCTGCATGGCGGCCAGCGCCACCAGCACCGGCACGACCGGCACCCGGATGCCGCGTGTGGCGAACGCCCGAACCAGCTCCACCGTGCCGACCCCGACGGCCGCCACGACCACGATCAGGAAAAGTTCCTTGATCGTGTAGAGGGAGGCGATGACCAGCGAGCCCAGCCCCACACCCACCGCTATCGCGGCGGGCAGGTTCCTCCCGGTACGGCTGCCGCCGCTCGGGCTGCTGCCGGCCGTACGTTCTTCCACTGAGACTCTCCATGTGCCACGGCCCCCGCCGCGGGGGCGAGGGCCGTGCGGCGCGCCGCTCAGACCTCGAGCAGCTCGGCTTCCTTGTGCTTGAGCAACTCGTCGATCTTGGCGACGTGCTTCTGCGTGATGTCGTCGAGTTCCTTCTCGGCCCGCCGGACCTCGTCCTCGCCGGCGTCGCCATCCTTGATCATCTTGTCGAGGATCTCCTTGGCCGTACGACGGATGTTGCGCACCGACACCTTGGCGTGCTCACCCTTGTTCCGGGCGACCTTGATGTACTCCTTGCGGCGCTCCTCCGACAGCTCGGGGAACGTCACCCGGATCACCGCGCCGTCGTTGCCCGGGTTGACGCCCAGGTCGGAGTCGCGGATCGCCTTCTCGATCGCGGCCATCGAGCTCTTGTCGTAGGGCTGGATGATGACCATGCGGGCCTCGGGCACGTGGAACGAGGCCAGCTGCTGGATCGGTGTCGGCGAACCGTAGTAGTCGGCACTGATCTTGTTGAACATGGAGGGGGCGACACGACCCGTGCGGATGCTCGCGAAGTCCTCCTTCGCGACCGACACGGCCTTGTCCATCTTTTCCTCGGCTTCGAGGAGAGTTTCGTCGATCACAGCGGCTCCCTGTCTACTAGCTGGCGGATCGGGCTCGCTCCGTCATTTCCCTGCGGGACTCACCAGCGTGCCGATTTTCTCACCGCGTACCGCGCGCAGGATGTTGCCCTCGCCCATGAGGTCGAAGACCACGATCGGCAGGTCGTTGTCCTTGCACAGGCTGATCGCGGTGGCATCCATGACCTGCAGGTCGCGGATCAGCACCTCTCCGTAGTCGAGGTGGTCGAACCGCACCGCGTCGGGATTCTTCCTCGGGTCGGAGTCGTAGACACCGTCCACCTGGGTGCCCTTGAGCAGCGCCTCGGCGCCGATCTCCAGCGCCCGCTGTGACGCGGCGGTGTCAGTGGAGAAGAACGGTGAGCCGAGCCCCGCTCCGAAGATCACCACGCGGCCCTTCTCCAGGTGCCTGATCGCCCGGCGCGGCAGGAACGGCTCGGCCACCTGCTGCATGGTGATGGCGGTCTGGACCCTCGTCTCGACGCCGCGCCGCTCCAGGAAGTCCTGCAGCGCGAGGCAGTTGATGACGGTGCCCAGCATGCCCATGTAGTCGGCGCGGGCCCGGTCGATGCCCTGCTCCGACAGGGCGGCGCCGCGAAACATGTTGCCCCCGCCGACCACCACCGCGACCTGCACACCCTCGCGTACGGCCTCGGCGATGGAGTCGGCGAGATGGTCGACCACCAGCGGGTCGATACCCAGCGGGTCACCACCCGCGAACGCCTCGCCTGACAGCTTCAGCATCACCCGCTTCCACCTGAGCGGGCTCTGGGACGGACCCGGATGCGAAGGAGCCGCCGGCGTGGCTGGCTCCTGATTCTCCTGCACGGCGGCGGCCTCCTTCTTAGGCGGTTCGTGGGGCTGGGGGTTCGCTCAAGCCTAAGCCTGACCGACCTTGAAGCGAACGAACCCGAGCACCTCGACGCCGTTCTCCTCGGCGTACTTGCCCACGTTCTTCTTGTTGTCCTTCACGAACGCCTGCTGGAGCAGGGTGAAGTCCTTGTACCAGCCGTTGACGCGACCCTCGACGATCTTGCCGATGGCGGCCTCGGGCTTGCCCTCCTCGCGCGTCATCTCCTCGAAGAGCTTGCGCTCCTTCTCGATGACCTCGCCCGGCACGGCGGCGGCGTTGAGGTACTGCGGAGCCATCGCGGCGGCGTGCTGCGCGATGTCCTTGGCCACGTCGGCGTTGGGCTTGTCGAGCTGCACGAGCACGCCGACGGCCGGGGGCAGCGCCGGGTCGGTGCGGTGCATGTAGGCGCCGATGTAGCCGCCCTCCAGCACCGCGAAGCGGCGGATCTCGATCTTCTCGCCGAGCGCGGCGTTGGCGACGTCGAGGTGCTCCTTGACGGTCTTGCCGTCGAAGGAGGACTCCAGCAGGGACGCCACGTCGGCCGGCTTGGTGGCCAGTACGTGCTCGACGACCTGACCGGCCAGCTCCTGGAAGCGCTCGCCCTTGGCCACGAAGTCGGTCTCGCAGTTGAGCTCGAGCAGCGCCGCGGCGGCGTCGCCGTCCCGCTTGAGCGCGACCAGGCCGTTGGAGGCGGTGCGCGTCTCACGCTTGCCTACGTCCTTGGCGCCCTTGAGGCGCAGCAGCTCGATGGCGCGGTCGAAGTCGCCGTCAGCCTCCTCGAGCGCCTTCTTGCAGTCCATCATGCCGGCAGCGGTGATCTCGCGAAGCCGCTTGACGTCGGCCATGTTCACGGAAGCCATTGCTTTTCCTCGTGGGATTTCGTCGTGGATCGGATGGGTGCCGGGGTCCGGCGCCCACCCTTTGTCGTACGACCCGGCGGTGCCGTACGGGAGCTCGGCTTGCTCGGTCGCTAACCCGAGCCGGTGGCCGCCCACCCGAGCCGTCCGGCCCTGGCGGGTGACCGTGTTGTGCGGTCTGTCGAAGTGCGGTCCATCCTGCGATCCGTGCAGCTTCCGAATACGGTACGGGCGAGTACGCCCTGCCCGCATACAGCCTGCCCGCATACGGCCCGGCCGAGTACGGCCTGCCGAAGTACGGTCTCCCGGTACCCCGGTCGGCCGGCGCCCGGCCAAGGATCAGGCCGACCGTCCAAGCCTTCCGCTCCGAACCGGCGCTCAGGCCTTCGGTCCCGAGCCAGTCGCCGAGGCGCCACCCGAACCCGAGGCCCGGCCGGCGGCAGAGCCCAGACCTTCGGTCGAGCACCCGCCCGACCTTCAGCACCAGCCTGAAGCCCGAGACCTCAGCATCCGGCCTGCGACCCGGGCCTCACCGCCACGAATCTGCAACGGATCCTTGCCCCAGAACATCGGGGCCTCACCCGGCCGTTCGCCCGGCCTTGTTCACGAGGCTCCCGGCCTGACGCTTTGCGGCGAAAGGCCAGGAACCTCCGATCATGAGCCGGACCGAGTGGCCACGTGTGCCTCCTGACCGGCCGATCCGGCGCGGTCGAGCGGAAGCCTGGCACCGGCCCCGGACGGAGCCCGCACCTGACGGGTCAGGCCTGCTGCTCGGCCTCGGCGGCCGGAGCGGTCTCGGTCTCGGGCTCGGTCGCGGTCTCGGTCTCAGTCTCGGCGGCAGCCTCGGGAGCGGCGGCCTCGGGAGCAGCCTCCGCACCAGCGGCCTCGGCGACGGCAGCCTCGGGGGCAGCGGCCTCGGCCTCACCCGTGGCACCCGTGCCCTGCTCGATCAGCTCGCGCTCCCACTCGGCCAGCGGCTCGGCGGCGGCGGGCTTCTCGTCACCGCGAGCGGCGCCCGAGCGAGCCATCAGGCCGGCGGCGACGCCGTCGGCGACGACCCGGGTCAGCAGGCCGACGGCGCGAATGGCGTCGTCGTTGCCCGGAATCGGGTAGTCGACCTCGTCGGGGTCGCAGTTGGTGTCGAGGATCGCGACGACAGGGATGCCAAGCTTCTTGGCCTCGCTGATCGCGATGTGCTCCTTCTTCGTGTCGACGACCCACACGGCGCTGGGCACGCGGCCCATGTCGCGGATGCCGCCGAGCGTGCGCTCCAGCTTGTCCTTCTCACGCCGGCGCATGAGGAGCTCCTTCTTGGTGAGCCCCGAGCCCGCGACGTTGTCGAAGTCGAGCTCCTCCAGCTCCTTCAGGCGCTGGAGCCTCTTGTGCACGGTGGAGAAGTTGGTGAGCATGCCGCCCAGCCAGCGCTGGTTGACGTACGGCATGCCGACCCGGGCGGCCTGCTCGGAGATGGCCTCCTGCGCCTGCTTCTTCGTGCCGATGAACAGGATCGTGCCGCCGTGGGCGACGGTCTCCTTGACGAAGTCGTAGGCGCGGTCGATGTAGGACAGCGACTTCTGCAGGTCGATGATGTAGATGCCGTTGCGCTCGGTGAAGATGAAGCGCTTCATCTTCGGGTTCCAGCGGCGGGTCTGGTGACCGAAGTGAACGCCGCTCTCGAGCAGCTGTCGCATGGTGACGACGGGGGCCATGTGCTGGTCCTCCAGGTCTGGGCGCCGTAGCGGGCAGGCGCCATTCTCGGTTGTGTCGCGACAACCCGTCGGGTGCCGCCCTGATGCCCCGAACCGCTCCAGCCGAGCCGAAACCCGGACCGATGGCGCGATCCGCAATGGGGCATGCGAAGTCGGCCTGTGGTGACAGGCCATCGGAAAGTCTACCTCCCGCACCGCCCCCGTCTGACCGCCTGAGGTCGACACTCCCCTGTCTCAACCCCGTGCGACCGCCTCCCAACCTGCAGAGACGATCGCCAGACGACGCTCCGGAGCCGCCCCGCACAGCGGCAAGCCAGCACCACGCCGGCAATCCACACACCCAGCGCACCAACCTGCAACCAGACCCATGGAGCACGCCCGCAGAACAGTCGCTTCAGAGCCCGTCCCACCCCCAAAGCCCGAAGCCCCGTCCGCCCCCCCACATCCTCCACAACCCCGGGCCCCGTCCGCCCCCCACAGACGCAGCCCGGTCGGCCCCCCACGTCCATCCATAGCCCGGGTCCGTCCCCAGCATCCATCTACAATCCGCCTCAGGCGTCACCCTTGCCTCATCGCAACGGAGGGTAGATCCAGCCGAGGCGGGGGATCACCTGGCGTCGTGGTCCTCGGTCGGCAGGCCTGGCACCGGTCTGGACGCATGCGGGAACAGGTTGACCTGCGCCTCGGCGACCCTGGCGCCGGCCGGAGCATCCTCCGTACTCCGGTGCTGGGCGGCGTACGGCCGGAGCAGCTTTTCGATCTCCGCATTCAGCCACGCCAGCTCATCCGCGTCGACCCGGAGCAACGTACGACTGAACCGGGTGGCATCACGCCACTCCGACGGCTCCTGCTCCAGGTCGGCCAGCGCCCGCTCCCCCTCCTCGTTCGCCGCCCTCCGAACCGCCCTGATGAGCAGCCCCTTGGCCTCACGCACCTCGGGTTGGTCATCGGGCATCATGCCTACGCTGACCGGCGTGTCCACGGCGCGCCACAGACGCTCCCGCCCGTCGCCACGCGGCTCCGCGTCCTCCACGAATCCATATTTGGCGAGCATGCGCAAGTGGTAGCTGGCGGCGCTCGGCGTGATGCCCGCCACCTCGGCGACCTCGGTAGCCGTCGCCGACTCCCCTGTGCCCAGCCGGTTCAATATGGCAAGCCTCGCCGGATGCGCCAGCGCCCGCATCGCCTTGGGATCGCTCAAGCTCTCCCTTCCCTGCGTCATGCGCCCCAAGGTACCCCGAGCACGATGCGAAGCATTGCTTTCACAACTATGAAGCAATACCTTCACATTTATGAAGCGAGTCTTTCATAGTTCAGCGCTTTGCCAAGCAGCCGTAGCGTCCACGACCCGCCAGAAGGCCGTTGAAACCAGCCCTTCCCAGCAAGACGGCCACCCGCCGACGAGGGAGGACTACGCCTCCACTCCCCCGGACCGCCCCCTGCCGGTCGAGGGCGGCACCACTCCCCGGCCGGCCTCGTCGACGCCGCCGCTCCACAGGCAGCGCGACTACCGGCTGCTCTGGACGGCTCGCACCACCTCGATCACCGGCTCAGAGGTGTCGAAGCTGGCCGTTCCTCTGACCGCGGTGACGTTACTCGCCGCCTCCCCCACCGAGATGGGCCTGCTGACGGCTGCCGCCTTCCTGCCCGCACTGCTCTTCGGCCTCCAGTCGGGCGTCATCGCGGACCGGCTCATCCGCCACCGCCCACTCATGATCGCCTGCGAACTGGTCTCCGGCGTCGCGGCGTTGGCCGTTCCCGTGGCCTGGTGGCTCGGCCTTCTCACCGTTCCCCTCCTCGTCGCGGTCGCTCTCACCATCGGCACGGCCGGGGTGCTGTTCAAGGCCGCGAACCTTCCGCACCTGGCCGTCGTCGTCTCTCCCACGCAACGGACCGAGGCCGTGGCAGGTCTGAACGCCTCCTATTCCGTCGCCTCAGTAGGCGGCCCAGGTCTGGCCGGCGCCCTCGTACAACTCCTGACCGCGCCCATCGCCGTGCTGGCCGAGGCACTGGCGTTCCTGATCTCGGCCCTGCTCCTGCGTTCCATCCGCACCCCTGAGCACTCCCAACCCGCCAGGTCGCGGGGCATGTGGCACGACGTGGCCGAAGGGCTCCGGGCGAGCATCACGCATCCCGTGCTGCGTGCCTTGCTGGGCGCGGGAGTCACGATCAACTTCTTCGCGATGACGTACACGGCCGTCTACATGCTCTACATGATCAATACGTTGGGGATTCCCCAGGGGCTGATCGGAGCTCTCATAACCCTCAGCGGCCTGGGCGGCGTCCTCGGCGCCTGGACCACCTCCCGCCTGGCGAAATGCTACGGAGAGGAACGCGTGATGCTCGTCTCGGTGCTGCTCTTCCCGGTCGAGATCCTGGCTGTGGGCCTGCTCTCCGGCCCGCTCTGGTGGAAGCTCGCGGTGCTCGCCCTCATGGGAACGATCACCGGCGGCATCGTGGTGGCGTACGCCACGTGCATGGGCTCGATCACGCTTCGCGTCGCCCCTCCTGAACTCCGCGGCCGCGTCAACGCGACCATGACGTTCGCCGTGCAGGGCGTCATGGCCCTGGGCGGTCTCACGGGCGGCCTGTTGGCCGAGGCCGTCGGCCTACGAAACGTCATCCTCGTCTCCGCGGCCGGTATCGCACTCAGCGCCGTCTGGATCTGGTCGTCTCCGCTGCGCACCACTTTCCCTATGCCACATGCCGAGCGCGGCTGACCATGGGCGGCCAGGACTTCCTTCGGGCCGCCACCCGTTCATACACCGGCACCACGAATCCACATGCCGAAGGCCACAACCCACCCTGCCCGAGGCTCAAGACCCCTCGGACGCGACCCGGCTCGGTCGGCCGGCCTGGGTGACGCGGTTCTCGGCCGCGCAGTGCCCGCATCGCGGGGAGGTGCGGGAGGTGTTGCGGGAATCCACGGCGATCAGCTCTCGACCGGCGCTTTCAGCCTTCAGCTGTCGACCGGCGCTTTCAGCCTTGTGCGACAGGATCGTCAGGAACACCCCCAACCCGCGTCCAGGATGCTCTGGTTCAGCCCCGACTTGGCGGCTGCCCCGTTGGGCAGCCACCCGCCCTCACCATCCGGTTTCGGTGCCGCCCGCCGGATCATGCCGCCCGATCACCTCATCGTCGCCCATGACGGCGAGCGTGCCGTTCCATCTTGCACCCTCTCCGACACCGCCGACGCCACGATGCGAGCGGTTGTCCACAGCCTCGCGCAGTCGGTGGCGCTTATCCACAGAGTTACGTTCAGCTCTACGCCGCCGGCCGCTCGCCGTCCAAACTCGCGGGCATGCCAAACCCTCACTCCACGACCCACCGGCACGACCGAACCCTCGGGTACGGCCCGACCAGCCTGTGCGATCGCACCCAGCTGCACGAGGCGCCACCCGGCCCTGCCGACGCCTGCACGGTTCACGCGCGCCGGCGTGTACTCGCACGCCCGCTACGAGCCAGCCCGTCCCCCCACCTGCGTCCAGCCACCACAGCGCGTCGTCGGTCGAGGTCCGCACCCACACCCGCCGTCGCGGTGAGCTCTGCAGTGGTCCTGCTCGTGACCGCCGCCTCGTTGGCCTGCGCCGATCCTGCCGCGGCCGAGCGGTCATCCTGGCGCTGGCCTTTGAACGGCCGCCCGCGAGTCCTGCATCGCTTCGCCCCGCCTCCTGAGCGATGGCTGTCCGGACACCGGGGCGTCGACCTCGCTGCCCCTCCAGGCACACCGGTGCTCGCCGTTGGCTCGGGCGTGGTCCGCTACGCCGGTGCTCTCGCCGGGCGTGGCGTGGTGTCCATCGAGCACCCCGGCGGACTCCGCACCACATACCTCCCCGTCACGGCCGCGGTGCGCCAAGGGCAGCAAGTGGGCCGAGGAGATCGGCTGGGAGTCGTGGCACCGTCCCCCTCACACTGCCCGCAATCCTGCCTGCACTGGGGGCTCGTACGCGAACCCCTCTACCTCGACCCGCTGCTTCTCCTCGGCCGGTCTCGCGTCCGCCTCCTACCGTTCTGGCCCGGCCACCGACCCTCCCACGAGGCCCCTCCCGTGACGAACCGTAAGTCCCCTCCCGT
Source organism: Nonomuraea sp. NPDC047897 (assembly GCF_043204415.1). Classification (NCBI taxonomy): domain Bacteria; kingdom Bacillati; phylum Actinomycetota; class Actinomycetes; order Streptosporangiales; family Streptosporangiaceae; genus Nonomuraea; species Nonomuraea sp. NPDC047897. The sequence continues at coordinate 15,650 of NZ_JBIDCC010000024.1, read as the reverse complement.
GATGGAGTCCGGCTGGGGTCCCGCCCCCGCCCCTCCCGCACTCCCACTGAGCCCCTCGCCAACCGTCCCCGCCGAAGCACGCCCCGCTCCGCTTACGAGCGTGGACCCCGCCTTGATCGCGGTATCACCCCTCGCGCTGGGACGCATCCCGCCTGCCGCGTCAAAGTCCGCCACCCACGCCCCACCCAGGAGGATGACCAGCCGCAGTGCCCTCGCCTTCGCCCCCCGACCGACACCGCCTCTCCCATCCGCCTGCCACACTGCGGCTCAGCCGGCCACCCTCACACCAGGCGAACGACACCCGCCCGACAAGCCCCGTACGAGCAGGCCAAGCCACGCCGACTCCACATGTGACGTCTCCGCTCCTACCTCCCACAAGAGTCACCGAACGCGCTTCGCCCTGACATCCGCCCGCCTCGCACCGCCTGCTTGGCGTCCGCGCCCGGCGCGCAGTCACGTCAGCAACAGCGTCATCGGGCGAAGCCGCCCTTCTCCGCGCACCGCCGGGATGCATCCCTCCGAGCGCACCACCCGGCCACCGCACGTCTCCGACCGCTCGCCGCCGTACCTTGCTCCCCGATGGTCCAACGTGTCCACGATCTCCGCTGCCGGTATCGCCGTGATCTTCTGCGCGCTCCTCCTAGTGGCCCTGCACGGCCGCCGGCACCGACCACAGCGAGTCGACGTCCCGCGGGGTCGCCATAGGAAGGGACGCCACAGACGACCGTCGCGCCGCTTCCCCGCTCTGCCGGACAGGAGAGAACGGACGTACCGATGAGGCCAGGTCCCGACCAGCGGGCACCTTTCTCATACGCGTACGAATCGTGGGCGCACCGTCGAGCAGCATGTGTACGGCAGGCCGGCCGACCTGAGGCCGGCGCCGCCTGAGAGGTCAGCGTCGGCCGAGGCCGAGTCGGTGGGCGATACGTGCCATCAGCTGCGACATCCTGGAGGGGAAGGCGGCGGGATCGGGAACGGTGACAGGGCGGACGCGTCCGTTGTGAATCGCGCTGATCTTCCAGCCTGCTTCCGTCAGCACCACCACGATCGTCTGCCTTGACAGCCGCCGCTTGGGGAGCGTGGATCGCCAAGGCATCAAGACGGAGGCCGTGCCGTACAGGATCGCCACGTCCGGCGTGATGTAGCGGACCGACTCCAAGTCCCCGACCAGCGCCGAGCCTGCCAGAACGCCGCGGAAGAGCTTGTCGTGGTTGTGCTGGTGCTCCCTGCGGCCGCGGGCGATGGTGCCATCGTAGGAGACGTAGTCGGAGTCGTCGGTGAACAGCTCACCAAAGGCTTCGGCGTCACCCGCCGTCCAGGCCACCAGGAAGTCGGCGAAGAGCCTTTCGATCTGAGCGGTGTCTCCCGCTCGCGTGCCGGCGGTGGATCCGGTGAGGGTGGTTGAGCGCATAGTGGTACCCCGCAGTGGTAGCGTCGTTTCGCCTTACGAACATTACGATACTAGAAAGATTCGAATGTCGAAAAGTGGAGTCATCGAAGAGATCGGCATGGAGTTCCGGCGGTTGCAGCAGAGCTTCGACGCCTTCGACGATGCAGCCGCCGCCCGGCTCTGCCTCAACCGCACCGACCTGCGCTGCCTCGATGTGGTGCTGGCTGAGGGGCCCTTGGCCGCGGGCCAGCTCAGCGTCGCACTGAAGCTCAGCCCAGCCGCTACCACCACGGTCATCGACCGGCTGGAACGCGCAGGCATGGTGTCCCGTTCGCCCGATCCGGGCAACCGCCGCCGCGTCCTGGTCGCCGCAACCGACGCCGCCCGCTCGGCCGAGGCTGAGATCTTCGTCCCGGTCGGCGAGGCAGGCGCCCAGGCGCTGCACGGGTACGGGATGGACGAACTGGCTACCATTCTGGATTTCCTGCGCACAGCCCGCAGGGTCCAAGAGGAGCAGGCCGCCCGCCTCAGGGCCCTCTCCTGAGCCGGGTTCGGGTAGTTGAGACCGCGTGGAGACGAGGGGCTGCGCGGGCCGGGCGGCCATGGATGATTGTTTCGGCGATCCCGCTACGCCTGACAGTTGCCGCTGCGGCTGAGCCGCTACGCCCTGGGGTGGGCTTGCCGGTACGCCGCCCGGAGCCGCTCGATCGAGACGTGGGTGTAGATCTGCGTGGTGTTGAGCGAGGCATGACCCAGTAGTTCCTGGACGCTTCGCAGGTCTGCGCCACCTTCCAGCAGATGTGTGGCAGCGGTGTGCCTCAAGCCATGAGGAGTGAGGTCAGGAGCTCCCTCGACGTCTCGTAGGCGTCCATGGACGACCCGACGCACGGTCCCCGCGTCGATACGCCTTCCTCGCGCACCCAGGAACAACGCCGTGCCGGAGCCAGGCTTGATCCACAGTGGCCGCCCATGGACGCACCACCTGTCAACGGCCCGCAGCGCGGGCGTCCCGAACGGCACAGTCCGCTCCTTGCGCCCCTTGCCCAGCACCCGGATCACATGGCGATCCCGGTCGACGTCGTCCACGTCCAGCGCGCAGAGCTCGCTCACGCGGACGCCGGTGGCGTACAACAATTCCAGGATCGCCTGGTCACGTAGTTCCTTGGGCTCGCCGGTCGATGGCCCATCCAGCACGGTCCGCGCCTGCTCCTGGTCGAGTACGGCGGGCAACGATCGTGGTGCCTTGGCGCTGCCGAGCAGGAGCCCTGGATCGTCCGGGAGCCGGCCTTGCCGATGGCAGAAGGCGGTGAACGTCCTCGCACAAGCGGTCCGTCGTGCCAGAGTGGCTCGCGACTTGCCCTCGGCGTGCTGCTCGGCCAGCCACTCCCGCAGAGCGCCGATCTCCAAGCCGTCGATCCCGCCGCCCAGATGCTGCACCAGAGCCCGAACGTCCGACAAGTAGGCCCGAACGGTATGTGGTGACAGGTCCCGCTCGAACTGCAGATAGCGCCCGAACTCGCTCACTACCTCATCGACATCCGCCATACCGCACCCGTGTCCGCCCGCCAGCACGCATCCTTGACCATCAACTCAGCGCCGCAGCCACCATCACCACCGCGTAGAGCATCTCTCTGACCCTCGCAACGTCCCTATCACTTGCAACGCCAGACATGCTTCCCCACTTCTCCTCATTCCACGCGTGTCGCACTTCCCGTGAGCTGCCGGTACGGCTCATGACGCGTAAGAACCCGCTCTTCGCCGCGTCCGTCGCTTGGCCAGGGACTTTTGACATGTGGGCGACGCGGCCAACTCGCATGTCATGCCAACTCGGAAAGGGGCGCGGTCGGGTCCTGGGGGCTCGGAGGTTCGGCGAAGGCGTCCGCCCCGGAGGAGTCGGCAGGATCCGGCAGGGAGTCGTGCTTGCGGTAGGCGGCCGCCGCCGGCTTGCGGATGCGCCACCCTTTCTCCACGCGTTCCACGTACCCCGCTGCTGCGAGACCTCCCAGCGAGCTGAGAGCGGCGTCCAGCGGGACGCCCGCGGCCAACGCGATCGATGCGGGGCCCGCACCACCCCGGGAGGGGACCGCGTCGAGGATCTTCCTGGTGATCTCGTTGAGGGCGTCGCGCGGGACCACCGGGCTTCTGGGCGACGGGGCGAGGTCGTCGCCCAGGACGCCTACCAGGTCGATCATCTCCTCCGGCGTGGCGACGCAGACGGCTTTGCGCTCGCGGAGGAGCCTGTGGCACCCGGCCGACATGGGGGAGGTGACGGGGCCGGGTACGGCTGCCAGGTGCCGGTTCAGCGTGAGAGCGTGTGTTGCCGTGTTGAGCGCGCCGCTGCGCAGCGCTGCCTCCACGACGACCGTGCCGCGGGACAGGGCGGCGATCAGGCGGTTTCTGATGAGGAACCGCGCACGCGTGGGGTGAACGCCCGGCGGGCATTCGCTGACGACCACGCCCTGTTCGCGGACGGCGGTGAACAGACCGAGGTGTCCACGCGGATAGGCGATGTCGACACCGCATGCGAGCACCACGACCGTCGGCGCGTCGGCAGCCAGGGCTCCGCGGTGTGCCGCACCGTCGACCCCATAGGCGCCGCCCGAGATGACCGTCCAGCCGGCCTCGCTGAGGCCGATCCCGAACTCGGCCGCCACGTGGGTGCCGTACGAGGTGGCCGAACGCGCTCCTACGACCGAAACGGAGCGCAGGCAGGAGAAACGTAGGTCGGCAGAGCCGTGCAGCCACAGTGCGAGCGGACGGCTGGGGCCGAGTTGATCGAGCTGGCTCGGCCACTCAGGACTGCTTGGGATGATCAGCCTCGCTCCTGACCGCTCTCCGGCGGTGATGTCCGCCACCGGATCAGCTGATGCGAGTCTGGCGTGCCAGGTGTTCAGCTTCTGGTCCAGCTTGGTGACGCGTTCCTGTTGCGCTTCCCGGGCGACGAACGCGGGCGGGAGCGTCCGGTCACGGATGGCATCCAGGGCCGCGATCGCGCCGCAGGCAGCCACGAGACGGCCCATCGTGGTGTCTCCTGTGTCGGCGGCGCGCGTGAGAGCGGCTCTTGCCACCAGTTCGGGGTTGCTCATCGTGACTCCTGCAGATCGAGGTGTGGAGGGGCCATTGGGAGACGGGCACCGAAGCAGCGCAAGTCGGTGCCGAACAAGGCCCGGGCCGAACGAGGCGAGCCGAACAAGGCCGAGCCGGGCCACCAGCGCCCGTGTACGGCCGGCGCCTTGGGCAGGGAGTGCGTGGCGCGTCGCGTGGGTGGCGTACGCGACGGGCACGGACAGCAGCGACTGGGGCGCGGCTGGCAGACCCTCGCTCCGGCCCGTGACCAGGTCCGGAGGTGAGGGCGGCGGACGCCTCCCGGTGGACCGCCTGGATCCAGCGGCACGCGGCGATAGGCCAGGGAGCCGCGGTCTTCGGCGTCGAGCCTGTGGGGCTGCCGTGGCCGGGGCAGGTCGCCTCGTCGAGGGCCTGGTGGTCTCCTCCGCGGGCGGGGATGCGGCAAGGCAATGACCGGGTGATGCGCGTGGTCAAGTGTTCACCCCGAGCCACAGGGCGAGTGCCGTGCCTGTCTCCTCATGTCCAGGTCTGTCCTTTCCGGCCAGGTCCGCGACGGTCCAGGCGACTCTTATGACCCGGTCGAGACCCCGGGCGCTCAGCGCACCCGAGTCGAGGCAGGCGGTCATCGGCTTCATGGCCTCGCCCGGCGGGCGGTAGTCGGTGTGCAGGGCCGTGGACGGTATCTCGGCGTTGGTGCGCCAGGGAGTGCCGGAGAGGCGGTCGGCCGCTCGTTGCCGCGCTTCGAGGACCCGTTCGGCGACGATCTTGCTTGACTCGACGAACTGGCGGTCGGCCATGAGCTCGCGTCTTGAGGAACGGGCGACGGTGACCTTCATGTCGATGCGGTCGATGAGCGGGCCCGAGAGCCGGCCAAGGTAGCGGCGTCTGACCGTGGGGGTGCACTGGCAGGCATCGGGGTTGTCCTGCGGCTGCGCGCATGGGCAGGGGTTGGCCGCCAGCACCAGCATGAACCTCGCCGGGAACGTGACCGAACCCGCTGACCTGGACACCGTCACCCGGCCGGACTCCAGAGGCTGGCGCAGCGAATCGAGCACCGGACGCGGGAATTCGGGAGCCTCGTCCATGAAGAGCACACCCCTGTGCGCCAAGGAGACCGCCCCCGGACGGACGACGGTGCTGCCACCGCCGATGATCGCGGCGGCGCTGGCGGTGTGGTGGGGGCTGACGAACGGTGGCCTGCTCACCAGGGGGCTGTTGGGCGGGAGGGCTCCCGCGACCGACTGGATGGCGGTGACTTCGAGCGCGTGGTCGAGCTCCAGGTCGGGAAGGAGGGTCGGCAGGCGTTCGGCGAGCAGAGTCTTGCCCGTGCCGGGCGGGCCGAGCATCCAGAGGTTGTGGCCGCCGGCCGCGCAGATCTCCAGGGCACGGCGCGCCACCGGCTGACCGACCACGTCGGCCAGGTCGACCGCGGAACGGGGGGAGGCTGGCGCCGCGGTGTCGAGGTCGGGCCGCAGAGGCTGCGGCGGGTCGTCTCCCCGGCGTAGCCACTCGACGAGCTGCCGGAGGTCCGCCACCGGCACCACGCGGACGTCGGGCACCAGAGCCGCCTCGGCCGCGTTCGCCGACGGGATCACGACGGTGACCTCGCCCCGCCCGACCGCGCCGAGCACGGACGGGAGAACGCCGCGCACGGGCCTGAGCCGTCCGTCGAGCCCAAGCTCGCCAAGGAAGAACGGCTCGGCGATGCGCTCGCTGGGGACCACCCCGGCGGCCCCCAGGATCGCGATCGCTATGGCCAGATCGAACTGGCTGCCTCTCTTGGGCAGGCTCGCCGGGAACAGGCTCACCGTGATCCGGGCGTCGGGCCAGGGATAGTGACTGTTGACCATCGCGGACCGTACCCGGTCGCGGGCCTCGCTCAGGGCCGTGTCGGGCAGGCCGATGAGGTGGATGCCGGCCAGCCCGTTGCCGACGTCGGCCTCCACTTCGACCATGCGGCCGGTCACACCGACCAGGGCGACGCTGCGGGTGCGTGCGACCGCCATCTAGACCACTCCCCGGACGTGGCGCAACGAGTAGTCGCCTGCGAAGCGCTCCAGGGCGATGACGTCGACCCTGACCGTGGGGAACGTGCGCGGCTGGGACGCCAGCCACTTGGCCGCCAGCATGCGCAGTCTGCTCAGCTTGGCCGGCCGCACGGACTCGAGTGCCGTGCCGTGCGACCTGCCCGATCTTGTCTTGACCTCGACGACCACCAGGGTGGAGCCGTCTTCGGCGATGACGTCTATCTCGCCGTGGCGGCAACGCCAGTTACGCTCGATGATCCTCATTCCCTCGGCTTCGAGATAGTCGACGGCCAGTTGCTCGCCGTGTCTGCCGAGGTCGTTCTTCGCGGCCATGTGCCACCTCCGGGCACGACTTTCGCCCAGCGGGGGCGGCGGTGGGGCTCGCGAACGAGGTTCTGGGGAAAACGTCGTTCGGGGACTCTGCGGGTTGTGGACAACTGAGGGCCCCGTGGTGCTCGACGCCCTTGGGCGCGTCAGAGACAGGCGGAGGAAACGTGGGTAGCGGAGCGCTCGGAAGGGAGCGGGCATCGGTAGATGTGTGCCTCGGGCACGCGGTGGAGCATGCGGAGAAGGGAGCGGCATCGACAGAGGAGCGGCGAGCACGGTGTGGAAGGGAACGGGCTCGGCAGAGGGGGCTTCGAGCACGCAGTGGCAGGCGCGGCGCCGTAGCCGACCGCGCCGACGGTCGGCGGCTCAGGTGCGTGTGCGCGGGTCGACGATCACCATGCGCACTGTGGCGCGGCACCGAGCCAGGGTGCGCGCGCTCTGGCTGCAGGTGCGACGCGTGATCCGTGGGGCCCATGGCCTTCCCGCCGCACCGTTGGTTGTGTTCATGTTCGCGGCACTCACCGTGCCAGAGGCGCTCCCGGCACCCACCGCGCCACAGGTGCTCCCGGCACCCACCGCGCCAGGGGTGCTCCCGTCACTTGCCATGCCAGAAGTGCTCGTGGCACCCCCTGCGCCATAGACGCTCGTGGCGCCCCCCTGCGCCATAGACGCTCGCGGCACTCATCGCGTCAGAAGCGCTCGCAGCGTCCGGATGCCGCAGTGCCCGGACCCGCGCGGAGTCACCCGGAGAACCCCTCCTTCGGCATCTCCAGGTCGGCCTTGGCCAGCTCCTCCACGTTGACGTCCTTGAACGTGACCACACGAACGTTCTTCACGAACCGCGCCGGTCTGTACATGTCCCACACCCACGCGTCCTGCATCTTCACGTCGAAGAACACGTCGCCGTTCTCGGCGGTGCGGACGTCGAGGTCGACCGTGTTGGTCAGGTAGAAGCGCCGTTCCGTCTCCACGACATAGGTGAACAGCCCGACGACATCACGGTATTCGCGGTAAAGCTGCAGCTCCATCTCGGTTTCGTACTTCTCGAGATCCTCTGCGCTCATCGCGGTCCTCCTGTCGTACCGGTCCCCCGGTGTGCCTGGTCAGGCAACCCCGGCCCCCAATTCATTCTCGCCCATCTCTCTGGCCACCGTGACGAAGGAGAAACGGTGGTGCGGGCACGGGCCGTGCGTCTCCAGCGCCAGCCGGTGTGCTGCCGTGACATATCCCTTGTGATCGGCGAAACCGTAGGCGGGAAATTCGGCGTCGAGCGTAACCATCATCCGGTCCCTGGTCACCTTGGCCACGATCGAGGCCGCCGCCACACAGGCCGCCACCTGGTCCCCCTTCCACACCGCCAGCGACGGTGCCGGCAGGCCGGGCACCGGGAAGCCGTCGGTGAGGATGTACTCCGGGCCACAGGTCAACTGTGCGACCGCGCGCCGCATTCCCGAGATGTTGCTGCGGTGCAGCCCTCGGGCGTCGATCTCGGCCGGCGGGATGACGATGAGGCCGACGTGTGCCGACCGGACGATCTGGTCGTAGAGCCGCTCGCGCGCGGCGGGGGTGAGGAGCTTGGAGTCGTCGAGGCCCTGGATCTGCTTGCGCAGGACGACAGCGGCGACGACCAGCGGCCCGGCGCAGGCTCCCCGACCCGCCTCGTCGACGCCCGCGATGGGCGTGAGGCCTCGGCGGGCGAGCGCCCGTTCGTAGGCGTAGAGCCCCGAATCGCGCCGGACTATGCTCGGGCGAGGGCGGAACGCAACTGTCATGACAGAGGCAGAGTACGCCCCAATCGCCGCAAACCGCGACCGGAAACCTTCGACTGCCGCACGGCGCCGAACCACTGGAGCCCCTGCCCCGCCGGGTCTCTGCGCGACGGCCTGGTGCCGCTGCCTGGCCGGGCCTTGGAGCGACGCCGCCGCTTGCCGCCTGCCGGGCCTCGGAGCCACGCCGCCGCCTAGCCTCGGAGCGACGCCGCCGCTTGCCGGGCCTCCACGCCGGCCCCCCACTTCGTCCCATGCGGGCCGGCACAGGACTCAGCCCACCCTCGGACGCGCACCACCCCGGCACAGGACTCAGCCCCCCAGACCCGGTCGAGCCCGTACGAGACCCAGCCCGCACCTCCGTGGACCCGCGCGGGACTGAAGCCGCGCACCTGCGCGAGCCCGTACGGGATCAGGTGGGTCTACTTCACCTTGTCGAAGGTTTCGGGCCGGGTGAAGATGAGGCCGCGTGAGAGTGGCCAGTAGCGCATGACCGCCTTGCCGACCACCGCGTCCTCGGCGATGAACCCGCCCCCCGGCTCCTCCATGTGGCTGCGTGAGTCGGCCGAGGCGCTGCGGTGGTCTCCCATCAGCCAGAGCTTGCCCGGCGGGACCTTGACCTTGAACTCGTCGCCCGACGGATAGTCGTCCGGGTACAGGTAGGAGGATTCGGCCAGCGGCGTGCCGTTGACCGTGATGCGCCGCTTGGAGTCGCAGCAGACCACCTCGTCGCCGCCGACGCCGATGACCCGCTTGATGGTGTCGTCGCCGTTCCAGCCCTTGAAGACGACGATGTCGCCGCGCTCCGGCTTGCCGGACAGCTTGTTGACGAACACCTGGTCGTTGATCTGCAGGGTGTTCTCCATCGACTCGGACGGAATGTAGAACGACCCCATCACGAACTGCCGGAGCACCAGCGCGATGCCGACGCCGAGTGCCAGGAGTAAGACGGTCTCGCGGAAACCGCCCTTTTTCTTCTTCTGCTGCACGCCCTCCGCCTTCTCGGTGTCAGCCATCAGCGCCCTTGCGCGACCGGCGCCTGCGGATTGCCAGAACCAAGGGTACGGCCAGCACGAAGCCGGCGGCGAACGGCGTGGCCCCGCCGAGCGCCTGCAGGGCCGGCTGGGCGAACGTGTCGGGGATGGGCAGTGTCCCCGCCCGGGAGAACGGCCACACGATGACGAACGCCCGGCCGATGACCTGGCTCTCGGGGATCGAGCCGCCGCCCGGGTCGCCCTGGTGGGCACGCGAGTCGAGCGAGACGGCGCGATGATCGCCCATCACCCACAGGTGACCTTCGGGCACCTTGATGTCGAAGAACTTGTCGGAGGGCTCGTTGCCGGGGAAGAGGTAGCTCTCCTCGTTGATCGCGACGCCGTTGACCGTGATGCGCCCCTTGGAGTCGCAGCACTTGACGTGGTCGCCGCCGACGCCGATGACCCGCTTGATGTAGTCCTTCTCACCGGGGACGACGCCGAACGCGGTGCCGATCCAGCGGAAGAACCCCGCGACGGGGTTGGACGGCTCCTCCAACTGGAACTCCTGGTCCCAGGAGTCGACGCCGGAGAACACCACGACGTCGCCGCGCTCGATGTCACGCGTGTGGTAGACGAGCTTGTTGACCAGGACGCGGTCGTCCTTGAGCAGAGTGTTCTGCATCGACTCGGACGGGATGTAGAAGGCCTGGATCACGAAGGTCTTGATGATCAGGGCCAGCACCAGCGCCACGACGACGAGGACGGGAAGCTCCTTCCAGAACGACCCCTTCTTCTCCTTGTCGCCTTTCGCCGGCTTCTGAGTCTCTTCGGCGACCACGTCCACCTCGTCCTCGACAGGGCGGCGCGCAGCAGCGCCGTACTCCTGGCTCTCGCTAGTCATCGCTGACGAGCCTAGATGATGCACCGGCTCGGCAACGCTCGACCGACGTTACACCCGCGCCCGAGTCGCTCCGCATAAAGAGAATCGCCCCGATAAAAGCGGATGGCCCGCGCGGAACGCGGGCCATCGGGCCGGCCGTGCCGAGCATGGGCACGGGCCTCCGACCGGGCGCCCGCGCCGGGGTGGGCACGGGCCGCCGGTCAACGCCTGGTCACTTGGCGGGCGTCGCCTCACGCTTCTCGCGGATGCGAGCGGCCTTGCCGCGCAGGTCGCGCATGTAGTACAGCTTGGCGCGACGCACGTCACCCCGGGTGACCAGCACGATCTTCTCGATGACCGGGCTGTGCACCGGGAAGGTGCGCTCGACGCCGACGCTGTAGCTCACCTTGCGGACCGTGAAGGTCTCGCGGGCGCCGCTGCCCTGGCGACGCAGCACGAAGCCCTTGAAGACCTGGATACGGGATCGGTTGCCTTCGACGACTCGGACGTGAACCTCGAGCGTGTCACCGGGGCGGAAGTCCGGCACATCGCTGCGCAGGGTCGCCTGCTCGAGCTCCTGGATCTTCGTGTGCATGAGAGCTGTCCTCAAAGTCTCGCTAGCACGCGGAGGTCCACCCGGCCGGAGCTCGCGGCGGACACGCCTGCTGATGTGATGAGCCCGGGATCGATCCCCGGGCATGACAGACCAACCGAACGACGGTTGGCAACGCCTCAGTTTGCCATATCTTCCGGTCCGACGCGAAACGCCAGCTCCTGGAGGACCTCACGGTCGCGTTTGTCGAGCGTCTCGGCGTCGAGCGCCGCCGCCAGTTCGGGCCGGTTGGCGACGGTACGGCGCAGCGCCTCGTCGCGCCGCCACCGGGCGACCTTGCCGTGGTGCCCGGACAGCAGCACGGCGGGCACCTCGTGCCCTCGCCACACGGGGGGCTTGGTGTAGACGGGTCCCTCGAGAAGGTTCTGCATGGCGCCGGGGGCGAAGGAGTCGTCGACGGCCGAGTGGACGTTGCCGAGCACGCCGGGCAGCAGCCTGCCGATGGCCTCCACCATGACCAGCACCGCGACCTCCCCGCCGGCGAGCACGTAGTCGCCGATGCTCAGCTCGTCCACCCGCAGCCGCGAGCCGTACTCGCGCATGACCCGGGAGTCGATGCCCTCGTACCGGCCGCAGGCGAACACCAGCCACGGCTCCGCCGCCAGTTCCTGCGCCACCTCCTGGGTGAACGGCCGGCCGCTCGGGGTGGGGACGATCATGCGGGGCGCGCCGTCGCCGATCACCTCGTCGATGGCCTCGCCCCAGACCTCCGGCTTCATGACCATTCCGGGTCCGCCGCCGTACGGGGTGTCGTCCACCGTCTTGTGCACGTCGTGCGCCCAGTCGCGGAGCTGGTGCACCCGCACGTCGAGGATGCCGCGCTCGCGTGCCTTGCCGATCAGCGAGACGTCGAGCGGCGCGAAGTACTCGGGGAAGATGGAGATGACGTCGAGCCGCATGGTGCCCGGCGCGGGACGCTCCGTCACAGCAGCCCCTCGGGCGGGTCGACGACGAGCCTGCCGCCGTTCACGTCCACCTCGGGCACGATCGCCCTGACGAACGGGATGAGCGCGTCGTCCTGCCCGCCGCGGGCGACGACCAGCAGGTCCTGGCCGTGGTGCAGCACGTCGGTGACCTCGCCGACCTGCTCGCCGGAGGCCGTCACGACCGTGAGCCCGATGAGCTGGTGGTCGTGGAACTCGTCGGGGTCGTCGGAGGGCTCCACCTCGGCGGAGTCGATGACGATCATCGTGCCGCGCAGCTCGTCGGCGGTGTCGCGGTCGGCGACCCCGGCGAGCGCGAGCAGCAGGTTTCCCTTGTGCCAGCGGCGGCTCTCGATCACGAGCGGGCCGCGGCCCGGCGGGTCGGTGGCGAGCGACGTCCCCACGGCGAAGCGCAGCTCGGGATCGTCGGTGCGCACCTCCACGGTCACCTCGCCGCGCACTCCGTGCGGGCGGCCTATCCGGCCGACGACCAGTTGCACCTGAACCTGCCTTCTCTCACCCGATGTCTCCCAGCGTGCACGTACGGACCATCCCTCCCGGGGTCCTGACCGTCCCGATCCTGACACTCCCGATCGGGGCTGTCCCGGATCCTGGCTGTCCCGGTCGGGGCTGTCCCGGGTCCTGACATCCCCGCTCCTGACCGTCCCGGATCGGCTCCCGACCGTACGGACCGGACGCCCGCGAGCGGGGTGCCGCAGGCCCGTCCGCGCGGTGACGGCTGTCAAGCTCGGCCGTCCACCCGTGAGCCGCGGCGCGGTGCCCGCACGGCCGGTGATCAGCCCGTGTGACCGGACCCGAGGGAATCCGGCCTGACGCCACTGGGTGGCGCCGAAGACCCGGCGGCCGCAGGCGCCGTCACGACGGTCCTGTGCGGTACGCGGCGGTCCGGCGGCGGGCGTCCCGTCCCTGACGAGACCGGGTCGGGAGAGGCCCGCGAACGCGAGCGCCCCCATCGGAAGGTCCCGATGAGGGCGTGCAAACCTGACGCTAACGGACCGCTTCGTGCAGGTCGAGCAGATCGACCCGCACGTACTTCCCGTCGGACAGGGCGTTCACCACGATGCGCAGCGCCTTGGCGGTGCGCCCACCGCGACCGATGACCTTACCCAGGTCCTCGGGGTGCACCCGGACCTCCAGGACGCGCCCGCTGCGGATGCGGCGAGCGCGAACCCGGACATCGTCGGGATGTTCGACGATGCCCTTCACGAGGTGCTCGAGAGCCTCCTCGAGCACGTCAGCCCTCGCCCTCGGTCGGGGTCTCGGTGGCGGCCTCGGCCTCGTCCTTCTTCTTGGCCTTCTTGGGCGTGGTGGCGGTGGTGCCGGTGTCGCCACCGGACAGCGCCTCCTTGGCCGCGGCCTCGTAGAGGGCGTGCCGGTCGGCAGCCGGCTCGGCGACCTTCAGCGGCTCAGGGGCGGGCTCGCCCTTGAACTTCTGCCAGTCACCGGTGAGCTTGAGCAGCTTGAGCACGGGCTCGGTCGGCTGCGCGCCGACGCCGAGCCAGTAGGCCGCGCGCTCCGCGTCGATCTCGATGCGCGACGGGTTCTGCTTCGGGTGGTACAGGCCGATCTCCTCGATCGCCCGGCCGTCACGCTTGGTGCGGCTGTCGGCGACGACGATACGGTACTGAGCGTTGCGGATCATGCCGAGCCGCTTGAGCTTGATCTTGACTGCCACGGGTGTGGTCTCTCCTGCATTCGAGCGCGGGTGAGCTGCGCCTCGCCGAGTGGGGCACGACAGGACGTTCGCTCCAGGGACAGGCGTGGCCGCCGGGAGGTGAGAGGGCACCCAGCTGGTCACGGTGTTCCAACATGCCATTGTGCCAGATCCTGGACACTGCCAGCGACGTGACGCGCGGACACCGCCGGGCGGGCCCCCGCGCCAGAGACTGGTGCCGCCGGGAAAGGGGGGGGTGCCGGTCGGGCGGGTCGCCCGACCGGCATGACGACTACTGGCCGGGAAGCTTGAACTTGGACGGGTCGAAGCCCGGCGGGAGCTCGATGCCGGGGGGCAGCTTGCCGCCGAGGTTGCCCAGCATGCCGCCCACCTTGGGCGTGGGCGCCGCGTCGTCGTCGGAGCCGGCGCCTGCGCCGGCCGAGGCCTTGCCGAGGGCGGCCTTGCGCGGGTCGCCGCTCACCCGGCGCCCCTTCTTGCCCTTCTTCTGCGCCTTGCCGGCCTTGCCGCGGCCGCCCGGCATGCCGGGAATGCCCATGCCGCCGGCCATCCGCTTCATCATCTTCTGGGCTTCGAAGAAGCGGGTGACGAGGTTGTTGACGGCGGTGACGGTGACGCCGGAGCCGGCCGCGATGCGGGCCCGCCGCGAGCCGTTGATGATCTTGGGGTCCTGACGCTCGGCGGGCGTCATGGACCGGATGATGGCGGCGACGCGGTCGAGGTCGCGGTCGTCGATCGCGTTGAGCTGGTCGCGCATCTGCCCCATGCCGGGCATCATGCCGAGCAGGTTCTTGATGGGCCCCATCTTCTGGACCATCATCATCTGCTCGAGGAAGTCCTCGAGGGTGAAGCTCTCGCCCGAGGTGAGCTTGCCGGCCATCTTGGCGGCCTGCTCCTCGTCGAACGTCTTCTGGGCCTGCTCGATCAGGGTGAGGATGTCGCCCATGTCGAGGATGCGGGAGGCCATCCGGTCGGGGTGGAAGGCGTCGAAGTCCTCGAGCTTCTCGCCCGTCGAGGCGAACATGATCGGCCGGCCGGTGATGTGCCTGACCGACAGGGCGGCACCGCCGCGCGCGTCGCCGTCGAGCTTGGTGAGGACGACGCCGTCGAAGCCGACCCCGTCCATGAACGCCTGGGCTGTGGTGACGGCGTCCTGGCCGATCATGGCGTCGACCACGAACAGCACCTCGTCGGGGGTGACCGCGGCGCGGATGTCGGCGGCCTGCCGCATCATGTCCTGGTCGATGCCGAGCCGGCCGGCGGTGTCGATGATGACGATGTCGTGCTGCTGCCGGCCGGCCTCGTCGATCGAGCGGCGGGCCACGTCGACGGGGTCGCCGACGCCGTTGCCCGGCTCGGGGGCGTAGACGGCGACCCGCGCGCGCTCGCCCATGACCTGGAGCTGCTGGACGGCGTTGGGTCGCTGCAGGTCGGCGGCGACGAGCATGGGGGTGTGGCCCTGCTCGCGCAGCCAATGGGCCAGTTTGCCCGCCAGGGTGGTCTTGCCGGAGCCCTGCAGGCCGGCGAGCATGATCACCGTGGGTGGGGTCTTGGCGTGGCGGAGCCGGCGGGTCTCACCGCCGAGAATCTCGATCAGCTCGTCGTTGACGATCTTGACGACCTGCTGCGCCGGGTTGAGCGCCTGGGAGACCTCGGCGCCGCGCGCGCGTTCCTTGACCCGGGCGACGAATGCCTTGACCACCGGCAGCGCGACATCGGCCTCGAGCAGCGCGATGCGGATCTCGCGGGTGGTCGCGTCGATGTCGGCGTCGGACAGCCGACCCTTGGATCGGAGGGAGGAGAAGACCGATGTCAGCCGGTCGGAAAGCGTCTCGAACACGTGGTTGGCCAGTCCTCGAAGCGGATGAAGGTCTTGGACTCAGCCTAGCCGCTCCGCTAGCCGCTCCAGCCTGGCACGGCCATCCGGACCGTCAACGCGTGTTCGACCAGATTGATCAACGCGCTCTTGACCGAGTCCTTCGACCGGG
>NZ_JBIDCC010000023.1:23228-95143 GCF_043204415.1 Nonomuraea sp. NPDC047897 | reverse complement strand
TGCTCGCCGGCCTTGGCGCGGATCAGCTCCTCCAGGCGGGTCTTCACCCGCCCGCCGAGGACCGGGCGGCGGTACTTCGGGCACCACACGACGTGATACCCGAGGTCGTACGCCGCGCCGGGGGAGGTGCGCACCTGACGAGTCACACGATCACTATCCCAGCGTCATGTATCCAACGCACGATGAACGGAGACCTCTGATGCCCGAACCTGACAGGTCAGGGCACACTCGGGCCTTGACGGCCCCCCACTCCCGACTCCCCCGACGGCTCAAGCCGCCGGTCCCCTCGGGAGGCTCTGATGGCCGAGTCGCCCGACGGGGTCGCCTGGAGCTACGCCGGCGACGCGGTGATCGACCTCCCGGGTGAGGACCTCACCCTCTGGGCCCCGAGGTCGTCGTGCACGACGGGCTCGGCCACATGTTCCTCACCGTCATCCCTGGCGTCCACACCGGCTGGGGCCACGACGGCGCCATCGTCCACCTCACCAGCACCGACCTGCGGACCTGGGGCGACACCGGAACCCTGGCCACCCGCTGAACGCCCGGCGAGCAGAAGTCCCTCAGGCACGCGCGGGACGGAGCCGCCGAGACCCCGCGCCGGCTCAGCGGACTCGGTCGTAGACCATCGCCATCTCCCCCAGCCCGCCGGTGCGCTGGTGGGCGAGCGTCCAGGTCGAAGCCGGCAGGCCGTCGTCGAACAGTCGCTGCCCGCCCCCGGCGATCTCGGGGAAGATCATGAGGTACAGCCGGTCGAGCAGGTCCGCCGCCAGGAGCGGCTTGATGAGGCTGGCGCTGCTGTTGACGAGGATGTCGCCCTCGCCGGTGGCCTTGAGTTCGGCGACGACGTCGGCCGCGGGGGCGTTCACCACCCGGGCGCGTTCCCACGGCGCTTCGGCCAGGGTGGTCGAGAAGACCACCTTCTCCGTGTTGACCAGCCACTTCGCGTATCCGCGATCACGCGGGTCGGCGGCGTCGTCCTCGGCAACCGACGGCCAGTACCCCAGGAACCCCTCGGCGTTGATCCGGCCGAGCAGCGCCGTCGTCGCGCCCTCCCAGATGCTGGTCATGTGGTCTCGGGCGACCTCGCTGGTCACGTACGGGGCGAAGGCGCTGAAGTCGCCGGGTCCGCCGGGTCCGTTGTACCGCCCGTCGAGGGTGAGGCTCAGGTTGGCGGTCACCCTGCGGCTCGTCGAGTCGGTCATGTCGTGCTCCTTGTGTCGGTGTCGTGCTCACTGGGGTGGGAGCCGGCGGCGAGGGTCGCCGCGAGCTTGTCGAGGCTCTGGCCGAAGCCGATCTCGATGCCCGCGACGAAGTCCGCGGACTCGACGGTGCTGTCGGTGATCCGGAAATGGACGTCCAGGTCCGTGCCGGTGCCGGTGGGCCGGAGGCCGAGGTCGAGGTGGGCGGTGAAGGCGAGCCGGCCGTCGGGGAGCAGCGGGGACAGCCGGTAGGAGAGCCGTTCGCCGGGGCTCACGTCGACGACGACTCCCTCCGCGCGCCCGGCGACCAGGTCGGAGCCGTCGGTGTCCTCGGCGTCGCGGTACTCGTGGACGATCCGCCCACCCGGCCGCGCCTCGAAGACGAGTTCGGAGACGCGGAGGTCGTCGGGCGTCCACCACCGGGCGAGCAGGGCGGCATCGGTCAGGTGTCGCCAGACCAGCTCGGGGCGGCCTGCCAGCGACCGGAGGAAGCTGAACGAGCGGCCGTCGGCCCACCCCGGCTCCTGCGCGGCCAGCCGCTCCGTTTGGAGGCTGAGCCCGTGGCGGTCGAAGGTCTCGCGCGAGCCCGCGGCCTCCTCCGCGGCGTCGGCGAGCCGGCCGAGCGCGGCCGCCAGGTCCCGCAGGGGGGCGGATCGCAGCGCGTAGACGCGGCGCTGGCCGGTGCGCTGGGAGATGACGACGCCGGCGCGCTCAAGAGTCTGCAGGTGCTTGGTCGTCTGCGGCTGCCGCGCCTCGGCTAGCTGGGCGAGCACGCCGACCGAGCGGGGCCGCTCGGCCAGCAGACTCACGAGCCGCCAGCGGGCGGGGTCCGCCAGCGCGGCGAGGAGTATGTCCATGGAGAAGACTATTCACCATGGAGAATATTCGTGTCAAGGAATAGACGCTTATGCATGCCCTCCGACACCCCCTTCCGCAGACTTTGTGACAGTCCGAAATCGCCTGAACACATGATCGAGTGCGTGGGCAGCCAGGGATGGGTTAAGGTCCTGACCCGCATGGCCAGTTGATCTCCTCACCCCCGGGAGCACGATGACAGGTCCGCAGCGCAAGCCGTTCCCCGTGGATGAGCTCTTGCGAGCCGTACGCCTGGAGGTCGCTGCGGAACTACGGAGCGACGGTGATGGAGAGAAGCTCTCGCTGTCGGCGGGACGCCGCGTCGGCAAGCACGGCGAGCGGTACGAGTACCTGTTCTCCTGCAAGACGTGGAGGGACTGGTTCGCTGGGGAGCGGCAACTGATTCGCCTGTCCAGCTCTCGCGACGCCTGGGCACCCGCCGAGGTCCACCGCCTGCCCGACGGGAAGGTCAGAGTCCGGACCACGGTCGACCTCGGAAGCCAACCGGGCAACGCGCAGGTGCGTGAGGACGAGACGGCCGGGTGGGAAACCGTCGTCGAGAAGCTGGAATCGACCGCCGGGGCCGACAGCCCCGTCAACCTGACCGCCACCGGCTGGCTGACCGGCCAGGGGCGGCCACACATCGACCGCTGCGCCACGCCCGAGCGCTTCATCAAGGGCTACCGGGACCGCGCACTCAACAGCCAGCAACGTCGAGCGATCGAGCAGGCACTCGCCAGCGAGCTGACCTTCGTCTGGGGCCCGCCGGGCACCGGGAAGACCGACGTGGTCGGCTGCATCGTCGAGGGCTGCTATCGACAGGGACTGCGGGTGCTGTTCGTGGCACCGACCAAGGTGGCCGTCGATCAGGCCCTTGAACGAATCTGCACGCTGCTGTCGGACGAGGACGGCTTCGATACGGGACTCGTGCAACGCGCCGGGGAGATCGAGCTTGCCTCGCTGGCAGCCGCGTTCGGCGACAAGATCGACCCGAGTCAGATCACGCAGCGGCTGTCGACCTCCATCACCGTGCAGATCAGCGATATCCGTGAGCGGCTGGAGGCGGCACGCCGAGACCTCGCCGTCCACGCCGAAGCGGCGGCGGCGGAGACTCGGCTGGTGAATCTCCGTGCCCGGTGCGGGGACGCCCATCGACACCTCGGCTCCCTCCAGCAACAGATCCAGCTACGGCATGCCGCGATCGGCGAGATCGACCGAGAGATCCACGCCATCGGCGCGCCCTCCGGGCTCTTCGCCAAGCGCAAGCAGGACAAGCTGGACCACCTCGGCCGGATGCGGTGGGAACGCCAGCACGAACTGACCGGCCTCGACCAGCAACTGCCTGCTGCTCATGCCGCCCAGCAACGTTACGCAGCCGAGGCGGCCAGGGCCGAGACCGAAGTGCTCGCCCTGCGAGCGCGCCTACGCACGATCCCGTCCCGCGGCCCGCTCCAAGACGCCGCCGACCAGTTGCAGCAGCATCTCACGCGACTCCAGAAGGACCTCCAGAAGATCACCGACCTGGTCCGCGCGAACTGCCGCGTCATGGGCACCACCGTGGCCAAGGCGGTGCAGTCCCGCAAGCTCATGGATGCGATCGACGTCGTCATCATCGACGAGGCCGGGATGGTCAACACACCCTCGGCCTGGTGCGCAGCCGGGCTCGCCACCCGCCGACTCATCCTCGCCGGAGACTTCCGCCAACTGCCCGCAGTAACCAAGGCTTCCGGGGACCGCAAGGCCACGCCCCGGGACCAGGAACACGCACGCCTGTGGATGGACCGCGATCCGTTCAGCCTGACCGGGCTCGTCGACGCCTCCGGTGCGGCCCAGCGCGCCGATCCCCGCATGGTGTGCCTGGACACCCAATACCGGATGCGCCCGGCGATCTGCGAAATCGTGAACGCCGTGGCCTACCCGGACTCGCCGCTGCGCACCGGACGACCAGATCACGGCAGACTCGTCGGCTCGCCCCTGCTGGACGGGCCACTGATCCTCATCGACACCACCGCACGCCGCCTTCCCAACCCCAGAACCCGATTCGACTCCCACACCACCAACACCGTGCACGAGGCCGTCATCCACGAACTCATCCGCGGCCTGCAGTACGACGAGATCCTCCCCGCCCGCAAATGGAAAGACCTGTCCGCCGACGAGCAGCCCACCAACCGCATGGCCGTGATAGCCCCGTACAAAGCCCAGGTGAAAGCACTCCGCGACAGCCTGACCTACCGCTTCGGCCAGCACTACGACGGGCTCGTGGACACCGTCCACCGTTTCCAAGGCAGTCAACGCCCACTCGTGATCATCGACACAGTGGCCGGCGCCGGGAGCAAGGTCGGCTACTTCTACGAAGGGCTCGGCCTGTCCTCCGCCACCTGCCGCCTGCTCAACGTCGCCCTCAGCCGCGCCCAGGACCACCTCATCGTGGTCGCCGACACTCAGTTCCTGCACGCCAAACTCAACCCGGCCGGCGAAGCCGCTCGCATGCTCGACCACCTGGAACGACGCGCCCACCGGTTGTCAGTGGACGATCTCGTGCCCTTTCGCAGCGCGGCGGATCTGGCAGGACTACCCGAAGAAGAGCTGGCCCGGCCCGCATTCTTCCCCGCCGACGAAGTCACACGTGCCGTCGCCTGGGACATCGCACGAGCCCAGCGCTCCATCGAGATCTACTGCGCCTTCCTCGACCCGACTCCCGTCCGCACCTGGCTGCGTCACCTCGCCCCCCGGGCACAGGCCGGTGTCCAGATCACCGTCCACACCCGTGACCAGACGCACGACCAGCGCCGAGACGACCTCGTCAATGAGCTCCGCACCGCCGGATGTCAAGTGAACCTGCGGGAACGCATGCACGAGAAGGTCCTCATCCTCGACGAGACCGTACTGTGGCACGGCTCCCTCAACCTCCTGGCCAACGTCGGCCCCACCGACCTGATGATGCGGATCACCGACCCGACCTCCTGCCAGCGCGTCCGGCACATCGTCGAACGCGCCCGCATGGAACGTCCCGCTCGCACCTGGCCGCCCCGAACACCAACTCCACAGATTCCGAGCGACAACCACATCGCACCAGGCGTCGTGGCCGACGGGCGCCTCTACCTCGATGTCTCCTACGACGACAAGGACGAACTCAAGCAGTTGGCCCGTGGCGCCGGGGCCTCCGCGAAGTGGGACAAAGTCCGCGGGCTATGGCATGTCGACGCCGCCATTCCCCGCCATCTGGTGGAGCGTTGGCTCCCACCAGTCTGACCGAAGTGTCCAGGGCCTGACGGCATCCAGATCATGGCTCGACCGGGATCTCCGCGTTCGAGCCGGCCATCGCGATCCTGACCTCGTTTCGCATGGTCGCCACATGAAGAAATCCCAGGTCGGAATGCTCCGACCTGGGATTCTCGCGGTGCGCCGCCAGGGACTCGAACCCCGGACCCGCTGATTAAGAGTCAGCTGCTCTGACCAACTGAGCTAGCGGCGCCTGCGTGCTGAGAGGAATATACCGGCACTCGGCATCTCGGTCGAATCGACAGCGGGCGGCCATCCCGGAAGGGGTGGCTAGAATAAAGTTCGGCACGTAGACGGGAGCACTGATGTTCGACTCGCCCGCCGAGGTGACGGAGCGGCTCGCCGCCGCGGACTACCTTTCCGACGACGCCATCTCCACGTCGGTGTTCCTCGCCGCCGCTCTAGGCAAGCCGCTGCTGGTCGAGGGGCCGGCCGGGGTGGGCAAGACCCAGCTCGCCAAGGCGGTGGCCCGGGCGGCCGGGGCACAGCTCGTCAGGCTGCAGTGTTACGAGGGGCTGGACGAGGCCAGGGCCCTGTACGAGTGGAACTACAAGAAGCAGCTCCTGCGCATCCAGGCCACCAGCGCCGACGACGACATCTTCACCGAGGAGTTCCTGCTGGAACGGCCGCTGCTCAGGGCCATCCGGGCGGGCACGCCGACCGTCCTGCTCATCGACGAGACCGACAAGGCCGACGTCGAGGTCGAAGGGCTGCTGCTGGAGCTGCTGTCGGACTTCCAGGTGACGATCCCCGAGCTGGGCACCATCGCGGCCACGCGCAGGCCGTACGTGGTGCTCACCTCCAACGCCACCCGGGAGCTGTCGGAGGCGCTCAAGCGGCGATGCCTTTACCTGCACATCGAGTACCCCACTCCCGAGCGCGAGCGGGACATCGTGCTCAGCCAGGTGCCGACGATCCGCGCCGCCCTGGCCGAGCAGCTCGCGCGGACCGTCGCCACGCTGCGGGCGCTGGAGCTGAAGAAGGCGCCGTCGGTGGCCGAGACGGTCGACTGGGCCAACACGCTGCTGGCGCTGGGACGCGACGAGCTGGACGAGGCGACGGTGGCGGGCACCCTGGGGGTGGTGCTCAAGCACGCCTCCGACCAGACGCGGGCGGTCAAGGAGCTCGGTCTCCCCACCGCCGGAGGATGACATGTCGCTCGTCGACAGGCATGTCGGGTTCGTACGTGCGTTGCGGGAGGCGGGGCTGCCCGTGTCGCCGGCCGAAGGGCTGGACGCCGCGCGGGCGCTGCGGGTGATCGACCTGGCCGAGCGCGGGTCGCTGCGCGCCGCCTACGCGGCGACGCTGGTCAAGAAGCCGGGGCACCGGGCCGCGTTCGACGTGCTGTTCGACCTCTGGTTCCCGCCCGCGACCACCGGCCTGTACGGCGAGCGCCCGGCAGGCCGGGGACGGGCGGGCGGGCACGCCCTCGACCTGGAGACGGCCGGGCGCGACGAGCTGCGCGCCCACCTGGCGCGGCTGCTGATGGGCGGCACGGAGGCCGGTGCGGAGGCCGGTGCGGAGGCCGGCGCGGAGGGCGGCGCGGAGACGGACGCGGAGCTGCGCGGGTTCGCCCGGGCCATGGTCGGGCGGTTCGGCCGCCAGGAGGCCGGTCCCGGCCGGCAGAACTGGTTCTCCTACAGCGTGCTGCGGGCCCTGTCGCCCGAGACGCTGATGGCCGGCATCCTGCGCGAGGTCCTGGCCGGCCGGGAGCGTGGCGGTCTGGCGGAGAGGACCGCCCGGCAGCGGGTGCACGACGGCGTCAGGCGTTTCGAGGAGGCCGTCGCCGCCGACGTTCGCCGCCGGATCGCGGAGGATTCCGGTGTCGAGCGCATCGCCCGCTCGGCGGTGCGCCCGCCGCTGGACCAGCTCGACTTCCTGCGCGCCACCCGGGCCGACCTGGCCCGGCTGCGCCGGGAGGTGCACCCGCTGGCCCGGCGGTTGGCGGCCCGGCTGACGGTCAGGCGGCGACGGGGGCGGCGCGGCCGGCTCGACTTCCGGCGCACGATCCGGGCCTCGTTGCAGACCGGCGGCGTCCCCCTGAACACGCACTTCAGGCCGCCCCGGCCGCACCGGCCCGAGTTGGTGATCCTCTGCGACACCAGCGACTCGGTCTCGTCGTTCGCCCACTTCACCCTGCTGCTCACGTACGCGCTGAGAGAGCAGTTCGCGAAGGTGCGCGCCTTCGGGTTCGTGGACACGGTCGACGAGATCACCCGCTTCTTCCGGCCGGGTGCCGACCTCGTGGACGCCATGACGCGGCTGACCGAGGAGGCGGACATGGTCAGGTTCGGCCGCACGAACTACGGCCACGCGCTGGAGCGGTTCGCCGAGCGCTACGGCGACGCGGTCGGGCCGAGGACGTCGCTGCTGATCCTCGGTGACGCCCGTTCCAACTACCAGCCACCGGCCCTGGACACGCTCCGGTCGCTGGCGGGCCGCGCCCGGCACGCCTACTGGCTCAACCCGGAGCCACGGCGGCAGTGGGACACGGGCGACTCCGTCGCGGGCGCCTACGCGACGGTCGTCCCCATGCACGAGTGCCGCAACGTCGCGCAGCTCACGGCGTTCGTCGAGCAGCTCGGCTGAGCCGGAGCAGATGGTTACCGAGCGGTAAGCAGGGTAGGTGGCATCAACTACAGTGAGGCAATCGTCCACATATGGGCGACATGACATTGAGGAGGCAGGGCCCCGCCGCGGGCTCGTGTTGTGACGGGTGCAACGAGAGATCTCGGCCCCAGTGCGGCCACGTCAGCGTGGCTCACCGCTCCCTGCCCAGTGCTCCTGGTCGATGCCGCGGGGATCATCCTCCTGGCCAACGACGCCGCGCGCTCCCTGCTGGCCGGCGCCGTGCCCGGCGTGCCGCTGGCCGACGCCGCACCAGCCTGGCTGGCGCTGGCGCACCGGCTCGCCACCGCCGCGCCGGTCCTCCCCACCGCCGCACCCTACCCCACCACCGCCACACCCGGCTTCCCCACCGCCGCACCCGGCCCTGCCACCGACGCACCCGGCCTCCCCACGAGCGTCCCAGACCTCGCCGAGCCGGCGGCGGCCCGCACCGCGACCCCTCCGGAGCTCAGCACCACCCCTCCGGACCTCGCCGGGCCGGCGCGCGGGCCCGTGGGCGAAGGCGTCTTCGAGGCACATCCGACCGCCGACGCCAACGGGGTGCTGTGGTGGCTGATGGACGTCACGGAGCGCGAACGCGTGTCCGAGGCGCTGCGGGTCGAACGCCGGCGCACCGCCTTCCTCGCCGAGGCCTCCAACGAGCTGCTCTCGTCGCTGAACCTCGACCGCTGCATGGAGGTGACCGCCCGGCTGGCCGCCCGGCACCTGGCCGACGCCGCCCTGGTCATCCTCCCCGAGACCGGCCACCGGCACCCGGTCGCCTACTGCGGTCCCGACGGCCGGGTGGTCCGCGAGCACCTCGCCGTCGATCCCCGGCAGGTGCCCGGCCTGGAGGAGGCGCTGCGGGGCTTCCCGCCGATGCCCTCGCGCTGGATCGACCCCGCCGCCGCCCCTTCCTGGCTGGCCCGTGAGGGGCTCGGCGAGCTGGGCTCCGTGGTCGTGACGCCGCTGCCGGGCCACGGCGTTCCGGCCGGCGCGCTGGTGCTGCTGAGGCGGGCCGCGCACGCCGGCTTCTCGACCGGCGAGGAGGTGTTCACGCGGCTGTTCGCCGCGCGGGCCGGCGCCGCCATGTCGGCAGCCCGCCTGTACGCCGAGCAGGCCTCCATCACCGAGGTGCTGATGCGCGAACTGCTGCCGCCGCGGACGCCCCGGCTGGACGGTGTGGAGCTGGCCGCCCGCTACCGCCCGTCCGGAGCCACCGAGCTGGTCGGCGGCGACTTCTACGACCTGCACCCCGCGGCCGGGCCCGGCCGGGAGTCGCTGGTGGTGCTGGGCGACGTGTGCGGCAAGGGCCTGGAGGCCGCCGTGCTCACCGGCAAGATCCGCGACACGCTGCACGCGCTCCTGCCCATGGCCGACGACCACCAGCGCCTGCTGGCCATGCTCAACCACGTGCTGCTGACCGGCGGCCGGAACACGTTCGTCACCCTCGTGCTGGCGTCCGTCCGGCGGGACGGGCCGCAGGTGCGACTGCGGCTGACCAGCGCCGGGCACGCTCCTCCCGTGATCGTCCGGGCCGGCGGCCGGGTGGAGGAGGCCCGCACCAAGGGCACCCTCATCGGGATGCTGGACGACGTCACCAGCACCACGGACACCGTGACGCTCGACCCGGGCGACACGTGCCTGCTGTTCACCGACGGCATCACCGAGGCGCGGGGCGGCCCGCTGGGCGACGAGCTGTTCGGCGAGCAGCAGTTGCTGGAGGAGCTCGAACAGTGCGCGGGCATGCCGCCCGAGGCGATCGCCGAACGCGTCCAGATGCTCGCCTGCGAGTGGGCGGGCGGCGGCGCCCAGGACGACATGGCCGTCGTCGCCATCACCGCCCCCCTCGAACCCCGTCCGCCCGGCGAAGGGAGCCCGGCCCGATGACCGCGCCGCACGACGGGCTCGCCAGGTGGACCGACCGGCTGTGGGACGCGGCGGTGGCCGGGGACGAGTACGCGGCCGTGGACGTCGCGCTGGCGGCCCTCGACGCGGGCGTCGGCATGGAGAGCCTGCTCATGGAGGTGCTCGCCGGGGTCCAGACGCGGGTGGGTCGCGAGTGGGCCGCCAACCGGATCACGGTGGCGCAGGAGCACACCGCCACCGCCGTCAACGAACGGGTGCTCGCCGCCCTGGCCCACCATCCGATCACCCGTGAGGCGGCGCGGACGGGCGCGTCGGCGGCCGGGCGCGGCCGGATCACGGTGGCCTGCATCGACGGCGAGTGGCATGCCTTCCCCGCGCGCATCCTCACCGAGGTGCTGCGCCTGCGCGGCTGGCGGGTGGACCATCTCGGCGCGCAGGTGCCCACCCCGCACCTGATCGCGCACCTGCACCGCACCGCCCCCGACGCGGTGGCGCTGTCGAGCTCGATCGCCACCCGGCTGCCGAGCGCGCACGCGGCTATCACCGCGTGCCAGGCGACCGGCACGCCGGTGCTGGTCGGCGGCGCCGCCTTCGGGCCGGACGGCCGCTACGCCCGCCTGCTCGGCGCCGACGCGTGGGCTCCCGACGCCCGTACGGCGGCCGATCTGCTGGCGGCCGGCCCGCCGCCGCGCCCGGCGCTCGGCCGGCAGACGCTCGACGACCTGCCGCACCTGGACGACCAGGAGTACACCTTCGTCGCCGAGTCGGGCCCGCGGCTGGTCAGGCACGTCATGGCCGGGCTGGAGCAGCGCATCCCCGAGATGGCCTCCTACACCGTCCGGCAGCGCCGGCACACCGCGGAGGACGTGGCGCACGTCGTCGACTTCCTGGGGACCGCCCTCTACCTGGACGACCCCGAGCTGTTCAGCGGCTTCCTGGCCTGGACGGCGGGCATCCTGGCGGCCCGCGGGGTGCCGCCCCAAACGCTGCTGCCGGCGCTCGACCTGCTCGCCGGCCGGCTCACCGACTTCCCCCGCGCCACCGGGATGCTGGCGCACGCCCGCGCGGCCCTGCGGGGCGAGGAGCCCGAGTCCGGGGAGCCGGCGTGGCGGACCCGCTGACGCTCACCACGACGGCCTTCGGCCCGCATGCCGTGGGCATCGGCATGCACGGCGATCTCGACCACGCCACCGCGGCCGAGCTCCTGGCGGCGGCCGACGCCGTCCTGTCCACCGCCGCCCCGGACAATCCGGACGCCGCCGTCCCGGGCACCGCCGTCCGGGACAATCCGGACGCCGCCGTGCCGGGCACCGCCGTCCCGGACACCTTGGGGAGCTCCGTCCAGGACACCCGTGGCCTGCGTGAGCTGCGTCTGGACTGCGCCGGTCTGGGGCTGTGCGACTCCAGCGGGCTGGCGGCCCTGCTGGTGATCCGCCGCCGGGCCTCCGAGGCGGGCGTCCGGCTGCGCCTGGACCACCGCGGGGCCGCTCTGGACCGCCTGCTCGACCTGACCGGCACCCTGGAGCACCTCACCGGAGAGCCCGCCCCGCCATCGGGCCGGGGCGGGGAAGCCGAAGGGGCCCGCGGCGGGTAGGAGATGTGCCGTGGCTCCCGTGCGACGCCGACGGCGCGCTCCGGTCAGACGCGTTGCAGCTCGCGGGCCGCCGTGCGAGCCAGGACCTCGATCTGCTCGGCGTCGAGGACGACGTCCGGCACCGCCTTGATGTGCCTGGCCACCACGCGCGGCCTGGCCAGGGTGATCCCCTCGGCGGTGACCGAGCCGCCGCGCGGCAGCGAGCCGCAGTGGACGGCCAGGACGGGCGTGATCGTGACCTCGATCCCGGTCTCGCGGGTCAGCAGCTCGGCGAAGGCCGAGGCGGTGTCGACGAGCGGTTTGACGTCCTTCGAGCCGTACTTCTCGCCGAAGAACAGCCGCCCGCCGTACGCGGCGATCTCGATGTCGGGGCTCCACGACTCGTTGTCGATGATCCAGACGCCGCCCGGGCCGATGACCAGGTGATCGATGGAGGCCTGGCCCCGGATCGCGCGGCCGTCGAGGACGCGGTAGCCGCGCCGGCCGAGCGAACGCCGCAGCAGGCGGCCGGTGATGACCTCACCGCGCCGCTTGCCGCGCCAGACGGCGGTGGCGTTGTACGTCCGCCAGCACCACCACCAGTCGGCGGCGGCCACGAGCACGCCGGCCGCGAGGGCCCACAGGGCGAGCGGCTGGAGGTCGAACCTGATCGACAGCCCGATGCCGGCGACGACGCCGGCGACGGCCTTGGCCGCCCTGGACTTCTGGCGGTTCTTGGTGTCCTCGCGCCAGAACTTCTCGTACCACCACTGGGGGGACGACCCTGCGAACTTGGCGTCCTGCTGCACGTAGATAGAGCCACCGGGCACGGCAAACTCCCCGAATCAGTGTGAGGTGACCAACCAGGATCTGCCACGCCGAAGATCCCTCGCCGCATCTATTAATACCCCATACGAAGGAAGGGCACCCTAAGGTGACGGAAATAGCACCCACCCGTACAACCGATCATCCGACCAGTCGGTACGCTTGGTGCGGTTGACCGAGGGGGGAAGCAGGCGTGAAGGAAGAGCCGGTGCGCGGGAGGTTGCTGGCCGCGGCGACGCGGTTGTTCGCCGACCGGGGCTTCGAGGGCACGTCGGTGCAGGAGATCGTGGTGGCGGCGGGCGTCACCAAGGGCGCCATGTACCACTATTTCACCTCCAAGGACGACCTGCTGGCCGAGATCTACGCGCGCGTGCTGCGCATGCAGACGGACCGGCTGACCCGGATCGCCGACGGCCCCGGCACGCTGGCCGAGCGGGTGCACGCGGCGGCGGCCGACGTGGTCGAGACCACCACGGCCAACCTCGACGATTCCAAGATCTTCTTCCGGTCGATGCACCTGCTGGCGCCCGAGACCCAGAAGAGCGTGCGGGCCGAGCGGCGCCGCTACCACGAGCGTTTCCGCGAGCTGGTGGCCGAGGGGCAGCGGGAGGGCGTCTTCAGCGACCGGGTGCCGGCCGAGCTGGTGGTGGACTTCTTCTTCGGCTCGGTGCACCACCTGGGCACGTGGTTCCACGCGGACGGGCCGCTGACCGGCGCCCAGGTGGGCCGCCACTTCGCCGACCTGCTGCTCGCCTCACTCCGGCCCGGGGACGTCCGCGAGTGAGGCCACCGCCGCGCGGTGGTCGCCCGGCGTGCCCAGCGCGATCTCGGCGGCCTTGGCCCGCTTGAGGAACAGGTGCAGCGGGTGTTCCCAGGTCATCCCGATCCCGCCGTGCAGTTGCACCGCCTCCTCGGCCGCGAGCACGGCCACGCCGCTGTTCCACGCCTGGGCGACGGCGACGGTCAGCGCCGACCCGTCGGCGGCGGCCGCCCTGGCGGCGGCCCTGGCCCGGACCACGTCGAGCCACAGGTCCGCCAGCCGGTGCTTGACCGCCTGGAAGGAGCCGATCGGGCGGGCGAACTGGCGGCGCTCCCTGACGTGGGCGAGCGTGGCGTCGAGGCACCACTCGGCCACCCCGACCTGCTCGGAGGCCAGCAGCCCGGCCCCGAACCGCAGCACTGCGGCCAGGTCCACGGCGCCCAGGCGGGTGGCGGGTACGTCGGCGAACGTCACGGTGGCGACCGGCCGGGTCAGGTCGAACGACGGCACCGCCTCGATCCGGACCGCTGCCGGGTCCACGGTGTGGAGCTCCCCGCCGGCCGGCACGAGGAGCACGTCGGCCACCGCTGCCCCCGCCACCCCGGACACGGTCCCGGACAGCCGCCCCGCACGGGCGGTGACCGACGAGCCGCGCCCCGGCTGGTACGGCGAGGCGGTCAGCGACACGGCGAGCGCGGCCGTGGCCCGGCCCTCGGCGAGCCGCCCGAGCAGCTCGCCGACCAGCCCGGCGCGCGGTTCGCCCGTGTCGTCGCACACGTCCAGCAGCGCCCGCGTGGCCAGCACCGCGCTGGTGAGGAACGGCACCGGCGCCACCCCCCGGCCCAGCTCCTCCAGCACGACCGCGGCCTCGCTCGCCGACGCGCCGGCTCCGCCGTACTCCTGCGGGACGAGCAGCCCGGCCACCCCGATCTCGCCCGCCAGCGTCTTCCACAGGGCCGGGTCGTGGGGGTCGGACTCGGCCCGGCGCAGCACCGCGGCGGGCGGGCAGCGGTCGGCGAGCAGGCCGCGCACGGCGGAGCGCAGCTCCTCCTCGACCTCCGAGTACAGCAGCGTCATCGAGGCAGGTCCTTCCAGGGCACGTCCTTGTCGGCACGGGGCTCGGCGGGCAGGCCGAGCACCCGCTCGGCGATGATGTTGCGCAGGATCTCGGAGGTGCCGCCCTCGATGGAGTTGCCCTTGGCCCTCAGGTAGCGGTAGCCGGGGCCGCGGCCGTAGAAGTCGACCGTGTCGGAGCGGCGGAAGGTCCAGTCGTCGTAGCCGAGGTCGCGGCGCAGCTCGACGTCGAGGCCCGACAGCGCCTGGTTCAGCCTGGCGAACGACAGCTTCATGCCCGAGCCCTCGGGCCCGGGCTGGCCCGCGGCGAGCTGCTCGCGCAACCGCGCGCCGGACAGGCGGGTCACCTCGGCCTCCACCCACAGCGCCAGCAGCCGCTGGTGCAGGTCGTGGGTGCGCAGCTCGGGGTGCGCGCGCCAGGTGTCGAGCACGGCGCCGGCCATGCCGCCGCCCTGCCGCACGGGTGCGCCGCCGATCGCGACGCGCTCGTTCATCAGCGTGGTCTACGCGACGCGCCAGCCGTCGCCGACCTCGCCGAGCCGCAGCTCGTCGGGGAGCCGCACACCGGTGAGGAAGACCTCGTTGAACTCGGCCTCGCCGGTGATCTGCCGCAGCGGCCGCACGTCCACGCCGGGCGCGTGCATGTCGCAGACGAAGTAGGTCATGCCGCGGTGCTTGGGCACGGCCGGGTCGGTGCGGGCGACGAGGATCGCCCAGCGGCTGTGGTGGGCGCCCGACGTCCACACCTTCTGCCCGTCCACCACCCACTCGTCGCCGTCGCGGACGGCCCTCGTCGCGAGGGTGGCCAGGTCGGAGCCGGCGCCGGGCTCGCTGAAGAGCTGGCACCAGATCTCCTCGCCGGTCCACAGCGGCCGCAGGAAGCGGCGTTTCTGCTCCTCGGTGCCGAACGTCAGGATCGTCGGGGCGGCCATGCCGAGGCCGATGCCCTGCACGCCGGTGTCGAGCTGCGGGGTGTGGGCCAGCTCGTGTTCGACCGCCTGCTGCAGCTCGCGGGGCAGCCCGAGCCCGCCGAGCCCTTCGGGGAACCACACCCACGCCAGCCCGGCGTCGAACCGGGCCCGCAGCCACTCCAGCCGGTCACCGCCGGGATCGTGCCGGTCGAGGAGGGCCGCGACGCGCTCCCTCACCAGCTCCTCGTGCTCCGCCTGTGCGCGCACCGCGTCCGCCTCTCTCACCTGTACTTCTTCAGCTCGCGGTAGGCGAGCGACCGCTTGTGCACCTCGTCCGGCCCGTCGGCCAGGCGCAGCGAGCGCGCGCCCGCCCACAGCCCGGCCAGCGGGAAGTCCTGGGAGACGCCGCCCGCCCCGTGCACCTGGATGGCCTTGTCGAGGATCCACTCCACCGTGATCGGGGTGGAGATCTTGATGGCCTGGATCTCGGTGTGCGCGCCCTGGTTGCCGACGGTGTCCATGAGCCAGGCCGTCTTGAGGACGAGCAGGCGTAGCTGCTCGATCCGGATGCGTGACTCGGCGATCCAGTCCTGGACGACGCCCTGCTGCGCGATGGGCTTGCCGAACGTGGTCCGGTCGAGCGCCCGGCGGCACATCAGCTCGACCGCGCGCTCCGCCATGCCGATCAGGCGCATGCAGTGGTGGATGCGGCCGGGGCCGAGCCGGGCCTGGGCGATGGCGAAGCCGCCGCCCTCCTCGCCGATCAGGTTGTCGACCGGCACCCGTACGTCCTCGAAGAGGATCTCGGCGTGGCCGCCGTGGTCGGCGTCGCTGTAGCCGAACACGTGCATGCCGCGCCTGATGTGCATGCCGGGCGTGTCGCGGGGGACCAGCACCATGCTCTGCTGGCGGTGCGAGGGCGCCTCCGGGTCGGTCTTGCCCATGACGATGAAGATCTTGCACTCGGGGTTCATCGCGCCGGAGATGAACCACTTGCGGCCGTTGATGACGTACTCGTCGCCGTCGCGGACGATCGAGGTGGCGATGTTGGTGGCGTCGGAGGAGGCCACGTCGGGCTCGGTCATCGCGAACGCCGAGCGGATCCGCCCGTCGAGCAGCGGTTGCAGCCACTCCTTGCGCTGCCACTCGCTGCCGAACATGGAGAGCACCTCCATGTTGCCCGTGTCGGGCGCGGCGCAGTTGGTGGCCACGGGCGCGAGGTGGGGGCTGCGGCCCATGATCTCCGCCAGCGGCGCGTACTGGAGGTTGGTCAGCCCGGCCCCGTGCTCTCCCGGCAGGAACAGGTTCCACAGGCCGCGTTTGCGCGCCTCGTCCTTCAGGTCGGCCAGCAGCGGCGGCGCGCTCCACCCGCCGGCGGCCGCCTGCTCGGCGAAGGCGGCTTCGGCCGGCAGGACGCATTCGTCCATGAAGCGCAGCAGCCGCTCGCGCAGGTCCTCGGTGACGGTGTCGAAGGCGAAGTCCATGCAGGCGAGCCTACCGACCGGCCGGTATGAGGTCCACAGGTGGTCGCCGGCAAAATCGGCCGTGTGGCCATCCGCGCGCCCTCCCGTCGCTGCCTAGAGTGGCCGCCATGACCGCGAAGCTCCCCACGCCCGTGGTGCTCGAGAACGACGTCGTACGGCTCGAACCCCTGACCGCGTCCCACGTCCCCGACCTGTTCGCCGCCGGAGGCGGGGACGACGAGGTGTGGCGCTGGATGCCCACCGCGACACCGCGCACCGAGGCGGAGCTGACGGAGATCGCGGCGGGGCTGGTGGCCGACGACGGGCACGTGCCGTTCGCGGTCGTCGTCCAGGAGAGCGGCAAGGCCGTCGGCTGGACCACCTACGCCGACGTGCCCGGCTTCGCCGAGAGCATCGAGATCGGCTGGACCTGGTACGGCCGGTCGGTCTGGCGCACGGCCGTGAACACCTCCTGCAAGCTGCTGCTCCTCGACCACGCCTTCGACAAGCTCGGTTACAACCGGGTGCTGCTCAAGACCGACGTGCTCAACACCCGCTCGCAGAGCGCGATCCGCCGCATCGGCGGCGTGCACGAGGGCACGCTGCGGCGGCACCGCAGGCGGCCCGACGGCACCTGGCGCGACACCGTCTGTTTCGGCATCCTCGAAGAGGAGTGGCCCGAGCACCGGGCCCGCCTGAGCCGTTAGGCCGGGAGGCGGTTGCGCGGGGCGGCATCCCCTCACGGGTGGGGCGCGGGCGAGGGGTCGAGCATGCCGGACAGCAGTTCGCGCATGGCCTGCCGGAGTTCGGCCCGGGAGGGCGCGGTGCCGGCCCCGGCGATCGCGTCGAACAGCATGCCCTCGCCGAACGCCACCACCTGGCGTGCGTGCCGTACCGGGTCGCGGGAACCGACGGCGGCGAGGAGGGCGACGGCGGGGTCGCGGAAGCGGCGGCCGGCCCGGTCGTAGATCGCGCGCAGCTCGGGTCGCCGGGTCGCCTCCAGTGCCAGCTCGTAACGGGCCAGGGTGCGCCGTCGATCGCCGATCTGGACGTGCACCGCCTCGGCCAGCACGTCGGGCAGTTCCTCGCGGGAGGGCGGGCCGCCGGTGATGGCGGGGGCCAGGGCGTGTTCCTCCAGGGCGGTCAGGCGGGCCAGGGTGAGTTCGAGGAGGGCCGCGCGCGTGCGGGCCAGGTTGGAGGTGGACCCGGGCGGCAGGCCGGCGGCCTCGTCCACCGCCCGGTGCGTCAGCCCGCGCATCCCCCGCTCGGCCAGCAGCGTGATCGCCGCCTCAGCGACCGTGTCTGAACGCTTCACGGGCACCGATCCTACGCGTTCGACTACACCCATAGTGCCCCCGAACTACGGGCGTAGTACCGTAAGGCGAACTACAGGCGTAGTGCAGAGGAGATCGGGACGTGCCGGAAGCAGTGGTGATCGGTGGCGGGGTGGGCGGACTCGCGGCGGGCGTCGCGCTACGCCGCCAGGGCTGGGACGTGACGGTGCTCGAACGCGCCCGGCAACTGGAGAACGTCGGGTCGGGGTTCGTCATCGCGGCGAACGCGCTGCGGGCGCTCGACACGCTCGGGCTCGGCGACCGGGTGCGCGAGCTGTCGCAGGTGCGGGGCGAGGTGGGGATCCGCCGGCCGGACGGCCGATGGCTGGTGTCCACCACGGAGGACCGGGCGCGCGAGATCTACGGCGACTCGATGGTCCTCCTGCTGCGCGCCACGCTCATCGGCCTGCTCGCCGAGGCTCTGGGCGAGGAACGGCTGCGGCTGGGCGTCGAGGTGACCGGGGTCGATCCGGACACCGGCACCGTGCGCGTCTCCCCCGCCGACCGCGCGAACGGCGGTCCGGCGGGCGCTGCTGTCGGACGTCCGGCGGGTGGGGGCGCCGGGGTGAGTGAGCTGCGGGCCGACCTGGTCGTGGCCGCCGACGGGATCCACTCGGCGACGCGGCGCGCGCTCTTCCCCGACCACCCCGGCCCCGTCTACTCCGGCGTGACGGCCTGGCGCGGGCTCGTGCCTCGTCCGGACATCCCGGTGACCAGCACGGAGACCTGGGGGCGCGGGCTGGTGTTCGGCACCCACCTGCTCGCCGGCGACCTCGTCTACTTCTACGCCACGGACCTCTCCCCCGCCGGCGCGACGCACACCGACGAGCGTGCGGAGCTGCTGCGCAGGTTCGGGGAGTGGCACGAGCCGATCCCGGAGCTGCTGCGCGCGGCCGGGCCGGAGCGGATCCTGCGCAACGACGTCTTCTCTTTCGCCACCCCGCTGCCCGCCTTCCACCGGGGCCGGGTGGCGCTGCTCGGCGACGCCGCCCACCCGATGACGCCGAACCTCGGCCAGGGCGCCTGCCAGGCCATCGAGGACGCGGTCGTGCTCGCGCACCACGTGGGCGAGGGCGGAGGGCCGGCCGCCTACACGGCGGCGCGGCGGGACCGGACGGCGGCCATCACCCGCAGCGCGATGTCGATCTGCCGGGCGACACAGCTGCGCAACCCCGTGGCGGTGCGGCTGCGTGACACGGGCATGGCGCTGGCCTCGCGGCTCAGACCCGATCTGATGCTGCGCTCAATGAACGAGGTGCTGGGGTGGCGTCCACCGGCTTCGGCCGGGAATGGTCGGGAGCCAGCCGCCCCAGCGTGATCGTGCCGGCGATGGTGAGCGCCCCGGCGAGCAGCGCGGGGACGGCCGTGGACGGGCTGGTCGGCAGCGGCTCGCCGAGCAGGATGGCGCCGGCCAGCACGGAGGTGATCGGGTCGACGACCTGCACCCCGGCGTACGCGATGCCGAAGTAGCCGACCGCGTAGGAGTGCTGCAGCAGCACCACGGCGCAGACCAGCAGCACCGGCACGGCGAGCGTGAACCAGTGCAGCAGCCGCCCGAAGTCGCCCTCCAGCCCGCCGCCCACCACGCGGACGAACGTGGACACGCTCGCCGTGACGGCGCCGGCGCTCACCGCGAGCAGCAGCGCCCGGCCCGGCCCGTGCATCCGGTTGGCGAGGAGCTGCGCGACCAGCACGATGACGCCGATCACCCCGATGAAGCCGAGCGCGGCGCCGTCGCTCAGGCGCGGTGTCACGTGGTGGGCGGGCACCAGCAGCATGAGCCAGAGCAGCCCCACGGCCACGGCGATCGACCCCAGGATCTCCGCCCGGTACGGCCGGCGGCCGAACATGAACGCCGCCAGCGGCACCGCGAACACCAGCGTGGCCACGCTGATCGGCTGCACCGCGACCAGGGGGGCCATGCTCAGCGCGACGGCGTGCAGGCAGGCGCCGGTGAAGGCGATCACTCCGCCGACCCACCAGCGGGGGCGCTTCACCAGCTTGAGCGAGGCGCCCTCCGCCACGGCCTCGTACTGTTGCAACGCCGCCCCGAGCGCGTATCCCAACGCGCCGACCAGGGCGATGAGCATGCCGACCCAGGTCATGGGCGACCACGCAGGGGTAGGGATCCGTCCAGGAGCATTGCTCCAGCCTAAGGGGCGGACGCGGCCGGAGAATCATCCTTTAGGCTGAACGCCCCCCTGGGAAGCCCCTAGGACCGGGCCGGGCAGACGCAGAAGAGATGGCCGTCCGGATCCTGGAGCACGATCCACCTCACGCCCTCGTCGGTCACCCCGGGCTGGAAGTCGGGCCGGGTGGCGCCGAGCGCGACGTACTCCTCGACCGCCTTCTCCACGTCCGGCACGAGCAGGTCGAAGTGGAACTGCTTGTCGTCGCCCGGCCACGCGGCGGGCTTGCGTCCGGGGACGCGGCCGAAGTAGATGGACAGGGTGCCGTCGCCCACGGCGGCGTACTCGTCCTCGGCGTGCTGGATGTCCATGCCGAGGACCCGGTGGTAGAACTCGGCCAGCTTCCTGGGGTCCGCGCAGTCGAGGGAGATGGCGAGGAGCTTCGCTTTCGTCGTCATGCGACCAGCCTCCCAGCCGTACCTGCCATCTTCTGTCAGGTACGGCCGGTCAGGTGCGGCGCGAACCCATCCGCTTGATGATCCGGTCCCACTCCGTGCCGAACGGGTTGTCCTGCACCATGTAGGTCCAGGTGGCCGTGGGCCGGGCGAGGTCGGGCTCGGGGGCCTCGAACGCCTCCAGCGAGCGGCGCTCCACCTCGGCGAGCATGGCCTTGTACTCGGCCACGGCCTCCCGGTGGAACTCGTCGATCGGGCTCATCCGGCCCAGCGCCCGCAGGTGGATGCCCTCGCGCAGGTCGGTGAGGAAGGCCAGGTGCTCGGTCCAGCACCGGTCGATCGCGTGCAGCACGATCTGCCGGGCGGTCTCCTCGCGGGTGTCCTCGGGCAGCTCCGCCCAGCGCTCCGGGTCGCCCTCGGCCAGCGCCCGCGCGGCGGCGTCGCCGTGCAGGACCTTGTCGCGCCACTCCAGGATCAGCTCCCGCTGCTGCTCCAGCAGACGGGTGTACCGCCAGGTGTTGCGGTGGATCTGCAGGTTGACGCCTTCGGCGACGCGCTGGGCGTGGCCGACCAGGTAGGCGCCGCGGCGGTGGCGCACGAGGCCGTCGGCGTCGGCGGCCGGCGGCCGCTCGTCGGGGACGAACTGGGTGATGAGGTCGTCGTCCATGCTGACGAAGAACACCGACCCGCCCGGATCGCCCTGCCGGCCCGCCCGGCCGCGCAACTGGTCGTCCAGGCGGCTGCTGGCGTGCCGGCCGGAGCCGATCACATACAGGCCGCCCAGCTCGGCGACGCCCTCGCCGAGGCGGATGTCGGTGCCGCGCCCGGCCATCTGGGTGGAGACGGTGACGGCGTCGCGCTCGCCCGCGCGGGCGATGATCGCGGCCTCCTCGGCGTCGTTCTTGGCGTTGAGCACGACGGGTTCGAGGCCGCGCCGCTGCAGGAGCATGGCGAGGTTCTCCGACTCGGCCACGTCGAGGGTGCCGATGAGGATGGGCCGGCCGGTGGCGTGCACCGCCTGGATCTCCTCGACCAGCGCCGCGACCTTGTCGGGCACCGTCGGGTAGATCCGGTCCGGCTCGTCGGTCCTGACGCACGGCCGGTTGGACGGGATGACCGCGACCTTCAACCCGTAGAACTCGCCGAGCTGCTCGCTGACCGCCACGGCCGTGCCGGTCATGCCGCAGATGCGGGGGTAGCGGCGGACGAGGCCCTGCACGGAGATGGAGTCGAGGATCTCGCCCTTCTCGCTGGGGGCGAGGGCCTCCTTGGCCTCCACCGCCGCCTGCAGGCCGTTGGGCCAGCGTTGCAGCAGCGCGACCCGGCCGCGGGAGGCGTTGATGAGCTGCACCTTGCCGTCGCGCACGATGTAGTCGACGTCGCGGGCGAGCAGGGCGTGGGCGTGCAGTGCGAGGTTGAGCTCGATGAGCGTGCCCGGCTCGTTCTCGTCGTAGAGGTCGACGCCGAGCAGGTTCTCGACGGTGTCGGCGCCCTTGGGGGTCAGGTAGACGTTGCGCGCCTGGTCGTCGATCTCGTAGTGGTAGCCGCGGACGAGCTGCCTGACCATGGCGGCCATCTCCGGCACCGCGTCGCCCGCGTCGGACGCGCCGGCCATCACCAGCGGCACCCGGGCCTCGTCCACCAGCACGGAGTCGGCCTCGTCGACCAGCGCCACCTCGGGCTCGGGGACGATGATCCGGCCCGCGTCGGTGCGCAGCCGGTCACGCAGCACGTCGAAGCCGATCTCGCTGACCGCTCCGTAGGTGACGTCCCTGGCGTACGCCTCGCGCCGCTCCTCGAACGTGGAGCTCTGCCCGACCCAGCCGACCGTGACGCCCATCGCCGCGTAGAACGGCGCCATCCACTCCGCGTCGCGCCGGGCCAGGTAGTCGTTGACGGACATGACGTGCACCCGCCTGCCCTGCAGGGCGTGGCCCGCCGCCGCCATCGCGCCGGCCAGCGTCTTGCCCTCGCCGGTGGCCATCTCGGCGATCTTGCCGTCGAGGAGGGCGAGCGTGCCGAGGAGCTGCACGTCGTAGGGCCTCAGCCCGAGCGTCCGGTCGGCCGCCTCGCGCGCGACGGCGCAGAAGCGGGCCAGATCGTCCATCGCCGGCCGGGGCAGCTCGCCGAGCTTCCCGACCTCGCCGGCCAGCTCGCCGGCCGCCTTGACGATCTTCTGGTACGGGCTCAGGTTCGACCCTCCTGGACGGTCCAGGAGGTTTCTGAGGATTCCGGTTATCGATGCCACAGTCCCTCCAACGCGCGCTCTGCCGGCACCGTTCCCCGCGTGCCCCGCCGCTGGTCGGCACTGCTCGGTCCGCGGGAGCGGAGCGACGGTACGGCATGCGTCGCCGTACCGGACCCTAACCCATGCGGTGGCCCGTACGGGCTCATGCGACCTTCCGGCGCCGCCGCCCCGCTCCCCGGACCGTCAGCCGTCGCCCGGCCGGACGGTGAGCACCACCACCGCGGCGACCAGCAGCGCGCACCCCGCCCAGGCGGGCAGCGTCAGCCGTTCGCCGAACAGCAGCACGCCGAGCACCGCGGCGCCGGCGGCCTCGCCGAGCGAGATGACCGACACGGTGGCCGCGCTGAGCGTGGTGAGCGCGCGGAAGTACAGCCCGTAGGCGAGCGCCGTGGGCACCGCCCCCAGGTAGAGCAGCAGCGCCACCGAGGACAGGGTGACCTCGGGCAGCGCCCCGCCGGCCGCGGCGAACGGCGCCAGGCAGGCCGCCGCGACGGCGAACCCGCCCACGGCCGTGCCCTGCGGGTCGTCGTGGTGGCGGCGGGAGTGGAGCGTGACGGCGGCGTACCCGGCTGCCGACAGCAGCGCGAACCCGATGCCGGCCCACTGCCCGGCCCGCGCCCCGGAGCCGAGGTCTCCCCAGGTGAGCAGGAGCAGCCCGGCCAGCGCCGCGCCCATGGCGAGCAGGCCGGACCGCCCCAGCCGCTCGCCGAGCAGGAAGCGGCTGCCCAGCGCGGTGAGCACGGGGGCGGCGCCCATCGTCACCACGGTCGCCACGGCCACCCCGGACCGGGCGATGGCGGCGAAGTAGGCGGCCTGGTAGACGGCCATCCCGAGGCCCACGGCGAGCACCCGCGGGCCGAGCCTGCCGACCAGGCCGGGCAGCCCGCCGGTGAGGCGGAGCAGGACGAGCAGGAAGGCGGCGCCGAGGAGGTAGCGCCACAGCGAGACGCCGACGGGGCCGAGGCCGCCCGACTGGAACAGCAGCAGACCGGCGGTGCCGCCGGTGCCCCAGGCGGCCGCGGCCACGGACACGTAGAACGCGCCCCGCCGCGCGGAAACAGGGGTCATGAAAGATCTCTCCGATGGGAGTGGTCGTACGAGGGCCCGGTGCGCGGGCAGCGACCACCCCCGGATCGGTCAGACCCGGAGTGCGTGAGAGAAGCCGCCCGCTACGGGGCGGGCGGCGGGGAGCAGATCAGAAAGCGCGGCACGCCGCCCACTCTAACGGAGTGCGGCCTTTCCTTTCCTGTCACGGCCAGGCGGGCTCGCCCTCGGGCTTGACGGGCGCTTCGAGCACGCCCAGACGTTCCAGCAGGGTGAGGAAGGTGGCGGCGTACGGCGAGTCCGCCGTCACGGCGGCGACCCGCGACCAGTTGACCTGCTCGCGCAGCGCCCGCACCTGCGGCAGCAGGGAGCCGTAGTCGCAGGCGTGCTCCGACAGCGGCAGCAACCACGAGATGACCAGGTCGGTCGCCTCCAGCACGGGCACGATCACGGCCGAGGCCTTCATCGGCTCGGCCCGGTCGAGCAGTTCGTGCGTGATCGGCCGGTCGGACACCCGGAAGATCAGGTCAACCAGCCGGCCCTCGTCGAACGCTTTGACCAGCCAGTCCTCGGGAGGCTTGGCCGTCTCGAAGCCGATCGACCGCAACGCCTCCAGCGCGGCCGGCACGTCGTGCTCGGTGATGACGAAGTCGACGTCGTGCAACGACGGCGCCGCTCCCCGGGCGTAGGCCGCGCACCCACCCGCCAGCGCGAACTTCACACCGGCGTCCTTCAACCCCGAACTGGCACGTTTCAATGTGTCGAGAATGGCATCGGTGACCGCATGACTATGGCTGCTCATGAGACGGGGCTACCCGCAGGCGTACCGAATAGGCGTTGTGGATCGCTGCGGAGGACTTCGCGTTCTGCGCGCGCGCGTAGCGGCCCGGGGCGGGGGTAGCGCCAGCCCCTATGACCGATTTCCTGGAGAGGACCGAGCAGGAGTACGCGGGCGGGCACGACCGGCCGATCCGCGGCTACCTGCGCATCCTGACCGTGTACGGCGGAGCGGTGGCGGCGGCGGTGGGCGCGGCCGCGCTGACCGGGCGGCGCGCCCCCGACCGCATCGAGCTGCTGGACCTGGCGCTGATGGCGGCGTGCACCCACAAGGTGTCGCGGCTGCTGGCCAAGGACCCGGTGACGAGCCCGCTCCGGGCGCCGTTCACCCGGTACGAGGGGGTGAGCGGGCCGGCGGAGCTGAAGGAGGAGCCGCGCAACTCGGTGGGCGAGCTGGTCTCCTGCCCGTTCTGCCTGGCGCAGTGGACGGCCACCGCGTACGCGGCGGGCATGGTGTTCGCGCCGCGCCTGACCCGGCTGGCCGGGGCCACGATGACCGCGGTGGCCGCCTCCGACTGGCTGCAACTGGCCTACGCCAGGCTCATGCGGAAGGCCACCTGACGAGGGCGGGTGACGGCCGTGGGGCGTGCTCCGCGCGGGAGAGAAACAGCCGGACGAATGTCACGGGCGTCAACTTCCCGGTGGCAGGCACCAGGCAAAACATGCAGGTCGCCCGGAAAGCATGTTAAATGCCTTCGGCCCCGGGCAGTAGCGGGTCATGGCTACTTTGCTTTGGATCATCGCAGTCGTTCTCGTCATCGCCGGGATCTACGTCATCCTGGCCCGTCGCGACATCCTGTGGGGGATCGTCCTGATCGTCCTCGGTTTCCTCGTGGGTCCGGGCGGCGTCAGCATCTTCAATGTATAGCGGCGTGCGAAGCGCCTTTCCGTCGCGCCGGTTATGCACTGGGGAACGCGAAATGTGATGGGCTTCTTTGTCGCCGACCGTCCACTGAAACGGCCGCTCCCCGAAAGGGAGCGGCCGTTCTCGTCTTTTCCGCTCGCCGGTCCAGGCGGCGGGCCTCAGCTCAGGCAGCCCAGCCCAGGCAGCCTCAGTCCAGGCAGTAGACCGCGTAGGCCTTGCCGAGCACGGGCAGCGCCACGTTGCGCACGCGGATCCCGCCGGGCGTGAGCCCCTTCTCGCTGCCCTTGTGCGCGTGGCCGTGCAGGATCAGCTCGGCGCCCGCGGTGTCGACGGCCTCGGCCAGCAGGTACGAGCCGAGGAAGGGGTAGATCTCCAGCGGCTCGCCGTGCAGGGTCTCCTTGACGGGGGAATAGTGCGACAGCACCACCCGGCGGTCGGCCTGCATCTCCTTCAGCG
This sequence comes from Nonomuraea sp. NPDC047897, assembly GCF_043204415.1. Lineage (NCBI taxonomy): Bacteria > Bacillati > Actinomycetota > Actinomycetes > Streptosporangiales > Streptosporangiaceae > Nonomuraea > Nonomuraea sp. NPDC047897. The sequence continues at coordinate 69,357 of NZ_JBIDCC010000023.1, read as the reverse complement.
CAAGCTTCCACGCCTCGGCGATGGAGCGGGTGTGCGCGACGAAGTCCTTGATCTCCCGCTCGCCGAACTCGCTGGCGCACTTGCCGGCGAACCCGCCGCCGAAGCCCTTGCCGCCGACGACCCCCAGCTTCGTTTCGCCGCACTCGATGACGACCCCGTCGTCGTCCAGCACGATCACCCCGGCGTCGCGCAGCTCGCCCGCGATCGCGTCCTGCTGGTCGGAGTGATAGTCGTGATTGCCGAGCACGGCGACGGTGGTCACCGGCAGGTCGCGCAGCTCGTCGGCCACGAGCTTGCCCTCCTCCAGCGTGCCGTGCCGGGTCAGGTCACCCGCCAGCATCAGCACGTCGGCGCGCTCCTCGATGCCCTCCAGTCTCTTGCGGTACTCGCCGCGGACGTCCTCGCCCAGGTGAATGTCGCCCACGGCCGCTATGCGCACGTTAGTCAAGGTGCTCATCCTCTCCGGGCTCGCTGACGACGACGACCTTGATCTCGTTGTGCATCCTCAGACTCGGCGCGGTCTCGTGCGCCACCTGGCCCAGCCGTTCGCGCTGTTCGTTGCCGCTCACCTGGCCGCGCAGGAACAGCTGGTCGCCTCGCACATCGACATGGATGCCGAGCTCGTGGGTGCGCGCGTCCTCCGCCAGCGCCTGCTGGATCCGGGCCGCGACGTACTGCGGAGCTTCCATCGCTTCCTCCTTCTCCAGACGCCGCATGCCCGGGGAGGTCTCCCTCAAACGGCGCGTATCAGGTCCACGACCGCGCGTTCCACGGCTCCGTGGGTGGCCAGCCCGCCGAAGTCGGCGTCGGCTCCCAGCTCGGTCAGCACCGGCGCGATCGTCCTGCCCTTCCCGTACGCCTCCACCACGCGCGGGTCCACGTACGACTCGCGAGCCACCGTGGGCGTGTTGCCGAGGTACTCCGACACCTCGCGCATCACCCGGGCGACCGCCCGCTTGCGCGCGGTGGACCCGACCCGCGCGGCCGGGGTGGACACCGCCAGGCCGACGGCGGCGAGCACGGTCGCGTGCCAGGTGCGGAAGTCCTTGGCGGTGAAGTCGTCGCCGATCGTCTCGCGCAGGTAGGCGTTGATGTCGTCGCTGCGCACGTCCGTCCAGCCGCCGGCGTGCCGGTAGCGCAGCAGCTCGCCCTCGCACCCCGAACCTTTCAGCGACCTGACGACCGCGCACGCCGCCGGGTCGGCCACCACCACCTCGCGCGGGATGTCCCCCTTGGCGCGGTACGAGCAGGTGATCGTGCTGCGTGAGCACGTCACGTGCTCCATCCGCAGCGTCGCCAGGCCGTAGGAGTCGTAGCTCTCCCCGCCGACCCGGAAGAAGCCGATGTCCAGCAGCCGGGCCGCCGCGGCGAGCACCCGCTCCCTGGTCAGCCCCCTGCCGGCCAGCCCCTGGTCGACCGCCTTGCGGAAGGCCGGCAGCCGCTCGGCCAGCTCCAGCACCCGGTCGAACTTGAGGCGGTCCTGCTGGGCGCGCCACAGGTCGTGGTAGCGGTACTGCCTGCGGCCTGCCGCGTCGGTCCCGACGGCCTGCAGGTGCCCGTCGGGCGAGGCGCAGATCCACACGTCGGTCCAGGCCGGCGGGATGGCCAGCGCCCGGATCCGCGCCCGCTCCTCGGGGGTGACGGGGCGGCCGTCCGCGTGCTGGTAGCCGAAACCGCGCCCCCGCCGCCGCCGGAGGATACCCGGCTCCTTCTGGTCACTGGGATGCAGCTCAGGCACGCGACCCCGGCTACCCCGAGCGTTAGGCGGCAAACGGCAGGGGCAGGTGACGCTCCATGTCTGATAACAACCCATTCGAAGAAAGGCGCTCGGAGTCGGGCAAGCCGATGGTGCCCGCGACGCCGCGTGACGTCGTGCACATCAGGGCCGGATCCTTCATCCTCGTCTTCGCGTTCGCGGTGGCCGCGCTGGGGCTGATCGCCTCCGCGCCGGTGCTGACCGGCATCGCGATCGTGGTGGCCGTGATCACGGTGGTGGACATCGTGCTGGCCGTACGCCGTCAGAAGAACCGCAACGTAGGAGAGGCGGGATGACCATGCCCCCGCAGCGAACCGATGTGCTCACGGAGTCCCCCTCCGTGAGCGAGTCCCCCGAGCGGTCGCACGACCTGCGCGGCAGAGTGGTCGTCGTGACCGGCGCGAGCGGCGGCGTGGGGCGGGCCGTGGTGCGTGAGCTGGGCGCCAAGGGCGCCAAGGTGGCGCTGCTCGCGCGCGGCACGACCGGGCTGGGCGCGGCCGCCGTCGACGTGGGCGCCGCCGGCGGGGTGGGCCAGGTCTACGAGGCGGACGTCGCCGACTACGAAGAGGTACGGCAGGCGGCCGAACGGGTCGAAAACGAGCTCGGCCCCATCGACGTGTGGATCAACGTGGCCTTCTCGTCGGTGTTCGCCCGGTTCACCGACATCACGCCGGAGGAGTACGAGCGGACCACCGCCGTCACCTACCTCGGCTACGTCTGGGGTACCCGGGTGGCCCTCGACCTGATGCGCCCCCGCGGCCGGGGCACGATCGTGCAGGTCGGCTCGGCGCTGTCGCAGCGCGGCATCCCGCTGCAGTCGGCGTACTGCGGCGCCAAGCACGCCGTGAAGGGTTTCACCGAGTCGGTGCGGACGGAGTTGCTGGCCGACCGGAGCGGCATCGACATCACGCTGGTGCAGCTCCCCGCCGTCAACACCCCGCAGTTCGACTGGGTGCTGTCGAAGCTGGGCCGGCATCCGCAGCCGGTGCCGCCCATCTACCAGCCGGAGGTGGCCGCCCGCGGCATCGTGTACGCGGCCGAGCACCCCGAACGCAAGGAGTACTGGGTCGGCGTCACCACGGCCGCCACGCTGCTCGCCCAGCGCATCGCGCCGGCCCTGCTCGACCGCTACCTGGCGCGTACCGGCGTGGACTCGCAGCAGACGACCGAACAGGCGCCGAGCGGTGTGGCCAATCTGTGGAAGCCGGCCGACGAGGCCACCGACTACGGGGCGCGCGGCAGCTTCGACCACCGCTCGCACGGGCGCAGCCCGCAGCTGTGGCTCTCGCAGCACCGGCGGCCGGTCGTGCTGTCCATGGCCGCGGCGGGCGCGGCGTGGATCGCGCTGGCGGCGCTCCGGCGCCGCGGCTGACGGCCCTTCGACTTCTCCCTTGACCACAAGTCAGCCAGAGAGTTGACCATCGCGTTATCCGGGCGAGAAAGGGGTAGGCGGCGGGGGACCAGGAGGAGGCCCACATGCCCGAACGCGATCTGCATTTTCTGACCGAACTCGCCGCCCAGCTCCGCGTGGACTCCGTGCGCGGCTCGGCCGCGGCAGGCTCCGGTCACCCCACGTCGTCGTTGTCCGCCGCCGACCTGATGGCCGTGCTGTTCGCCTGTCACCTGCGCTACGACTTCGACCGGCCGGACGACCCCGCCAACGACCACCTGATCTTCTCCAAGGGACACGCCTCGCCGCTGCTGTACGCGCTGTTCAAGGCCGCGGGCGCGATCGACGAGGAGGAGCTGCTGTCCTTCAGGAAGCGCGGCAGCCGGCTGGAGGGCCACCCGACGCCCCGGCTGCCGTGGGTGGACGTGGCGACCGGGTCGCTCGGACAGGGTCTGCCCGTCGGCGTGGGGATGGCGATGGCGGGACGGCTGGAGCGCCTGCCGTACCGGGTGTGGGTGCTGTGCGGTGACGGCGAGCTGGCCGAGGGGTCGGTGTGGGAGGCCGCCGAGCACGCCGGGGACGAGGGCCTGGCCAACCTGACGCTGATCGTGGACGTGAACCGGCTCGGCCAGCGGGGGCCCACCCGGCACGGCTGGGACACCGGCGCGTACGCGCGCAGGTTCGGCGCGTTCGGCTGGCGCACGATCGAGATCGACGGCCACGACCCGGGCCAGATCGACTTCGCGTTCGGCGACGCGCGCAACACGCGCAGACGGCCCACCGTGATCCTGGCCAAGACCCGCAAGGGCGAGGGCGTGCTGGAGGTGGAGAACCGCGAGGGCGCCCACGGCAAGGCGCTGCGCGACCCGGAAACGGCCGTCGGGGAGCTCGGCGGACCCCGGCACGTCACGCTGCGGGTGCATCCGCCGGAGACAGGGGTCGCGCCGCACCGGTTCGAGGACGGGCCACTGACGCTGCCCGAGTACGACGTCGGCACGCGGGTGGCGACGCGCACCGCGTTCGGCGAGGCCCTGGCGGCGCTCGGGGCGGCCCGCGGCGACGTGGTGGCGCTGGACGGCGAGGTGGCCGACTCCACCAAGATCGAGGAGTTCGCCAAGGCGTTCCCCGAGCGGTTCTTCGAGATGTACATCGCCGAGCAGCAGCTCGTGGCCGCCGCCGTCGGCATGCAGGTGCGCGGCTGGGTGCCGTACGCGGCGACGTTCGCGGCGTTCCTCACCAGGGCGCACGACTTCATCCGGATGGCCGCGGTGAGCAGGGCGTCGATCCGGCTGGTCGGCTCGCACGCCGGCGTGGCCATCGGCGAGGACGGCCCCTCCCAGATGGGGCTGGAGGACCTGGCCATGATGCGGCCGGTCCACGAGAGCATCGTGCTCTACCCGTGCGACGCGAACCAGGCGGCGGCCCTGACCGCCGAGATGGCCGACGTGCCCGGCGTGTCCTACCTGCGCACGACGCGGGGCGACACGCCCGTCATCTACCGGCCCGGCGAGCGCTTCCCCGTGGGCGGCTCGCGGGTGCTGCGCCACTCCCCCACCGACCGGGCGACGATCGTGGCCGCCGGGGTGACGGTGCACGAGGCGCTGGCCGCGGCCGACGAACTGGCCGAGCGGGGCGTGCCCGTGGGCGTGATCGACCTGTACTCGGTCAAACCGGTCGACGTCGCCGCGCTCACGGCGGCGGCCACCACGACGGGCAACCTCATCACGGTCGAGGACCACCGGCCCGAGGGCGGGTTGGGCGACGCCGTGCTGGACGCCGTCAGCGAGCTGGGACCCCGGGTGGTGAAGCTGGCCGTACGGGGGCTGCCGGGGTCGGCCACGCCGCAGCAGCAGCTCGCGGACGCCCGCATCGACCGGCGGGCCATCGTCGAGGCGGTCAGGCGGCTCCTGTGAGCGCAGGCCCGGGTCGACGGCGCACGGGAACGGCGGGCCTCGTCAGGGGCCCGCCGATCTCGGCGAGCGGGTCAGCCGCGAGCCTTCGCGGTGGCCCGCCGGTTGGCCTTCTTGATCGCGTCGACGAGCTCCTGCTTGGTCATCTTCGACCGGCCGCGTACGCCCAGCTCGGCGGCCACGTGCCGCAGGTGCTCCTTGCCGGCGTTCGCGTCGACGCCTTCGTCGGTCCTGCCGGACCGGTCCGTGGCGCCCTTGTCCGACGGGCCCTTCTCCGACTTGGGCTCCCAATGGTCGCCCACCTTCTCGAAGGAGTGCTTCAGGGCCGCGAAAGCCGTCATGTGGGCGCGGCGGCCCTCGCCGTACGTCTCGACGGCGGAGTCGTGGGCCTTCATCCACGTCTCCTGCGCCTTCTTCGGCGAGCGTCGAAGGGTTGACGGCAGCTCCTGCCTGGCCGGCATGTCGGTTCACCTCTTCCTGGATGTGGCGTCGCGGCGGCGACCGGGGTCGCTACAGCGGCGGCTCGTTGTAGTGGCGGCGCTCCTCGTACACGGTCGTCCGGCGGGCCTCGGGCGACTCGTAGACCTCGTGGCGCTGCACCGGCTCGTCGATCGGGCCGACCGCTCTGCGGGTGACCCTGATCCGGTAGATGCCGAACGCGAGCCCGATCAACCCGCCGAGCATGAGAATGACGCCGACGACGTTGATGTCGAGGCCGGCGAGGTCGAACTCGACGGCCCACGTGAGGATCGCGCCGAGCATGATGAGGATGATGCTTCCGGCGATGGTCATGATTACCTCCTTGACACGAGGAACCTCTATCCACATGGCAAAAAACAAACCAGTAGTGATGGTCGGTCTTATGGGCTCGGGCAAGACGAGCGCGGGACGCCTGATCAGCGAGGCCCTGGGCGTGCCGCTCAGCGACAGCGATCCGTTCCTGGCCAACCGGTACGGCGGCACCGCCGCGCAGATCGCCGCCCGTGAGGGGGCGGACGTGCTGCACGCCAGGGAGGCCGAGCACGTGCTCGTCGAGCTGGCCGACGACGCGCCGAAGGTGGTCACCGCGGCGGCCAGCACCGTCGAGGACCCCCGGGTGCGGGCCGCGTTGCGGGCGGCGTTCGTGGTGTGGCTGGACGCGCCCGACGAGGTGCTGGCCGAGCGGATGCGCTCCGACGACCACCGGCCCGCGTTCGGCCCGGCCGAGATGCGGGCGCGCCGAGGCGCGTACTTCCGGGAGGTGGCCGACATGACGTGCGACGTCGGCGTCATGTCGCCCGAGGAGGTGGCGGAGGCGGTGCTGCGCGAAATCCGGTTGCCCGCGCCGGACCGGCAGGGTAGTCAGGGGTGATGTTCGCCGAGAAACCCACCCTCCGGGGCGAGCGCGTGACGCTGCGCCCGGTCGGTCCCGAAGACGCCGAAGACCTCTACGCGCTGGTCACCGATCCGGAGGTGCGGCGGCTGACCGGCTCGCACGGCGAGTTCGACCTGCAGGCCGCCCGGCAGTGGTACGCCACCAGGGGCGGGCACGACGACCGGCTCGACCTGGCGATCGTGGCGGACGGCGGCTATGTCGGCGAGATCGTGCTCAACGAGCTCGACGCCGACAACCTGGCCTGCAACCTGCGCATCGCGCTGGTGGGGCCGCGGGTGTTCGGCAGGGGCTACGGCACCGAGGCCATCCGGCTGACGCTCGGCCACGCGTTCGCGGCGACGCCGCTGCACCGGGTCAGCCTCGGCGTCTACTCCTTCAACGAGCGGGCCGCCCACGTGTACAAGAAGGTCGGCTTCGTCCAGGAGGGCGTGCTGCGCGACGCGCTGCTGTGGGACGGCCGGCGGTACGACTCGATCACCATGTCCGTGCTGCGGACGGAGTGGCCCACCGGGTCCCCCGCCCTGCAATAATGATCATGACCACGGGTCCTCCGAGGCGCGCGGGGGGCCTGTGGCGTCTTCTTCCGTCCGCATCCGCGGCTTCTTCCGTCCGCATCCGCGGCGTCCCCGCGCAACTAATCCCGCTTCGGCCGCATCTAAGCAGCAGTGACGAAGTGCTTGGTGCCCGGTGACCCGCGAAGCCTCGGCGGCTACTGGCTGGCCGGACGGCTCGGCGCCGGAGGGCGGGGGGTCGTCTACGACGCCTACGACGACGAGGGACGCAGGTTCGCCGTCAAGGTGCCGCGGGGCGAGGTCACCCAGCAGCTGACCGACGCGGTGCTCCGGGTCCGGCCGTGCCACCTGGCCAGGGTCGTCGACGTGGGCGTCGACGGGACGGTGCCGTACATCGTGAGCGAGTTCGTCGAGGGGCCCGACCTGAGGCGGGCCGTGGCGCGGCACGGGCCGTACGAGGGCGCGGAGCTCGGCGTGCTCGCCGTCGCGGTCGCCACGGCGTTGCGCACGCTGCACGCGATCGGCGTCGCCCACCGCGACCTGCGCCCCGAGAGCGTGCTGCTCTCCCCAGGCGGACCCACCCTGATCGACCTGGGCCTGGGCGGCGCGGGGATGCTCGGCACGCCCACCTACCTGGCTCCCGAGGTGATCACCGGGGAGCGGCCGGGGCCCGCGGCGGACGTGTTCGCCTGGGGCGGGGTGATGCTGTTCGCGGCGACCGGGCGCGATCCGTTCCACGGGGAGAGCCTGGGTGGGGTGATGCATCGGCTGCTGGCCGTCGACCCCGATCTGGAGGCGTTGCCCGGGGGGCTGCGGGAGCTGGTGGGCCGGGCTCTGGACAAGCGCCCCGCCGACCGGCCGTCGGCCGACGCCCTGCTGGCCGGCCTCGCCTCCCTGCACCCTACGGCCCCGGCCCTCCGCCCGGTCCCCGACCCGAGGCCGGGCGGCGGACGAGACGCCGAGCCGGACGCCGCTCCGGCGGGGTCCGGCGCGGAAGGGACCGCGTCTGAGAGGTCCGGCGCGGCGGTCGTCGCCGTCCTGCGGCCCGCCCCTCGGGACACGGACGACGGCGGGGTGACGGGCGCGGCTCCGGGACCGAGGCTGGTGCCGCCCGGCGGCCTGGCCGGCCCGCCGGCGCTCGGCGAGCTGGCCGAACGGGTGTACGAGTCGCTGACGCCCCGCCAGCGGGAACGGCTGCCGGTCCTCCTGCTCCGCCTGCTCGACGGCTGCCTTCCGGACGGGGACGGCGCGTTCCCGGCTCCGGCCGGTGACGCCCCGGCGGAGGGCTGCGCGGCGCCCGCCGAGGACGCCGACGAGGCGGAGGTGCTGGCCAAGCTGACCGACGCGGGCCTGCTGGTGCGGCGCAGTGTGCCCGTGCGGGCGATCAGGACCGAGGTCGGCACGCTGGTGGCCGTCACCGGCGGGCCCGTCGCCCCCGCCGGCGCCGCCCTCGTCCGCGCCTGGCCCCGGCTGGGCACCTGGACGGCCGAGACCCGTGCCGCCCGCCCGAAGGCGGCGGGCGGCACAGGCTGGTGAGGATTGTCAGGTGTTGCGGTTTCGCCAGGTGATGCGGCGACGGATCACGCTGCCTCCGTTGTGTCGTCCCGCCGCCGGCCCGGTCACCTGACCCAGACCGAGGCGTACACGCCGTCCTCGACGTTCACCTGGACCGGCCGCAGGCCGCGGGCCACGAGGCTGTCGAACCGGCGCTGGTAGGCGGAGCCGGAGGTGTCGATGTAGTGGTGCCAGGGGCGGACACCGTCCTTGCGGTAGATCGCGGCGAACCGCGCCCCTCCCGGGGCCACCGCGACCGCCGTCGGGCGGAACCCCTCGGCGGTGCGCTCGTCGAAGAACTTCTTGTGCGCGGCGGACGACTTCCCGTACGAGAAGTACCATCCGCCTCCCTGGCTCTGCCGCCAGACCGCGACGTACCGGGGATCCGACGACGTGCCGTACACGTCAATCGAGACCGGTACGTACCCGTCCTCATGCGCCTTCCGGTTGGCGGCGGCGAACTGTGCCCCCGTGAGCCCCATGCGAGAGAAGAACCGTTCGGAGCGCTTCTCCCACAGCGCGGTGAACGTCGCACGGCCGGCCGGACCCGTCGCGGACACCGATGTCGGCTGGTATCCCTGCGCGAGGTAGTCGTCGAACCGCGCCCTGAAGCCCGCCTCGGACATCCCGCTCCGCGAGATCCAGGCTCCGCCCCCGCCCTTGACCCAGACGGCCGCGTAGCTCGGCCCCTCCGACACGCTCACCGTGATCGGCCGGTAGCCCTGGCGGCGCAGGCTCTCGAAATGGGCCTGGTGTGCGCTCTGGCTCGCGCCCGAATACGCGCGGAAGGCCACTCCCATGGCGGCGTGGGCCGGCGCCGAGACACCACAGGTGCCCACCGCCACCGCAGCCACCGCCGCGAACATCCTCTTCTTCACTCGTGCCTCCTCAGCCGACTGACTTGCCTGGTACGGCCCATCCTTGTCACGCTTTGATTGATCACCACCGATCGGACACCTGATCAACCAGGCAGGGTGAATTGGGCAGGCCAGAACGTGAACTCGATCCCGGCAGCGGGTTGATCGAACGCTTCGCGCATGACCTGCGCCAGTTGCGCGTGGCGGCGGGGAAACCGACTTACCGGATCATGGGCTCTCGGGTCGGGTGCTCGCCGAGCAGGCTCTCCGAAGCCGCCAAGGGACTCCGGCTGCCGAGCCTGGCGGCCACCCTCGATTACGTACGCGCCTGCGGCATGACGGACACTGCCGAGTGGGAGCGGCGCTGGCACGAGATCAACGGCCAGATCCCGCAGAACTCCCAGGCCACCCGCGAACCCGAGCCCAGCGGATCAGCCATGGCGGACGAGGCCCACGGCCAGGAGCGGAGGCCACGCGCTCTGTGGAAGGTCGCGGCGGGCATCGGTACGGCGCTGGCACTCGTCACGGCCACCGCGGCGTCCATCTGGACCCCGGGCGATGCCGTACCGGACATGCCGACGCAGTGCCGCTCGCCGATTGTCGAGGTGCGCGTGCCGGTATCGGTCCAGCCCTGTGTCCAGGTGACCGACGGAGCCGTGGCCACCTCCCTCGACCTGCGCGCGGTCCAGGCGGTCGACGGCGCGGTCGCCTACGTCTGGTTGCACGACATCGAATCCCGCGTACCGCTGGCGAAGACTCTGCGGGCGTGCGAGCTCGGTGCCCTGACAGCAGGTCAGGCGAGCACCTGCGGGCCGTTCCCCCAGCAGGTGCCGCCCGGACGCTACACCACCGCCGTCGCGGTGGAGCCGGGCCCGCGGCAGAGCGCGCCGCCGCACTGGCGTAGCGGCGCCACTGGAACACAGAGCCGGCAGGTCAACACCAGGCCGTGAGATCGCCCTGCGAAGCCGTCACGGCCATGGTCCGTCGGCTTCACGCAGAATGAGCGACACCAGTTCCCGCTCAGAGGGGATGCGTCTCGGGGTGGGCGTCCCACCAGTCGCGGTAGGCCGGGTTGTCGTCCACGTGGTCGCGGAAGGCGGCGGCGAGGCCGCGGTAGACGGCGGTCGCCGCCACCGTGCCGAGACGGTCGCGGCGCCAGGCGACGACGAGCCGGGCGACCTGGGGCTCGCCGGCGAGCGGGCGGACGGCGGTGCCCGGCGGGGCGGGCCAGGTGGGGTCCACCAGCCTGATGCCGTGGCCCGCGGCCACGAGGTGGTGCCCGCCCCCGCTGGGGGCGTCGTAGCGGACGTCCGGCTCGAACCCGGCCGCGCGGCACGCGGCGCGCAGGGCCGCCAGGGAGCCGTCGTCCGCGCCGGGCGGGCTGATCCAGCGTTCCTCACGCAGGTCGGCGAGGCTGATCTCGGCCTGACCGGCCAGCCGGTGCCGTTCAGCCAGGGCGACGAAGATCGGGTGGTGCGGGATCAGCGTCCGGCTGACGATCGGCGCGGGCAGCGGGACGTCGAAACCCTCGATCATGCCCACGAGCGCCGCGTCGAGCATGCCCCGGGTGAGGGCGTCGGCCAGCAGCGCGGCCGACGGCTCGATCCGCAGGGAGATGAGGCGGCCGGGCAGGGCCTCGCCGACCCGGCCGACGACGCTCGCGACGCAGGCCGTGTGGACGCTGCCCAGGCGGAGCCGGGTCACCTGGGCGCGGGCGTCGCGCAGGTCGCCGACCAGCCCGTCCATCTCCGACAGCACGACCCGGGCGCGGGCGATGACCTGGCCGCCCAGCAGGGTGGGGACGGCGCCGGAGCGGCTGCGCGCGAAGAGCGCGCCGCCGACGATCTCCTCGACCTTGCGTAGCTGGACGGTGAGGGCGGGTTGCGACAGGCCGAGCCGGGCGGCCGCCCGGGTCACGCTGCCCGTCTCCGCTATCGCGCAGAGCATCCGGAGATGCCGGAGCTCAAGCTCCATAAAGGCAAATTATGTGACATGTCACCGTACGGGACCAGGCGTTCCGGTGAACACATAGCCAACATCTATGGCGCGCCCTATGACCACGGGTTCCGCGCGGGCCGCACACTCGGGGCACCTCACAGCCCAGCGGACACCCCCGGAGGTCCCCCGTGTCCAAAGTGCCCAGGCGATTACTGCTGCCGCTCATCACCCTCAGCCTCCTCCTCCAGCCGGTCTCCCCCGCGTACGCCGGTGTGGAGGCGCCCACGACGCGAAGCGCGCTCACCGCCGAGCCGCCACCCGTCGCGTCCCTGACCGGCACCGACGAGCCGGAACACCTGCGCGACTCGCGGCTGGACGCCCGCGAGCGGGCGCCGCAGCCCGCTTCCACCGACGCCGCTCGCCGCGACTACGACGACCCGCGCCCCGCGCCGCGACCACGGCGGCCCTCGGCCGGCACCCCCACGGCCCGGGCGGCCGCCTGCGACGTCGCCGGCTTCACCGGCCGCACGGGCGGCGAGCTGGTCAGGCACGTCAAGTCGGCCACCACCGACTGCGTCAACACGCTCTTCGGCCTGACCGGGACCGACGCCCGCGGCGCCTTCCGCGAGGAGCAGATGGTGAGCGTCGCCACCGCCCTGCGGGACGACGGCGCCGGCTATCCGGGCGACAACCGCGCCGGCACCGCCCAGCTCGTGCTGTACCTGCGGGCCGGCTACTACGTGCAGTGGTACCACCCCGACGATGTCGGCTCGTACGGGCCGCAGCTCAGGACCGCAATCCGGGCGGGACTCGACGCGTTCTTCGCGAACCCGCGCGCCTGGACGGTCAGCGACGCCAACGGCGAGGTGCTGTCGGAGGCGGTCGTGCTGATCGACAGCGCCCAGCAGAACGACCGCTACCTGGACGTGGTCGAGCGGCTGCTGAACGGCTACGACTCCTCCTACGACGCGTCGTGGTGGATGCTGAACGCGGTCAACAGCGCCTACACGGTGCTGTTCCGCGGCCACCAGGTGCCCGCGTTCGTAAGCGCCGTCCAGGCGGACACCGGCGTCCTCAGGACGCTCGAGTCCTTCGCCACCCGCCACCTCGCCCTGCTCGGGACCGAGCGCGGCTACCTCACGGCCAACGCCGGGCGCGAGCTCGCGCGGTTCCTCCAGCACGCGGCCCTGCGGGACACCGTCCGGCCGATGGCGCGCGGCCTGCTCGGGCGCAGCGCCGTCACGGGCCCGACCGCGCGGCTGTGGGTCGGCGTGGCCGAGATGGCCGACGCCTTCGACAGAGCCTCCTGCTCCTTCTACGGCACCTGCGACCTGGCCGCCCGCCTGGCCGCCGCGGTGCTGCCCGTCACCCACGCGTGCGGCCCGGCGATCCGGATCCGCGCCCAGGAGATGACCTCCGGCCAGCTCTCCGGCACCTGTACGAGCCTCGCGGGCCAGGACGCCTTCTTCCACGACCTGGCCCGCGACGGCGGCCGGCCGGTGGCCGACGACCACAACACCACCCTGGAGGTGGTGGTGTTCGACTCCAGCACCGACTACCAGACCTACGCCGGCGTCATGTTCGGCATCGACACGAACAACGGCGGCATGTACCTGGAGGGCGACCCCTCCCGGCCGGGCAACCAGCCGCGGTTCATCGCCTACGAGGCCGAGTGGCTGCGCCCGGACTTCCAGATCTGGAACCTCAACCACGAGTACACCCACTACCTCGACGGCCGGTTCACCATGCACGGCGACTTCGCCGCCGCCATCTCCACGCCGACCGTCTGGTGGATCGAGGGCTTCGCCGAGTACGTCTCCTACTCCTACCGGAAGGTGACCTACGACGCCGCCATCGCCGAGGCCGGCCGCCGCACCTACGCCCTCAGCACCCTGTGGAACACCACGTACGACCACGACGCCACGCGCGTCTACCGGTGGGGCTACCTGGCCGTGCGCTACATGTACGAACGGCACCGCGCCGACGTCGACACCGTGCTCGGCCACTACCGCACCGGCTCGTGGAACGCCGCCCGCGACTTCCTGACCCGCGGCATCGGCAGCCGCTACGACGCCGACTGGAACTCCTGGCTGGCCGCGTGCTCGGCAGGCGGCTGCGCGGGCGACGGCCAGGTCCCCGAGTGCGCCGACCCGGACACCCGGCGGCTGGACCGCGACTGCCGGCGCAGCGGGCTGTCCGCCGTCGCGGGCGACTACGCCTACCTCTACCTCTACCTACCCGACGGCGTCCCCAGCCTGACCATCACCTCGTCGGGCGGGACCGGCGACGCCGACCTCTACTACAGCGACCGGGGCTGGGCCACCGTCTCCTCCCACACCCTGCGCGCCGCCGGAGCCGGCAACGGGCACACCATCACTGTCACCGCCCCGGCGGCCGGCTGGCATTACGTCAGTCTGCACGGCGCGGCGGCCTTCTCGGGCACGGCCGTCACCACCGAGTACTGACCCCACCGGTACCGGCCCTGTTCACCGCCCACGCCCGCACGGCGTCCCGCGACGCCGTGCGGGCCTTTCCGCTCCCCGCGCGGACCTCAGCTGCCGCGATTCATCGGCACGAGACATCAGTCTTTGACGGCCCCTCCAAGACCTGACACGAGGCGGCGCTGCACCGCCACGAAGAAGACCAGCACGGGGATCGTCATGAGCGTCGAGGCCGCCATGATGCCGCCCCAGTCGTTCTCGTCCGGCTTGAAGAAGCCGAGCAGCGCGGCGGGCAGAGTCTGGTTGTCCCTGGCCGAGATGATGAACGTCCTGGCGAAGACGAAGTCGTTCCAGGCGGTGATGAACGAGAAGACGCTCGTCGCCACCAGGCCGGGAGCGACCAGGGGGAACAGGATGCGCCACAGCACGGTCGCGCGGCTCGCCCCGTCGATCAGCGCCGCCTCCTCCAGCGCCTCCGGCACCGCGGCGACGAAGCCGCGCATCATCCAGACGGCGAACGGCAGGGAGAACGCCAGGTGCACGAGCACCAGCGAGGCGAGGGTGTTGAGCAGGCCCGCGTCGCGCACCACGAAGAACAGCGGGATCGTCAGCGCCTCCACCGGCACCATCTGCGCCACCAGGAACATGATCAGCACGGTGGTGCGGAACCGGAACGCGAACCGGGTGACCGCCACCGCGGCGAGGAAGGCGACCACGGCCGACAGCGCCACGACGGCCAGCGCCACCACCGCGCTGTTGACGAAGTAGCGGGCGAACCCCTCGCCGGTGAGCACCCGCGTGAAGTGCTCCAGGGTGGGGTGGAGGGTCCACGGCCGCACGTCGAGGGTGTGGATCTCCCCGGCGGGTTTGACCGCCGACAGCGCCATCCAGTAGAGCGGGAAAGCCGTCAGGAACGCCACGACCAGCGCCACCGCGTTGGCCGCGTGCCGGGTGGTACGCACTAGAGCCTCTCCCCCGTCCGGTGCAGCGCGCGGATGTAGAACATGGTCACGACGAGCAGGATCAGCGTCATCACCACGCCGATGGCCGAGCCGAGCCCGTACTCGGAGGAGCCGAACGCGGTCTGGTAGGCGTAGACGTTGAGCACGGTGTTCTGCCCGGCGATGCCGCCGCCGCTGGTCATCACGTAGATCTGGGTGAAGATCTTGAAATCCCAGATGATCGACTGGATGACGACGATGGTGATCAGCGGCCGCAGCATCGGCACGACCACCCGGCGGAACGCCTGCCAGGCGGACGCCCCGTCCAGCGCGGCCGCCTCCAGCACCGAGGCGGGCACGGCCTGGATGCCCGCGTACAGCGTCACCATGACGAACGGGAACGAGTGCCACACGACGGTGGCGCCGACCACCCCGAACGTCACCCACCGGTCGAAGAACCAGTTGCGGCCCTCGGTGCCGAGCACCTGGTTGACCAGGCCGAGGTCGGCGTCGAAGAGGAACATCCACACGGTGGACCCGGTCATCGCGGGCGCCGCCCAGGCGCCGAGGGCGGCCAGCGACAGCGCCGCCCTCGGCACGGTCCCGACGCGGGTCATGAGCACGGCCAGGGCCGCGCCCACGGCCAGGGTGGCGGCCACCAGCGCGGCGGCGAACCCCACGGTCTGCAGCAGCACGCTCCAGAACCGCGCGTCGCCGAACAGGGCCGCGTAGTTGCCGAACCCGACGAACGTGGTCGGCTGCCCGCCGCTGACCTGCGCCTGCCGGTAGTCGAAGACCGACAGCAGGCCGAGCAGGTAGATCGGGTAGCCGAACAGCGGCCCGAGGACGGCGAGGGCGGGCAGCAGGTACAGCCACGGCCGCGCAGCGCCCGCCCGGCGTCGCGTCGCGGCCCGCCGCCATCGGGCGAGGGCGGGCGGGGCGGCCGCGGTCACGAGCCGCCGAGGGCCGTCTTGACGGCGGCGGCGGCCTCCGTCGTGGCCTCGTCCACGCTCGCCCGCCCGGTGGCGGCCTTCTGCAGCATGGTCGGGATGACCTTGGTGTTGTCGATCTTCACCCAGCCGGGGTGGACGGGCACGAACCTGGTGCCCGCGGCGACGACGTCGAGGAAGGGCTTGACGAAGGGGTCCTTGGCGGCCAGTTCGTCCCGGGCGGCGGTGAGGGTCGGCAGGTTGCCCATCGCCTCGTACATCTTGGTCTGGTACGTCCTGCCGCCGAGCAGCTTGACGAACTCGACCGCGAGCGTGCGGTGCCGGGCATGGCGCAGCACGCCGAGGTTGTTGCCGCCGGCGAAGGCCGGCGCGACCGAGCCGGGCTCGAAGCCGGGCAGCGGCACGACCCGGTACCTGCCGGCCGCCGCCCCGGCGTCCACGGCCGCGCGGTTGAAGTTGCCGAGGATGCCCATCGCCGCCTTGCCGCCGGCGAACAGCTCGACGGTCCTGCCGCCGGTCAGCGACGCGCATGCCTGCGGCGGGCACACGGCGTCGGACAGCAGGCCGGTGTACGCCTCGACCCCCTTGCGCGAGGCGGCCGAGTCGAGAGAGGTGATGTCGCCGCCCGCGGCCCAGACGAACGGCAGGGCGCCGAAGGTGTACTCGCCGCCGACGGCGATGCCGTACAGGTCGGGTTTCCTCGCCCGGATGGTCCGGGCCGTGCGTGCCAGTTCCCCGATGGAGGCGGGGGGTTTCAGGCCCAGCTCCGCGAGGACGTCCGTACGGTAGTAGAGGGCGCGCACGCCGATGTACCAGGGCAGGCCGTAGACCTTGCCGGCCACGGAGGCCGACTTCATGAGGTCGGCGTTGACGTCGACTCCCCGCAGGTCGGCGGTGAGGTCGGCGAGGCCGCCCGCGGCCACGTACTCGGCGAGGTCGGTGTTGCCGTACTCGGCGACGTCGGGCGCGCTGGGCGGGTCGTTGAAGGCGCCCTTGAACTTCTCGTGCCGGGCGGGCGTGGTCGGGATGTAGCTGATCTCGACCTTGACGTCCGGGTGGGCGGCCGTGAACTCCTTGATCGCCTCGCCGACGACCTTCTCCTTGGGGGCGCGGTTGGGCTCGTCGTAGAGCCACACGCGCAGGGTCCCGGTCCGGTCGTCGCCCCCGGACGCGGGAGCGGTCGTGGGGGGCGCGCAGGCGGTAAGGGCGGCCAGGGTGACGACGGCCAGGGCACAGTAAAGAAACTTCACTATTACCTCCTGGCGCCGAGACTAGGAACGGCCGGAGCGGCACGGAAGAGCTGCGCCGACTTGTTGTGCACTGCACAACGACGTGCTGCAAAAGCTGACGTCCGACAACCGCACCGCCTACCATGGCCTCCGTGCCCGAGCGCAACCAGTCAGCCTCCCTCCGCCGCGCGCTCGCGGTGCTGGACCAGGTGCGGGCCTCCAGCGGCCTGACGCTCACCCAGCTCGCCGAGGCGGTGGACCTGTCCAAGAGCACCGTGCTGCGGCTGACGGTCCCGCTCGTCGAGGCCAGGCTGCTCGAACGCGACCGCAGGACCGGTGCCTACCGGCTCGGCCACGGCACGCTGGAGCTGGGCCAGGCCTACCTCTCGGGCCTCGACCTGCGCGCGGTCGCGGCCGAGGAGTCGCACCGGCTGGTGGCCGAGGTGCGCGAGACGGTCCACCTCGTGGTGTACGAGCCGCCGCACGTCGTCTACATCGACAAGGTCGAGAACGAGACCAACGTCCGCATGGCCTCACGCATCGGCAGCCGCGGCCCGCTGCACAGCACCGCCGTGGGCAAGGCCATCCTCGCCTGGCTGCCGGACGACACCGTCGACGGGCTCGACCTGAAGGTCATGACCAGGCACACCATCAGCGACCCGGCCCGGCTGCGCGCCGACCTGGCGAGCGTGCGCCGGCGCGGTTACAGCGTGGACGACCGCGAGAACGAACCCGAGGTGCGCTGCGTCGGCGCGCCGATCTTCAACCACACCGGCGCCGTGGTCGCCGCCATCTCCCTGTCCGGCCTCTCCTCGCGGATCACCGCCGCACGGGTGCGGGAACTGGGGCCGATGGTGGCCGCCGCGGCGTCGCGCATCTCCAGAAAGCTGGGTAGCTCCTCTCGATGACCGATCTGGTGACCTTCGGTGAGACCATGGCGCTGTTCGCGGCCCGCCGTACGGGGCCGCTGCGCTTCGCCCGCGACTTCGACCTCGGGCTGGGCGGGGCCGAGTCCAACGTGGCGATCGGCGTGGCACGGCTCGGCCACAGCGTGACCTGGGTGGGCCGGGTCGGCGCCGACGAGTTCGGCGACCTGATCCGCGCCACCCTGCTCGGCGAGGGGGTGGACACCCGCGCCATCGCCGACCCCGGCGCGCCCACCGGACTGATGATCAAGGGCAGGCGGACCGCCGACCTCATCGACGTCAGCTACTACCGCAGAGACAGCGCCGGCTCCCGGCTCGCCCCCGCCGACCTGGACCCGGCGCTCATCCGCGGCGCCCGCGTGCTGCACCTGTCGGCGATCACGCCGGCGCTGTCGGCGTCCGCCCGCGAGGCGACGCGCCACGCCGTCGCCCAGGCCCGCGCCGCCGGGGTGCTCGTCTCGCTCGACGTCAACTACCGGCGGGCGCTCTGGTCGCCGAAGGAGGCGGGCGAGTGGCTGCGCGGCGTGATCGCGGACGTGGACGTGCTGTTCGCGACCGTGCCGGAGGGCCGCCTCGTCGCCGACGCGGCCGAGCCGGTCGCGCTCGCCGAGGCGCTGGCGTCGCTCGGGCCGCGCCACGTGCTCGTCAAGTCGGGAGCCGAGGGCGCTCTGGAGCTGTCCGGTGGGGTGGTCCGGCGCGCGGAGCCGTACGAGGTGACCGAGGTGGACCCGGTCGGCGCGGGAGACGCGTTCGCGGCCGGGTGGCTGGCCGACTGGCTGGCCGGGGCCGAGCCGGACGAGCGGCTGCGGACGGCGTGCGCGGCCGGGGCGTTCGCCGTCACCTCGCAGGGCGACTGGGAGAGCCTGCCCCGCCGCCGCGACCTGAGCCTGCTGCGGCGCGACGGTGCCGACATCAGCCGATAATGCTGAGATGACCGACAGGGAAATGCCGGGACCGCGCCCCCTGCTGCGCCGTCCCGAGGACGGCGAGCTGATCGACGTCGCCGGGGTGGCGCACCTGTTCCGGCTGACGGGCGAGCACACCGGCGGACGGTTCGCGTTCGAGGAGTTCACCCTGGCCGCAGGCGTGATCGGGGCCCGGCCGCACGTCCACCACGGGCACGACGAGTACTTCTACGTGCTCGACGGGGAGCTGACCCTGCACCACGGCGACGGCGAGGTGACGGCGGGGCCCGGCCACCTGCTGGCGGCGCTGCGCGGCACACCGCACGGCTTCCGCAACGCCGGCGCCGTGCCGGCCCGCGCCCTGTGCCTCTACACGCCGGCCGGGTACGAGGGGTACTTCCGCGAGGTGCACGCCGCCGTGGCGGCCGGAGCGGAGGTGACCGACGAACTGCTGGCCGAGTTCCGCGCCCGCCACCGCACCACCTCGCTCTAGCGGACGGGCGTGACGTCGAGCGTGCCGCAGACCCGTCCGGCCGGGAACGGGAGCGTCGTGGCGGCGCCCTGCCCCGGCGGGGTCACCAGCAGCGCGGAGGCGTCGGGACAGTCGTCGGCGGTGACTGTCCAATGCAGCACCGAGCGGGCGCTGCCGCCCGGCTCCAGGGTGACCGTCTCCTCCGGCGCCCAGGTGCCGGGCGCGGCCGGCGCCGCGCCCGGCAGCGGGGCGCCGGAGGCGTCGAGCACGACCAGCGCCGGACGGCCGCGCAGGGTGCAGTCGGCGCCGGAGCGGTTGGTGAACACCAGCGGCGCGTACCGGTTGCCCGCACCGGGATCGACCCGGTCCAGCCGCACGTCGAGCTGGGCCGAGGAGCAGCCGCCCGGGTCCCGCGCCGCCCCCGGCGCGGGCCCGCGGGCCGGGGCGGGCACGCCGCCGCCCGCCAGCAGCAGCCCGCCCACGATCCCGGCGATCCTCAGTCCCCTCATCGGCACGCCCCGTCACTTTGTCACCTTGCTGGGGGGTATTTCCGGTAGTCAGGCGGCTTACACCGGACGGCCGTCCCCCTCGGAAGCCGACCGCGTCCTCGCCGGCCCGTGTCAGGCGGCCGCCAGGGGGAGGTAGTCGCAGTCGTAGCCGAAGTAGCGCGGGCCGGCCAGCTCCAGCCCCGCCGGGGTCGTCCAGCGCGGGTCGCAGGGCACGGCGATGACCGTGACCCGCAGGCCGTAGCGCATCGCCTCCGTGGTGACCGGCTCGCCGGTGTCGGTGTCGAGCACGCAGATGAGGTCGGGCGTGGTCGCCACGATCTCGCCGTCCCGGCGGGCGAGCAGGTGCTCGTTCTGGAAGTGCAGCTCCAGGTCGCTCGTGCCCTCCAGCCGGGCCCGGCCCCTGGCGAAGCCCCCGGTGGTGCGCCGCTCCACGTCCACCACCTTGCCGGCGAACAGCCGCACCCCGCCGAGCACGCCGAGCGCCGCCGCCACCGGGTCGGCGTGGCCGGCCCGCGCCTCCCGTACGGCCCGGCCGAGGCTCTCGGCCAGGGTGAGCGTGGCGGGCACCAGCCCGTCGCGGAGCTGGTCGCCGCGCAGCACCGTGTCGGCGCACGACACCTGGCAGCCCATCTGCACGCACGCCGCCCTGGCGATGCGCTCGGCCCAGCGGTTGGTCACCGCCTCCACGACCAGGGTGTTGCCCTTGTCGTCGGCCAGCGCCATGGGCGTGTTGGGCACGCCCATCAGCGTCGGCAGCACCATCTGGGCCTCGGGGAACGCCCGGCCCATCGCGTCGCCGTCCACCAGCGGCAGCCCGGCCTGCGCGGCGGCCGCGATGGGGATCATCGAGTTCACGCCGCCGATCTCGATGGGGACGATGTGGCTGGCGGGCCGGCCGAGCACCTGTTCCAGGGCACGCAGGGCGGTCAGCTCCTCGGTGCCGGCGGGCAGTTTCTCCAGCAGGACGGTGGGCGCGCCCATCCCCGACACCGGTACGACGGTCGCGTCGGCGGGCACCTCGCCGATGTCGAGGACGGTCACCGGGCCGTGCCTGCGGATGGCCTCGCGGGCCAGCAGCATGCCGACGTAGGGGTCGCCGCCGCCGCCCGTGCCGAGGATCCCGGCGCCCCGCGCCAGGTCGCCGAGCACGTCGATCCCGATCTCACGCATCGATCTTCTCCAGGTCCAGGTCACCGACGGCCTTCACCCTGATCC
Source organism: Nonomuraea sp. NPDC047897 (assembly GCF_043204415.1). NCBI lineage: Bacteria > Bacillati > Actinomycetota > Actinomycetes > Streptosporangiales > Streptosporangiaceae > Nonomuraea > Nonomuraea sp. NPDC047897. The sequence goes on along the minus strand of NZ_JBIDCC010000023.1, from coordinate 48,477 downwards.
GGGTGGCGTCACCCGGCAGGTAGGCGAGCGGCAGCTCCTCCACGTCCACGATCCGCACGCTGCCCGCGCGGGCGCCGGCCCGCTCGGCGCGGCTCACCGCCTCCGCCCGGGCCTCGGCCAGGTTGGCCTCGCGCGGGCCGGAGAACACCCGGTCCACCTCGCCGCCGACCTGGGCGATGGCCGCGCCGACCGCGTTGGCCACCTCGTAGTGGTCGGGTCTGCGCACGTCGGCGAAGCCGGGCAGCTCGTCGATGAGGATGCTGCCGCCGCCGACCAGGACGACGGGCAGCGGCGCCGGAGAGGTGCGCATGCGGTCCACGGCCTCGGCGACCCGTTCGGCGATGCCCTTCAGCGCCGGGCCGGGGTCCACGCCGGCGACCCGTGCCGGGTCGCCGAGGCGGGCATGGCCGGCGGCCACGGCGAGGTCGGTGGCGGTGAGGGTGGGGCCGCCGAAGACGAGCGCCTCCGACGTCAGCCGGTAGCCGACGCTGCGCGGTCCGGTGGTGCCGTCGCCGGCCACGACGGAGCCGCCGCCGATGCCGATCGACAGCACGTCGGGGATGCGGAAGTTGGTGCGCACCCCGGCGACGAGCGCCTCCCCCGCTGCCTCGCGCGGGAAGCCGCCGGCGAGGACGCCGACGTCGGTGGTGGTGCCGCCGATGTCGACGACCGCGCAGTCGCTCAGCCCGGACAGGTACGCGGCCCCGCGCATCGAGTTGGTCGGCCCCGAGGCGAAGGTGGCGACGGGGTAGCGGCGGGCGTGGGCGACGTCCATGAGGGTGCCGTCGTTCTGCGACAGGAACAGCGGCGCGGTGATGCCCGCCCGGCGCAGCGCCTCGCCGAAGGCGGCCACCGTCCGGTCGGCCAGCGGGCGCAGCGCGGCGTTCACGATCGTGGCGTTCTCCCTGGCCAGCAGTCCGACGCGGCCGATCTCGGCGGACAGCGACAGGTGCACGCCCGGCCCCAGCTCGGCGGCCAGGATCTCGGCCGCGCGCCGCTCGGAGTCGGCGCTGACCGGGGAGAACACCGAGGAGACGGCGACGGAGCGCAGCCCGCGCGCCCTGATGTCGGCGGCGACCGCCCGCAGCTCGGCCGGGTCCAGGCCGGACAGGGGGGTGCCGTCGTACTCGTGGCCGCCGTGGCACAGGTGGATCGCTCCCTCGACGGCCTCGCGCAGCGGCAGGGGCCAGTCGACCAGCGGCGGGAGGGCCGCCGTGGCGGGCAGGCCGAGCCGCACGGCGGCGACCGGCTCCAGCCTGGCGGCCTCCACCAGGGCGTTGACGAAGTGGGTGGTGCCGATCATCACGGCGGACACGTCGGTGGCGCCCAGCGCGGCGAGGGCCGCGGCGACGCCGCCGGTGACGTCCTCCGTGGTGGGGCACTTGACGGTGGCCAGCACCTGGCCGTCACCGTCGATCAGGGCGGCGTCGGTGTTGGTGCCGCCGACGTCGATGCCGATACGCATGTGGGGGTCTTTCCTGACGGTTGCTGACATTTCAGACGTTCACCGCGCGCTGTTCCACGGGTTGCTCGCGAGTCCCCCGGACCAGGCCGAGACGACCGGCCACGACGTACGCGACGCCGGCGAGCAGCAGCGAGTTGAGCGCGGGGATGCCGAACCACTGGTGTTGCTCGCTCAGCCAGCCGAACACGGCCGCCGCCACCCAGATGACGAGCGTGGCCGGGACCCAGGTGGGCTCGGTGTCCGGCAGCCGCCCGGCGGCGCGGGAGGCGTCCAGGACGGGCCGCCAGCGGCGGAGGACGAAGTACTCGGCGACCATGATCCCGGCGATCGGCGGCGTGATGACGCCGAGGATGAGCAGGAAGTCGGTGAAGCGCTCCAGGATGCCCGCCGCGGCCAGCAGGCTGCCGAGGATGCCGATGCCCAGGGTGACGGTGACCCGGTTCAGCCGCACGCCGATGGTGGACTCGACCGCGGTGAGCAGGCCGAGCGTGGCGGAGTAGAGGTTCCAGTTGTTGATCTTGACGGTGGCGGTGATGAGCACGATGACGCCGACCACGCCGGAGGACGCCGTGATGATCGCGATGACGTCGGACGACTTGACCGCGTAGGCCAGCAGCACGCCGGCCAGGCCGAGCACGTACTCGCCGAGGGAGATGCCGACCAGCGTCTGCTTGACCACGTCGCCGGTGTTGCGGTTGAACCTCGTCATGTCGGGCGTGGTGACGGCGCCGACGATGTAGGAGCCGGCCACGATGGTGGCGCCGGTCGCGATGCTGATCGGCTCGCCGAACGGCGGTGAGGCCACCAGGGCGCCGAGGTCGTGCCGGGACATCTCCACCCACATCGCCCAGCCGGCCAGGCCGAGGAAGGCCGGCACGGTCACGAACGCCGTCAGGCCCATCGCCTTGAAGCCGCGGATGACCAGCAGCGTCACGCCGAGCCCGGCGACCAGCGACCAGGCCCACAGCGGCAGCCACGACATGATCGAGTGCAGGCCCGCCGCGAAGACCGCGGTCTGCACGCCGAACCAGCCGAAGAGGCTGAGCATGATGACGACGCCGATGAGCGTGGCACCGTACCGGCCGAACCCGGTCCAGCGGGCGAGCATGGAGGTCGACAGGCCCTCCCGCATGCCGGCGATGCCGACGAAGATGCAGACCACCTCCAGGATCACCGAGCCGAGCGTGAACGCCCAGAACGCGCCCCAGAAGGACAGCCCGGCGCCCAGGGTCGCGCCGAGCAGGAACTGCGTCAGGTCGGAGAGCTGGCCGAAGCGCTGCACGGCCACGTTGAACCAGGGGTAGCGGGCGTCGGCCGGCACCCGCTCCAGCGGGTAGTCGGGGTCGGTCATGGGTGGTGCCTCTCTCTTGGGGGGTGCACGAGTCTGTCTCTGTTGGGGGGTGGGCAGGTCTGTCGGCGGCGCGGGCCTGCCTGCGGGCACGCGCGCGCCCGCCGGGGGACGGGGTCGGCGAGCCGGGTCACAGGGGGGACGGCGGGCCGGCGGCTCTGGCGCGGAGCCTGACGAACCGGCCGGGCAGATAGGCCAGCGGTGTCTCGTCCACCTCCACCACCACCACGTGCCGCGGGTCGGCGCCGGCGCGGACCGCCGCCGCCCGCGCCTCCTCCATGACGTCCTCCAGCACCACGGGCGTCGCGGACCGGTCGGGAAGCCGGACGATCCGCTCGTGCTGGCCGCCGACGGGGCTGACGGCCGCGCCGATCGCGCCCGCCGCCTCCCCGTGCTCGGGATGCACCCCTCCGGGCACGTCGTGCGCGCCGCCGCCGACCACGACCAGCGGCAGCCGCCCGGCGCCCGGCTGGAGCCGGTCGACCGCCTCGGCCAGTTCGGCCGGGTCGAACGGCCGGGGCAGCCGGATCAGCGCCGGGATGCGGGACCCGACACACACCCCGCCGATCTCGGCCCCGCCGACGGCCTCCTCGGGGAAGCCGCCGGCCAGCGCGCCGACGTTGACCCGCCGGGCGCCCACGTCGGCGACCACCGCGTCCTCCAGCCCGGCCAGCGCGCCCGCCCCGCGCAGCACGCTCGCGGGCCCGCTGCCGAGACTCGCCCCGGGGTGGCGGGCCAGGTGCTCCAGGCTCATCAGCGTGCCGTCGCCGCGGGTGACGAACACGGCGGCGCCTGGGTGGAGCGCCGTCAGCGTGCCTGCCAGCCGGTCGGCGAGCCCACCGGCGACACCGGACAGGGCGGCGTCGAGGACGGTGGCGTTCTCGCGTTCCAGCAGCCCGATCGAGCCCAGGTCGGCGGACAGGGCGATCGGCAGGTCGCCCAGCTCGGCCCGGAGGATCTCGGCCGCCTGGCGTTCCTGCTCCCCGTCCAGCGGCGAGAACAGGCCCGCGACGGCGACCGCCTGCGCCTTGCCCGCCACGCCGGCGGCGAACCGGGCCACCGCGTCGCGGTCCAGGGGCGTCCAGTCCTCCCGGTCGAGCCCGCCGCCGCCGTCCACGATGTCGACGCCGGCGCAGACGGCCGCCCGCAGGTCGGCGGGCCAGCCCCACAGCGGACGCACCGCGCGGGCGGCGGCCCCGCCGATGCGCAGCACCCCGACCCGGCGCAGCCCCCGCCGCTCGGCCACGGCGGAGGCGGTGGCCCGCAGCCCCACCGCGACCTGGGCCGGATCGTGCCGCGGCAGCCGCACGAGGGCGGCCCCCACGCTGGCGACGGCGTCGCCCGGCACGGAGCCGACCGCGGCGGTGGCGACCAGGGCGCCGTCGTCGTCGATCAGCGCCGCCTCGGTGGTGGCGAGTCCCACGTGCACACCGGCCTTCATCGGAACACCTCACCGGGCGGGGCTCCGCTGCCGCCGGATGCGGGCGGCGCCTGTGGCGACGCCGGCCGGGCGCGCGGCTCGTCCGGTGCGGCTCTCCAGACGGTCGAGCGACCGGGCGCGCCGAGCGGCGCGGGGATGCCGGACAGGCCGAAGGCGGCGGGCCCCGCCAGGCGCAGTCCCTCGGGGGTGTACCAGATCGGGTCGCACGGCACGCGCAGCACGCTGACCCGCAGGCCGTACCTGATCTGCTCGGTCTGCACCACCTCGCGCGTGCGGGTGTCGAGCAGCGCGATGACGTCGGGCACCGCCGCAACCGGCCGCCCGTCCTCGATCGCCGCGAGGTATTCGCTGCCCGCCTCGACGCGCAGCAGCCGGCCCTGGTCGCGGCCCAGACCCTCGACGAGGATCGAACCCGCCGCCTCGGCTACCTTCCCGGTGATCAGCGGCTCGGGCAGGGCGGTGCCCAGGCGCACCGCCCGGGTGACGGAGCCGAGCGCCGTCGCCGTGGCGACCTGGTCACCGCGCAGGACGTACTCGCTGGTCGCGACCTGCCCGCCGAACGCCTCCAGGGACGCGCGGACGTAACGTTCCAGCCAGCGCCCGGTGACGTGCTCGATGACGACCGTCCGGCCGCGCTCGTCGCACAGCACGGCCGGGGTGGCGGGGATGCCGCGCAGTTCCATCACGGTCTGGTCCATGCCGGGGAAGGCGCGGCTCATCCCGTCGGCGTCCACCAGCGGCAGGCCCAGGCGGGCCGCCCACGCGACCGCGAGGCAGCCGTTGGCCCCGCCGATCTCGCTGGCCATGACGGCGCCGACGCGGACGCCGAACAGTTCCTCGATCTTGTCACGCAGGTGGACGGGCTCCTCGGTGCCGCCGACCCGCTCGGACATCACCGCCGACGAACCGGCCGTGCCCACCGGCATGACCAGCAGGCCGGGGTCCAGGTCGGCGGGCGCGACGACGCGGACGGGGCCGTGGTCCTCCAGCGCCTGGAGGGCGGCGGCGCGTCCGATCGTCACGGAGCCGCCGCCTCCCGAGCCCAGGACGGCGCAGCCCCGCGCGAACGCCGGGAGCAGCCCGGTGTCGATGTCCACGCTGCCCAGCGTACGAATGCCCAGGTCAACGGGCATGTGCCCGGAGCACCTGTTTCGCCCGCCGATGTGCTGGTGGCACACTGGCGGCATGTACCTGCTCGCCGAGCTGCACCGGCTGGCGGGGCCCGACGTGCCGCGCGCCGCCACCGGCGTGCGTCTGGTCGAGGACCTCAAGGAGGTGGCCTGGCAGCCTCCGGGGTCCGTCGTGGTGCTCACCCGGGCGGCTTCGCGGCAGGCCACGGGTTACCGGCTGGACGTGGCGCTGCGGGACGCGGCGGCCGCCCGGGCCGCGGCGCTCGTCCTCACCGCCCGCGCCCCGGCCACCGGCCATCCCGGCGCCGGCCTGGTGCCCGACATCGACCGGAGCGCCGCGGTCCTCGCCCGGCGCGGCCGCGTCGTCCTCTGCGAGGCCGCCGGCGGCGACCCCGCGCACCCCCCGCCCGGCGACCCCGCGCCCGGCGGCGACGGCGGGCCGGGCGACCTCGCCGAGCTGATCGTCGCCATCGACCGGGTCATCGCGGGTGACGCGGCCGACGCGCTGATCAGGACGGCGCGGGCGATGGAGGGCGTGCTGCGGGCGGGCGGCGCGCCCGACCGGATCGCCGAGGAGGCCGCCGCCGCGCTCGGCGTGCCGGTACGCGCCGAGGGCCACGACTTCTCCGCCGAGGCGCGCGACGGGCACCTCGGCCGGGCCGTCCAGGTGGTGCTGCGGCTGTCGGCCCTGGCCGCGGCCGCGGGGCCGGCCGACGAGCTGCCCGGCCGCTCGCGGTCCCAGGTGCTGACCGAGCTGCTGGTGACGGCGGAGAAGCAGGCGCAGGAGCTGGCCCCGCGAGCCCGCGCGCTGGGGCTGCCGATCGACGAGTGGCACATCGTGCTGCGCCTCGAACCTCTCATGGACGAGGGCCCCGAGCGCTACGCCCTGCTCGACACCGTCGCCTCCCGCACGGCCCGGGCCGTACGGGAGATCGTCGGCCCGTCGTGGAACGGCGCCCTGGCGGGCGACGCGCTGGTGCTCGTCCGCACCCAGCCGCGCGATCCCGGCCGGGCGGGGTTGCGTGAGGCGGTCCGTGACGCCGGCCGTCTCCTGGGCCGGGTCCGCCCGGCCGGGGCCGAGCTGCGCTGCGGGGTGAGCACCGCGCACCAGGGCCTGCTCGGGCTGCGCACGTCGGCCTCCGAGGCGCGTACGGCCCTGCGCCGCAGCCGCCTGCCGCTGGCCACGTACGACCTGGCCGGGCTGGACCGGATGCTGGAGGAGTGGTACTCCTCCGACGCGGCCCAGCAGGCCGTCAGAGAGCTGCTCCAGCCCATCCTGGACCTTCCGGGCGAACGGCCCGCACAGCTCCTGGCCATCCTGCGCGCCTACCTCGACCACCACGGCTCGCCCGCGCGGGCCGCGGAGGAGGTGCACCTGCACCGCAACGCGGTGAGCAGGAACATCCGCCGCATCGAGGCCCTGTTGCAGGCCGACCTGTCCGACCCGCAGCAGCGGCTCGCCCTCCAGCTCGCCTGCCGCGCCGCCCGCGCCTGAGACCGGGCCACCGGCTGCCGGATGCGGGGCGAGCCCCAGGCCGTGGTGGCCCGGCCGCTCTCGGACCGCACCCAGCGACGGCAACCTGATGCCACCTACAAGCTCCTGCACATTATTTGCAATAATGCTGAATCATGCACAGACGTCCGGTTCTGACCGCGCTCGCCGCGATGTCCGTAGCCGTCCTCCTCGCCGCCTGCGGGCAGGGCGGCGGGCAGGGCGGCGGCACGAGCACCCCCGCCCGCGACGGCACGCTCACCTACGCACTCGGCGACGAGCCCGAGACCTTCAACCCCGGCCTGCAGGACGAGCACACCGACCCGGTGACCGAGCTGGTCTTCCGCGGCCTGACGCGGCGGGACGCCGACAACAAGGTCGTCCCCGCCCTCGCCGAGTCGTGGGAGGTCGCCAAGGACGGCAGGTCCTACACCTTCCGCCTGCGCAAGGGGCTGACCTGGCACGACGGCGAACCGCTCACCTCGGACGACGTCACGTTCACCATCGAGACGATCAAAGCGGCCGGAGCGGACTCGCCGCTCGCCCGCAACTTCACCGCCGTCACCTCCGTCACCGCGCCCGACGCCACGACGGTCCGCCTGGAGCTCGCCCGGCCGTTCGCCCCGATGCTCGACGCCATGGCGATGGCCGTGCTGCCCAGGCACGTCCTGAACGGCAAGAAGATCACCGACTCGGACTTCGGCCGGCAGCCGGTCGGCGCCGGGCCGTTCGAGCTGACCACGTACAAGCCCGGCCAGTACGCCGAGCTGCGGGCGTTCGGCGGCTACTACGAGGGCGCCCCCGGCCTGCAGAAGATCATCATCAAGTACGTGCCGGACGACAGCGCCCGCCTGATCCAGCTCGCCAACGGCGAGGTGGACGCAGCCGCCCTCGCCCCGCAGCAGGCCGGCAAGGCCCGGGGCAAGCGGCTGGAGGTCTACCCGACCGCCGACTACCGGGCCCTGATGTTCAACATGACGAACCCCGTCTTCGCCGACAAGCGGGTGCGCCAGGCGATGAACCACGCCGTCGACCGCGACGCGATCACCAAGAGCGTCGTGCTCGGCTACGGCACCCCGGCCAAGGGCCCGCTCGACACCTCCCCGTACGCCGCCGCGCCGGGCTTCGCGCACGACCCCGCCAAGGTCGCCGCGCTCATGGCCGAGGCCGGCTACGCCCGCGACGGGCAGGGCCTGTGGGCCAAGGACGGCAAGACGGTGCGGTTCGAGCTGAGCACGTTCGCCGAGGACTCGCTGCGGGTGGCCATCCTCAACGTGGCCGCCACCCAGCTCCGGCAGCAGGGGTTCGACGCGGTGCCGACGCCACGCCCGCGCGACTGGGTGCGCCGGCACTGGGGCGACCTGGAGGTGTTCGTGGTCGGCTGGGGCACGCCGTACGACCCGGACACCTCTGTCTACGGGCCCTTCCACTCCTCCGAGGCGCTGGCCGAGGGCGGCTCCAACTTCGGCTCCTACCGCAACCCGGCCGTCGACAAGGCCCTGGAGGACGGCCGCGGCACGCTCGACCCGGACCGGCGCAAGGCCGCCTACGACGCCTTCCAGCAGGCGCTGCAGGACGACCCGCCGTTCGTGTGGATCTCGTACCTGAAGGCGATCAACGCGGTGCCGGAGGACCTGACCGGCCCCCGGCAGCGCACGCTCGGCCACCACGGCTACGGATTCTTCTGGAACGCCGAGACGTGGCGCTATCGCTGATCCGGCGGGCGGCGACCGCGCCGGCCGTGGTCGCCGTCCTGTCGGTGGTCTGCTTCGCCCTGCTCGACGCCGCGCCGGGAGATCCGGCGGCGTCCGTGCTGGAGGCGCGCAACGGCGGCCGGCCGCCCGCCGCCGAGGACGTGGCGCGGCTGCGCGCCGAGATGGGGCTGGACGAGCCGCTGCCCGTCAGGTACGCGCGGTGGGTGTCGGCGGCGGTCCGCGGCGACCTCGGCACCTCCTACCTCACAGGCCGGCCCGTCACCGAGACCCTGGCCGCCACCGCGCCCTGGACCGCGCTGCTCACCGCCGCCGCGACGCTGCTGTCGGCCGCCGGCGCGGTGGCCGTCGGCCTGGTGGCCGCGCTGACCCGGCGGGCCTGGCTGCGCCGGGCGATCGACGGGGCGATGTTCGTGCTGGGCGGACTGCCCGGGTTCGTCGCCGCGCTGCTGCTGCTGTACGTCTTCACGGCCGCCACCGGGCTGCTGCCGTCCGGCGGGGTGAGCCGGCCCGGCGAGCCGGTCACCCCGTACGCGCTGCTCACCCACCTGGTGCTGCCCGCCACCGCGCTGGCGTTCGGCCACCACTTCGGCATCTACGTCCGGCTCGTGGAGAGCGGCGTCGGCCGGCTGCGCGACGCCCCGCACGTCGACAACGCCCGCGCCCGCGGGCTGCCCCGGCGGGTCGTCACGACACGGCACCTGATGCGGCCCGGTCTGGTGCCGTTCACCGCCCGGCTCGGCGTCAGCGTCGGCACGCTGCTGACCGGCGCGTACACCACCGAGGTCGTCTTCTCCTGGCCCGGCATGGGCCGCCAGGCCATCGACGCCGCCCGCGGCCAGGACTACCCGGTGCTCGTCGCGATCGTGCTGGTCACCGGGCTGGTGGTGGTGGCCGCCAATCTGGCCGCCGAGCTGGTCGTCGCCGCGCTCGACCCGCGCATCCGCCGCCGCGCCCCCGGGAGGCCGTCCATGCCGTCCGACCCGCACCCGGTTCGCGCCGACGGGACGGCCGCCCATGCCGGCTGACCAGCCGCCCGCCGGGGTGCGGGCCGGGGTGCGGGCCGGGGTGCGGCCGCGCGGGCTGCTCGCCGTGCGGATGCGGCCGCGCCGTCCCGCGCTTCCGGTCGCGCTCGTCGTGCTCGCGGCGATGGCGGCGCTGGCCGCCGCCGCGCCGCTGCTGACGCCGTACGAACCGCTCGCCACCGACACCGCCGCCACCTCGCTGCCGCCCGGCTCGCCCGGCCACCCGCTCGGCACCGACATGCTGGGCCGCGACCTGCTCAGCCGCATGCTGTACGGCGCGCGCACGTCCCTGGTCGTCGGCATCACGGCGGCGGCCGTCACCGTGGGCGCCGGCACGCTCATCGGCGGCCTGGCCGCCGTCGCGCCCCGCTGGCTGGACGGGCTCATCGCCCGAGCCGCCGACGTGCTGCTCTCCCTGCCGCTGCTCGTCGTGGTGCTGGCGCTGGCCGCCGTCGCGGGGCCGTCGATGCACGTGGTGATCCTGGGCATCGCGGTGACGAGCTGGATGCCGGTCGCCCTGATCGTCCGCGCCGAGCTGCGCAGCCTGCGGGAACGCCTGTACGTACGGGCCGCCTACGGGCTCGGCCTGACCCGGCGGCAGGTCCTGTGGCGGCACCTGCTGCCCGGGGCGGCGCCGCCGGTGGCCGCCATCGCGGCGTTCGAGGTGGGGCACGCCATCCTGACCGAGTCCACGCTGAGCTTCCTCGGCCTCGGCATCCCGCCCAACCAGCCGAGCTGGGGCAACCTCCTCACCGAGGCGCAGTCGCACCTGCTCACCGGCGAGTGGCACACGGTCGCCGTGCCCGCGGCGGCGGTGATCGTCACGATAGTCGCGGTGAACCTCGTCGCGAACGCCGTCGGCGGCCGTCCGGAAGGCAGGCCCTGGTGACGCCCGACCCCCACACGCACCGCCGCACCGCGCACCGCCCGGACACACACGGCCCCGACCCGGGCCGTCCGGTCGTCCGCGGTCTTATCGTCCGTTCCCTGGTCGTCGAGGCCGGTGGCCGCCGGGTCGTGGACGGGCTCGACCTGGACGTGCCGCGCGGTCGGGTGGTGGCCCTGGTGGGCAGGAGCGGCAGCGGCAAGAGCCTGACGGCCCGCGCCGTCGCCGGACTGCACCCGGCGACCGGCTCGGTGTCGCTCGACGGGGCGCCCGTGATGGCGGGACGGTCCGTCGGCTACGCCTTCCAGGACGCGCTCGCCTCGCTCAACCCGACCATCACGGTCGGCAGCCACCTCGCCGAGACGCTGCGTGCCCACGGCGGGGCGGCCGGGGGGCACGCGCCGGCCCGGGCCATGCTCCGGGGAGCGCGGCGGAGGGAGGTCCGGGCGGCCGGGGAGGAGGCGCTGCTGTCGTGCGGGCTGCCCGGCACGCTGTGGGACGCCTACCCGTTCGAGCTGTCCGGCGGTCAGGCGCAGCGGGTGGCGCTGGCGCTGGCCGTCGCCACGTCGCCGCCGCTGCTCATCGCCGACGAGGTGACCTCCGCCCTCGACCCGGTCACCCAGGCCCCGGTGCTCGACCTCGTCCGCGCCCAGGCGCACGAGCACGGCCGGGCCGTGCTGCTGATCACCCACGACCTGGCGGCGGCCGCGCGGTGGGCGGACGACATCGCGGTCCTGGACCACGGCCGGATCGTGGAGGCCCGCCCGGCGGGCGGCGTGCTGTCGGACCCGCGGGCCGACCTGACCCGCACCCTGATCACCGCCTCCCGGGTCACGTCCGGGACGGCTGGGGTCACGGCTGGGGTCACGGCCGGGGTCACGGCCGGGACAGGCGCGCGGGCCGGGGCCGGGCTGCGCTGCGTGGACGTGCGCCGCGAGTTGCGGGGCCGGGGCCGGCGGGTGCGGGCGCTCGACGGGGTCGGCCTGGCCATCGAGCCCGGCGAGTCGGTCGCCGTCGTGGGCCGCAGCGGCTCGGGCAAGACCACGCTCCTCGGCACGCTGTCCACCCTCGACCGGCCCGGCTCGGGGACCGTGACGGTGGACGGCCGCGACGTGTGGGCGATCCGGGATCGTGACAGGCGGGCGGTCCGCAGGACCACGGGTCTGATCTTCCAGAACCCGCAAGCCTCGTTCGACCCCCGCTACACCGTCGGCCAGGTCGTCGCCGAGGCGCTTCCCCGGGGCGGGGCGGCCGGATCCGCCGCGGCGCAGGTGGCCGCGGAGGTGGCGGCGCTGCTGGCGCGGGTCGGGCTGGAGGCCGGGTTCGCGGCGCGGCGGCCCGCCACGCTCTCGGGTGGGGAACTGCAGCGGGTCGCCATCGCCCGCGCGCTGGCGCAGCGCCCGCGCGTGCTGCTGGCGGACGAGCCCACGAGCGGGCTCGACGTGCTCGCCACCGAGCATGTCCTCGGCCTGCTGGCGGGGCTACGGGTGGAGGGGCTGACCCTCGTCGTGGTGACGCATGACCTGCGGGTCGCCCGCCGCGTCGCGGACCGGATCGTCACCATGAGCGAGGGCCGCGTCGTGGAGGACCTGCCCGCCGCCGACCTGACCGCCGCGACCCACCCGGAGACGAGGGCGCTGCTCGCCGCCACTCCTGCCATGCTCGACGAAAGCCCGGCCTGACCACCGTCCCCGAGCGCCCCCCGCGCGCCGTCCCCGAGCGCCCCGGCCGGGCCGTCCCCGAGCCCTCGGCCGGGTCCGTCCCCGAGCGCCCCCACCGCGCCGCGGAGATCGCCGGACGGAAATCCGCCGCGGCGTTGAGCCGGAACGGCTCCCGGGCCGTATCTCCGGGCGAGGAAAGGAGCAGGGCGATGGCTGCGCGACCGGGCCCGTTCCCCGCAGGAGGCGGGGGCGCCGGTCGCGACTGCCGTGACGGCGCGCCGCATGTGGGCCATCCGCTCATCCGGGCGCCACGCGCCGGGGTGTTCGCGGTCGTGTGCGTGCTGCTGTCGGCCGGCCTGCACACGGCCACCGGAGGCGGTCCGGTGGAGCTGCCGATGCTGGCCGGCGCGACGGCGGCGACCTGGGCCGGGGCGTACGCGCTGGCCGCCCGCCGACGCGGGCGCCGCACGCTGCTCGCCGCCTGCTTCGCCGCCCAGTACGGCCTGCACAACCTGTTCACCGCCCCGGCCCCCGCACCCGCCGGAACGGCGACGTGGCAGGCCGGACACCACGCAGGACACCAGACCGGACACCACGCGGCCCCGGACGGCCTGCTCGATCCCGCGCTCGCGGCCCCGGGCGCGGGCGGCGGCATGGCGATGCTGCTGGTGCACGTGACCGTCGCCCTGATCTCCGGCTGGTGGCTGGAGCGGGGGGAAACGGCCCTGGCCACCTTCCTGCGTCTCGCCGTCACCTCGGTGCGCGGCTTCCTGACCCGGCTGCTGGTCGGGCTCACCTGCCGGGTCACCGCGGCCGGGCCGACGATCAGCGCCGCCTCGGCGGCCCCGGCGCCTCCGCCGCCACCGCACGTGGCGGCGATCTCCCGGCGCGGCCCGCCCCTCGCGTTCTCCGTTCGCTGAAACGGGCCCGCCGCCGCCGACCGGACGGCTCATGTCCCTCGCGCGGGCGGACGCCCGTCCCCACGCCGTGCCCCGATCGCGTCCCGTCCACGCCGAGTGCCACCCCGGTCTGGACGCGGGCCGGCACGGCCTTGTCACCGCCGTCGCCGCGCCGTCGCCGCGCCCGCGCGCGTCCAGGACGCGCATCCGGCCTGCGTCGGCGTCCCCCATCGGCTCGTACCGCGACACGTGCGCGTCCCGCGTGCGCGCGTCCCCGGAAACGGAGAACGCCCCATGTCCTCGATCCTCGAAACCGAACCCACCACCGAGCCTCCCGGCTCACCCGCGCCCCGCGGCGCGAGCTGGGCGGCGCTGCGTCCGCTCGTGCTGCGGCTGCACTTCTACGCCGGTGTCCTCGTCGCACCGTTCCTGCTCGTCGCCGCCGCGACCGGCCTGCTCTACGCCGCCTCCTGGCAGGTCGAGAAGATCGTCTACAGCCACGAGCTGTACGTGCCCGCCGGCCCCGCCACCACCCCGCTCTCCCAGCAGGTCGCGGCCGCCCGTGCCGCCCAGCCGCGGGGCACCGTCACCTCCGTGCGGACGCCCGCCGAGCCGGGTCGCACCACGGCGGTGCTGATGGAGGTGCCCGGCCTGGCGCCGAGCACCAAGTTGGCCGTGTTCGTCGACCCGCACACCGCCGAGGTGCGGGGCACGCTGGAGAGCTACGGCGGCTCCGGCGCGCTGCCCGTCCGCGCCTGGGTCTCCCACCTGCACCGCAACCTGCATCTGGGTGAGCCCGGCCGGATCTACAGCGAGCTGGCGGCGAGCTGGCTGTGGGTGGTGGCGCTCGGCGGGCTGCTGCTGTGGCTCAGCCGCCGCCGTCGCCCCGGCCGGCGGGTACGCCGCCTGCTCGCCCCCGAACCCGGGACCACCGGCCTGCGCCGCACCCTGTCCTGGCACGGCGCCGTCGGGCTGTGGGCGGTGACCGGCCTGCTGTTCCTGTCCGCCACCGGGCTGACGTGGTCCGCGTACGCGGGCGAGAACGTCAGCGGCCTGCGCGCCGCGCTCGACTGGTCGACCCCCTCGCTGTCGTCGGCCTCCGGCGGCGGCGACCACGCCGCGCACGCCGCCACGGGCCATGCGAGCCATGGTGGCCACGCCGCGCACGGCGCGGTGGTGGACCGGGTCGCCGGGGCCGCTGCCAGGGCGGGGCTGTTCGGGCCGCTGGAGATCGTCTGGCCGGGCGGCTCCGGAGGCGCCTACGTGGTCAAGGAGATCGACAACGTGTGGCCGCAGCGGCTGGACCAGGTGGCCGTCGACCCGGGCACCGCGCAGGTCGTCGAGGAGCTGCGCTTCGCCGACCATCCGCCGGCGGCCAAGCTCGCCCGCTGGGGCATCGACGGGCACATGGGGGTCCTGTTCGGCCCGGCCAACCAGCTCCTGCTCATCGCCCTGGCCGCCGGCCTGGTCTTCCTGGTCGGATACGGGTACCGGATGTGGTGGCAGCGCCGGCCCACGCGCGGCTTCGCCCGGCCGTACCGGCGGGGCGCCTGGCGGGGGGTGCGCTGGGCCGTCCTCGTGCCGGCGGCCGTGGCGGTCGTGGCGGTCGGCTGGTTCCTGCCGCTGCTGGGTGTGTCGCTGGCCGCCTTCCTGCTGCTCGACGTCCTGCTCGGCGTCCTGGTCGGCGTACGCGCCCGCGTCGCGTCGAAGGCGCGCCGCCGGTCAGGTCAGGTCACGTCGTAGGACGGGGTCATGGCGGAGGCCATGGCCAGGTGCGGGCCGGCCTGCTCGGGCCGGCCCTGGCGCTGCAGGGTGCGGCCGAGCAGGTGGCGCGCGTAGGAGTCGTCCGGCGACTCGGCCACCAGCCGCTCCAGCGTGGCGGCGGCCCGGCCGAGCTGCGCGGAGGCGTAGTAGGCGCGGGCGGCGAGCATGCGGACGCCGCGGTCGTCGCCGTGCTCGCCGAGCAGGGGCCGCAGCAGGGCCAGCGAGCCCAGCGGGTCGCGCTGGTCCAGCAGCGACTCGGCGTGCCGGAGCCGCTCGACCTCCGCCGGCAGCCGGCGCGGGACCGTCGCGCCGGCCTCCTCCAGGAACTCCCTGATCACCTCCGGCGGCTGGGCGCCGGCCAGCGCGCGGCCCGCCACGACAAGGGTGGGCGAGGTCCGCACGCCCATGGCCTTGCCGACGAGCAGCGACTCGCGGACCTGCTCGTCGCCGGCGCCGGCCGCCAGCAGGTCCGCCCCCTCGGCGAAGCCCGCTCGGGCGGCGACCCCGCCGAGCACCTCCGGGCGGCTCAGGTCGAGGGCCTCGACGAAGTGCGCCCGCAGCACCCCCTCGGCCACGGCGTCCTGCAGCCCGGCGCCGCCGTGCTCGTACGCCAGCGCGATCAGCCGGTGCGCGTCGTGGGTGCTCACCCGCCACGCGGCTCCCCACGGCGGGCCGAGCCCCTCGGTGGCGGCGATCCGCTCGACCAGCGAACGGTTGTCGGCGGGTGTCAGGTCCGGGTTGCACGACCGCAGCGCCTCGTCGACCCGCGGGTCGCGCAGCAGATCCGCCAGCGGCTCGCCGGGCGCGGGCGCGGCCGGGTCGATGCGGTACGGCCGCCACACCACCTCGACCGGCTCCCCGTCCCAGCCGGCCAGCGCCTTCTCCAGCCGCCTCTTCCCGATGTACGCCCAGGGGCAGACCACGTCGGCCCAGATCTCGACTCGCATGCCCGGCACCTTATACGACGACTGTTGATTAAACAACACATGTCTTGTAAGCGACTGCTGTCGTATAGTTGGCGGCGTGAACCCCGAAGATCCCCGCGCGCGGCGCACCCGGGCCCGGCTGCGGTCCGCCGTCCTCACCCTGGCGGCCGAACACGAGTTCGGCTCGATCACGATGTCGGCAGTGGCCCGGCGCGCCGAGGTCAACCGCGCCACGGTCTACCTGCACTACCCCGACCTCGACTCGCTGGTCACCGACGCGATGGACGACACGATCGGCCACGTCGCCCGAGCGGCGGCGCTGTGCCCGCTGGACAGCCCGCGCGACCACGCGCCGGAGCCGCTGGTCACCCTGTTCGGCCACGTGGCGGCGCACGCGACCCTGTTCGAGCGCATGCTGGACGCGCAGGGCAGCGCCCGCTTCGCGGCCCGGCTGCGCGAACGCCTGACCGCCGAGCTGGCCGGCCGCTTCGCCCGGGGCACCCGGCCCGGCGGGTACGCCGACGTGCCGCCCGAGGTGCACGCCGCCTACCTGGCCGGCGCGCTGACCGGGGTGGTCGCCCACTGGGTGACGGGCGGCCGCCGCGCACCGGCCGAGGAGATCGCCCTGGCCTTCTGGCGGCTCTTCCGGTCCTGACCCGCGTGGAACGTGCCCACCGGCCACTACCCGGCGGACGCCTCCGATCGGATACCCAGGCGCGCCCACAAGTTCCCGTAAACCGGCACGAAACGGGTCCCGTCCCTGTGATATTTGATCACCGATCGCGATTTGACGCCCAGAAAGGGACCCGTCTCGTGCGACTGTCAACCCGCCTCACGGCGATCACGGCCGCGGCACTCACCGCCTTGTCGGTGACCCCGGCCGCATCCGCCGCCGCGGCACCCGAGCTGGTGGTCAACGGCACCTTCGCCAACGGCACCGCGCCCTGGTGGAACTCCGCCAACACCTCGATGGCCGTGGACGCCGGACGGCTGCGCGTCACCGTGCCCGGCGGCACCGCCAACCCGTGGGACGCCATGATCGGCCAGAACGCCATCACGCTGACCAAGGGCAAGTCCTACACGCTCTCCTTCGACGCCTCGGCCTCCACCGCCGTCTCCGCCGTGACGACCGTGCAGCTCGCCGACGCCCCGTACACCAACACGCTCACCCAGCCGATCGCCCTCACCACGACGAGCAAGCGCTTCAGCTTCCCCTTCACCGCCGGCCTCGGCACCCCGGCCGGACAGGTGTCGTTCCAGCTCGGCAAGAACGCCGGCTTCACCTTCTTCGTGGACAACGTCTCCCTCACCGAGACGACCTCCACGCCGCCGCCCGGCTCCGGACCGGTGGAGATGACCGACGGCTTCTACGTCGACCCCGGCTCCAACCCCGCGCTGTGGGTGAACCGCAACCCCGGCGCCAAGGCCGACCGCATCAAGGCGGCAATCTCGACCAAGCCGATGGCCCGCTGGTTCGGCGGCTGGAGCGGCGACATCCGCTCGGCCGTCTCCCGGTACGTCGCCGACGCCGCCGCCGCCCGCAAGCTGCCGATCCTGGTGGCCTACAACATCTACGGCCGCGACGCCTGCGGCGAGCACTCCAGCGGCGGCGCCCCCAGCGAGGCGGCGTACCTGACGTGGATCTCGGAGTTCGCCGCCGGCATCGGGAACCGCCCGGCGGTCGTCGTGATCGAGCCCGACTCCCTCGGCGACTTCGCGTGCATGGACAGCGGCGAGATCACGGCACGCAAGCGCATGCTGAACCACGCCACGCGGCAGTTCCGCGACAAGGCCGCCAACACCTGGGCCTACCTGGACGCGGCCAACGCCGGCTGGACGCAGCCGGCGACGATGGCCGGCCGCCTGCGCGACGCCGGCGTCGGCAACGTCCGCGGCTTCGCCGTCAACGTCTCCAACTACTACACGACCGCCGACTCGGCCCGGTACGGGGACGCCGTCTCCACGGCGCTCGGCGGCGGCGTCCCGTTCGTCATCGACACCAGCCGCAACGGCAAGGGCTCCAACAACCAGTGGTGCAACCCGCCCGGCCGCCAGCTCGGCACGCCGGCGCGGGTCGGCGGCGGCGCCGAGATGCTGCTGTGGGTGAAGGTGCCCGGCGACTCCGACGGCCCCTGCGGCGTAGCGCCGACCGTGCCCGCCGGAACGTTCAGCCCGGACCTCGCCATCCGGCTGATCGACGGCGCCTGACCCGTCCGCACGGGGCCGGAGACCTTCCGTCTCCGGCCCCGCGTCCTTCAGCTCCCGGCGTCGAGGATGCGGTGCGCGACCCCGTGCACCGGCGCCGCCGGCTTGGCGTAGGACCGTGGTTCGGGCCGGGGCAGGCGCCCCCGGCCCGCCGGGGCGGCAGCCTTACGGACGGCGGCGTCCCCGCCGGGCGGCCGGACCGACAGACCGTGGTGGAACAGGTCGAGCGGGTCGAACCGCGCCTTGACCCGCTGCAGCCGTGCGTAGTTGTCCTTGTAGTACAGGGTGTGCCAGGCCGTTCCCGAGGTGTTGTGCGCCGGGTCGGCGAGGTCCAGGTCCGGGTAGTTGATGTACGCGCCGTCGTTGCGCCCGTCCAGCGCCGGCACGCCGCCCGTGTCCTCGTACACCTCACGGTAGAGCCGCCGCACCCAGGCGAGCTTCTCCTCGTCCTGCGCCGGGTCGTACCAGCCCACGTCGTAGAACGCGATCATGGACGAGGACCTGTGAGGGAAGGCCGTCGCGTCGGCGGGGACCTTGTTCACCGTCCCGCCGAACGAGTTCAGGTAGACGGCGCCGCCGGGGTCCTCCTCCCCCTCGGTCAGGTACCGGTACACCGTCTCGACCTGCTTCGGCGTCCACGGCGCCCGCAGGTAGCCGCACTTGGACTTGGACCTGAGGTAGAAGGACCCGGCCGCGTCCCCGGACGAGGTGACCAGGCGCAGGTACGGCGAGGTGCCGAACACCTCGATCAGCGGCTCGCCGACCCCCTGGCCCATCGCGTGAATGAACCGACCCATCGACTCCTCGGCGGCCGGGCCGGGGACGTCGAGGAGCGCCGTCAGGCCGATCCGGCCGCCGGCGCGGTGCGGCAGGGCGAGCGTGGTGTCCATACCGGCGTAGGCCGGCTCGTTCATCGGTCCCTGCTGCCATCGCCCGTAGTTGTCCAGCAGCCGGGCGAACGTGCTCCGGGTCAGCTCGGCCCAGTCCCAGGACATCTGGCACGCCAGGATTCCGGCCGGCGGCGCGGGCAGCAGGTTCGCCGGGTCGGTCCGGCGGGTCGCATGCGGCGAACGCATCAGGTAGCGGGTGACGATGCCGAAGTTCCCACCGCCGCCGCCCGTGTGGGCCCACCAGAGGTCATGGTGCGGATCGTCGCGCTCCCGCGTGGCCACGACGACGCGGGCCCGGCCGGACCTGTCGACCACGACCGCCTCCACGCCGTGGAGATGGTCCACGACCAGGCCGTGCCGGCGCGACAGCAGGCCGTATCCCCCGCCGGCGACGTGCCCCCCGACGCCGACGGACGGGCAGGTGCCCGCGGGGAGGGTCACGCCCCACCCGAGGGACAGGGAGCGGTAGACCTGCCCCAGCGTCGCTCCGGCCTCGACGGCGAAGGCGTGGTGGCGCGGGTCGTAGGCCACACCGTTCAGTTGGCTGAGGTCGATGACCACCTGGGCGGACGGGTCGTCGACGAAGTTCTCGAAGCAGTGGCCGCCGCCGCGCACGACGATCCGCTTGCCCGCGCGCACCGCCTGGTTCACGGCGCGTACCACCTGGTCGGCCGAGTGGACCACGTGCACGGTCTCGGGGCTGCCGAGGAAGCGGGCGTTGTAGCCCCTGAGGATCAGGTCCTGGTAGCGGGGGTCGTCGGGTCCCACACTCACCAGGCCGGGCGTCGGCGGGCAGGAGCGCGAGAGCGTGTCCGCCCGCGCGTCCGCGCCCTGCGTGACTGCGGTCGCCACCGCGGCGCCGCCCATCGCGGTCATCGTGCTGAGGAAGCCGCGTCGTGTCGCGTCGGCCACTGTCGGCACCGTGCCTTTCGGTCAGCGGGTCATCGAAATCGGGCAGGGGTCGGTCGCCGGGCTTCGCGAAGCCGCCGCTCCGATGCGCGGTCCGGCCGGAGCACCGCCCGGGTCACGGCGGTGACGAGCAGGCCGCCGCCTGCCCGCCAGCACCCGTCGAACCCGGCCACGCGTCCACCGCCCGGCAACCGGGCGGTGAACGTGCCCGCGGCCGCGTCCACGGAGATCACCGCGTCGGCGAAGCCGAGCCACCGTCCGGTGAGCGGGTACCACGCCTTGTAGACCGCCTCCTTGGCGCTGAAGAGCAGTCGCCCCCAGGCGACCTCCGGCTGTTCGGCGTCGAGCCGTTCGAGCCAGGCCCGTTCCTCCGGCAGCGTGATGCCGTCGATGACCCGTCGCGGGACCGGGAGGCCGGGCTCGGCGTCCAGCGCGATGACGGGCACCTCGCGCCGCCAGGCCACGGCCGCGGCGCGGTAGCCCGCGCAGTGGGTGATGGACCCCACCACCCCGGGCGGCCAGAGCGGCGCGCCCGAGTCGGTGCGCAGGACGGGACCGGGCTGCGCGCCCAGCCTCGACAGCGCCCGCCTGGCGCACGTCCTGCCATCGGCGACGTCCCGCGCGCGGCGCGGACCCGCGCCGGTGACCAGCGCCTCCTCCTCGGGCAGCAGCATGCCCGTCCCCTCGGCGAATGTCTCCTCGACGGCCACGGGCGCGGGCAGGAGCGCGGCAAGCATCTCAGCCGCCACCGGCGTCGGGCGAGGGCCGGCGGTCCGGCCGCCAATTCACGGGCACCGGGGGATTGTGAGCCATTTTCCGGCGCGATTCCAAGAAAGCCGGCCGCTGTCCCGCCAGCGAGACGCATATGCGTTGGTCCTTTGTCGCGCGCTGGTCGTCCATTCGTTGACATCACGGACGTGCCCGCGCAGGATGACATCAGCATGTCGCGATCTACGCGGACGACCCTTTATGGCCGTGGCACGCGGGGGAATTTCACCGGCCTTTACAGGTCGGCGGATCTGGCCGGGTCCACCTCTCCGGCCTCGGCGGGCCGAACGTCCCGCCGGTCGGCCGGATGCCGTGCGTGCGCCTGGTATCTGAGCGCGCGGCGGATCTCGGCCGCGCCCGCGGCCGCGTCGTCCACGGTGACGATGACCTCGCCACCATCGCGTAACGCCACCAGGAGGGCCTCGCCCTTCCTGACGACCACCATGTGCCGCCTCGTGCTGCGCAGCCGCCACCCCCACCCGCACTGGCGCGGGTCGATGCGCACCGCCTCCGCGGTCTCGATCCGGGCCAGCTCGACGTGCCGGGGGAACAGGAACGGCAGGCCGCCCCGGATGGTGAGCCGCCCGCCGTCGAAGACGGCCGTGACCCCGCTCCAGAAGTGCAGCGTCAGCAGCGACAGCACGGCGGGCAGCACCATCCACGTCGTCCCCATGACGGTGAGGACGAGCATCAGGCAGACGGCGGCGATGGTGCGCCAGAAGTATCTGCGGTTCCTCGCCCCGCCGATCCAGATGGTGGGCTTGCCGCTGGGCAGCCCGGTGACGCAGTCGTCGGGCAGTTCCGGGCCGTCCTCGGCGGCCCGTCGCCGGCGCGGGCTGACGGCGACGGCGCCGACGACGACGGCCAGCACGCCGCCGGCGAACGCCATGGCGGGCCCGTAGGCGGGCGCCGACGCCTGCCGCCACTGGCCCGCGTCCACGTTCGCCGCCACGATCCCCATGAGGAACGCGAGGTCCAGCAGGACGAGCACGCCGAGCGCCAGACCCGCGGCCGCGCGCCGCCCCATCGATCCGTCATGGCGTAACCAGGCCAGCAGCCCGAAAACCGTCCAGGCGCCGGTGCTCAGGACGAAGTTCTCCCCCATTACCGTCCACAGCGGGCTCGACCTGTCCGGATTTCCCTCGGTGAAGTGCGTGGCGACAGGTTCCGGCAGCCGGTTCCGGAGGGCCAGCGGGACCGCCAGTGTTATCGCGTGGAATGCGGCGGGAATGAGAATCACGACCCCCAGGAAGCGCGACCTCATGTGTTGGTCTCCCCGTAGCGCTGAAAGCGAATTTCACTCGCCCGAAATCCTGTCATAACCGACATCACTTCGGAAGCTGTGCGTCACCAAGCGGATCAATTCGCTCTCCGTGAGCCCCACCCGTCGCGCCTCCCCCAGCAGGGCCTCGATCGCCCTGGTGAGACGCGGGTCGAGCTGCTGCGGCGACCGGGAGACGACGACCGTGCCCCTGCCTCTGCGAACCTCCAGGAGTCCCTCGTCGCGCAGCAGGGCGTAGGCCCGCAGCACCGTGTGCAGGTTCACCTGCAGGCTGTCCGCCAGTTCGCGGGCCGGCGGCAACCTGTCACCCGGCTGGAGCGCTCCCGCCGCGAGAGCCTGACGTAGGCTCCGGGCTATCTGGTCGAAGAGAGGTTCCGCCGAGCTCGGGTCGATGCTCAGGCGCATTCGTCGCTCCTTCTAGAGCCGCACCCTGGACGGACAGGGCAGTTCTGCAGGTTCCCATGCTGGTCCCATTTACAACATTGTTCGAGAAGTTATATAACAACAAGACCTGATGGGCCTCATGATGACCTGGAGCAGGCATGCGACATACACGAGCGATCTTAGGAACCTTCCTGGTCATCGGCATCATCGGTGGGGGCATCGCGCGGGGGGAGTCGGTCCCCGCCCGCTACGACGGCAAGGAGCTTTTCAAGGGCCTCCTCCTCGCGGAGGGACCAGTGGCCCGGGCCCATCCCGAGCTCAGCCTCCACCAGGGACAGCCCTGGACCACCGCCGAAGCCGATGATCTCACTGCCCGGATCGAGGCCCGGACGCCGGGCTTCTTCGAGTCCTTCGCAGCCGACATCACCAGCGGTGACAGGGTCCGCATCGCGCGGTCCGCCGACGCCGCCTACGACACGACGGTCAACGCGTCCTCCGCCGTGGCACCGGGCAAGGGCCCGCACGGCAGCTTCATCGTGGTCCACCGGACGATCGTCAGGGCGACCCACATGGTGGTGAACAAGCACAGCTACTGGCATCGAGCCTCCTCCCAGAGCGCCGCCCTGGTGCGCGAACGCTGGGCCGACGACGTGGCCGAAACCCTGACCCCGTGAGCCCGCACCGCCGGCTCGGAGCACTCCTGCTCCTGCTCGGCCTGGCCTGGGCTGCCGCCGCCGGCTACGTCGTCATCGGCCAGTTGCCGTCGGCCGCCCTGGAGCTGCCCGGCCAGCGTTCCGCCGCCGAGCACGCCAGGGTCGTGGCACCGCAGGGATGGGCGTTCTTCACCAGGTCGGCGCGCGAGCACCACGAGATCGTCTGGCGCCGCTCACCCGCGGGCGCCTGGGAACCGGCGCTGCTCGGGCCGCACGCCGAGCTCCGCAACCTGTGGGGGTTCGACCGGCGGTCGCGGGCGCAGGCGGTGGACCTCGGCATCCTCGTCGCAGCAGTGCCGGCCGAGCAGTGGTCGCGCTGCGACACCGGCGAGATCACCCGCTGCCTCGGCGGCCTGACGCAGGCCGTGCCGGTGGCCAATCCCGCGCCCCGCCCTCTCCTCTGCGGCCCGCTCGGCGTGTCCCGGCAGGAACCCCTGCCGTGGGCGTGGTCCGCAGCCGCGGCGCGGACCCGGATGCCCGCGACGGTCGTGCTCCTGGACGCGCGATGCTGACCCGCCTCGGGACGTGGGCGCACGACATCGCCCGGATCAGCCCCTGGACCAACGTGTACGGCGCCGCCAGAACCCTCGTCGCGGCCGCGACGCTGACCACGCTGCTGGCCAGCGACACCGCCACGCTCTTCAGGCCGGCCGCGGGCGTGCCCGGCTACCCCCACTGCGACGGGCTCGCCGGCGCCGGCCTGTTCTGCGTGATGGACGCGGACGTGGCCCACCCGGTCGCGATCGCGATCCTGCTCCTGGCCTGCTCCGGATGGCGGCCCCGGCTCACGGCGCTGCCCCACTGGTGGGCGACGGTGAGCTTCCAGGCTTCGACGACGATTCCCGATGGCGGTGACCAGGTCGCCGCCGTGCTCACCCTGCTGCTGCTCCCCCTCGCTCTGACCGACGACCGCGCCTGGCACTGGCAGCGTGGCGACGAGGTCCGCGACGAGGCCGCCTCCCTGGTCGCCTGGTCGGCCCTCCTGGTCATCCGCGTCCAGGTCGCCGGGATCTATCTGCAGGCGTCCATGGCCAAGCTGGGACGGGAGGAGTGGGCGGACGGCACGGCCCTGTACTACTGGCTCAGCGATCCCCTGTTCGGCGTCCCGGGCTGGGCCGCGCCGCTCCTCGCCCCGGTGCTGGCCCACCCCCTGGGCGTCACGCTGCTCACCTGGGGCTCGATCGCGGTCGAGTTCGCCCTGGTCATGGGGTTGGTGGCACGCCGGGTGGTCAGGCCGTACCTGCTGGCCGCCGGCGTGTTCCTGCACGCCTCGATCGCGGTGCTGATGGGGCTCGGCAGCTTCAGCCTGGCCATGATCGGCGCCCTCGTGCTGTTCCTTCGGCCCCTGGACGTGCCGTTCAGGACGAGCGTCGAGCCGATCACGCTCGCGGCCCGCCGCCGGCGCGCGAGCATCACCCCACGACGAAGCCCGCAGACGACGGGATCACGAGCAGAGAACGCGGAGGAATCACCGCGGCAGAAGGCACGCCAGCAGAACCAGAGTCCGTGACACCAGATTCACCAGTAATCCGCTTACGGAGGACCCATGAACCACTCCGTCAATGGCCTCACGAGGAAAGGACACGGTGAAGGAACGCCCCACGCGGGCACCGGCCACCGTCTGGGACTGGACCGGTCCGTCGTGACCCGGCGCACCGGCCTGCAGTTTCCGAATCGACTGGAATTTCCCATCTGGGAGCGTATCGGCAAGCAAATATCCCTCATTTCCGACTCCTCTGCCTGGTGGCTGGGTGACTGGCTCATCTACGGGGAGAAGGAGTACGCCGACCGCTACCGGATGGCCATCGAGCAGACCTCCCTCGACTACCAGACCCTGCGCAACTACGCCTGGGTCGCCCGCCGCTTCAGCCTGGCCCGGCGCCGGGACAAGCTGAGCTTCGCCCACCACGCCGAGGTGGCGGCGCTCGCCCAGGAGGAGCAGGACGTATGGCTGGAGCGGGCCGAGCAGTTCGGCTGGTCTCGCAACCGGCTGCGCCGCGAGCTGCGCCGCACCACCGGCGTGGTGCCGGTGGAGGCCGCCGAGGCGGCGGACGGCCGGGAGGCCGCCGCCGGATCGGTGGACGTGAAGGTGCGCCTGACCTCCAGCCGGGAGCAGCTGGAACGCTGGAAGAAGGCCGCCGACCTGCAGAACCGCGACCTGGTGAGCTGGATGGTGCAGGCACTGGAGAGCATCGCCCAGGAAGTGATCAGCAAGAAGACGTCCGAGGCCGGCGAGGTGGTGGTCTCGTCGCGCGGCTGACCCGCGGTCCTGTGGGGGGGGGGGGGGGGGGGGGGCGGGGGGGGGGCCCCCCCCCCCGCCCCCGCGCCCGCCCCCGCCGCCGCCCCGGC
>NZ_JBIDCC010000023.1:0-23219 GCF_043204415.1 Nonomuraea sp. NPDC047897 | reverse complement strand
CACGGCGTCGCCGTCGAGCACGTCCAGCAGTCGCGCGGTGCCGCCGCACCGGCGGGGGGGGGGGGGGGGGGGGGGCCCCCCCCGGCGGGGGGGCCCCCCCCCCCCCCCCCCCCGCCGGGCCCCCCCCCCCCCCCCCCCCCCCCCCCCCCCCCCCCCCCCCACGACAGGAGACGGCGGTCAGGCCGGGGGGACGGCTCGGCGTGAGCGTTCGCAAAGCATCGAGGCGATGCCGGCCACGGTGTGGAACGCCCGCGGATCGACGTCCTCGACGGGCACCGCCGACCCCCACTCCTCGTGGATGAAGTTGAGCAGGATCGCCGTGTTGAGCGAGGTCAGGATCCCGCCGTCCAGCAGCGGCGTCGCGTCGCCGAACGCTCCGGCGGGGTCTCCGTAGAGGAACCGCTCCCTGATGAAGCCCGTCAACCGCGCCGAGACCTCCCGCTCGACCAGGACGTCCGTCACCTCTGCCGCCTCTCTCCCGTCGGGGACGTTCGGATGCTCAGCCGCGGTCGAGGACGCGGACCACCGCGCACGAAATCGTGACGCCGGAGCCGATGCCGCCCAGCAGGACGTGGTCGCCCGGCCCCACCTTGCCCGTCTCCAGCAGGTGGTGCAGCGAGACGAGCGGGTCGCTCGCGCCCAGGTGACCGATCGTGCGCCCGAAGTCCCAGGTCGATCGGGACATCGGCATCCGGAGGATCTCCATCCAGCGGTGCTCGATCGCGTCGGGTGCGAGGTTGGTCAGCGCCGCGTACGCGAGGTCCTCGAAGCGGATCCCGGCCTCCGCGACGACGCGGCCGATGAGCTGCATCATCGTCTTCTGGACCATGATCCAGGCGATGCGCAGCTCGCTGCTGGTCTCCGCCACCTTGCTGAACGCCTCGTCACGGGTGACCCAGTCGACGGGCGCGCCGGTGGTCGCGCCCGGGGGGAACATCGGCTCGCCGTAGCGGCCGCCCTCCTCCAACTCCGGTACGGCGGCCGAGCCGACCGACAGGACCCGCGCGATGCCCGGCCGGCGCGTCAGCACCATCGCGCTGGCCGCGTCGCCGAAGACGGTGGGCGCCGAGCGCCACCGGTCGAAGCGGGGCGTGCCGAAGTTGTCGGCGGCCACGACGAGCGCGTCAGGCCGCTCGGCCGGAGCCGCGCCCAGGTAGGGGCCGGCAAGTTCCAGCGCGCTGAACACGCCGTTGCAGCCCTGGTGCAGCTCGACGGCGAGCGCGTCGCCGCCGACGAGGTGACGCTGCAGGTAGTACTGCGGCAGCCACCCGTCGGGCCCCTGGTGCCACACGTCGCAGTAGAGCAGCAGCCCCACCTCGGCCGCCCGCCCGCCGGCGGCGTCCAGCGCCGCGCGGGCGGCGCGCAGCGCCATCTCCGGCGCCGGCACCTCCCCCGCCACCGCCGCCCCCGCCATCCCGTGCACGGCCGCCTCCTCCGCCGAACACCACCCCTCCTCCACCGCCGCCCGCACACTGACCGCCTCGGGCACGAAAACCCCGAGACCACCGATGAACAACTCGGGAATGCGCACGGGTCCACCTCCGCGAGAAAAAGGGATTCGGCCGTCCGGCCAGATTACCGGATATTCCCGCGGGCTCCAGGAAAACAGTCACGCGGTGGCGGGGGCGGGGCCGGGTTATTAGGCTGGCCCGGCGCGCCGCCATACGGCCGCATATCTTCGGAGGGATGCGTGCGCATTCTGTTCGTCACTCACGAGGAGAAAACTCATTTTCTCGGAATGGTGCCGCTGGCCTGGGCCGCGCACAACGCCGGGCACGAGGTCCTGGTGGCGAGCCAGCCCGCGCTGACCGACGTGATCGTGAGCACCGGGTTGACGGCGGTGCCGGTCGGCGAGGACCACACGCTCCGGCACCTGCTGCGGCTCGCCGCCGAGAGCGGCGCCCGCGAGCTCGACTACGACCTGAGCGGCGACCGGCCGGACAAGCTGACCTGGGAGTACCTGACGGCGGGCTACGAGGAGTGGGTCCGGTGGTGGTGGCGGATCGTCAACGACCCGATGGCCGGCGACCTCGTCGACCTCTGCCGGACCTGGCGGCCCGACCTGGTGATCTGGGAGAGCCTCACGTACGCGGCCCCGGTCGCCGCGAGGGCGTCGGGTGCCGCGCACGCCCGCTTCGTCTGGAGCAGCGACCTGTGCGCCCGGCTGCGCGGGCACTACCTGCGCCTGAAGGACGCCCGCCCGCCGGCTGAGCGGGTGGACCGGCTGGCCGAGTGGCTGGCAGGGATGGCCGGCGCGGCGGGGGTGGAGTTCTCCGAGGACCTGGTATCCGGCCAGTTCACCATCGACCAGGTCCCCGGCTCGCTCCGGCTCGACGTGGGCCTCGACCACGTCCCGCTGCGGTACGTGCCCTACAACGGCCGGTCGGTGGTGCCGCGGTGGCTGCGCACTCCGCCGGAACGGCCCCGGGTGTGCCTCACGCTCGGCACGTCCTCGGTCGAACGGCTCGGCGGCTACGCCGTTCCCGTCCAGGACCTGCTGGACGCGCTGGCCGGCCTCGACGCGGAGATCGTCGTGACCCTCCCCCGCAACCAGCAGGCCGAGCTGGGGCACGTCCCCGCGAACGCGAGGGTGGTCGAGTTCGTCCCGCTCAACGTGCTCGCGCCGACGTGTTCGGCGGTGGTCAACCACGCCGGGCCGGGGACCGTGCTCACCACGGCGGTGCACGGCGTGCCGCAACTGCTGTTGCCGTACTACATCTTCGACGCGCCCGTGCTCTCACGCCGGCTCGCCGAGCACGGGGCCGGGCTGATGATCGACAGCCACGAGGTGACCGGAGCCGCGGTGCGTGACGCCGTGGAGCGGCTGCTGCGTGAGCCGGTGTTCCGCCGGCGGGCCGAGGCGCTGCGCCGGGAGATCAGGGCTCAGCCGTCGCCGGACGAGGTGACGAGCCGCCTCGAAGACCTCACCGCCGCGTGCCGGGCCACGTCCTGACTCCGATGGAGGAAGCATGCGCGTTCTGATCACCACCTATTCCGACGCCTCCCACCTGCTGGGCATGGTGCCGCTCGGCTGGGCGCTGCGCACCGCGGGCCACGAGGTCCGGGTGGCCAGCCAGCCGAGGCTGACGGACGCCATCGCCGCGACCGGCCTGACCGCCGTCCCCGTGGGCACCGACCACCGCTTCTTCGAGACGCTCGC
The DNA here is from genome assembly GCF_043204415.1 of Nonomuraea sp. NPDC047897. Lineage (NCBI taxonomy): Bacteria > Bacillati > Actinomycetota > Actinomycetes > Streptosporangiales > Streptosporangiaceae > Nonomuraea > Nonomuraea sp. NPDC047897. The sequence continues at coordinate 20,059 of NZ_JBIDCC010000023.1, read as the reverse complement.
CGCCGGGGGCGGCCAGGACCCCGCCGGGGAGGAGTTCGACCTGACGGAGGAACGTCCCGAACGGCTCACGTGGGAGGCGATGCGGGACGGCTACGCCGAGATCGTGCCGTGGTGGTGGAGCATGGTCAACAAGACCATGATCGACGACCTGGCGGCGTTCTGCCGCTGGTGGCGGCCCGACCTGGTGATCTGGGAGCCGATCACCTTCGCCGGGCCGCTCTCCGCCCGGGCGTCGGGGGCGGCCCACGCCCGCTTCCTGTGGAGCCTCGACTTCTTCGCCCGCATGCGGGCCCGCTTCCTGCGCCTGACGGCCGCCCGACCTCCCGGGGACCGCCAGGACCCGCTCGCGCTCTGGCTCGGCGCCCGGGCGCGCAGGCTCGGCGTGGACTTCTCCGAGGACCTGGTGTCCGGCCAGTTCACCATCGACCACACCCCCATGTCGCTGCGGTTGGAACCGGTCGCCGGCGTGCGTACCTTGCCAGTGCGGTACGTGCCCTACAACGGCCGAGCCGTCGTGCCCGGCTGGCTGCGCGACCCGCCGGAGCGGCCGCGCGTCTGCGTGAGTCTCGGCATCTCGGCCGCCGAGTGGTACGGCGGCTACGTCGTGCCGGTGCGGGAGGTGCTCGACTCCCTGGCCGGCCTCGACGCCGAGATCGTCCTGACCGTGGGCGAGGAGCAGGCCACGCGGCTGGGGCCCGTGCCCGCCAACACGAGGGTGACGGGGTACGTGCCCCTGCACGCGCTCATGCCGACCTGCACGGCCATGATCAACCACGGTGGCCCGGGAACCGTCTTCACCGGCCTGGCCCACGGGGTGCCCCAGCTCGTCCTGCCGAACCAGTTCGACGCGCCGGCCCTCGCCGCCAATCTGGCTGCACGGCGGGCGGGCCTGACGCTGCCCGCCGCCGAGGTCACCGGGCCGCTGGTCCGCGACCTGCTGGCCCGGCTGCTGGAGGAACCCGCCTTCCGGGACGGGGCCGGCGAGCTGCGCCGTGAGATGCTCGCCATGCCCGCGCCCAACCAGGTGGTGCCGGTGCTGGAGGAGCTCGCCGAGCGGCACCGGGACGGCGATCAGCCCGCCAGGATCCGCACCACCGCGCACGACGCCGTCACGCCGTAGCCGACCGCGCCCAGCAGCACGTGGTCGCCGGCTCGCACCTGGCCGGTCTCCAGCAGGTGGTGCAGCGCGGCGAACGGGCCGCCCGCCCCGAGCTGGCCGACCGCGCCGCCGTGGTCCCAGGTCGTCCTGCCGGGCGGGACGCGCATGTTCTCCAGCCACCGGTGCTCGATGGAGTCGGGGGCGAGGTTGGTGAGGGCGACGCGGGTGAGATCGTCGAAGGAGACGCCCGCCTCGGCGACGATGCGGCTGGCGAGCTGCATCATCGCCTTCTCCGTGTTGAGCAGGGCGGTGCGCAGGTCGGAACGGTCGGTCGCCATGCGCACGAACCCCTCGTCGCGGGCGGCCCAGTCGAGGGGCGCGCCGGTGGTCGCGCCCGGGGGGAACATCGGCTCGCCGTAGCGGGCGCACTCCTCCAGCTCCGGTACGGCGGCCGAGCCGATCGACAGGATCTGCGCGATGCCGGGCCGGCGGGACAGGTGGAGCGCCACGGCACCGTCACCGAAGAGGACCGGGGAACGCCACCGGTCGAAGCGGGGGGTGCCGAAGTTGTCGGCGGCCACGACGAGCGCGTCAGGCCGCTCGGCCGGAGCCGCGCCCAAGTAGGGGCCGGCCAGTTCCAGCGCGCTGAACACGCCGTTGGCGTCGTTGCGCAGCTCGACGGCGAGGGCGTCGCCGCCGACGAGGTGACGCTGCAGGTAGTACTGCGGCAGCCACCCGTCGGGCCCCTGGTGCCACACGTCGCAGTAGAGCAGCAGCCCCACCTCGGCCGCCCGCCCGCCGGCGGCGTCCAGCGCCGCGCGGGCGGCGCGCAGCGCCATCTCCGGCGCCGGCACCTCCCCCGCCACCGCCGCCCCCGCCATCCCGTGCACGGCCGCCTCCTCCGCCGAACACCACCCCTCCTCCACCGCCGCCCGCACACTGACCGCCTCGGGCACGAAAACCCCGAGACCACCGATGAACAACTCAGCAGCCCGCATGACCTCACCTCGCGACGTGAACCGACAGGACGTGAACCGACAGGACGTAGCCGGCGCGACGTAAACGGCAGGACGTAACCGACAGGACGTGAACCGGCATCACCCGAACGGCGTGACATGACCGGTGCGGCGACCGCCGCGCCGGGCCGCCGCGCCGTCAGCCCCGGGTCTCCGCGTCCGGCGCGCCGGCGATGAACTTCCGCAGCACCTCCGCGACCTCCTCGGGCGCCTGCTGGTCGGGGCCGTCATGACCGAGCCCCCGCAGCTCGCGGAAGCGCGACCGGGGGATGACCGAGGCCAGGAACTCGGCCCCGGCCCGGTATTCCTGCGCGCCCTTGGAGCCCGTCAGGACGAGCGTGTCCGCGTCGATGCCGCGGTAGCGGACCGGGGAGTAGGCGAGGCGTTCGACCTCACGGTATTCGGCCGGGAACGTCGGCACCAGCGCCACCATCTCCCGCCCCTCCTCGGTCCAGGTCAGCGCGCTGACCATGAACCTGACGAACGGCAGCGGCAGGCGGCTGACCGAGCCCAGTCCCTCCAGCCCCTTCAGCATGATGGACAGCGCGAGGGCGTTGCGCCCGGCCGCGAGGGCCCGTTCGAAGTCCGGGTACCAGGGGTCGCCCGTCGGGTCGTCGACCGACACGGGCGGCTCGTACACGGCGAGCTTGCGCACCGGATGGCGCAGCGCCGTCTCCAGCGCGACCAGCCCGCCCGAGCTGTGGCCGAACAGCGCAGCCGCGCCCTCCCGCTTCAGCAGGGCGATGACGTCCTCGGCCTCCCGGGCGAAGCTGTAGTCGTCCCCCTGCGGCCCGCTGTCGCCCCGTCCACGCCGGTCGACGACGAAGACGGTGTGGGAATCGGAGAGGTGTTCGGCGAGGCGGCGCATCGAGCGGGCGCTCTGCAGCGTGCCGGGCAGGATCACCAGCCCCGGTCCGTCGCCGACGACCTCGGCGGTGATCACGGTGCCGTCGGCCGAGGTGAACGAGGTCTTCTCAGGCATGGGTCTCCGAGACATCGAGGGCTGCGTGACACGTGGACGCCCGTCACGCGCGGCGTGGCGCGGCGGGCTCAGCGGGTGATCGCGCGCCGCTGCAGCCACACCCCGAGAGGCAGCAGCACCGCGGCGAACGCCGTGAGCGCACCGAGCTGGGGCAGGACGTCGGCGATGCCGCCGCCGTGCCGGACGAGCGTCACGAAGGCCTCATACCCCCAGGCGTGCGGGGTGAAGTGCGCGACGGTCCGCATGGTGTCGTCGAACGTCTCCAGGGGCACCATCGTCCCGCCCAGGGCCCCGAGCCCGATGCCGAGGATCGCCGCCAGCGAGATGGCCGCCCCGACCGTGCGGAAGAACGACGCCATCACCATCGCGGCGCCCGCCCCGATCATGGAGAAGACCGCCAGCAGGACGGCCGCCGCCAGCGGGTCCCCCCAGCGCACCTGGAACAGCAGCCCCGACCCCAGCATGATCAGCAGGCCCTGGAACAGCGCGATGAGGAGCCGGCCCACGGTCTCGCCCGCGACGATGGACCAGGCGCCCGTCGGCGTCGCGTACATGCGCGACGAGATGCCGGTCAGGCGCGTCTCGACGAGCCCGATCGCGGCCGTCAGCGAGGTGAGGAAGGTGTAGAGGAGCAGCAGGGGCGGTGCGGACAGCGCGAACTGGCTGAACCCCTCGGGGAAGACCGAGCGTCCGGCCGTGGTGACCGTCACCTCGATGCCGGGCACCTGCGCGCGCTGCGCCGCCTGGAGCCCCTGGTCGAAGGTCGTGGCGCCCTCCACCGCGCCGAACCTGGCCGCGCGCAGCAGGGCGGCCTCCTGGGGCACGGCCGAACGCACCCAGGTGCCGATGTCCAGCGCCCGCATGTCGTTGGGGCGGATCAGGTAGCGGAGCTCCACCTGGCGGCCCGCCCGCTGGTCGGCGTCGTACGTGGCCGGGATCACCACTCCGCCCTGCACCAGGCCGCGCTCCACCGCCGTGCGCATCTCGTCCTCGGTCGTCATGGGCACGACCTCGACGTCCTCGCGGCCGGCGAGCGCGGTCGCGAGCCGCCCGGCCAGCGGCCCGCCGTCGCCGCCCACCAGGCCGAGCCGGTGCTGCTGGCCGCCGCCGAACATCAGACCCATCATGAAGATCATCAGGAACGGCACGACGATCACGAAGAAGATGTTCGACCGGTCCCGGAAGAGCCGGCGCAGGTTGAGCAGGCCGATCACGAGGATCTTCACGAGTTGAGCATCCTTCCCAGCCGGGACAGCGCCAGCGCGCCACCGGCCACGGCGAATCCCAGCAGGACGGCGACCGGCTGCACGACGACGGACAAGGACCCGCCGGCGAGGTCGCCGAGGCCCTCCAGGAACCAGCGGTGCGGGGTCAGCATGCTCAGCGACGACAGCCCTTCGAGCTGGGCGACGGGGAACAGCGCGCCGCCGAACAGCCCGAGCGTCATGGCGATCACGGACAGCCGGTTGGAGGCCTGCTCGGCGGTGCGCGCGAAGGTGGCGACGGCGGCCGTGATCCCGGTCGCGGCCAGCACGGCGGCCACCGCGAGGGCGGCGACCCCGAGCGGGTGCCCCCAGTCGGCGCCCAGGGCCAGCGTGGAGACCACGACGAGGATCGCCATGCTGAGCACGCCGACCAGGATGCCGCCGAGCGACTTGCCGAGCAGGACGGCCCGGCGGGAGACCGGGGCGGCCAGCAGCCGGGCCAGGGTGCCCTGGCGGCGCTCGTCGAAGATGCTGGTGACGCTCATCATCGTGACGAAGAACAGGAAGAACATCGCCATGCCGGCGGCGTAGTACGTGGTGGTGTCGAGCTGCTTGCGCCGCGCGACGTCGTCCTGGGCCACCCCCACGGGCACCGGCGCCGCCGCGGCCCGCTCGGCCAGTTCCCGGTCCGGGGCGGCCCCGCCCACCGTGGCCACAGCCACGGCGAGCTGGACGGCACGGCGTTCGGTGGCGTAGCTCTGCGCGATCTCGCGCGCCACCTGGACGGACACGGCCGAGTCGACGCCGCCGATCACCTCCAGCCGGGTCGCCGCGCCGCGCTCCAGCGCGGCGGAGAACCCCGCGGGGATCACGAAGGCGGCGTCCACCGTCTTCCGCTCGACCAGCTTCCTGGCCTCCTCGGCGTCGGCCGCCGTCCGGAGGGTGGCATCGCCGCTCGCCTCCAGCGGGCGGAGCACCTGGCCGACGAACTCCTGCGCGGCCACGCCCCGGTCGCCGTCGGCCACGGCGTACTTCGCGTCCAGCCGGCGCTGCTCGCCGCCCCCCAGCATGACGTTGAACATGAACGCCAGGCCGAGCGGCAGGACGATGCCGAAGACGAGCAGCGTGCTGTCACGCGCCCGCTGCCGCAGGTCCTTGGACAGGATGGTGATGCTTGCGCGCACGCGTCCTCAGTCCCTCAGAGCCTTGCCGGTCAGGTGCAGGAAGACGGTCTCCAGGTCGGGCTCGCGCACCTCCACCGTGCGCACCGCCACGCCCGACCCGGCGACCGTCTCCAGGATGCGCGGCAGGTGCGTCCTGGCGTCGGGGACGAGCAGTTCGAGCTGGGAGTCGCCGGTCTCGGCGCGCTGGACGTCCGGCAGCTTCTGCAGGTCCTCGACGGCCCGCGCCAGGTCCCCCTCGGCCTGCATGGTGACCCTGTCGGTCTCGCCGACCAGTCCCACCAGCTCGCGCCGGGTCCCCTCGGCCTGGATCCGGCCCTGGTCGATGATGCCCACCCGGTCGCAGAGGCGCTCGGCCTCCTCCATGTAGTGCGTGGTGTAGAGCACCGCCATGCCCTCGCCCGCCAGGCGCTGGACGCTCTCCAGGATGGAGTTGCGACTCTGCGGGTCCACCCCGACGGTGGGCTCGTCGAGGATGAGCAGCTTCGGCCGGTTCATCAGCCCGATGCCGATGTTGAGACGGCGGGCCATGCCGCCCGAATACTGCTCCACCTTCTCGTCGGCGCGGTCGGCCAGGCCGATGATGCCGAGGATCTCCTCGACCCGGGCCTTCAGCTCGCGCCCGCCGAGACCGTACAGGCGGGCGAAGAAGCGCAGGTTCTCGCGGGCGGTGAGGTCGCGGTAGAGCGCCAGCTCCTGCGGCACGTAGCCGATCAGCGCCTTGGCCTTCACGCTCGTCACGTCGAGCGGCCGCCCGTCGACGACGACCTCGCCCGCGTCCCGGTCGAGGATGCCGACGATCATCGAGATGGTGGTCGTCTTGCCGGCCCCGTTGGGGCCGAGCAGGCCGTAGGTCTCTGCCTCGCCGATGTGGAAGTCCACTCCGTCGACGGCCACGTGGCCGCCGTAGCTCTTACGAAGTCCCGTGACCTCTAAGAGGGGCACCTGATCAGTCCTTCGGTCGCGTGGGGTCTCACTGTCGGAACGCGCGGCCGGCGGCGCGGGGTTCCGCGCCACCGCGTCGGATCTCACGCCGTCTCGTCCGGGGCGTCCGCGTCGCGCAGGCGGCGGAGCTTGCCCGTCTCCGACCGGTCGATCCGGTCCACCAGGCGCAGCCTGCGCGGGCGTACCCCGGTCTCGGCGAACGCGGCGCGGACGTCGAAGCTACCAGCGCGGGCGGCCTCGCCGGGCACGAGCAGCAGATCGAAGTGCTCCCCGATGACGGGGTCGCGGACGGGCACCAGGGCCAGGTCCGCGCAGGGCAGCGCGGCGCGTACGGAGGTCTCCAGCTCGTCGAGGTTGAGGCGCCTGCCGTTGACGTTGACGAGCCTGCTGCGGCGCCCGGCGAAGCGGAACCGCCGCTCGTCCAGGATCTCGACGTGGTCGTCCAGCTGCCAGGTGGTGAGCGGGTCGCCGCCGGCGGAGCGGGCGAGCCGCGGGCCGCGGACCGTCAGCGGCGCCTCCCCCGTGGCGCGCGGGTCGGCGAAGGTGACGTCGGGGAACAACTCCCACGGCGGGTTGCCCGGCGCCCAGCGGCGGGTCGCCACGCCGCCCGTCTCCGTCGAGCCGAAGATCTCGGTGACGGTCAGCCGGTCCGCGCCGGCCGAGACGACCAGTTCCCCCGCCGTCGCGGGCAGCATGGCGGTGCTGTGCAGGACGCTCACCCGTTCGGCGGCCCGCACCCACGAGCGGCGCTGCAGCAGGAGGGAGAACGTCCAGGGGATCGCCGTCACCGCCCACCGGCGGGCGGCGTCCTCCGGCGGCATCGGGCCGTACTGGGACCGGTACCACACGGGCAGCCCCAGCCTGGCGGGCACCAGCACGCTGACCAGCAGCCCGTACAGGTGGCGTGGCGGGGCGAAGGAGAGCACCGCCTCCGGCCGGTCGGGGCCGAGCAACCCGGCGAGCAGGCCGGCCTCCGCCCACAGTTGCTCGCGGGTGCGCGCCCAGGTCCGCTGGGCTCCGGTGCTCCCCGAGGTGGACAGCTCCACCACCGGCGGCAGCGCCGTCATGACGAGGTCCTCGGCCTTGCCCGCCACCGCGTCCCACCGGACGAGCCATGGCCCCTCGGCCAGGCCGCCGCCATCGGGCAGCGCCGCCAGCAGGTCCGCCGGTTGCCGTTCCGCGTACATCACGCCTCTCCTTGCCGGCCGTGCCCGGCCTCGATCGGTGTCCGCCCGGCTGCCAGCGTCTCCAGTTCGGCGACGAGCGCGTTCGGTGACGGCATCGCGCGCATCTCCGCGCGCAGGCGGGCGGCGCCCGCCGTGTAGGCGGGCTCGGCCAGCAGGCGTTCAACGCGGTCGCGGACCGCCGCGCCGGTGACGGCGGCGCCGTCGATCGCGAGGCCGGCGCCCCGCGCGGCGAGGTTGGCGGCGAGGGCGGGCTCGTCGAACAGGCGCGGCAGCACGAGCTGGGGCACCCCGTAGGCCAGCCCGGTCAGCAGCGTGCCGGGCCCGCCGTGGTTCACCATCGCGGAGCAGGTGGGCAGCAGGGCGTGCAGCGGCACGTGGCCCACCACCGTCGTGTTGCCGGGGACCCGGCGCAGGGCCGCCCGCTCCCGGTCGGAGAAGGTCGCCACGAACTCGGCGTCCAGCCCGTCGAGGGCGTCCAGGATCTCCTGCCCCGCGACCTCGTAGCCGGCCCTTCCGATCGACGACAGCCCGAAGCTGAGGCAGATCCGGGGCCGCCGGGGCGGGGTGCGCAGCCAGGACGGCACCACGGCGCGGCCGTTGTAGGGGATGTAGCGGACGCCGAGCGGCCGGGGTCCGCCCGCCAGCCGCAACGAGGGCGGCAGGTGGTCGACGGTCGCCTGACCGAGGACAAGGTCCTCGGTGAACACCGCGCCGAACCGCGCGGCGTGCCCGCCCAGCCAGCCGGCCAGGGGGTCCTCCCGCTCGGCCGGCGGCTGGGCGTTCATGAGCCTCAGGTAGTGGCCGCGCATCCGCGCGAAGAGGTCGGGGCCCCACACGAACCTGGCGTGCGCCGCGCCCGACGCGGTCGCCGCGATGGCGCCGGCGAACGTCGTGAGCTCCCACAGCACAAGATGGGGGCGCCATTCGCGGCAGAACGCCACGAGGTCGGCGACCAGCGGCTCGTTGATCACGCGGAGCCACCAGGGCACGATCTCGCGGTAGCCGTCGCGCAGGTACTCCCAGGTCAGCCTCTCGGGGCGGTCCTCGGTCAGGTCGAAGCCAGGATCGCCGTCCTGGCCCAGGCTCTCGGCGAGCTTGAGGAGCCGCCTGCCCAGGTGGTCGCGGCCGACCGGGACGGCGGTGAGCCCGGACCCGGCGACCGCGGCGGCCAACTCCGGCTGGGTGGCGACGCGCACCTCGTGCCCGGCCGTGCGCAGCGCCCACCCCAGCGGGACCATGCCCAGGAAGTGGGTCAACTCGGCCTGGACGGCGATCACGACGCGCATCGCGTCCCCTCCGCCGCAGGGAGGGGCCCCCGCGGTGTCTCGCCGGCGAGACACCGGTCCGCGTGGCCGGCCGGCGTGCTCATCCGGCCAGCTTCTCCAGGCGCTGGACCACCTCGTTGGGGGTCGGCATGGCCAGCATCTCGCCGCGCAGCTCGCCGGCCGACCGCTGGAACGCCGGGTCGCCGACCAGCCTGATGAGGTCGTCGCGCACGCGCGGGCCGCTCAGCTCCGCGGCGGGGATCTGCAGTCCCGCCCCGGTCCGGGCGAGCCGGTCGGCGAGCAGCGGCTCGTCGAACATGTACTGCGGCAGGATGAGGTCCGGGACGACGAGCTGCGGCACGCCGTAGAGCAGGGCCGTGCTGTACGTCCCGGCGCCCCCGTGGTGCACCACCGCCGAGCAGGTGGGGAGCAGCGCGTGCAGCGGGACGAAGTCCACGATCCTGACGTTGTCCGGTATTTCCGTCAGCCGGGCGCGCTGGTCCGCCGTGAGGGTGGCGACGACCTCCACGTCGAGACCGGCGAGCGCCCTGAGCAGTTCCTGGACCGACAGCAGGTGCCCGGCGACCCGTTCGGGGGCGGCGCTGCCGAGGGTGAGGGCGACGCGGGGGCGCTCCGGCGGGGTGCGCAGCCAGGACGGCACCACGGCCCGGCCGTTGTAGGGCACGTACCGCATCGGCACGTACTCCACCCCGGCCGTCTCCAGTCGCAGCGAGGCGGGCAGGTAGTCGACCGTGACCTGGCCGCACACCACGTCCTCGGCGAACCGCTCGCCGAACCGGCCCAGATGCCCGTCCAGCCACTCGGCCAGCACGTCCTCCCGCTCGCCCGCCGGCCGGCCGGCCATCAACTCCACATACAACCCGCGCATCCGCGCGAACAGATCCATGCCCCACAGGAGGCGGGCGTGGGCCGCGCCGCAGGCCCTCGCAGCGACCGGGCCGGCGAAGGTGGTCGGCTCCCACACGACCAGGTCCGGCCGCCACTGCCGGCAGAACGCGACCAGATCGCCGACCAGCGGCTCGTTGACCACCTTCCACCACCAGGGCACCAGCCGCCGGAACCCGTCACGCACGTACTCCCACGACACCTCCGCCGACGGGTCCACCGTCATGTCGAAGGAGGACCCGTCGTCCAGGCCGAGGCTCTTGACCGATCGCAGCAGGTAGGGGAACAGGTGGTCGCGGCCGACGGGCACCGCGGTCAGGCCGCTGTCGGCGATCGTCTCGGCCAGCTCCGGCTGGCTGGCCACCCGCACCTCGTGCCCGGCCGTGCGCAGCGCCCACGCCAGCGGGACCATGCCGAGGAAGTGGGTCTTCTCCGCCTGGGTGGCGATCACGACGCGCACGGCCCCGCCCCTCCCGCCGCGGGCGGCGTCTCACCACAGGGCGTGCACGCACGCGAGCAGGCTGCGCGCCTGGATGTTGAGGTAGTGGCCATGCCTCAGCAGCTCCATGAGTTGGCGGACGGTCATCCAGCAGAAGTCCTGCGGGACGTCGACCGGGAAGTCGTCGCCGACCTCCACGATCCTGTAGCGGGTCTGGGCGTGGTAGAAGCGGCCGCCCTCCTCCGACAGCAGCACGTCGTGCCGGACCCGGCCGACCGTGCCCGCGACCACGTCGGCCACGAACGGCTCGCCGGCGGCCTCGGCGGCCGCGTTCTCGTTCGGCGGCAACTGCACGGTGGGCGCCATCTCCACCACGTCCAGGAGGCCCGGCTCGGGCTTGCACTGGACGAGGAGGTGCAGCACGCCGTTGATCGGCCGCGCCAGGAAGACGGCCAGGCCGGGGGCCCGGGTGGCCAGCAGGGGCTGCGCCCAACGGGCGACCTCCCGGTTGTGCGCGCTGACCCGGACGCCCATGATGCGGAAGTCCTCGCGGGCATCGTCCACGATCTCGTCGCCGGTCCGCGTCCAGCCCTCCACCGCGGCCAGCGGGACCAGCCGGTTGGTCCACTCGCACCGGCTCTTCGCCTCGGTGAACCAGCTCACGATCTCCTGGGTCGTGTGCAGCGCGCCCGGGTCGCGCCCCCACGAGCCGTGCTCGTACGAGCGCAGCAGCGCCTCCTGGAACGGGTCCGCGGCGGCGGACACGGGCGGACGGCCGATCGGCATGCAGGCCAGCACCGTGCGAGCGTCCATGTTGACCAGGTTGTCCTCGCGGAGCAGCCGCCGGAGCTGGTCAAGGGCGAGCCAGCAGAAGTCCTCGTGCGGCGGCACGTCGCCGTCCACCCGGACCACGATGTTGCGGTTGCGCTTGCGCCAGAACCAGGTGCCCTGCTCCGACTGGAGCACGTCGACGGGGACGCGGTCCCGGTCGGCCTCCCGGAAGTACTCCACGTAGGGGGTGGTGTTGCCGCGGTGCACGCGCGTGTAGTTGCTGCGCGTCGCCTGCACCGTGGGTGACAGCTGGCGCAGGTTGACGTTCCCCGGCTCGAACTTGGCCTGCATCAGGCAGTGGGCGACCCCGTCGAACTCCTTCACCAGGATGCCGAGGATGCCGATCTCCGCCTGGTTGATGATCGGCTGGGTCCTGACCTCGTCACGGTCGAGGATCCGCGCCCCCTCGATGGAGAAGAAACGCCCGCTGTCGTGCACGAGGTTTCCCGTGCCCGGCTCGAAGTGCCACTGCGTCAGCTCGCCGAACGGGACCGGCGTCACCTCGAAGCGGTCCTGCCGAGGCAGGGCGGCCCACCATTCCCGGAACCGCTCGTCGGACACGACCGGCCGGCCGCCGCCCGCCGCCGGGACCGCGAACAGCCCGGCCGCGCCGGTCGCCGTCGTCGCCATCTCCGCGCTCTCCACGGGTCAGAGCGTCGCGAGGGTCTCGCGCAGGGCGTCGATCACCTTTTCCTGGTCCGTCCCCAGAACGGACGGGTACATCGGGAGCGAGAAGATCTCCTCCGCCAGGGTCTCGGTCACCGGCAGCGCGCCCTTGGGGACGCCCAGGTGGGCGAACCCGGTCATGGTGTGGACCGGCCACGGGTAGCTGATGTTGAGCGAGATGTCGAAGCTCCGCATCCGCTCGATGATCTTGTCTCGCCGGGGGTGGCGGACCACGTACAGGTAGTAGACATGGTCGTTGCCGGGTGCCAGGGCCGGGAGCACCAGGTCCGTGCCGGCCAGCGCCTCGGCGTAGTTCGCCGCGGCGGTGCGGCGGGCGGCGATGTAGTCGTCGAGCCGGCCCAGCTTGCGGCGGAGGATCTCGGCATGCACCTCGTCGAGGCGGCTGTTCATGCCGTTGGGCGCCACCACGTAGTAGCGCTCCTCGTCCATGCCGTAGTAGCGCAGGCGCCGCATCTCGGCGTCGAGCTCCGGATCGGACGTGATCGTGCCGCCCCCGTGCCCGTACGCCCCCAGCACCTTGGTGGGGTAGAAGGAGAAGGCCCCGGCCCTGCCCATGGAGCCGGCGATCCGCCCGTGGTGGCGGGCCCCGTGCGCCTGCGCGCAGTCCTCCAGGATCACCAGGTCGTGCCGGGCGGCCAGCTCCTCCAGCGGCGCCATGTCCACGCACTGGCCGTACAGGTGCACGGGCAGCAGACAGCGCGTCCGCTCGGTGACGGCGGCGGCCACCTGCCCGACGTCCATCAGGTAGGTGTCCGGGTGGATGTCCACGAACACCGGCGTCGCGCCCACCATGCTGATGGCCACGACCGTCGGCGCGGCCGTGTTGGACACCGTGATCACCTCGTCGCCCGGCCCGATGCCGAGCGCCCGCAGGGCCACCACGAGGGCGTTGGTGCCGTTGTCGACCGCCACGCAGTGCGGGACTCCGTGATAGGCGGCGAAATCGCGTTCGAAGCCGGTGACGTGCGGTCCCCACACGAGCTGGCCGGATTTGAAGACCTTGTCAACGGCGTCGAGGATGTCTTCCCGTTCCCGCTCGTATTCCTGCAGATAACCCCAGGCATAAATGGTCATGGTCACGTCGCTTTCGGGAGTCGTGGTCCTCATGCCCGTTCGGGCTGGCCGCCGGTGCGGTCAATGGTGGGCGCCGCACCAGGTATGTCCCGCCGTCGGGACAAACTCGCGGTTTCTCGCAAACCAGGCGTAGTTGCGCGGGACGAGAGAGTCAAGAAAAGCATTCCTGACCCGTCACGGCCTTGCCGCACCACAATTCCCAGCCCGTTCGCGAGAGCTGGTCCGGGCCTTGCGCATTCGCTACTCTCCGGCGGAGAGAATATGTCCGCCGGGCGGCCCGCCGTTCAAGTGGGCAAGGGAAGGGCGCTGGAAACGCAATGTCACCGAGGACCGCAACCCAGCAGGCCATGGGCAGGCTGCACGAACCGATCACCGCCGAGGGCCGAGTTCTGCACGACCTGCTCTCCCCGCACCTTCCCGGGATACGGGAGGCGGCGGCCGACCACGACCGGCGCGGCGCGTTCCCCGCCGACGTCTTCGAGGGACTGCGCAAGGACGGCGTGCTCGGGGCGACGGTGCCCAAGGAGCTCGGCGGCCTCGGCGTGACCTCCCTGCACGACGTGACCTTCGCCCTGCTGACGCTGGCGCGGGCCGACGCGTCCACGGCGCTGGCGCTGCACATGCAGCTCAGCCGCGCGCTGACGCTGACGTACGACTGGCGGCACGGCTCCGCGGCCGCCCGCCCCCTCGCCGAGCGGCTGTTGCGCGCCATGGGCGCGGGCGAGGCGGTCATCAGCACCGGCGTGAAGGACATCGTGCGGGGCGGCGTCGTCACCACGCTCACCCCGGACGGACGGGGCGGTTGGGTGCTGTCCGGCGGCAAGACCCTGGTCAGCCTCGCCCCCGTGGCCACCCACTTCATGATCTTCGCTCGGTACGCGGGCGAGGACGGGCGGGCTCGCCTGGCCACACCCGTGGTCGCGCGCGACGAGCCGGGCCTGACCGTTCTCGACAACTGGGACGGCCTGGGCATGCGCGCGTCCGGCAGCGTGGACGTGGTCTTCGACCGGTGCCGTGTCCCGGCCGAGGACGTCTTCCTGCGCGGCCACCTCGACGACCAGCCGCCCGCGGCCCTGGCCGGCCAGACCGTCAGCTCGATCAACATGCTCGGCATCTACACCGGCATCGCCCAGGCCGCCCGAGACATCGCCGTCACCACCCTCGCCCGCCGGCCCGCTCCCCCGGCCGGCGGCCCCGCGACGCTGGTCGCGGAGATCGACGCCCGGCTGTACGCCGTGCGCTCCACGGTGGCCGCCGCCCTGGCCGACATCGAGGCGGCCGGGCAGGACGTCGGGGGCGACATGGACGAGCGCGGACACCGCATGATGGCGCCGTTCCAGTGGGCCAAGCTCATGGTCAACCACCTGGCGCCCGCCATCGTGGCCGACTGCCTGACGCTGGTCGGGGGCGCGTCCTACTCGGCCGCGCATCCGCTGGCCCGGCTCCATCGCGACGTGCGGGCCGGCGCGTTCATGCACCCGTACACCTACGGGGACGCCGTCGACTACCTGAGCCGGCGGGCGCTGGAGTCCCGCGGCGCGTGACGGGGGGTCCCGCATGCGCGTCCTGATCGCCACCTGGGCCGAGAAGACCCACTTCATCGGCATGGCGCCGCTCGGCTGGGCGTTGCGGACCGCCGGGCACGAGGTGTGCGTCGCCAGCCAGCCCGCGCTGGCGGACGTCATCGCCGACACCGGGCTGACCGCGGTGCCGGTGGGCTCGGACCACCTGCTGTCCCACGTGCTGACGTGGACCCGGCGCATCGGTCCGGACCAGGCGCCGGGCTTCGACCTGATGGAGGACCGTCCCGAGGTGCTGACCTGGCCGCACCTGCAGCGGGGCTACCGCGACGTGCTGCTGCCCCTGTGGTGGAAGGTCGTCAACGAGTCGATGATCGACGATTTGGTGCGCTTCTGCCAGGACTGGGAGCCGGACCTCGTCATCTGGGAGCCGCTCACGTACGCGGCCCCGATCGCGGCGGCAGCGTGCGGCGCCGCCCACGCCCGCCTGCCGTTCGCGCTGGACCTCACCGCCCGGATGCGGGCGCACTACCTGCGCGTGATGGCGGCGCTGCCCGACGGCGAGCGCGACGACGTGCTGGCGCGATGGCTGGGGGCGCGCGCGTCGCGGTACGGCGCCGCCTTCTCCGAGGACCTGACCCGCGGCCAGTTCACCGTCGACTACCTGCCCCGTCCGCTCCGGCTGGCCCTGGACCTGCACCACGTGCCGATGCGGTACGTCGCCTACAACGGGCGGGCCGTCGTGCCGGCTTGGCTGCGCACCCCGCCGGAGCGCCCCCGCGTCTGCGTGAGCCTGGGGACCTCCGCGACCGACCGGCTGGGCACGTACGCGGTGTCGGTGCCCGACCTGCTCGACGGGCTGGCCGGGCTGGACGTCGAGGTGGTCGCGACCCTGCCACCCGACCAGCGGGCCCGGCTGGACCGGGTGCCGGACAACGTCCGGCTGGTGGGCTACACGCCGCTGCACGCGCTGCTGCCGACCTGCGTCGCCATGATCAACCATGGCGGCGCCGGCACGGTGTGCACGGCGCTGCTCTCCGGGGTCCCCCAACTCGTCGTCCCGCACCACATGTTCGACGAGCCGCTGCTGGCCGCCCGCCTCGCCGAGGCCGGGGCGGGGCTGACCCTCGACCCGGGTGAGGCGGCCGGCGAGCGGGTGCGCGAGCTGGTCCTGCGGCTGCTGCGCGAGCCGTCGTTCGGCGAAGGGGCACGGCGGCTGCGCCGGGAGATGGAGTCGATGCCCACTCCCAACCAGGTGGTGCCCCTCCTCGAAGACCTCACCGGACGCCTGCGCGGCCCGGCCGCTCAGACGACGCGCACCTCGGGCACGTAGAGGATCCACCGGCCGCCCGCCTGGCGGAACTCCCGCTCCTTGGCCATGATCTCGTCGGCGTGGTTCCACGCGAACAGCAGCGCGTAGTCCGGGTAGGGGTCGGCGAACGCCTTTGGCTCACGCACCGGGATGTGCAAGCCGGGCGTGAGCCTGCCCTGCTTGGCGGGGGTCGTGTCGCAGATGAACGAGACCAGGTCCGGCCCGATGCCGCAGTAGTTGATGACCGTCGAGCTCTTGGCGGTGGCGCCGTAGCCGACGACCCGGCCACCCTCGTCGCGAATCCGCCGCAGCAGGGCGAGCAGCCGCTCGCGCGTGCCCTCGACGCTCTCCCCGAAGCCGCGCAGCGTGTCCGGGTGCGTCAGCTCCCGAGCCTCCTCCTCGGCCAGCAGCTCGGCGACCGCGGGAGAGGGCGTGCGGGCCCCCGGGTGCGCCAGGGTGTAGCGCACCTCGCCGCCGTGCACCTGCAGGCGTTCCACATCCACCAGTTCGAGCCCGTGCCTGGCCGCCATCTCCTGCACGGAGCGGACCGCGAAGAAGTAGAAGTGCTCGTCGTAGATCTGGTCGAACGACGTCCGCTGGACGATCTCCAGGAAGTACGGGTCCTCGAAGACGAACACCCCGGTCGGCGCGAGAAGCTCCCGGACGCCGCGGAAGATGTCGTCGACGTAGGCGATGTGGGAGAAGGTGTTGGCCGCGTAGATGACGTCGGCGTGGCCGTCGGCCGCCACGATGTCTCGCGCGACGGACTCCTCGAAGAACGTCTTCCGCACCCGGATGCCCTTGGCGGCGGCCATGTCGGCCACCCCACCCGACGGCTCCACCCCGAGGTGGCGGATGCCCCGGTCGGCCAGCGTCTTCAGCATGATCCCGTCGTTGCAGCCGAACTCGACGATGAACGGGTCAGGCCCGGTCAGCTCGGTGTCCAGCAGGCGTTCGGCGGTCTTCTCGAAGTGCGCCCGCATCACGGTGGAGCCGGAGGAGACGTACGGGTAGTCCTCGTGGAACATGTGCTGGCGTGGCACCTCCTCCATGAGCTGCACCATCGTGCACGTCCGGCAGGCACCCACGGCCATCCGGTAGAAGAACTCCTCCCCGGTCCGGCCCGGGGTCACGAAGGCGTCGGCCAGCGGCTGGCGCCCGAAGTCGAAGAACTGCTCGACAGTCCCGGAGCAGACTCGGCACTGGGAGGTGTCTGGCATCACTCACTCCTCGGATCTGGGTTGGTCCAGGTCGGTCCGCTCGCCGCGGCGGCTCCGGCGGGCTCCGGGGCGCTCTCGCCCCGCTCCAGCCACCACGGGTTGGCCCGCGCCCATGCGACCGTCCGGCGCAGGCCGTCACGCAGGCCGGTCGTGCTCTGCCAGCCGACCAGGTTGCGCACCTTGGCGGTGTCCGGGATGCGGCGGCTCAGATCCTGGTAGGTGTCCCCGTAGCGGCGTCGCGTGTCGAGCGAGGCGATCTCCAGCTCCGAGCCCGTCAGCTCGACCAGCGCCTCCACGGCGCTGCGGATGGAGATCTCGTCCGAACTGCCGACGTTGAAGCACTCGCCGTCGGACTTGGGACTGTCGCCGATGGCCAGCGTGGCCGAGACCGCGTCGTCGACGAAGGTGAAGCTGCGCGTCTGCTCCCCGTCGTCGTACACCACAGGAGGCAGGCCGCGCAGCACCCGGTGCAGGCTGCGGCTGATGAGGAAGGCGGGCCGCTGGCGGGGGCCGTACAGGTTGAAGTAGCGCACGATCGTGGCACGCAGGCCGCGCTGCCGGATGAAGGCGAAGATCAGGTGTTCGGCCAGCGCCTTGCTGGAGGAGTAGCTCCACCGGTCGGTCGAGGTGCTGCCGAGCACCCGGTCGGCGTCCTCCGCCCACGGGACGGCGGGGTTCCTGCCGAAGATCTCGCTCGTGCTGGCGAAGACCACCTTGACCCCGGCCCGGTCGGCGGCCTCCAGGACGTGCCTGGTGCCGATCAGGTTGGTGTCGACCACGTCGAGCGGCCGCCGCAGGTAGCGGTCGACGCCGACCACCGCCGCGAGGTGGTAGACGACGTCCACGTCCTCGGTGATCACCCGGGCGAGGTCCGCCGGCGAGCGGATGTCGCCGTCGACGCGGCGCACGCCGCTCAGGTCGTGGTCGGGTGAGGGGTGGTCGTTGTCGACCACGGTCACGTCGTCGCCCTGGTCCCTCAGCCGTTCGACCAGATGGCTCCCCACGAATCCATAACCGCCCGTGACAACGACAGAGGCCAACGCGCTCACCGCCCGATAATCGAAGACCCCGGATGATCCCGAAATGCCGATGGAATTCGAAACGCCGGGCGCCCCGGGAAATTGAATGCGTCCGGCGGCTCACCCGCGAGATCCATAGTCTCGCGGAGCCGCTGCTCAATGGCAAGGATCGGTGGTCCACCGAGGTGATCTCACCCATTTCGAGCACAACTACCTGCTGGCAATTCGTTGAGATCACGTCACCGCCGACCAGCGAATTACCCGTGCGCGGGCGATGAAATGGCGGGCGCCGCCGTTCGCTCGCCGGCCGGCCTTTTTCCGGGGGGCGAATCCGAAACGGGCCGGCGCCTTGTCCGGGGCGGCGGGCCCGCCGCGCTCGCGGGTCAGCCCGTCGGGACGACCGGGAACCGGTGGGCCCGCTCGCGGATCTCCTCCAGAAGGCCTGCCTGCCGGAGCAGCACCTCCCTGTGGCCCGCCGGGTCGGCGCCGTCCCGCACCTCCCTGGCGAAGGCCCGGATGGCGTTGGCGAACTGGTCGTCGGGCGGGAGCTCGAACTGCTCCACGCCGCTCTCCCGCTCCAGCCGCACGACCGTGCGCAGGGTGGACGGCACGGAGAAGGCCCGTTCGAGCGTGATCCGGCCGGAGCCGCCCCAGACGGAGTAGGCCGACCGGTACGACGACTGGAAGCTGAACGTGAGCTGGGCCGCGACGCCCGCGTCCGAGCAGAGCAGGGCGGAACCACCGAGGTCGATGCCCCGATCGTCGTCCATGAGCAGGGTCGCGCCGAGCACGGACACGCCGGGGCCGAGGAAGAGCTGCGCCGCGCGCACCGGGTAGGCGCCCACGTCCAGCAGGGCCCCGCCGCCGAGGTCGGCGCGGTAGCGGATGTCGCCGGGGCCGCGCGGCGGGATGCCGAACTCGCCGGTGAACAGGTGCGGCTCGCCGACGGCGCCATCGGCGATCAGCTTGCGTACCTCGCCGTGCTGGTGGTGGTGGACGAAGGCGAAGTTCTCCGTCACCCACAGGCCGTTCCTTCGCGCGGTCGACAGCATCTCCTCGGCCTCGGCGAGGCTCGTGGCGAACGACTTCTCCACCAGAACGTGCTTGCCGACCTCCAGCGCGCGCAGGGTCCACCGGTGGTGCAGGCCTGTGGGGAGGGCGACGTAGACCGCGTCGACGTCGTCGCGTTCGAGCAGCCGGGCGTACCCCTCCACCGACGCGCCGCCGAAACGCGCCGCGAACCGGTCGGCCTTGGCACGCTGGCGGCTGGCCACGGCGACGACCTCGACCTCGTCGACGCGCCCCATGGCGGGCAGCGCCCTGCGCCAGACGATGTCGGCGCAGCCCAGCACCCCGATCCGGAGGGGACGCCGGCTCATGGGCGCGCCTCCGGCGCGGGCCCGTCGCGACGGCTACGCGCGCTGCCCGTCACGGCGCTCCAAGCCGCGCACCATCCGGTCGACGATCCGCGCGCCCGACTCCGCCCAGCTCTCCCGGGTGATCGCGTAGAAGTGCACGTCCCATAGTCTCCCCTGGAAGAACAGGTGTTCGGGAAGGACCGCCTCGCGCGGCACGAGGCTCATGCCGCGGCCGAGATCGCGCAGACTCGCCTCCGTCGTCGAGAAGTACACCTTGCGGACGTGCTCCCAGGTCGCGAAGGCGTAGTTGACGGTCAGCATCATCGCCTCGGCGCCCGCGCCGAGCTTGCTCACGGCGGGATCGGTGAAGATGCCGATCTGAATGTGCCCGGCCCGGTTGAGGTGCTGCAGCGAGCTGAAGCCGATGACGTCGTCGGACGGCCGCGTGTGGATCGCGAACTGCGCCTCGGCCCCCTGGCGGTGCTGCTCCGCGAAGGCCGAGGGCGTCGGCAGGCTGTGCAGCCCGAGCCGCGCGAGCACGTCGTAGAGCCGGGGGACGTCCTCCTCGCCCGCCGGGCGGAGCCTCGTCCTGATCGTTTCGAGATGGGGGTGCAGCATGACCTTCCGTTCTCGCCGGCCGGCCGGCCGCCGGCGGTCGCGTCGTGCGTTCGTGCCGGGCCTGGTCCCTGCGTGCGGCGGCGTGCCCTCCGCGGCCGGTCTTAGACGTCGTCTCATTTGGCGAGTCGGCGGTAGCAAATGAGCGCTGCGGCGATGGCGACGAAGGACGCGAAGTGGTCGGCGCGGCGCTCGTAG
>NZ_JBIDCC010000022.1:0-104437 GCF_043204415.1 Nonomuraea sp. NPDC047897 | reverse complement strand
GCCTCGACCCGGGCCTTCCACTTCTCGTTGCCGAGCAGCCAGTCGAAGGACTCGGTCTGCAGGGCGAGAAGGTCAGGAACTTCGAGGGGCTCCTGGATACGCGAAAAAGAGACGCGACGGGGACCGGCGGGTACGGCGGAGGCGTTGCGCGAGGCTGCCAACAGATGTCCTTCCGAGGGCTCGCGGCGGACTGACTACACGCACGCCAGACAACCTCGCAACGTGAGCAAGCGGAGCGGGTCGTCAAAGGGCAGCGCAAAGGGGCAGTGTAGCCGAACGGCACACGCCTGTCCACTTCACCTTCGCTGCATGCTCCACGTTGGTCGCAGCATCGCCCGTCCGAGCGGAAACGTCAAGCCCACAAGCCGGACTTTCCGCCGACTAGAGGCCCGGACGCTGGGTTTTCTCCCCTGTGTGATCGGGCGCCTACCGCCAGGCCCAAGGACGATACCCGCGAACGGGGGCGGTTAACGCTCCGTCACACCGAAGACCGAACCCATGCCGGCGACCGGTGTGGTCGTGGGAGTGGTACCCGCGCCGTCGGCTTCGCCAAACCTGTTTTTTGGTAACAATTGAACGGTACGCCGCGCCCGGCGATCACGCTGCGCCGATGAGCGACGAGAGATCGGCCGCCAGCCACCGGGAGCCCTCGCGGACCATGACCAGTCTGGCCCGGTTCTGGACGATCTGTCGCTGGGGCTCGGTCTCGCCGGGAATCTCCTTTACCGTGCCCACGTTCACGAACAGCAGAATCTCCGCCCGGCCGGACTCCGCCC
This sequence comes from Nonomuraea sp. NPDC047897, assembly GCF_043204415.1. Classification (NCBI taxonomy): domain Bacteria; kingdom Bacillati; phylum Actinomycetota; class Actinomycetes; order Streptosporangiales; family Streptosporangiaceae; genus Nonomuraea; species Nonomuraea sp. NPDC047897. The sequence goes on along the minus strand of NZ_JBIDCC010000022.1, from coordinate 103,661 downwards.
GCTCGACGGCCGCCGCGGTCACGACCGTGGTCTGGACGGTCTTCTGCGCCCTCGCCCTGGGGGCCAGGGTCTCGCCGAGCCGGCGGTAGTGGCCCGCCAGCGCCCCTGTCGTGTGCCCCGCCGCCCGGGCCAGGTCCCGCTCGACCGTACGGTGGTCGTACGACAGCAGGGCCGGCGCGATCGACCGGGCGGCGGCCATGGCCTCCGCGCCCGTGGCCTCGGCGTCGCGCAGCGCCCGCAGGTCCGACCACGACACCCCGGCCACCGCGCCCATGGCCAGCACGGCGAGCGTGAGCACCGCGACGAGGACGGTCCTCACACCACCTGCACCGCCTTCGACACCAGCCAGGTGCCGCCGACCTTGGTCAGCTCCATCGACCACCGGTAGAGCTCGTCCCGCGGCGGCGTCTTCGAGCCTTCCCGCCGGATGTCCACATCGGCCACGACCAGCGCCTTCGCCGTGCCGCCCGACAGGGAGACCAGCCCGGCGGCGCGCAGCACGCCGTTCCGGACGACCTTGCCGGTCACGGTCCTGGCCCGGAGCCGGTCGAGCCCGGACTCGTACTCCTTGCGCGCCTCGCCCGTCGACGTGGCGAGGATCCGCCGCACGTCGGCGTCCACCGTCTCGTGGTGCAACGACACGAGGCCGGCCGCGTGGGCACGGGCGGCGTCGAGCGCCGCCTCACGGTCGTCCGCCCTGGCCCGCGCCTCACGCGTCTGCGCGCCGAGCCACAGGACCGCGCCGGCCAGCAGCGCGAGCAGGACCGACAGGACGGCCACCGCGATGCGCGCGGCCCGCGGGGGGACAGCGGCGCGGGCCGTCCATGCGGAGAGATTCGTCACGTCCGCTCACCTCGCTCCCCTCTGCGGTTCGCCGGATCATAACCCGGTGCTTCGCCGTCACAGCGGGGATTCGGCTGAGGTGGTACGAGACGGCATGGATCGGACGGCTCGCCCGGGTACTGGCCATCGACTGTCGCCGCGCTCGTCGCGGCCCGGGCACCCCGGAAGGGCCCGTCGCGGCCCGGGCACCCCGGAAGGGCCCGTCGCGGCCCGGGCACGCAGAAGGGGCGGCACACCCGGCACCTGGGTGTGGCCGCCCCTTCTGGCGAAGACCTCGACGAGGCGCCGGTGCGGCGCCCCGGAAAGGGTGTTACTTGACGGTGACGCTGGCGCCGGCGCCCTCGAGGGCAGCCTTGGCCTTCTCCGCCTGCTCCTTGTTGACCTTGCCGTCGAAGACGGGGCTGGGAGCGCCGTCCACCAGGTCCTTGGCCTCCTTGAGGCCCAGGGACGTGAGGGCGCGGATCTCCTTGATGACCTGGATCTTCTTGTCGCCGGCGGCCTCGAGGATGACCTCGAACTCGTCCTGCTCCTCGGCGGCGGCGGCCTCGCCACCACCGGCGGCGGCCGGGGCAGCGGCGGCGACCGCGACGGGGGCGGCGGCCTTGACGTCGAAGACCTCCTCGAACTGCTTCACGAACTCGGAGAGCTCAAGGAGGGTCATCTCCTTGAACGCGTCGAGGAGCTCGTCGGTGCTGAGCTTCGCCATGATGATTTCCTCCGTATGGGACTTGCGAAAATTAGGAACGGGACCGCGGGGTGTGCGGCAATCCCCGAGCTACTCGCCCGCCTCTTCGCGCTTGGCGCGAAGGGCGTCGGCCAGCTGAGCCATGTTGGTGGGCAGCGCGGCGAACATCGCGGCAGCAGCGCTCTGCTTCGCCTTGATCGCGCCAGCAAGCTTCGCGAGGAGGACCTCGCGGGACTCGAGGTCGGCGAGCTTGGTGATCTCGGTGGCGCCGAGGGTCTTGCCCTCGAGAACGCCGCCCTTGATCACCAGAAGGGGATTGGCCTTGGCGAAGTCACGCAGACCCTTGGCCGCCTCGACGACGTCGCCCTTGACGAAGGCGACGGCGGTCGGGCCGAGCAGCAGGTCGTCCAGACCCGTCACGCCGGCCTCAGTGGCGGCGATCTTGGTCAGGGTGTTCTTCGCCACGGCGAACTTCGCATTCTCACCGAGAGCGACGCGCAGCTCCTTGAGCTGGGCAACGGTGAGACCGCGGTACTCGGTCAGAACGGCGGCGGCACTGCCTTCGAACTCGCTCTTGAGCTCGGCAACCGCTGTCGCCTTATCCGCCCTCGCCATGGGCCTCCTTCCAGATGTGCCGCCGGGAAGGCCCAGAACATGAGAACAGCCCCGGCGCAGGGGCGCACGGGGCTCACGCACACAGATCAACCATGTGGGGAAACTCGCATCACACCTGCGCAGGCCGTCCGCACGTAGCGGATCCTTCGGTCGTCAGGTCTTGAGGCACCTGACGACGACCGGCGGTCTTCGGCAACGACCAGAGTACGGCCTGGCCGCCGAGTTTCCAAATCGCTCTCAGTCGGTGGTTCGCTTGGGCAGCTCGCCCACCTGGTCGGCGGGCGGGGCCTCGATGTCGACCGGCTTGTCGAAGTCCTTGAAGAACAGCGTGGCGTTGAGGGTCGCGCCGTCCTTGGCGCCGTTCAGCGCCAGCTTGCGGGGCAGCCCGTCGGCCGCGGTCCACAGGTCGAACTTCACGTCCTTCAGCTCCGCCAGGCCCTTGCGCGCCTGCTCCTGCTTGTCGGCGGGGAGCTGCTGCACGGCCACGTCCACGGGGAACGTGCCGCTGTGGTGGGTGGTGTCCTCGCCGTTGACGGTCTCCGTGCCGACCGACTTCACGTCCTTGGAGGTCGTGATCATCTTGGTGACGTTCGCCAGATCGAACCGCTGGATCTGGTCGAGGTACTGCTTGGCCTGGCCGGAGGTGTCGGCGTCGGTGAGCGAGGCCTTGACCCAGGGCTTCTCCGCGCCCAGCATCTCCTTGAGCGCGTCCACCTTGACGTACAGGGTGTCGCCCTGCAGCACGGCCCGCACTCCGCCGGGAACGCTCCGCCGGCCCAGGTCCACGGTGTCGAGGGTGAGGTCGACGGCCAGTTGCGGCTTGCTCTGGTAGAGCATCCGCCCCTGCACCTTGCCGCCGCCCTCCTGGGGGTGTGTCACGTCGACGACGGCGTCGACGGTGTAGCTGGTGGCCTGCGCCGTCTTCTGCGCAGCCTGCGCGAGCACCTCCGAGGCGGCCAGGTTGACCTGGATGGGCTGCGCGTTCGATCCACAACCGGCGACCGCGACCGCGAGCATGGCCGCGCCGGCCGCGGCGGTGGCGAGACTGATTCTGCGCTTCAGCATGATTCGACCCTACGTGTCGGTTATCGGGACTGCCGGTTTTCCCCGAAGATCTCCGGGAAAACCCAGGGTCATCCCGGACCCCGTCACGGGACGGCTGGGCGCCGTTCGGCCCGCACCGCCCTCAGCACCTCGTCAAGCCGCTCGAACCCCTCCGACACCCCGCGCGCCATCGGGGAGGCGATGACCAGATCGCGCGCCCGCCTGGACGCGAACGTGTGGGTGGTGGTGAGCGTGGTCACGCCGTCCAGCTCGGCGAAGTCGTGGCCGACCAGGGCTTCGCCGGGATACCAGTGCTCGTCGAACGATTCGGTGTAGCACAGCCGGGACGGCTCGGAGATCTCACGGTACGTGCCGCCGCAGGCCATGGTGGCCCTTCCGGGGCCGGCCCAGACGAACCGCCAGGCACCCCCCACCCGCAGGTCGATCCGCGCCTCCACGATCGTCCAGCCCCGCGCGCCGTACCACCGCGCGACCAGTTCCGGCCTGGTCCACGCGGCGAAGACCAGGCGGCGTGGCGCCTGGAACGACCTCGTCATGACGATCGCGCGCTCCGACGGGGTCGCCACGGTCACCGGCTCGCTCACGGGCGCCACCGCGGATCCCGGCCGATGAAGGCCAGCAGCTTGTCCTGCAGGCGGGCGTCGTCCTCGACGCGCACCGCCGGGCCGAAGACCTCCACCCCGGGCCCGAACGCGCCCGGCGTGCGGAACTTCTCCACCAGATCTCCGGGCAGCGCCGTCACCGCGGCCCAGGAGCGTTCGACGTCCGCCGGATCCATCGTGTCGTCCTGGGACGTCGCCCGGGCGAGGTCCCAGCCGTGCAGCAGGAGGTCCTCGCTGAGAACCTCGTCGATGTGCCGCTCCGCCGGCACGCGGCCGGCCGGGGTGTCACACGGCCTGGCGGCGAGCGAGGGGTCGTCCAGGACCGCCTCCATGTCCGCGCGGGCGGCGCGGAAGGCCGCCACAGGGTCGTCGTCCACCGACGGCGCGGGGCCCAGGGCACGTCCCAGGGGCCGCAGCATCGCCTCGTGCATGTCGACGATGTGTCGCACCACGTCCCGGGCGGTCCACTTCTCGCAGGGCGAGGGAAGCGACCACTGGTCCGGACGGACGGACACGACCTTGCGTTCGAACGCCTCCGCCCGGCGCCGGTAGCGATCAGCCGGCTCACTCGTCATGGCCGTTCCTCTCCTTCAGCTCGTCCAGCAGGCCGTCGAGGCTCCGGAAACGGTCCTCCCACAGGCTCCGATAGCCCTCCAGCCAGTCGGTGGCGTCCTTGAGCGCGTCGGCCCGCAACCGGCACGGCCGCCGCTGCCCGTCCCGGCCCCGGGAGATGAGCCCGGCGCGTTCGAGAACCTTCAGATGTTTCGAGATCGCCGGCTGGGTCATGGCGAACGGCTCCGCCAGCTCCGTCACCGTGGCCTCGCCCGCTCTGAGCCGTCCCAGGATGGCCCGGCGGGTCGGATCAGCGAGCGCCGCGAAGGTGGCGTCGAGATTCTGCCCGCTCAACCCGCACTCCCCTCTGACACATAACCAATCATTAATATAACCAACTGGTATGTCAAGACCCGTACCCCCCTGGCCGGGATGCGCGAAGGCCCCCGCCTGGTGCAGGCGGAGGCCTTCGGTGATGCGGGTGGGACTACGCGTCGAGCTCGGCGGTGAGGCCGCGGGTCGCATTGGGGTCGACGGGGACGCCGGGGCCCATGGTGGTCGAGAAGGTGACCTTCTTGACGTAGCGGCCCTTGGCGGCCGACGGCTTGAGCCGCAGCACCTCGTCGAGGGCGGCGGCGTAGTTCTCGACCAGCCTGCGCTCGTCGAACGACGTCTTGCCGATGACGAAGTGCAGGTTGGCCTGCCGGTCCGTACGGAACTCGATCTTGCCGCCCTTGATCTCGGTCACGGCCTTGGCCACGTCGGGCGTCACCGTGCCGGTCTTGGGGTTGGGCATCAGACCGCGGGGGCCGAGGACGCGGCCGAGGCGGCCGACCTTGCCCATGAGGTCCGGGGTGGCGACGACGGCGTCGAACTCGTTGAGCCGGTTGCCCTTGGCGATCTCGTCGATCAGCTCGTCGGCGCCGACGATGTCGGCGCCCGCCTCGCGGGCCGCCTCGGCACGGTCACCGGTCGCGAAGACCAGGACCCGGGCGGTCTTACCGGTGCCGTGCGGGAGGTTGACCGTGCCGCGCACGATCTGGTCGGCCTTGCGAGGGTCGACGCCCAGCCGCAGCGCCACCTCGACGGTGGCGTCGAACTTGGTGGTCGAGGTGCCCTTGGCGAGCTTCGCGGCCTCGGCCGGCGAGTAGAGCTTGTCGCGGTCGATCTTCGCCGCGGCGTCCTTGTGCGCCTTGCTGCGCTTCATGGTGTCTCCTTGTGGTCCGCGGGCCAGCGCTGGGCCCTCCCACGGGTGGTGAAAAGGGTCAGTCGGCGATGGTGATGCCCATCGACCGGGCGGTGCCGGCGATGATCTTCTCGGCGGCCTCGACGTTGTTGGCGTTGAGGTCGGGCATCTTGGTCTCGGCGATGCTGCGCAGCTGCTCGCGGCTGAGCTTGCCGACCTTGTCCTTGTGCGGGACCGCGCTGCCCTTGTCGAGGCCCAGAGCCTTCTTGATCAGCTCGGGCGCCGGGGGCGTCTTCGTGACGAAGGTGAAGCTGCGGTCCTCGAAAATGGTGATCTCGACGGGGATGATGTTGCCCCGCTGAGCCTCCGTCGCAGCGTTGTACTGCTTGACGAAGTCCATGATGTTGACGCCGTGCGGACCGAGGGCGGTACCGACCGGCGGTGCGGGCGTGGCCTGGCCAGCGGGGAGCTGGACCTTGACGAGCGCCGCGATCTTCTTCTTCGGAGGCATCTGTCCTTCTCCGGGTCCTGATCGTGATGCGGTCCGGGCGCGGGTGCGGCCGGACATGTCGGAAGGCCGCCCTTCGCGAGGGGCGGCCGGCCGAACGTCTAAGTGTATGTGATCGTCTTAGATCTTCGAGACCTGGTTGAACGACAGCTCGACCGGGGTCTCGCGACCGAAGATGGAGACGAGCACCTTGAGCTTCTGCGACTCGGGACTGATCTCGCTGACCGAGGCGGGAAGAGTGGCGAACGGGCCGTCCATGACCGTGACCGACTCGCCGATCTCGAACTCGACCGCGGGACCGGAGCTGGCCTTGGTGGTGGCCTTCTTGGTCTCCTCGGACGGCTCGGGAGCGAGCAGCTTGGCGACCTCGTCGAGGCTCAGCGGGCTGGGCTTGTTGGACAGGCCCACGAAGCCGGTCACGCCGGGCGTGTTGCGGACGGCGGCCCAGGACTCGTCGGTCAGCTCCATGCGCACCAGCACGTAGCCGGGCAGCACGCGCTCCTTGACCGGGACCTTCTTGCCGCTTTTGAACTCCTGGACGGTGTGCGTCGGCACCTCGACCTGGTAGATGTAGTCCTCCATGTTGAGCGACACGTTGCGGCTCTCGATGTTGGACTTGACGCGGTTCTCGTAGCCCGCGTAGGAGTGGATCACGTACCACTCGCCGGGCAGGCCGCGCAGACCGCGCTTGAACTCCTCGACGGGATCGACGTCGGGGAGGATGTCACCGTCTTCGTCGGCGGCGGGAGCCTCGCCGGTCGCCTCGTCGCTCTCCGCGACCTCGGCGTCGACGGTCTCCTCAGCGGCCTCGACGGCCTCTTCCGGCTCGTCACCCCACTGGTCGCGGGGCTCCTCGGCCGGCACTGAAGACTCGGACACGGTGACTTTCCTCTTCCGTCGAATTTCGTCGAATCGAATGGCGACTCCGTCGGCCGGTGGCGGCGACGACTGGTGGTCAGGCTCAGCCGAAGACGCGCAGGACGACCCAGCCGAACGCGGCGTCGAGGCCGTACACGATGCCAACCATGATCAGAACGAATATCAGAACGACCGTGGTGTAGGTGACGAGGTCCTTGCGTGTCGGCCAGATGACCTTGCGGAGCTCGTTGACGACCTGCCGGTAGAAAAGGGCAGGCGACGTGCGTGACTTCTTCTCGCCACTGGGCTTGCCTGCGGTCTCGCCGCGCGTGTCGATCGCCACAGTCCTCACCTGAATCTGTCGTATCCAACGCAGTTTGCGGCGCGCTTACACGCCATTATTGCGCGGACCGCACTCGCAGGGCACGAGGGACTCGAACCCCCAACCGCCGGTTTTGGAGACCGGTGCGCTACCAATTGCGCCAGTGCCCTATGTCGTCAACCACACTACCCTGATCGACTCACTGCCTGGACCGAACCGCACGGCGACATGCGGCGGTACGACCAGGCGAAAGTGTATCGGTGCTTGCCCCTCACGTCGAACCCGATCTGATCGCCCAGGTCAGGCGTGCCGTGGGAGCATGGGCACATGTCTGACCGACCTCGCATCTCCGCGCGGATCTCCGCGATATCCGAGTCCGCCACGCTCGCCGTGGACGCCAGGGCGAAGGCGATGAAGGCGGCGGGCCGCCCGGTCATCGGCTTCGGCGCCGGCGAGCCGGACTTCCCGACGCCCGATTACATCGTCGAGGCGGCGGTGGCGGCGGCGCGCGAGCCACGGTTCCACAAGTACACCCCCGCCGGCGGCCTGCCCGAGCTGAAGGAGGCGATCGCGGCCAAGACGCTGCGCGACTCCGGCTACCGGGTCGAACCGTCGCGCGTGCTGGTGACCAACGGCGGCAAGCAGGCCGTCTACGAGGCGTTCGCCGCGCTGCTCGACCCGGGTGACGAGGTGCTGGTGGTGGCGCCCTACTGGACGACCTACCCGGAGGCGGTCAAGCTGGCGGGCGGCGTGCAGGTGGACGTGGTCACCGACGAGACGACCGGCTACCTCGCGACCGTGGAGCAACTGGAGGCGGCGCGCACGGAGCGCACGAAGGTGCTGCTGTTCGTCTCGCCGTCCAACCCGACGGGCGCCGTGCACACGCGCGAGCAGACCGTGGAGATCGGCCGCTGGGCGGCGGAGCACGGGCTGTGGGTGGTCACCGACGAGATCTACGAGCACCTCGTGTACGGCGGGGCCGAGTTCACCAGCATCGCGACGGCCGTCCCCGAGCTGGGCGACCGGGTCGTCGTGCTCAACGGGGTGGCCAAGACGTACGCGATGACGGGCTGGCGGGTGGGCTGGCTGATCGGCCCGGCCGACGTGGTCAAGGCAGCCGCCAACCTGCAGTCGCACGCCACCTCCAACGTGGCGAACGTGTCCCAGATGGCCGCGCTGGCCGCCGTTTCCGGCGACCTGTCGGCGGTGGCGGAGATGCGGGCGGCGTTCGACCGGCGGCGCCGGACGATGGTGCGGACGCTGAACGAGATCCCGGGCGTGTTGTGCCCGGAACCGAAGGGGGCGTTCTACGCGTATCCCTCGGTCAAGGCGCTGATCGGCAAGGAACTGCGAGGCAGGCGGCCGGCCTCCTCGGCGGAGCTGGCCGAGCTGATCCTGGAGGAGGCCGAGGTCGCGGTCGTCCCCGGCGAGGCGTTCGGCACGCCCGGCTACTTCCGCCTGTCGTACGCGCTGGGCGACGAGGACCTGGCGGAGGGCGTCAGCAGGATGGCCAAGCTGCTGACCGAGGCCCGCTGACGGCCCGGACGGCCCGGACGGCCGGTGCGGGCCGTCACTACGACGTCACCCCTTCGGCGATCTCGGCCAGCTCGCGGGCGAGGCCGGGGGTCACGGCGACGTAGACGGCCGTGCCGGGCCGTTCGAGCCACATGAAGTTGCGCACGTCGCCCCTGGTGCGCCAGTGCAACGCCGGTTTGCCCAGGTGGGCGAGGAGCGACGACCGGGTGACCAGCGTGGCGAACCGCTCCGCCGAGCGGACCCCGCACACCACGCCGACCCGCAGCTCCTCGCCTGCGCCGCGCCACGACAGGCCGTGCACCTCCAGCGGCCGGGTCAGCGACTTGATCCTGCCGAACCGGGGCCCCCGTGAGAGCCCGCCCGGCACATACGTGATCGTCACCGGCACCGTGCCGCAGCTCAGCGCCGGGCCCGCCGGTGCGGGAGCGGGCGACGGGCCGGCCACGGGCGCCCCCGTGGGCCCGCCCGCGTCGACGCCGGCCGGCCCGGAACCGCACGCGGCGAGGGCCAGCGTGAGGACCGCCGGTGCCATGCGCCGCATTCCGCCCCCATGATTCGGTAGGGATAGGCCGGGAAACCTTGCCTGTCTCCTACAGCAGTCCACGCTCCGCGGCAACCCGGACCCGTTCAGCCGGAGTTCCCCGTCGGGTTGAGTGGCAGGATGTGGAGATGCTCCGCCCGCTGGACACGCTTCCCAAGGCCCATCTCCATCTGCACTTCACCGGCTCGATGCGGCATTCGACGCTGATCGAGCTGGCCAGGGAGCAGCATCTGCACCTGCCCGACGCGCTGGAGCAGGACTGGCCGCCGCAGTTGCACGCCACCGACGAGCGGGGCTGGTTCAGGTTCCAGCGGCTGTACGACATCGCGCGGTCGGTGCTGACCCGGCCGGAGCACGTCTACCGGCTGCTGCGGGAGACCGCCGAGGACGAGGCGGCGGCGGGGTCGCGCTGGCTGGAGATCCAGGTGGACCCCTCGGGCTACGCGCAGCGCTTCGGTGGGCTGACCGCGACGCTGGAGCTGGTGCTCGACGCGGTGGGCGCGGCGTCCAGGCACGCGGGCGTGGGGATCGCGCTGGTGGTGGCGGCCAACCGGACCCGCCATCCGCTCGACGCCAACACGCTGGCCCGGCTTGCGGCGCAGTACGCCGACCGGGGCGTGGTGGGGTTCGGGCTGTCCAACGACGAGCGGCGGGCGCAGGCGCGCGATTTCGAGCGGGCGTTCCGGATCGCCAAGCGGGCCGGGCTGCTCGCGGTGCCGCACGGGGGCGAGCTGCTGGGGCCGCGCAGTGTGGCGCAGTGCGTCGACGACCTGGGCGCCGACCGGGTGGGGCACGGGGTGCGGGCGGCGGAGGACGCGCGGCTGATGGAGCGGCTGGCCGACCGGCAGATCTGCTGCGAGGTGTGTCCCAGCTCCAACGTGGGGCTGGGGGTGGTCGAGCGGGCCGCCGACGTGCCGGTGCGGCGGCTGTTCGACGCGGGGGTGCCGATCGCGTTGGGGGCCGACGACCCGCTGCTGTTCGGCTCGCGGCTGCTGCGGCAGTACGAGCTGGCCCGCGACGTGTACGGCTTTCGCGACGCGGAGATCGCCGAGCTGGCGCGGCAGTCGGTGCGGGCGTCGGCCGCGCCCGAGTCGGTGCGCAAGGAGCTGATGAAGGGCATCGACGACTGGCTGTCAGCGAAGTGACGCGGCGATCTCGGCGGCGCGCTCCTTGCCGCCGGCGCCCTCCAGGCGGTGGCCGACGTCGCCGTGCTGCCACAGCAGGGTGGGCGCCGCCTGGCGCAGCGGCACGGAGGTGCCGTCGGCGCGCCTGATGTAGCCGATGGGGTGCTCGCCGCCGAGCCACCAGGCCGTGGCGGTCCCGAGCCGCACGGGCTCGGGGGAGACGTCGAGCTGTTTGAAGAAGTACGGCTCGGGGGCGCCGTCGAACTGGTCGAGGCGGGTGCCGTCGGGCCAGAGCATGGACACCACCCGGCCGCCGTCGGCGACGAGGACGGTCCGGGGGGCGCCGAGGGCGGCGGGCCTCCTGACCGGGAAGGCGACCAGCGACTCCAGGTCCTCCGGGGCGACGACGCGCTCGCCCGGCAGCGTGGCGGGGGTGCGGACGGGTGCCGGGGCCTGGCCGAGGCGCAGCTCGACGCCGGCGTACCTGAGCAGGTGGGCGACGGCCGCCCGGCCCTGCGGAGTGGCGGCGGTGACGGCGACGACGGCCAGCACGACAGCAGCGACGACCCGCCACCTGCGCCGGCCGGGCCTCCTCAGCCTCCCGGATCGTCCGGCGTGGCTGCTCGGGGCGGCTTCGAGGCGGGCCCGGACGGCGGCGGCCACGTCGGCGGGCGGCGGGGCCGGGACGTCGAGGGAGGAGCCGAGGGCCAGCAGCTCGGCTTCCAGCTCGTCGGACGGCTCACGCGAGCTCATCGCCCACCTCCTCTCTGAGCCGGGCCAGGCCGCGGTGGGTGCGGGACTTGACGGTGCCCAGCGGCAGGTCGAGCACCTGGGCGGTCTCGGCCTCGGTGAGCTGTAGAAAGTACCTGCAGACGACCGCCTGGCGTTCCCGTTCGGGCAGGGCGCGTACGGCGCGCAGCAAGCGGGCGCGGCGGTCGGTGGCCACGGCGGCGCCCGCCGGGTCGTCGGCGGCCGCCGTCTCAGGCGCCGTCTCGGCCTCGGCGCCCAGGCGGGCGACCAGTTCGGAGCGGCGTCCGCGCGAGCGGGTGAGGTTGTGCGTCTCGTTGGCGACGATGCGCAGCAGCCATGGCCGGAACGGCGAGTCGCGGCGGAAGCCGGTCAGGTGCCGGTACGCCTTGACGAACGCCTCCTGCACCACGTCCTCCGCCTCGTCGCCGGCCCCGAGCAGGGCGGCGGTGCGGTGGGCGAGCGCGCTGTAGCGGGCGACGAGGGCCTCGTAGGCCGACAGGTCGCCGGCGAGCGCTCGGGTGATGGCCTCGTCGTCGTCCATGATCGGGTCAATTCTGGAGGTTGCCGCGGGACGGGGGAAGACCCTTTGGTTCGTCACGTGACCTTCGGCGTCGGGCGGGCACTAGACTCGCAGCCAATCCGCGTGAGCCCCCATAAGGAACGGGACTATGTCTTCTGGGTATGACCGTGTAGTGCAACCGGCCGCCGGTGACGAGGCCTTGGAGAACCACCTGGGTGGCGACGAGGCCAAGAACTACCGGCAGTACGAGTTCGACATGGTCGCCCCGCACGTCGGGCGTTCCATGCTGGAGATCGGCTCGGGGCTGGGCCACTTCGCCGAGCAGTTCCTGCCGAGGCTCGACCGGCTCGTGGTGAGCGACTTCGACCCTTACTGCGTCGAGCAGCTCAGGAAGAGGTTCGAGGGGCGCGACGAGATCGACGTGCTGCAGTTCGGGCTGCCGACCGACATCCCGCTGAAGGACAAGGTCGACACCGTCGTGATGATGAACGTGCTGGAGCACATCGAGGAGGACGCCGAGGCGCTGCGCTCGCTGGCGCGCGTCACGCTGCCCGGTGGGCGGATCATCATCTGGGTGCCGGGCTACATGCAGCTCTACGGAGACTTCGACCGCAAGGTGGGCCACGTCCAGCGCTACACGCCCAAGACGCTGCGCGCCACGGTCGCCAAGGCCGGGCTCGACGTCGACGTGCTGAAGCCGATCAACTTCCTGGGCGGCATCGCGTGGTGGGCGGCGGTGCGCCGGGGCGGGGTGGGCTACCCGGACCCGCGCCTGGTCAAGATCTACGACCGCACGGTGGTGCCGGCGACCCGCCTGATCGAGCGGTTCGTCCGCCCGCCGTTCGGCCAGACGGTGTTCTGCGTCGCCCGGGTGCCGCGCTAGGCGCTCTGCCGCGTCGGTGGGGTCGGCACTCCACTGCCCTGCGCAGCCGCTCCAGATGGCGCAGGCCCATCACCTCGCCCCACTTGGCCGCACCGAGGAAGAGCGCCTTGCGCCGCTCTCCCGGCCAGGCGGCGAAGGTACGGCGCGGCCGTTACGTCAGCTTGGTCATGAGTCATATGGCTCTCAGAGGTGTTGTCATCCAGACCGCCGCCGGGTGATGAGAACGTCGAGGCCGTCCAGGATCCGGTGCAGGCCGAAGTCGAGGGCCCGATCCTGGCCGGCCTGGTGGGCCAGGGCGCCGGTCAGGGCCGGGTAGCGGTCGCCGTGTTCGCGCAGCAGGTCGCCGAGGATGGCGACGAACTGCGCTTCAGCGCCGCGGGCCGGCTCCGCCGCGCGTGCCTGCTGGGCGATGCTGCGGACGTGCCCGGACAGCAGCACGACCGCGTCCAGCCGCTCGGCGCCGGCTAGGCCGGTGTCGTCCAGGGCGGCGATGGCCTGTTCGGTCCAGGCGAGCTCGCGGGGGCCGAGGACGCGGGGGCCGACCATGGCGTCGAGCAGCCATGGGTGCCGCTGGAAGAGCACGGCCATCGCGCGTGTCCAGGCGGTCAGTCGTTCCCGCCAGCCATCCCCGGCCGCGCCCGCCTTGGGCGGCGGGTCGCCGATGGCTGTCTCCACCATCAGCGCGACCAGCTCCGCCTTGCCGGGCACGTAGCGGTAGAGCGACATCTTCGTGTAGCCGAGCAGGCCGGCGACCCGCTGCATGGACAGCCCGGCCAGGCCGTCGGCGTCGGCGATCTCGATGCCGGCCCGCGCGATGCGGTCGAGGCTGAGCGCGGGCTTCGGCCCCCGCGTGGGGGTCGGGTGCGGGCCCCAGAGCAGCCGCACCAGCTCGCTTCGCTCGGCGCTCACGGCACCGCTCCCCTCTTCCCGGCCTTGCCATCCCCGAAAACTGTGTCTATGGTACACAGCATAAACAGCGTCCAAGGGACACAGTTTTTGGAGGCAATCATGAAGTCGGTCCTCATCTCCGGTGCCAGCATCGCCGGCCCCGCCCTGGCCTACTGGCTCGGCCGGTACGGATTCCGGCCCACGGTGGTCGAGCTGGCCCCCGCACTGCGAGAGGGCGGCCAGGCCGTCGACTTCCGCGGCGAGACCCACCTGAGCGTGCTGGAGCGTATGGGCGTGCTGGCCGACCTGCGCCGCGTCCAGACGGGCGGCAGCCCCATGAGCTTCGTCGACGAGCGCGGCCGGCCGCTGCTGCGCCTGCCTGCCGAGTTTGCGGGCGGCGACGTGGAGGTGACGCGCGGCGACCTGGCGCGGATCCTTTACGAGCGGAGTCTGCCGTACGCGGAGTACGTCTTCGGCGACTCGGTGACCCGCCTGACCGAGACCGGCGACGGCGTCCGCGTGGACTTCCGCCACGGCGCGCCGCGCACATTCGACCTGGTGATCGGCGCGGACGGGCTGCACTCGAACGTGCGCCGGCTCGCCTTCGGGCCCGAGGAGGAGTACGTGCGCCATCTCGGCTACTACGCGGCCACCTGGGTCCTGCCCGACTACCTGGGGCTGGGACGGGGTTCGGTGGGCCACAACATGCCGGGCAGGCTCGCCTCCGTGGGCGGCCACCACCGCGACCAGGGGCGGGCGGGGGCGTTCTTCGTCTTCGCCGCGCCCAGGCTCGACTACGACCGCCACGACACCGAGCAGCACAAGGCGCTGATCATCGAGGCGTTCGAGGGCCTCGGCTGGGAGGTGCCGCGCCTGCTCGCCACCCTGCGGAGCGCCCCCGACCTGTACTTCGACTCGATCAGCCGGGCCGACGTGCCGGCCTGGTCCACGGGCCGGATCGGCCTGGTCGGAGACGCCGCCTGCGGCGCGACGATCGGCGGCATGGGCACCGGGACGGCCGTGGTGGCCGCGTACGTGCTGGCCGGCGAGCTGGCCCGGGCGGGCGGCGACCACCGCGCCGCCTTCGCCCGGTACGAGCGGCTGACGCGCGGCTACGCGGAGGGCTGCCAGAAGGGCGGCGACCGCACCGGCATGTTCCTCGCCCCCGGCACGGCGCTCGGCCTGCGCCTGCGCAACGGCCTGTTGAGCCGGCGCCCGATCATGAACCTGATGATCAAGGAGGGCAGGAAGGTCAGCAGCACCATTGCGCTGCCCGGCTACCGGGACCTGGAGACGCCGGTGGCCGGCCCCGGCGGGGCCGGCCGGCGCGCCGAGGGCGCTACTTGATGGAGCCGGCGGTGAGGCCGCCGACCACCTTCCGCTCGATGAGCGCGAACAGGATGATCACCGGGATGGTGGCGATCACCGAGCCGGCGAACAGGTTCTGCCAGTCCACCTGGTACTGCCCGATGAAGGCGTTGAGCGCCACGGTGAGCGGCTGGTTGGCCGGTGTGGTGGTGAGGGTGAGCGCCACCACGAACTCGTTCCACGCCGCGATGAACGTGAAGATCAGCGCCGTGATGACGCCGGGCATGGCCAGCGGCAGCGTGACGCGGAACAGCGCGCCGAAGCGGCCGTTGCCGTCGATGAACGCGGCCTCCTCCAGCTCGCGCGGGATCGACGAGAAGTACGCGTTGAGGATCCACACCGCGAACGCCAGGTTGAACCCGCCGTTGACGAGGATCAGCGACCAGATCGAGTCGACCAGCCCGAACTGGTAGAACTCCCGGTAGATGCCCACCAGCATGGCCGTCGGCTGGAACATCTGGGTGATCAGCACGAGGATCAGGAACGCCGTGCGCCCCTTGAACTCGTGCCGCGCCGAGTAGTAGGCCGCCGGGAGCGCCACCAGGAGCACCAGGATCGTGGAGCCGGCCGCCACCTTCAGCGTCACCATGAGGTTGCCGGCCAGGCCGCTGGTCCAGAAGTTGGCGAGGTTGGACCACTCCCACTGCGACGGGAGAAACGTGGCCTCGCGCAGCGTGTCCTGGGGACGCAGCGAGGTCAGCAGCATCACCAGGTAGGGGAAGAGGAAGACGAACGCGATCAGGTAGGCGGCCCCCGCGACGACGACCGTCTTGAGCCGGGGCAGCCGCCGGGTCGCGGACGGCCCCGGCCGGGTGTGGTGGCGGGACGAGGTGGTCGGGCGCGCGGTCGTGACGGCCATCACGCCACCTCCTTGTTCCAGCGGGAGACCTTGAGGAAGACCGCGGTCAGCACCAGCACCATGGCGAAGTTGACCACGGACATGGCGGCGGACTCGCCGATGTCGCGGTTCTTGAGGATGAACATGAAGATCGTCGAGGTGGCCGTGGAGTAGCCGGGCTGACCGTGCGTCATCGCCCAGATGATCGGGAAGCTGTTGAAGACGTTCATCACGTTGATCAGCGCGGCGACGGTGAGCGCGGGGCGCAGCAGCGGCAGCGTGATCGACCAGTACGTGCGCAGCCGCGACGCGCCGTCCATCCTGGCCGCCTCGTAGACGTCCGACGGGATGGTGGCGAGCCCGGCGAGCAGCGCGTACGTGGTGAACGGCACCGACACGAACACCGCGACGAACACCAGCCACGGCATGGCCGTCGCGGCGTCGCCGAGCTGGTCGGCCGAGGCGCCGCCGAGCGCGTCGATGAGCCCGAGCTTCAGCCGGATCTGGTTGATCACGCCGACCTCGGGGTCGAGCATCCACTTGAAGATGATCGCCGTCATCAGCACCGACGCGGCCCACGGCGCGATCAGCGCCCAGCGGGCGTAGCGGCGGCCCGGGAAGTGCTGGTTGAACAACTGGGCGAGGGCCAGCGAGATGAGCACGGTGAGGGCGACGACCGCCACGACCCAGACGACGCTGCGGAGCATGATGTCCGCGAAGTCCTTCTCGTCGAACAGCTTCTCGTAGTTGGCCGTCCCGTTGGTCCCCTGGACCACGCCCCATCGGCTGATCTTGAGGAACGAGGATCGGATCATCTCGACGACCGGCCAGAGCACGACGACCGCGATCAGCACGACCGCCGGCCCGGTCCAGGCGAGCGGTTCGAGAGCGCGCAACCTTCTCATGCGGAACCTTCCATCACGGTACGGCCGGCGCCCGGGCGTCGCCGGGGCGCCGGCCGTACGGACCCGTGCGGGGTCAGCTGTTCTCGGCGGTCTTCTGCAGCTCGCCGAGGACCTGCGCCGGGTCCTCCTTGACGGCTCCGCCGATGGTCTGCTTGATCGACGGGTTCACCACGGCCCACTTGGGGTCCTGGAACGGGTAGAAGCTGGCGTTGGGCAGGCCGTCGAGGAACGGCTTGAGCTTCTCGTCGCCCGACAGCTTCTCGATGCCGCTCTTGGTGACGGGCAGCAGCTTGTAGGTGTCGCTGATCTTCTGTGCGGCGTTGCCGGTGTAGAAGAAGTCGAGGAACTTCTTGATCTCGGCGGCGCGGCCGTTCTTGTTGAACGCCATGATCCAGTCCATGACGCCGAGCGTGGTGTCGAGCGGGCCGGCCTTGCCCGGGATCGGGGCGACGCCGTACTTGTCCTTCAGCCCGGCCGCGTCGAAGATCGGGATGGACATGGGGCCGCCGTTGACCATGCCGACCTTGCCGGCGCCGAAGTCCTCCCAGACCGTCTTGCGGTCCTTGGTGCCGGGGTTGGGGGTGGTGAGGCCGGCGTCCACCAGGCCCTTGACGTAGGTGAAGGTCTCGACGTTCTGCGGCGAGTCGATGGCCCACTTGCCGGAGGCGTCCTTGTAGCCGCCGCCGTTGCCGAGCATCCACAGGAACGACTCGGCCTGCGCCTCCTCCTGGCCGAGCGGCAGGCCGAAGGGCTGGCTGACGCCGGCCTTCTTCAGCTTCTCGGCGGCCGCCTTGAGCTCGTCCCAGGTCTTGGGCGGCTCGGCGACGCCGGCCTTGGTGAACAGCTCCTTGTTGTAGAAGAGCGCGCGGGCGGAGGAGACGAACGGGATGCCGTAGGCGGCGCCGTCGACCTTGCCGAACTCGGCGAACTTCTCCAGCATGTCGGCGGAGACGTTCGGCGAGAGGATCTCGTCGACCTTGTGCAGCAGCCCGTCCTGGACGAAGCCGGAGTAGTCGCCGGTCTGCAGGATGTCGGGCACCTGCCCGTTCTGCACCATGGTGGCGACCTGCTTGTCGATGTCGTTCCAGTTGATGACCTGGACCTCGACCTTGATGTTCGGGTTGGCCGCCTGGAACTCGTCCACGACGCCCTTCCAGAAGGTCTCGCCGGAGTTGGGCTTGCCGGGGCCGTCGCCGTAGTCGGCGGCGACCATCTTCAGCGTGACCTGGCCTCCGCCGGCGGCGTTCTGGTCACCGGAGGAGCCGGAATCGCCCGAGCCGCAACTGGACAGGACCAGCATGGCCGCCATGCCCGCCGCGGCGCCGCCCACAAGCTTGATGTTCACCGTCTCGTACCGCCTTCTCGTCGGACGGGCCCTCTGGTCCGTACCAGTCGCCGCCCACAGGGACCTGGGGACGCGCGAGCGGGGGCTCAGCGCGTTTGCGTCAGAGTAAGCCCCTGTTCAGCGGGCGGTCTATACCGGCCGATCTCTTTTCTGCAACACCTCTGCCCATCTGGCCGGCTTTGCGGTCTAGACCACAGTCAGTGAATGGTGCGGCGGACGCTCCCGCCTCCCTCCGGCGTGGCCACCCACGGGCCGTCGATGGACGGGTCGAGGACGCCCTCCTCGACGAAGGTGTAGCGGCCGTCGAGCACGTAGCGGGCCAGCCGCGCGTCCTGCGTGTCGCTGTTGTCCCACAGCCGGGCGAACAGCGCGTCGATCCGCCCCCCGGCCTGCCGGCAGAACGTGTCGGCCAGCTCGTACGGCCGGCATCCGAGGTCCGCCGCGTCCTCCCGCGCCCTGACGCAGACGGCCGTCATCGCGAACAGTTCAGCCCCGATGTCTACGATCCGGCCGAGGAACGCCTGCCGGCGCTCCAGCCGCCCCTGCCAGCGGGACATCCCGTAGAAGGTGGACCGGGCCAGCTTGCGGGCGACCCGCTCGACGTGACGGAGGTGGCCGGCCAGCGGGCCGAACTCGGCGTAGGAGGTGGGCAGGTTGCCGGGGCCCGCCACCAGCGTCGGCAGCCAGCGGGCGTAGAAGGCGCCCGCCCGCCGCAGCGCCCTGGCCCGCTCCTGCCGGGAGGCGTCCGGGTCGATCAGCTCGCCGGCGGCCGACAGGTGGGCGTCCACCGCCTCACGGGTGATGAGCAGCCGCATGATCTCGGAGGAGCCCTCGAAGATGCGGTTGATCCGCGCGTCGCGCAGCATCTGCTCGGCCGGCACGCCCCGCTCGCCCCGCGCGGCCAGCGACTCGGCCGTCTCGAAGCCCCGGCCGCCCCTGATCTGGACCAGCTCGTCGAGCACCTGGTAGCCGAGCTCCGAGGCGTACAGCTTGGCCAGCGCCGCCTCGATCCTGATGTCGTTGCGCCGGTCGTCGGCCATCCGGCTGGTCAGGTCGCACACGGCCTCCAGGGCGTAGGCCGTGGCCGCGATGAAGGCGATCTTGGTGGCCACCGCCTCGTGGTCGCCGATCCGGTGGCCCCACTGCACGCGGGCGTTGCCCCACTCGCGGGCGATCCGCACCGCCCACTTGGCGTTGCCGGCGCACGTGGCGGGCAGCGCGAGCCGGCCGGTGTTCAGCGTGGTCAGGGCGATTTTCAGGCCCTCGCCCTCGCGGCCGATCAGATTGCGCGCCGGGACCCGCACCCCGGCGAACTCGGTGACGCCGTTCTCGATGCCGCGCAGGCCCATGAACTGGTTGCGCCGCCTGACCGTGATGCCGGGGCTGTCGGCCTCCACGACGAAGGCGCTGATCTTCTTCCCGGTCCGCGCCATGACGACGAGCAGGTCGGCCACCACCCCGTTGGTGGTCCACAGCTTGACACCGTCGAGCACGTAGTCGTCGCCGTCGCGCACGGCGGTGGTGGCCAGCCGGGCCGGGTCGGAGCCCACGTCGGGCTCGGTCAGCAGGAACGCCGAGATCTCCCCCCGGGCGCACCGGGGCAGGAACTCCCGCTTCTGCTCCTCGGTGCCGAACAGCTTCAGCGGCTGCGGCACCCCGATCGACTGGTGCGCCGACAGCAGCGTGGCCAGGGCCGGGCAGTAGGAGCCGACCAGGATGAGGGTGCGGCAGTAGTACAGGTAGGGCAGGCCGAGCCCGCCGTACTCCGAACCGATCGTGATCCCGAACGCGCCCAGCTCCGCCAGGCCCTTGACCACCTCGTCGGGCACCCGCGCGGTCCGCTCGATCTCCGCCGGATCGACGTGCGCGTCGAGGAACCTGCGCACCGCCCGGACGAACTCCTCGCCCCGCCGGGCCGCCTCCTCGCCGGGCGCGGGCGCCGGATGCACCAGCTCCAGCCGGAAGTCTCCCAGGAACAGCTGTCGTGCGAAGCTCGGCCGCGTCCACTCCTTCTCCCGCGCCTGCTCGCCGAGCTCTCTCGCCTTGGCGTACTCGCTCATGGCATCCTCCCGCCGACGTTACGCCCCCCGGCGCCCCCTGTGTACCCGGCGATCGCCCGGCCTCACCCAGAGAACGCGACCCGGAGAACGCGACCCGGAGAACGCGACCGGGCGATCAGCGCGTCGATCAGCGCGTCGACCGCCGGGGCAGCGGCCGCCGGGCGTTCGCACGGGTCACCGCCAGCGCCACCAGGGCCAGGACGGCGGGCACGACCAGGTAGACGCCGCAGGCGGCCAGCGCGACGCAGGACATCACGCTCGCCGCCAGCGCCGTCGCCCGCCACCGGCCCCGCGGCAGCAGGCGGGCCGCCGCCGCCGTACCCGCGACCGTGACGGCGGCCAGGGCCGCCGAGGTGACCCGCATCAGCGCGTCGAGGTCCACGGCGTGCCCGAGCGCCGGAGCGGCGACCGCCGCTCCCAGCACGGTCACACTCAGCACGGCGACCAGCCCCAGGCTGCGCAGCGGCGTCTCACCGGGCGCGCCGCCCCGCGCGAACCCGGCCGGCAGCGCCCCGTCACGGGCCAGCGCGGCGCCGAGACGGGCGGCGCCCGCGATGTAGGCGTTGATCGCGCCGAAGGTCAGCAGCACCGCCACCACGCCAGTGACCGGCCGCGCGGCGGCGCCGAAGCCCGTCTCCAGCAGCGCGGTGAGCGGCACGGGCGTCACCCCCGCCCGCTCGCCGAGCACGCCGACCGTGGTGACGGCCACCCCGAGGTACAGCACGCTGATCACGGCCAGCGTCACGCCCGTGGCCCGCAGCAGCCCCCGCCGGCCGGTCGCGAACTCGGCCGACAGGTGGCTGGCCGCCTCCCAGCCGACGAAGGCGAACAGCAGCACGCCGGCCGCGCTCGCCACACCCGCCACGCCGTACGGGGCGAACGGGGCGAAACCGGCGGCGTCGGCGTGCGGCGCGGCGGTGGCCACGGCGACGGACAGGAGCGCCACCAGCAGGATGACCAGACCTGCCTGCAGCCGTCCCGAGGTGCGCAGCCCGGCGGCGTTCGCCGCGAACGCCGCTGCCAGCAGGACCGCCGCCGCCAGGGCGTCGTCCACCCCGAGGGCCGCCTCGACGTACCGGCCTCCGACGAGCGCCCCCGCCACGACACCCACGGGCACCGACCCGTAGAACCACCAGCCGACCACCGCGGACGCGCGCCGCCCGAACGCCAGCCCGGTGAAGCCCGCCACTCCCCCGCCACCGGGATGGCGTACGCCGAGCGCCGCGAACGTCATCGCCACCGGCACGCTGAGCACCAGCAGAGCCGCCCACGCCAGCACCGAGGCCGGCCCCGCCGCGGCCGCCGCGAGCTGCGGCAGCACGAGCATCCCGGGCCCGAGCACCGCGCCGAGCAGCAACGCGGTGCCCTGGGCCGCACCAAGCTTGTATTCCGTCATACCGCCCGAAACTAGCCATCCGTACGCCTGAAAGGCGGCTCTGCCGAACGTTCGTCCAGAGACACGGAGATAATCCCGTCATGGATGAACTTGATTCGGCGATCGTCCGGCTCCTCCAAACGGATGCGCGGCAGTCCAACCGCGAGTTGGCCCGCACGCTCGGCGTCGCGCCCTCGACCTGCCTGGAGCGCGTCCGCGCACTCACCCGGCGCGGGGTGATCCGCGGCTACCACGCCGACATCGACCCGGCGGCGCTGAACAGGAGCGTCCAGGCCCTCGTCTCCGTGCAGGTCCGCCCGCTCAGCCGCGCGGTCATCGACGCGTTCAAGCAGTCGGCGGCGGAGCTGCCCGAGGTGCTCAGCGTGTTCGTGCTGGCGGGCGGCGACGACTTCCTGCTGCACGTCGCGGTGCAGGATCTCGACCACCTGCACGCCTTCCTGCTGGACCGGCTGAGCAAGCGCCGCGAGATCGCCGGCTTCCGCACGTCGGTCATCTTCCAGCAGGTCCACAACACCGCCCCGGTCCGCCTTCCGGCCCCGGAGGCCTAGCCGGAAGGGGGACCGAATAATCGGTTGCGCCGACTCCGGGTGATCCGTACTGTCGTGGACATGCGCCTTTACCTGTGATGCGCCGGGGCTGACCGTTCAGCCCGGCCTCTCGTCAGCCCGACCGCGGGGCGGTGACCACGCCCGCCCGCTTCCACCCAGACGCGGCAGCTGAGCTTGCCGACCGGCCCGTGGCCGCGTCGCGAGTTACGTAAAGGAGCTCTCTCATGCGAGTACGCGTATCCAACGGATCCAAGAAGAACGCCCCCGGGATGCCCGGACGCCCGGCGAAGCCGGCCCCGCGGCAGATGCCCAAGCTGCCACAGCGGCCGATCGCCCCGCCCCGGCGCATCCCGCCCAAGGGGCGCTAGACCACTGCCAAGGATGGTGGTGAGTGCGGCGCGCGGCCCCGTACGCCATGGGCCCCCGCACGACGCGCGGCGCCCCACCCCTCTCCATGCGGAGCGGGGCGGGGCGCCGTGACGCGGCGAGGTCAGAGCCGTTCGATGATGGTGACGTTGGCCTGGCCGCCGCCCTCGCACATCGTCTGCAGGCCGTAACGGCCGCCGGTGCGCTCCAGCTCGTGCAGCAGCTTCGTCATGAGGATCGCGCCGGTGGCGCCCAGCGGGTGGCCGAGGGCGATGGCTCCGCCGTTGGGGTTGACCCGGGCCGGGTCGGCGCCCAGCTCCTTGAGCCACGCCATCGGCACCGGGGCGAACGCCTCGTTGATCTCGGTCACGTCGATGTCGTCCATCGACAGGCCCGACCGCTCCAGGGCCCTGCGGGTGGCCGGGATCGGCGCCGTCAGCATGTACACCGGGTCGTCGCCCATGAGGGCAAGCTGGTGGATGCGGGCACGCGGGGTCAGGCCGTGCTCGCGCACGGCCCGCTCGGAGGCGATCAGCACGGCGCCCGAGCCGTCGGAGATCTGCGAGGACGTGGCCGCGGTGATCTGGCCGTCCTCCTTGAGCGTCTTCAGCCCGGCCATCTTCTCCAGCGTCGTGTCGGGGCGCGGGCCCTCGTCGTCCTCGACGCCGTTCACGGGCGTGATCTGGTCCTTGAAGTAGCCGTTCGCGATGGCCTTGGCCGCCCGCTGGTGCGACTCGAAGGCGTAACGTTCCAGCTCGTCGCGGGTGAAACCCCACTTCTCGCACATCAGCTCCGCGCCGCGGAACTGGGAGATCTCCTGCTTGCCGTACCGTTCGACCCACCTGTCGCCGAACGGGAACGGCATGCCCTTCTCCAGCGCGGCGGTGATCGACGAGCCCATGGGCACGATGCTCATCGACTCCACGCCGGCCGCCACGACGAGGTCCTGCGTGCCGGACAGGACACCCTGCGCCGCGAAGTGGATGGACTGCTGCGACGAGCCGCACTGCCGGTCGATCGTGACGCCCGCGGTCGTCTCCGGCAGGCCCGCCGACAGCCACGCGTTGCGCGCGATGTCCATGCTCTGCGGGCCGAACTGCATGACGCAGCCCATGATGACGTCCTCCACCGCCGCGGGGTCGACGCCGGTGCGGTCGATCAGCTCCTTGAGGGTGTGGGCGGCCAGATCAGTGGGGTGAACGGCGGACAGGCCGCCCTTCTTCTTGCCGACCGGGGTGCGGACCGCCCCGACGATGTACGCCTCTGCCACGGTGCCTCCTGAAACCGAGCATTATTCGGTTACTGAGGAGACTACCCGTTTTGTCAGGCCGGCGGGAGCACGTCCTCCGCGGCGTCCACCCGGAACCGCCACCGGTCCACCACCAGCCCGTTCAGGCCCTCGGCCAGGCGCAGCGCCAGCGCGTCCAGCCGTTCGCGGTCGGCACCGCGCAACTCGACCGCCGTCAACTCCGTCGCGAACGGCAGCAGCTCCTCAGCGGCCGGCGGCCGGCCCTTCTGCGGCACGACCAGCACCCGCAGCCCCTCGACGGCGTAGGCGAAACCCTCCTCCTCCGGCTCCACCTCACCCTCGCTCTCCAGCAGGGGCAGCAGCTCGTCCGCCGCCGGCCGTACCGGCAGGATCACCGCCGGGCCGCCGCCCTCGTCGTCGGCCGGATCGCTCACCTCGCCCCGGCACACAGCCAGCCCGCCCAGCCGGAAGGCGATGCCCTCGGCGAGGTAACGGTCGAAGAAGTCGAACGGCAGCGGCCCCTCGGCCGCCACCCGGACCGCCCAGACCTCCTCCATCTCACCGCCGACCAGATCAGCCCCGGCCTCGACCGGCGCGTGCACCCGCACGTCCACGGCGACGATCTCGTCGCCGTCGGCGCGGGCGCCGGGGTCGGCCAGCCGTACGATCCGCAGCAGATCGGCCTGGCTCGGCTTGGCGGGCAACGCCGCCGTCGGGCCAGTACGCAGTCTCCGCTTCGCCATCCAGCCCATTGCACGCCTCCGAGATCAGCTTCGATAGGAGCCCGTCATCGTCGCGTAGACGATGATGTTATCGGTGTAGTGGCCGATCGTGCGGTCGTACGTGCCGCCGCACGTGATGAGGTGAAGCTGGGCGTTGCTCTGCTGCCCGTAGACGCGCTGGGTGGGGAAGGTCTTCTTGCTGGCCTGCTCCACGCCGCCGACGGTGAACACCGCCGTCGTCCCGTCCTGGCGCTTCACCTCGATCTGGTCACCGTTGCGAAGCTCGTGCAGGCGGGTGAAGACGGCGCTGCGCGTCCTCGTGTCCTTGTGCCCCAGCAGCACCGCCGGACCGGCCTCGCCCGGGGTGGACATGTGGCGGTACCAGCCGGCCAGGTTGGGGTGGTTCGGCGGCGGCACCTGGATCGTGCCGTCCTTGGCCAGACCGACCGACCTGATCGGCGCGTCCACGCCCAGCTTCTTGATCACGACGCGCACCGGGGTGGAAGGCAGCATCGGCGGCGCCGGATGGATCTGCGGCAACGGCGGCGGCGCCGTGGGAGCCGCCTGGAACATCGCCTGCTCCGGCTGTCCCGTAGCCCGCCCGTCGGGCTGCGCGTCCAGCGCGAGCGTGTCGCGCTGCGAGGCCAGCCCGTACTCCTCGGGCGAACTGAGCACGATCAGCAGCCCCGCCACCACGGTCACCACCCCGGCGACTGCCGCCAGGACGAGCACGGCCCGCAGCGCCCGGCCACCGCGATCACCGGGTGACCCGCCGCCGTAGGGATACTGAGGCGCCACGCCGCATCAGCTCCGCGAGACGCCGCGCCGGCGCATGACCAGCCCGCCGGCACCGGCAGCGATGATCAGCAGCGACCCGGCCAGCACGAACATCCGCCCGTCAGGCCCGATGTCCCCGCCACCCCCGGTGTCGGCCCCCGCCTTCGGCGTCTTCGACGCCCGCCTCGTGGGACTCACCGTGACGATCTCCGTCTTGGTCCTGGTCGGCCGCGGCGTGGTCTTGGTGGGCGTCGGCGTGGGGGTCGGCGTCGGGGTCGGGGTGGGCGTGGGCGTCGGGGAAGCCGTCGCGGCGGCGACGGTGAACGTGTAGGACTTGGGGCTGCCGGTGGTGGCGATGCTGCACTTGAGGGCCGGGGAGCTGGACAAAGTACCGATGGCCAGGTCGCTCGGCGTCACCGTAACGGTACCCGCGGTCGTGGGCTTCACCTTGATGGTGACGTCGCCGAGGTTAGTGATAGGGGAGCCCGCGGCTGGGGCGGTGAAGGTCGTTTCCCCGGTCGCAGAAGCAGGAGTTCCCGCACCACTCGTCTTAACGGTGGCGAAGAGCTTGCTCAGTGGGGGGATACCTCCGGCGGGCACGGTCAGCGGGTCGCCGGTGGATTGGATGACGCTCTTCCACACAATGGGCGCATCCTGGTTGGCCTTTGCACCGGTCGGCATCGTGAGGGTGACCTGGATGTCGACATCGTCGCCCACGGTGGTGTTGCCCCCAGGACCGCACTTGTACTTGATGACCTCGCCAGTGGTACCTGTGCCACCGCCCTGCTTGACGTCGATGACGATGTTCGTCGGCGTTGTGCCCTTGTAAGTGCACGTCGTCGTCTCGCCTGTACCTCCGGTGGGCGTGTAGACGAAGGTCAGGCTCGGCACCGCGGCAATTGGCGTAAGCGTCAGCGTGCCCGTGGTGGCAGGCGCCGTCAAGGTGCCGGATATTTCAGGAGGCGTGTAGCTGGT
This sequence comes from Nonomuraea sp. NPDC047897, assembly GCF_043204415.1. NCBI lineage: Bacteria > Bacillati > Actinomycetota > Actinomycetes > Streptosporangiales > Streptosporangiaceae > Nonomuraea > Nonomuraea sp. NPDC047897. Next base: position 77,634 of record NZ_JBIDCC010000022.1, on the reverse strand, counting down.
GCCTGCGGAGGTGACGGTTTGCGACAGGGTCGCACTCAGCGGAGTCGTCGGGCCTCCAGCAACCGTGAGACTTCCGTCGATCTTGAGCGTGCCGGCCAGCCCCTTACTCAGTGTCAGCGGCAGGAACTTCCACTTCACCTGTGCGGCGCCATTGGGAGCGACGGAGTCCGGCGCCGTGATCGTAGCCTTGACTTCTGCGGGGAATGCTCCGCCACCTGTGCAGTTGTAGGCGAGCTCCATCGTCTTGTCCACCACGGCCGCCGAGGCGGGCGACGACAGGACCGACACCGTACCGGCGGAGAGGACCAGTGCGCCCATCAGGCCTGAGGCGGATGTCTTGAGGGCGAGGCGGCGGCGCCGCGCCTGGGACGTCAGCACTGTCCTTCTCCGTTTCAGCACAATGTCAACTGGCGTACCAGCGTGGCAGCCAAGGGTCACAGTCAGGTAGAGATCTTACGAATTGCCCCTGTAAATCTCCTGTAAATGGCAAAATCGGGACCAATCCCCCCAGCTTCAGCCCTTCTTCTTGGACAGCGTGGCGTACACGATGATGTTGTCCGTGTAGCTGTGCGCCTGCTTGTTGTAGATCCCGCCACAGGTGATGAGCCGCAACTGGGCGTCGCCGGTGTTGCCGTACACGCGCTTGGTCGGGAACGTCGACTTGCTGACCTGCTCGATCCCGCTCACCGTGAAGCGCGTCACCTTCTTGTCCGACCGATACACGTAGATGTGGTCGCCCTTGGCAAGCTCCCGGAGACGCTGGAACACGGCTGCGCCCTTGCGGGTGCTCACATGGCCGTTGATCACCGAGGGGCCCTTCTCCCCCGGCAGCGGCGAATAGCGGTACCAGCCGGTGAGGTTGGGCTTGGACAGGGGCGGCGTGGTCAGGCTGCCCTTGCGGTCGAGCGTGACCGTCCCGATCGAGGCGTTCACCTTGATCTTGGGGATCTTGATCCGGACCGGCTTCGGCTTCTTCTTCGCCGCCGTCGTCCTGCTGGCCGGCGGGATCGCGGCCACGATCGGGGCCGCCGCCAGGGGTGGCGGGGCTTCGAGGCGGGCGGGCGTCAGGGGCGCGTTCTTGCCGCCGGGACCGACCGTCGGCGCGAGGACGAACGCGCCCGCGTTCTGGATCTGCACGGTGCTCGGCTCGGCCTGGGCCACCACCTGCGGCGGGCCCGAGCCGTCGTCCACGGGCGGCGCCAGCGACAGCAGCCCCACCATGATCGCGCCCACGCCACCCAGCGAACCGGCGATGAGCAGTCCCGGCAGGGCCCTGCTCATCGGCGACCGGTCCTCGGCCGAGGCCGACGCGGGAGCCGGGGTGGAGATCGGGTCGTGCTCGGTCATCGCTGCGCTCCTCCCGCATGCGTGGCGCGCCGCCGCCGCAGCAGCAACCCGCCGGTGGCGCTTCCCATGAGCAGCATGGACCCGCCGGCGATCAGTCCGTACGAGCCGGCGCCGCCGCCCTCCGGCGCCTCACCGGTGTCGACCCCGCCCTTGGGGGTCTTGAGCACCTGCGCCTTGACGAACCTGGTGGTGGTCGGCCTGGGCGTGGCCGTCACGGTGGTGGTCCGCGTCGGCCTGGGGCTGGTGGAAACGACGGCGACGTTGTCGCCGGGGGCGGGGTTGTACGGGTTGCTGGGCACGACAGGCGGCGTCGTCCCAACGGTGGGGGTGGGCAGGGTCGGGGTGTGAGTGGGGGTGTGGGTCGGCGTGTGGGTCGGGCTGGGGGTGGTCGGGCTCGGCGACGGGCTCTTGCCGCCCACGGTCACCTCGACGGTGCCCGGGTTGTTGGTGATCGTGCAGGTCGACTGATGCAGCGTCGGAGGGTTGATCATCTTGCGTGTGTGGAGCTTGAAGGCATCCAGATGAATGGGAGCGTCGTCTAGGCTCTTGATCGTGACCGTGTGCTGACCATAACCAAGATCGGTACGCTCCCAGAGGGTGACGTTGCCCTCGGTCGCGTTCGTAGGGTCGCCGTCAGGCTTTTCTGTTGGGTCGACGATGGCCGAGTCGTCATCGTCCACGCTGACCTGGACCCTGCTCACGCCCGGCATCCGACGTCCCACGTACTCGAATCCTGTGCCGACGAAGGTGATCTTCGCCATCGCCCCTGGGCCGGGAGCGGTGTGTACATCACGCAGCCAGTCTTTGTATTCCTCAGGCGTGGCGGGATGGTGCTGCCATGCTCCCGTCGGATACTCGATTCGATCCTTGTCGTTGTTGACGGTGATCACGCCCGCGGGGGGTACGAAGTCCACGGTCATCCCCTGAGGCGTCAGCTTGAGCACGCCTGGATCCGTCAGATGGGCGGACGAGGAGATACCCTCCGGCACCTCCAGCCCAACGTGGGGTTTGAGCGCTTCCTGCACCTTGCTGCCTCGGGGCTCCAGGGCGCCGTTCCATGCGCCTTGGAGTTTCACGTTGCCGACGAGCGAGACCTCTGCTCCCTTGGCGAAGTAGCCCGGCGACTTGAACCTGGACGTGCCTGTGTACTCGACCGACCAGCCGAGGTTGAGCGTGCCGCCCACCTGCACCACTGTCGGGATCTTCACTCGCGCCCGGAGCGTGACCGCACTGTTGCCGGCGACGCCTCCCGTGCAGCTGTAGTCCACGACGAGGTTCACCGATTCCGCGCGCGCGGGCGTCGCTACGAGGGCGGCGGATGCGGCCATGCCGGCCGATGCGGCGATCAACGTCTTGCGCCACCGATTCACCGGATACTCCGATCACATAGACCGAAAGTAGATCTTAGAGTCGATATCGGCAGCATCCAGCCCGGTTCCGGGACTTGTGATGAAGCCGTGTCCGCCCGCCCGACCGGGTATACCTCCAGGCGACCAGAATCGTATTCTGTCCCCACCCCACCTGCTTGGAGGCGACCGATGCGGCGAGACCTCTTCGACGAGGAGCACCTGCTCTTCCAGGAGACCGTGCGCGAGTTCATGGCCCGTGAGGTCGTGCCTCATCACGATCGCTGGGAGAAGGACGGCATCGTCCCGCGCGAGGTGTGGAAGAAGGCGGGCGAGGTCGGCATGTTCGGCTTCGGGGTGCCCGAGGAGTACGGCGGGGCGGGCGTCACGGACTTCCGGTACAACACCGTCATCCTGGAGGAGGTCATCAGGCACGGCGCGACCGGCCTCGGCTTCTCGCTGCACAACGACGTCATGGCGCCGTACGTCGTCGAGCTGACGAACGACGAGCAGAAGCAGCGGTGGCTGCCCGGCTTCGTCAGCGGTGAGCTGATCACCGCCATCGCCATGACCGAGCCCGGGGCGGGCAGCGACCTGCAGGGCGTCCGGACCACGGCGGTCCGCGAGGGCGAGCACTACGTGCTGAACGGGCAGAAGACGTTCATTACCAACGGCATCAACGCCGACCTCGTGATCGTGGTGGCGAAGACCGATCCCGAGGCCGGAGCGCGGGGTGTCACGCTGCTGGCGGTGGAGCGCGGGATGGAGGGCTTCGGGCGCGGCCGCAATCTTGACAAGATCGGGATGAAGGCCCAGGACACGGCCGAGCTGTTCTTCGACAACGTCCGCGTGCCGACTGCCAACCGGCTCGGCCCGGCCGACGGCGAGGGCTTCTTCCAGCTGATGCGCAACCTGCCGCAGGAACGCCTGTCGATCGCGGTCGGGGCGGTCGCGGCGGCCGAGACGGTGCTGGAGCAGACCATCGAGTACTGCCGGACACGCCAGGCGTTCGGCCGGTCGATCGGCTCGTTCCAGAACACCCGGTTCGTCCTGGCGGAGTTGACCACCGAGACGGAAATCGCCCGTCACTACGTGGACAAGTGCATCCTCGCCCTGAACGCCGGCGAGCTGACCGCGGTGGACGCGGCGAAGGCCAAGTGGTGGACCACCGAGCTGCAGACCAAGGTCATCGACCGCTGCCTCCAGTTGCACGGCGGCTACGGCTACATGCTGGAGTACCCGGTGGCCAAGGCATGGGTGGACAGCCGCGTCCAGACGATCTACGGCGGCACCACCGAGATCATGAAAGAGATCATCGGAAGGTCGTTCGGCTTCTAGAACGAGCGCGGCCCGCCGCCCAGGAACGCATACTAAGAGGCATGGACGGCGGGCTGATCCTTCTGGTGTTCCTGGCGTTGCTCTTCGCCTGGGGTCTCAACCGGGTGCGCCGCGCACTGCGCCTCGGCCCCGTCGGCTACCTCGGCGTGGTGATCGTCTTCGTCATCGTCATGCTGCTGCTCTGGGGTCAGACGCGGGTCTAGTACTAGCCGGGCAGCCCCTCGACGAAGCGGGTGAGCAGCCGGGCGAACTGCGCGCGCTCAGCGTCGGACCATCCGGCCATGGCCTGGGCGAAGGCCGCCTGCCTGCCCTGGTGGGCGCGCTCGACCGCCTGCTGCCCCGCCTCGGTCAGCACGAGCAGCGCCCGGCGCCCGTCGGCCTGGTCGGCCTCGCGTCGTACCAGGCCAGCCGACACGGCCGCCGCCACGAGCCTGCTCGCGCGCGGCTGGTCGACCGCCAGGGCCTGCGCGACGGCGGAGACGGTCACCGGCTCCCCCGCCGCCTCCAGGACGTCGAGCACGTCCAGCTCGGGGCCGGGCGCGCCCTGCAGCCGCGCCAGGGCGCGTCTGCTCTGCCGGCGCCTGATCGCGACCATGGCCCGCTCGACGGACGCAATATCGTTGTCGTTATACATATAGTTGTTATTATGCATGCATGTCACAGCGAATGATCGGCTACTGGCTCAAGCATCTCGACGGCCTCTTCGAGCAGGCCCTGCCCGCCGCGCTGGCCGCCCACCAAGTCTCCCGCCGGGAGTGGCAGGCGCTCAACGTGCTGGCCTCCGGCGACGACGACCCGCGGGCGGCGCTGCAGCCGTTCGCCGGGGTGGGCGACGCGCTGGACCAGCTGTCGGCGAGGGGCTGGGTGTCCGGCGGGCCGCTCGCCGACGACGGTAGGCGGCTCACCGACGCAGGCAGGCGGGCCCACGAGGCGATCGCCGCCCACGTCATGCGCGTCCGGCGGCAGGCCGCCGAAGGAGTCGGCGAGGACGAGTACGCGACGACCCTCGACGTGCTGCGCCGCATGGCCGCCAACCTCGAAGCCGCCTACGGCGTCTGACCCGCTACCCCTCGCTGCCCTCCAGCAGCACCCTGGCCACCAGCTCCGGATCGTCGCTCATCGGCACGTGCCCGCAGCCCTTCAGCAGCTTCACCCGCTGCCCCGACCACTTCGCGGCCCGGACAGCCTGGCGGCGCGGCAACAGCCGGTCGCGTTCGCCCCAGGCCACGGTGATCGGCGCCTTGGGCGGCGCGGGCGGCATCAGGTCGGTGAACGTCGCCAGCGTCTCGTCGAACCCCGCCGCACCCGCCAGCGCCTGGGCGCCGGCGACCAGGGCCGTCGGCGAGAGCCGGGCCGGGTGGGCGACCAGGAGACCGGCCAGCGCAGCCCGCCCCACCGGGTCCTCGACGGCGCGGGCGAGCCGCTCCGGCGGGATCGAGGCGGCCGCCGCCCGCAAGGCACGCAGCACCGCCTGACCGTAGGCCAGCTCGGCCCGCGACCAGAACCCCGCAGGGGACAGCGCGGTGGCCGTACGGACGACGCCGCGCGAGGCCAGCTCCAGCGCGAGGTAGCCGCCGAGCGAGTTGCCCGCGACGTGCGGCTCGCGCACGCCCAGCACCGTGCAGAACGACTCGACCGCGTCGGCGAGCGACTCCGCCGTGTACGGGGTGCCCGCGGGCAGCGGCGGTGAGACGCCGAACCCGGGGAGGTCGACCGCGATGACGGTACGGGAGGCGGCGAGGCGGTCCATGACCGGCAGCCACGCCTGCCAGTGGTGGCCGATGCCGTGCACGAGGATCAGCGGCGGGCCCGTGCCGCGCCGTTCGAAGGCCAACTCCATGGCCTTGAGCTAACCACTCAGCGGCTGCGGGTGGGAATCTCGAACCAGACGGCTTTGCCTTCCCTGGTAGGTCGCGAGCCCCAGCGCCGGGCGAGCTGGTCGACGAGGTAGAGGCCGCGGCCGCCCTCGTCGTTCTCGCCGGCGCTGCGGATGCGGGGCAGGCGCAGGTCCTGGTCGAACACCTCGACCCAGACGGCCTCGTCGCCGCGGCGCAGCCGGAGCGTGAACTCCTTCTCCCCGACGATTTCCTCCTCCTCGAAGCCGGGCACGTCCCACGACTCGTCGTCGAAGGCGAGCGCCGGCCCGTCGATCATCAGCTCCCGGCGGGGCACGCTGGTGCTGGCGGCGTGGAGGACCACGTTGGTGACCACCTCGGAGACCAGCAGGCAGGCCAGCTCGGCCCGCTCCTCGGGGACGTTCCAGCCGTCGAAGGCCTCGGAGGCCATCCGTCGCGCCTCGCCCACCATGATGGGCTGGGCGGGGAAGGTGCGTTCCTCGACGTCGAGGTCGTCGGTGCTGGAGCGGACCACGAGGATCGCCATGTCGTCGTCGATCTCGCCGGGCACCGCGACCGTGGCGGCCTCGGCGACGCGCTCCACGTCGGCGTCGGCCACCTTGGCGAGCTTCTCGCGCAGCACGCCCAGCGTCTCGGCGTCGGTCGGCATCCGGCCGTCGCGGCCGGGACGCCGGTCCACCAGGCCGTCGGTGTAGAGGAGCAGCGCGGCGCCGGGCGGCAGCACCCGCGTCTCCTCCTTGTAGACCAGGTCGGCGTGCAGGCCCTTGGCGCGCACGCCCAGCGGCTGGCCGACCTCCTCGATGTCGAGCTCCAGGCACTGGCCGTCGACCAGGAGCAGCGGCGGCGCGTGGCCGGCGTTGGCGAACGACAGCGTCCGCGACCAGGCGTCGTAGACGAGGTACTGGCAGGTCACGATGGGCGGGACGCTGATGTCGGCGCCCTGGTCGTCCTTTTCGGGCGTGGCGATGATGCGCGTCCACTCGTCGAGCCTGGCCAGGATGTCGGCGGGCGACTTGTCGTCCTGGGCGAAGGCGCGCAGGGCGGCCCGCAGCTGTCCCATGATGGCCGCAGCCTTGGCGCCGCGGCCCTCCACGTCGCCGATGACGATGCCGACCCGGCCGGCCGACAGCGGGATCACGTCGTACCAGTCGCCGCCGACCTGGGTCTGGATGCCCTGGCCGTGGGAGGCGAGGGGGGCGGCCGGGTAGTAGCGGACCGCGATCTGCAGGCCGTCGAGCTGTGGCAGTGCCCGGGGCAGCAGGTGCTTCTGGAACGACTCGGCGGTGTGCCGCTCCTCCTCGAACAGCAGCGCGTTGTCGATGGCGAGCGCGACCCGGGTGGCGATGGCGCCGACGAAGTCGCGGTCGAAGGCGTCGTAGTGGGGGCTGCGCCGGTCGGTGAGGTTGGACAGCCCGAGGTAGAGCTGGCCGAGCGTCTCACCGCGCACGCAGAGCGGGGCGACGATCGCGGAGGTCATGCCCACCTCGCCGCAGAGCTTGGCGCTGTCCTCGCTGGGGGCGGGGAAGCCGCCGGCGGCGAAGTCCTCGACGAGGATCGTCTCCTGCCGCCGCATCGCCGTGTCGGCGTAGTGGCCGTAGGGGTAGCGGATCTCGGCTCCGACCGGCTTCCAGGTGCCGGGCGGCGGGGTCCAGCCCTGCACGTGCTGCGACACCCTGCGCACCAGCCGGTCGCCCTCCATCAGCTCGATGAAGCAGTGGTCGGCGAACTGCGGGACGAGCATCTCGGCGACACGCTTGAGCGTCTCCTCGACGTACAGGGAACCGGCGAGCCGCTCGCCGATGCGCTCCAGCAGCCCGAAGCGGTCCTTCTCGCGCTCGTTGCTGCGCAGCGCCTCGCGGGCGGTGATGACGATGCCGCTCACCGAGCCGTCGGGGTGGCGCAGCGGCACGGCCTGGGCGCGGACGTAGACGATGGTGCCGTCGGGCCGCCGGACGTCGAAGGTGCCCTCCCACACGCCGCCCTTGAGCACGTGCTTGGAGAGCTCGACGGCCAGCGGGTGGTCCTTCTCCATGAAGCTCAGGGCGAGCGCCGACGCATCACGCGACGAGGCGCCGGGACGGCCGAACAGCTTCTCGGCGAAGGGATTCCAGTAGAGGAGATTGCCGAAGCGGTCCGTCACCACGACGGCCATCTCGGCGTGATCCAGGACGGAGGAGGCGGCCAGATGATCGACCGCGTCCTCGGAAAGATCCCCCCAACGCTTCATCCGGAGACCACTCCTCGTGGAGGCATGTGCGCAAAGCAGCGGGACACGGGCGCTCCTGCAACAGTCTTGACCGGAGGGGAGTGGAGGGTCTCCCGCAAGGGATTCAACCAAGCAGCAGCGCGCGCGTCAGCGCCTGGAGACGAAAACGTGCGCGGCAACGTCACGCGGAAGCTCCGCGGGAATGCTGTTCGCGTCACCGTCACCTGTCACCCGTACACCGTCGTCGCTCGCCGCGAGCGTGACCTCGCGTCCGGGTTGTATCCCAACTTGCTTGAGTTTAAGCATCACAGCGGGATCGCTTTGCACTTGTTCGCTAATTCGTCGCACGACTACCGGCGTGTCCCGGGGACCCGCCAGCTCCGACATGGACGCCAGCAGCACCTCACCGATGTCGCCGGCCTCCTGGGCGCCCAGCTCGGCCAGCCCGGGGATGGGGTTGCCGTGCGGGCAGACGGTGGGGTTGCCGAGCAGGGTCACCAGCCGCGACTCCACCGAGTCGGACATGACGTGCTCCCAGCGGCAGGCCTCGATGTGGACCTCCTCCCACGGCAGCCCGATGACCTGGGTCAGCAGGCACTCCGCGAGGCGGTGCTTGCGCATCACGCGCGTGGCCAGGGTGCGCCCCAGCTCGGTCATCGACAGGTGCCGGTCGCCCTCGACCCGCACCAGACCGTCACGCTCCATGCGGGCCACGGTCTGGCTGACGGTGGGGCCGCTCTGCTGCAGGCGCTCGGCGATCCGCGCCCGGAGGGGGACGATGCCCTCCTCCTCGAGCTCGTAAATCGTGCGGAGATACATCTCCGTCGTGTCGATCAGGCCGTGTGCGGTCAAGGCTCCTCCCAACTGCAATGTTACGCCGGTCAAGGGAGGGACTGAGCCGGTCCGCCCCGGGCAGACAAGTGAAGGCACAAACCCTACTTGTGATCAGACCTGCGATGGCAAGGACGGCAACAAAGGCGCGGCCTCGTTCCTTCCCGATCGCCTCGATCTCGGCGCGCTGCGCGGCGCGGCCGCCGGGTGCAGGGGCCGCGACCCCGTACCCCGTACCCCGCTAACCCGAGCGGTAGGTCCGGAAGCGGGCCACCGACAGCCCGACGGCCGCCACCGCGGCCGCGCACGCCAGGCCGCCGCCGACCCACGCCGCGGTCATCCCGAACGAGGCGGCCATCGCCCCGGCACGCAGGTCGCCGAGCCGGGGCCCGCCGGCCACCACCACCATGAAGACGCCCTGCATCCGCCCGCGCATCTCGTCGGGTGCGTGGAGCTGGAGGATCGACTGCCGCCAGACCGAGGACACCACGTCGGCCGCCCCGCCGACGGCCATGAACGCCACCACCAGCCACAGCTGGTGAGCGAGCCCGGCGGCGGCCACGGCCAGCCCCCACACGGCGATGACCACGACGAGCGCGAGCCCCTGGCGCCTGACCCGGCCGACCCAGCCCGAGAACAGCGCCCCGGCGACCGAGCCGGCCGCCATGGCGGAGTTGAGCAGGCCGAGGGCGATCTCGGAGCCGCCGAACCGCTGGTCGACCAGCTCGGGGAACAGCGCGCGGGGCAGGGCGAGCACCATGGCGATGATGTCGACGACGAACGACATGAGCAGCACGGGGCTGCCGACGATGTGGCGCAGCCCGTCGAAGACCGCCTTGACGCCGGGGCGGGACACCTCTCCGAGCGGGGGGAGGGCCGGCAGCCGCAGCGCCGCGTACAGGCCGGCGGCGAACAGCAGGGCGTCGAGCGCGTACGCCACGGCGAACCCGGACAGGGCCAGCGCGACGCCGCCGACCATCGGGCCGACGATCGCGCCCATGCCGAACACGAGCGAGTTGAGCGCGTTGGCGGCGGGCACCAGCTCGGCGGGGAGCAGGCGCGGGATGACCGCGCCGCGGGTCGGTGCGCTGACCGCGTAGCCGGTGGCGCCGAGGGCGACCACGCCGAGCAGCACGTAGACGTTGTCCAGGCCGAGGAGGGCCTGTGTCACCAGCAGCGCGGTGCTGGTCCAGGCGATGGCCGAGCCGACGATGAGCAGTCTGCGGCGGTCGACGGCGTCGGCGATCGCGCCGCCCCACAGCCCGAACACCACCAGCGGGATCAGGTTGGCCAGGCCGATCAGCCCCACCCAGAGGGAGGAGTGGGTGAGTTCCCACACCTGCTGGCTGACGGCCACCACGCTGACCGCGAGGCCGACGCCCGAGACGGCCTGCCCCAGCCAGAGGCGCCGGTAGGCGGGCACGGCCAGCGGCCTGGTGTCTAACAGATGACGCCTAACAAACTCCCCGAATGACACTTGAGGCACATTATGGGGCAAGCCTCTCCAACGCCCACCCGGTCGAGGTCCGCCGGTAGCGGAGCCTGTCGTGCATCCGGTCGAGCTGGCCCTGCCAGAACTCCACCTCCGACGGCACCACCCGGAACCCGCCCCAGAAGTCGGGCACCGGCGGCTGCTCCGGCCAGCGGGCCGCCAACTCCTCGTAGCGGGCGTCCAGCTCCTCCCGCGAACGCACCACCGCCGACTGCCTCGACGCCCAGGCCCCGACCCGCGACCCGTACGGCCGGGAGTCGAAGTAGGCGGCCGACTCCTCGTGCGGCAGCCGCACGACCGAGCCCTCCACCCGCACCTGGCGCCGGATCGGGTGCCAGGGGAACAGCAGCGACGCCCGCGGGTTCTCCGCGAGGTCACGGCCCTTGCGCGACTCGAAGTTGGTGTAGAAGACGAAGCCCGACTCGTCGTAGCCCTTCAGCAGGACGGTCCTGGCGCTGGGCCGGCCGCCCGCCGAGGCGGTGGCGAGCACCATGGCGTTCGGCTCGGGCAGGCCCGCGTCGAGCGCCTCCTGGAACCAGAGAGTGAACTGCGTGACGGGGTCGGCCGCCATGCCGGTTTCGAGCAGCGGCTCGCCCTCGTACGTGCGGCGGAGCCCGGCCAGCGAGGGCGGGCGCGAGGTTGCATCCACGAGACGGTATTCTTGCGCGCCCGGCGTCAGACCCCCCACACCGCCCCCCACCTGCGGCGATGAAGTTTCGATGGGTCCGGAGACCGAGCATGAGGGGGAAGGGGGTTAAATTGACCCGCCGGTATCTCGACATCAAGGCATTGCCGGAACATGGCAAGAAAGGGAGGCGGCCGAGAATGTCCGACTTCAAACCCGGCCTCGAGGGTGTTGTGGCTTTCGAGACCGAGATCGCGGAACCGGACAAAGAAGGGGGCGCCCTTCGATACCGGGGCGTCGACATCGAGGAGCTGGTCGGCCGTGTCCCCTTCGGGCACGTATGGGGCCTGCTGGTCGACAACAAGTTCCAGCCGGGCCTGCCCCCGGCGGAGCCGTACCCCATTCCTGTCCATTCCGGTGACATCCGCGTAGACGTGCAGAGCGCCCTGGCCATGCTGGCTCCGGCGTACGGCTTCAGGCCGCTGCTCGACATCAGCGACGAGGAGGCGCGCGACCAGCTCGCCCGCGCGTCGGTGATGGCGTTGTCCTTCGTGGCGCAGTCGGCGCGCGGCCTCGGCCTGCCGATGGTGCCGCAGAGCCGCGTCGACGAGGCCAAGACCATCGTCGAGCGTTTCATGATCCGCTGGCGCGGTGAGCCCGACCCGAAGCACGTCAAGGCCATCGACGCCTACTGGACCTCCGCCGCCGAGCACGGCATGAACGCGTCCACCTTCACCGCCCGCGTCATCGCCTCCACCGGGGCCGACGTGGCGGCCTCGCTGTCCGGCGCCGTCGGCGCCATGTCGGGCCCGCTGCACGGCGGCGCCCCGGCCCGCGTCCTGCACATGATCGAGGGCGTCGAGCAGCTCGGTGACGCCAAGAAGTACGTGCAGAGCGAGCTGGACAAGGGTCAGCGCCTCATGGGCTTCGGCCACCGCGTCTACCGCGCCGAGGACCCCCGCGCCCGCGTGCTGCGCCGCACCGCCAAGGAGCTCGACGCCCCGCGTTACGAGGTCGCCGCCGCGCTGGAGCAGGCGGCTCTGGAGGAGCTGCACGCCCGCAAGCCCGACCGGGTGCTGGCCACCAACGTCGAGTACTGGGCCGCGGTGGTCCTCGACTTCGCCGAGGTGCCGTCCCACATGTTCACCTCGATGTTCACCTGCGCCCGCACGGCCGGTTGGGCCGCGCACATCCTGGAGCAGAAGAAGACGGGCCGGCTCGTCCGCCCGAGCGCCAGGTACACCGGCCCGGCGTCGCGCCCACTCAGCGACGTGCCGGGCGCCGACGAGGTCGTCGGCACCATCTGACGCTCACGCGACTCGCCGCCCGGACGCGCGTCAACCGGGCGGCGAGTCGCATCCGGCCCCCTTGTCGGTCGGCCGGCACATCCGCACCGCGCTGATCGGCCGGCCGGACTCGACGGACATCAGCCACACCTCACGGCCCTGCGCGTCGTGGTCGGTGGCGTGCCCCGAGAAGGTGACCGTCCCCGTCGCGCCCTCGAAACCGAGGCCCCGCAGGTTGTAGTGCACCCCGCTGCTGATGTCCCCCGCGCCGCCCTGGGTGCGGTAGTCGTCGAACGCGATCGCGACGGCCTGCACCGCGTCGTAGCCGAAGGAGGCGTGGGCGCTGGAGTAGGCCGACGTCTTGCCGGCCCACTGCCGGATGGTCCGCTGGGCCTGGTTGGGCGAGGTGTCGCGGACGTCGGTCAGCGACACGAACGACATGCTGACGTCGTGGCCGCTCTCGTCGGAGCCCACCTCGTTGGCGATCGCCCCGGTGAGGTCGTCGGAGACGAGCAGCCTCACCCGCCGCTTCTCGCAGGAGGCGCCCCAGGCCCGCTTGAGGCCGCTGAGGAAGTCGGCCCGGCCCGTGTAGTAGACCACCTTCGCGCCGGACGCGCAGGCCGCCTCCATCGCCGCGCCCAGCGAGGCGTCGTCGGTGAACGCGTGCTCCGACCTGGTCCCCGGGTACGCGCGCAGGAACAGCTCCTTGAGGTCCTGGCTGTAGAGCTCACCCGGCTGGCGCTGCCAGACCACGGCGACCGGCGGCCGCCTTCCCACGTCGCCGGCCAGCCCGATCGTGGTGAGCCAGTGCACCGTGGCGCTGATCTGCAACCGGTCGACGACCGCGAGCCGGAACAGGTACGCCGACCGGCCTGACCCGACCGCGGCGATCTGGTCCACGGTGCTGACCGTGCTGACCATGGGCAGGTTCGCCCCGGTGAGCGTCGCCACCGCCCGGCGGACCTCCTCGCGGCTCCAGGCGAAGCCCACGACCGCCGCCAGGGACGGGTCGGTGCGGGCGCGCTCCGCGACCGCCAGGGCGGCCCGCTCGGCGCTGAGGAAGTCCTGGCCCGTGTTCGCGAACACGATCCGCAGCTTCCAGTCGGACTTGCTCCTGTTGTAGCTGTCCTGGTAGGCGCCGATCCCGGTCAGCTCGCCGGCCACGGCCGACATCTGCCCGTCCTTGAACTTCGCGCCGGGCTCCGTCGTGAGCGGGCCCAGATAGGCGACGGTGAACACCTTCGCCGCGAGCGGCACCTGGCCGTTCTGCTCCTCGATGCGGCCCACGACCTTCTCGACGAGCGGATGCAGCGCCATCCTGTCCGGCGGGCCGAGTCCCACGCACTGGCCGGCCACGGACTCCAGCGCGGTCCCGCAGCCCGAGGCGGCGGCCGCCGCCCCGGCGACGGGCCCGGCGATCAGGGCGAACACGACGACCCAGAACGCCAGCGGACGCAGCGGCAGCGGCCAGAACTCCCTGTCGCTGAGCGGCGGCGCGTCCACCTCGATCACCAGGTACGGGCTCGGCCTGGCCCGCCGCGCCCGCTCCCGCCACTGCCGGACAAGCCGCCTGGAGTCCGCCACCTCGCCCCTGACGGGCCGCGCGGACCGGCCGCCCGGCGGCACGCCGGTGGACACGACCAGCAACAGCGGGCCGCGCTGGCCGTCGCTGACCCGCACGTCGTGCACGAGCTCCATACACCGGCGGGACCCGGTGACGGGATCGGCGTCGTTGAGGAGGACCACGGGGTAGGTGTCGCGCCCCCAGCCCGGCCACGGCAGGACGCGCCGCTGGTAGGCCTGCCGGAGGTCCTCCAGCAGCGCGGTCACCAGCAACCGCTCGACCTCCTCCGGCGGCGCCTCGCACAGGCGCTGGGCGTAGCGGATGATGTCGTCGCCGCGCCGGCGCGGCAGGGTCGGCGCCTTCTTGTACCAGCGGTAGAAGAGCGGGCCGCGGATCAGCCCCACGGCGTGGACCAGGGCGACGAGCAGCGTCGCGGCGACGACGGCGGACAGGAGCGCCAGGCTGAGGCCGTCCACAAGTTTCTGCAGACCGTACGCCGCCAGGCCGGAGGCGGGGATCCACGTGGTCATGGCCCTGCCCAGGTAGTCGATCGTCGCCGCGAGTCCCCTCGCCGTGGCCGCCCTGGACCTGCGCCACGTGGCCAGCGCCGGCTTGAGCACGGCCCGCGGGGGTGCGGCGTCACCCGTGCGCTGCGTCCAGGCCCACAGCACGAACTGGGTCAGCGGGAAGCGGGGAGGCGGCAGCAGGGTGTCCTTGTTCCACTTCGTCAGCGAATGGTCCTCGTCGGCGCCGGCGAGCTGTCGCACGATCGAGACGACCGAGGTGCCGCTCGCGCTGATCTCGGCGAACGGCGCCCGATGCCGGAACAGCCTCGCCTTCTCCGCCGCCTCGGCCGCCGCGCCGCCGGTGAAGACCAGGATCGGCAGCTCCCGTTCGCGGGCCAGGGGCCATGGCCGGCGGACCACCCTGTCGATCACCTGGTACACGTCGGAATGCGGCATGCGGGATCCGGCCTCCGGACTGATGTGTCGCCCCCGGGTCACTTGTGGCTAGGGGTGAGCGTACGTGATCACCCCCTTCCCGGCCAGGGAATCGTAGGTCTCACCATCCGGACCCGGGCCTGTTCACCGCGACGGCGTCAGTAGGCTGGTCAGGTGGCTGACATCGTGATTCCCGCTGACATCAAGCCCGCCGACGGCCGCTTCGGCTGCGGGCCCTCGAAGGTTCGCACCGAGCAGCTGGCCGCGCTCGCCTCCTCGGGAGCGAGCGTCATGGGCACCTCCCACCGCCAGAAGCCGGTCAAGAGCCTGGTCGGCCGCGTGCGCGCCGGGCTCGCCGACCTGTTCTCCCTGCCCGAGGGCTACCAGGTCGTGCTGGGCAACGGCGGCACCACCGCGTTCTGGGACATCGCCGCCTTCGGGCTGATCCGCGACCGCTCGCAGCACCTGTCGTTCGGCGAGTTCTCGTCCAAGTTCGCCACCGTCGCCAGGAAGTCTCCCTGGCTCGGCGAGCCGTCGATCATCAAGTCCGAGGTCGGCACCCACCCGGTGGCGGCCGAGCAGGACGGCATCGACGTCTACGCGCTGACCCACAACGAGACCTCGACCGGCGTGGCCATGCCGATCCGGCGGGTCGGCTCCGACGACTCGCTCGTGCTGGTCGACGCCACCTCCGGCGCCGGCGGCCTGCCCGTCTCCATCGAGGAGACCGACGTCTACTACTTCGCTCCGCAGAAGAGCTTCGCCTCCGACGGCGGCCTGTGGATCGCGCTCATGTCGCCGCGTGCCCTGGCCCGGGTGGAGGAGATCGCGGCCACCGACCGCTACGTGCCGGAGTTCTTCAGCCTGCCGATCGCGATCGACAACTCCAGCAAGGACCAGACCTACAACACCCCGGCCGTGTCCACGCTGTTCCTGCTGGCCGACCAGCTCGACTGGATGAACGGCAACGGCGGCCTGGCCTGGACCACCGCCCGCACGGGCGACTCGGCCCAGCGCCTCTACTCCTGGGCCGAGAAGTCGGCCTACGCTACGCCGTTCGCCGCCCCGGAGTTCCGCTCGCAGGTGGTCGGCACGATCGACTTCTCCGCCGAGGTGGACGCGGCGGCCGTGGCCAAGGTGCTGCGCGCCAACGGCATCGTCGACACCGAGCCCTACCGCAAGCTCGGCCGCAACCAGCTCCGCATCGCGATGTTCCCGGCGATCGACCCGGCCGACGTCGAGGCGCTGACGGTCTGCGTCGACTACGTGGTCGAGCGTCTCCAGCCGTGACACGACGACAAGCCCCGGGGTTTCCCCGGGGCTTGTCGTGTCGCCGCCTGAGGGGCGCTACGGCGCCCCTCAGGGGCCCTGGTAGGACACGGGCGTGGCGGGGCGCCTGCGGCGCAGCAGCCAGGCCGCGACGACCCCCGCGATCAGCCCGAACAGGTGCCCCTGCCAGGAGATGCCCTGCTGGTTGGGCAGCAGCCCCCACAGGATCGAGTAGTAGGCGATCGCCACCCCGACGCCGATGGCGATGTCGAGCGGGCGCCGGTCGAACAGCCCGCGGCCGACGACGTAGCCGAAGTAGCCGAACACCAGCCCGCTGGCCCCCACGGTGATCGTGTCGGGGCTGGTGAACCAGGTGCCGAAGCCACCGATCACGATGATCACCGCGGTGGCGCCGAGAAACCTGCCGATGCCGCGCAGCGCCGCCAGAAAGCCGAGCACGAGCAGCGGCAGCGAGTTGGCCATCAGGTGCCCGAAGCCCACGTGCAGGAACGGCGCGAAGAAGATGCCGAGCAGCCCGTCGGGGTCCCACCCCACGATGCCGAACTGCCGGTCCAGCGTGCCGTTGAGCATGTAGTCGACGATCTCGACGCCCCACATCACGCCGAGCAGCAGCACCATGACGAAGGCCGCGCCGAGGGCGCTGGTCAGCAGGACGCCCGCGCCGCGCTTGGCCGACTCGAACGCGGACCTCGTGCTGTCGTTCATGCGCCCTCCCGGTGTACGCCCTCTTCTTTACCGTACGCAGAAGCGGTTATGCGCGCGTAAGGGAAAACGGGCCCCTCCAGCGGCGGGAGGGGCCCGGAGGCGGGCGGCGCGGGCTACTCGCCGCTCCAGCGGGGGGCGCGCTTCTCGGCGAAGGCGGCGGCGCCCTCCATGGCGTCCTTGGACGTGAACACCGGGTTGATGATCGCGCCCTGCCGCTCGAACATCTCCTCCAGCGGCCAGTCCTGCGACTCGATGACGACCTTCTTGGTGGCCGCCAGGGCGAGCGGGGCGTTGGCCGCGATCTTGCGTGCCAGCTCCAGCGCCCCCTCCAGGGCCGCGCCGGGCTCGGTGATCCGGTTGACCAGGCCCAGCTCGTACAGGCGGGCGGCCGGGTAGTGGTCGCCGGTCAGGGCGATCTCCATGGCGACGTGGTAGGGGATGCGGCGCGGCAGGCGCATGATGCCGCCCGCGCCCGCCACCAGGCCGCGCCTGGGCTCGGGCAGGCCGAACTTCGCCTCCGCCGAGGCCACGATGACGTCGCAGGCCAGCGCCAGCTCGAAGCCGCCCGCCAGCGCGTAGCCCTCGACGGCCGCCACCAGGGGCTTGGCCGGCGGGGCCTCGGTCAGCCCGCCGAAGCCGCGTCCCTCGACCACGGGCAGGTCGCCGGTCAGGAAACCCTTGAGGTCCATGCCGGCGCTGAACGTGCCGCCCGCGCCGGTCAGGACGTAGGCGGAGATGTCGGGACGGGACTCCAGCGAGTCGAGCGCTTCGGCGATGCCCCGCGCCACCGCGCCGTTGATCGCGTTGCGCGCCTTGGGGCGGTTGATGGTCAGGACGGCGACGCCGTCCGACTCCTCGACGAGCACGTCGTCAGACACGGGACCTCACTTGGGCTGGAAGCGGATGCCGCCGTCGAAGCGGATGACCTCGGCGTTCATGTAGTCGTTGTGCACGAGGGAGAGGACGAGCCTCGCGAACTCGTCGGCGCGGCCCATCCGCTTGGGGAAGACCACCGGCGCGACGAGCTTGGCCTTGAACTCCTCGGCGTTGCCGGAGAAGCCGTAGATGGGGGTGTCGATGATGCCGGGGCAGATGGTGTTCACCCGGACGCCGATGGCGGCCAGGTCGCGGGCGGCGGGCACGGTCATGCCGACGATGCCGCCCTTGGAGGCCGAGTAGGCGAGCTGGCCGGTCTGGCCCTCCAGCGCCGCCACCGAGGCGGTGTTGATCACCACGCCGCGCTGTCCGTCGGCGTCCGCCGGCTCCGTCCGGGCGATGGCGGCGGCGGCGATGCTCATGAGGTTGAACGTGCCGATGAGGTTGACCTCGATGACCTTGCGGTAGCTGTCGGGACTGTGCGGGTTGCCCTCGCGGTTGACCGTGCGCTCGGCCCAGCCGATGCCCGCGCTGTTGACCACGACGCGCAGCGGCCGGCCGGTGGCGACGGCGGCGTCCACGGCCGCCCGCACCTGGTCCTGGTCCGACACGTCGGTCCGGGCGAACACGCCGCCCAGTTCGTCGGCGACGGCCTTGCCGCGCTCCTCGTTGAGGTCGGCGACGACGACGGTCGCGCCCTGGCGTGCGAGCTCCCGGGCGGTGGCCTCGCCGAGGCCGCTGGCGCCGCCGGAGATGATTGCTGCAGATCCGTTCACGTCCATAGCGGGACCCTAACCGGTGACCGAATGAAGTTCTAGGCGGGGTGGCTCAAATCTCACCCACGGCGCTGTCCACGTCGGAGTAGACCTTGATCCGCCGGTCGAGCCCGGTGGTGCGCAGGATGCGCGCCACCGGCGCCTGGGGGGCCGCCAGCGAGACACCGCCGCCCTCTCCCGTGGCCAGCCGCCACGCCTCGATCAGCACCGACAGCCCGCTGGAGTCCATGAACGACAGTTGTTGCAGGTCGAGCACGAGGCGGGCACTGTCCTGCTTGATCGCGTCGCGCACCTCGTCGCGGAGGAACGGGGCGGTGAACAGGTCGAGCTCTCCCTCGACGGCCACCACCACGGCATCGCCGAGTGCGTGACGCGCCAGCCGCAGCTTCATTCGGCCCCTCCTCGATGAGCCACTGTACTTCGACATCCCCGACTACCGGGCCCGCACAAACTACGATCATCCGCATGCAGGAGGACGAGACGGTATTCGGGGTGCGTCTGCCGTCCCCGGCCCGGAGCCCGCTCGTGGCGGTGCTGCGCCGGATGGCCATCGCGCTGCTCATCCTGCTGGCGATGTACGCGCTGGTCCTGATCGACCTCGAAGGTTACCGCGACAGCGCCGACGGGACGGTGTCTCCGCTGGACGCCCTCTACTACGTCACGGTCTCGCTCTCCACGACGGGCTACGGCGACATCACGCCGGTGAGCGCCGAGGCGAGGATCATCAACATCGTGGCGGTCACCCCGCTGCGCATCGCGTTCCTCGTGGTGCTGGTCGGCACCACGCTGGAGGTGCTCACCAAACGCACCCGCGAGGCCATCAGGATCGGCCGATGGAGGGACAGGTTGCGAGATCACACCGTGGTCGTCGGCTACGGCACCAAGGGGCGGGCCGCCATCCGCACGCTGCTGGAGAGCGAGCGGTCCAAGGACTCGATCGTCGTGGTCGATCCCAGCCCGGCCGCGATCGAGGAGGCGGCCCTCGACGGCTTCACCGGGGTCGTGGGCGACGGCACGCGCGCGGGGGTGCTCAGGCGCGCCGCGCTGGCCGCCGCCCGCGAGGTCATCATCGCCACCCACCGCGACGACACCACCGCCCTGGTGACGCTCACCGCGCGCAGCCTCAACGCGACGGCGACGATCGTGGCCGCCGTGCGCGAGGCCGAGAACGACCCGCTCGTCCGGCAGAGCGGCGCCGACGTGGTGATCACCTCCTCGGACGCGGCCGGCCGCATGCTGGGCGTCGCCACGCAGAGCCCGGCGGTCAGCGCGCTGATCGAGGACTTCCTGGTGTACGGCAAGGGCCTCGACCTGTACGAGCGACCCGTCGGCGCGGCCGAGGTCGGCAAGACGCCCCAGGCGTCGGGAGAGATCGTCCTGGCCGTGGTCCGCGATCACGAGATCCTCACCTTCGCCGATCCGCGCGCCGCCGCGCTGCGGGCGGGCGACAGGATCGTCGTCATCCGCGTTCAGCGGCCGCCGGAGTAGCCGTGGGCGGGATGGCGAAGCCGTACGGCAGCTCCAGCCGGTGGGCGGCGAGCAGGTCGGCGTCGGCGAGCAGCTCCCGCGTCGGCCCGTCGGCCGCGATCACCCCGCCGGACAGGATGAGCGAGCGCTCGCACAGCTCCAGCGCGTACGGCAGGTCGTGGGTGACCATCAGCACGGTCACGTCCAGCGAGCGCAGGATCTCGGCAAGCTCGCGGCGGGCGGCCGGGTCGAGGTTGGACGACGGCTCGTCCAGCACGAGGATCTCCGGCCCCATCGCCAGCACGGTCGCCACGGCCACCCTGCGGCGCTGCCCGAACGACAGGTGGTGCGGCGGCCGGTCGGCGGCCGCCAGCATGCCGACCCGGTCGAGGGCGTCCGTGACGGCGCGGTCGAGCTCCGCGCCCGACAGGCCCATGTTGGCCGGGCCGAAGGCGACGTCGTCGCGGACGGTCGGCATGAAGAGCTGGTCGTCGGGATCCTGGAACACCAGGCCGACACGCCGCCGGACCTCCTTGAGCGTGTCGCGCCGCACCGGGATGCCGGCCACGGTGACCGTGCCGTGGCCGGGGGTGAGGATGCCGTTGAGATGCATGACGAGCGTGGTCTTGCCGGCGCCGTTCGGGCCGAGCAGGGCCACCCGCTCGCCGCGCCCGATCGTCAGGTCCACGCCGAACAGCGCCTGCGTGCCGTCGGGGTAGGCGTAGGCGAGACGACTGACTTCCAGAGAGTTCACGCCCACCATCCCCACGCCGACAGTCCGCACACCGCGAGAGCCGAGAGCGGCAGCGCGAGCGCGGCCGCCCACTGCCCGGCCGACGCCGAGAGGTCGGCGGTGACCGGCAACTGGCCGGTGTAGCCGCGGCTCAGCATCGCCAGGTGCACCCGCTCACCCCGCTCGTACGACCGGATGAACAGGGCGCCCGCCGACCGCGCGACCACCGGGACGTGCCGCAGGTCGCGCGCCTCGAATCCGCGCGACTCCCGCGCCACCCTCATCCGCCGCATCTCGTCCACGATCACGTCGAGGTAGCGCAGCATGAACATCGCGATCTGCACCAGCAGGGCCGGCAGGCGCAGCCGCTGCGCGCCGAGCAGCACGGCGCGCGGCTCGGTGGTGGCCGCCAGCAGGATCGAGGCGACCACGCCGAGCGTCGCCTTGGCCAGGATGTTCCACGCCGCCCACAGGCCCGGCACGCTCAGCGACAGGCCCAGCACGGTGGTCCGCTCCCCCAGCCCGATGACCGGGATGAGGAAGGCGAACAGCACGAACGGCACCTCGATCGCCATCCGCCGCACAACGTGCCCGGCGGGCACCCGGGCGGTCCGGGCGACGGCCGCCAGCATCGCCGCGTACAGGCCGAACGCCCACAGGCTCTCGCGCGGCGTGGCCACCACGACGACGGCGAAGGCGAGCACGGCGAGCAGCTTGCACTGCGGCGGCAGCCGGTGCACGACGGAGTCGCCCGGCAGGTAGAGCCGATGGTGATGCCCAGCACCCACCCGCCGTCCACCGCCCTTCGTTCGCTCAGACCCCGGCCCGCTCGCGGTCCGCGGCACGGCCGCGCGCCGCGTGGGCGACTGCCGCGGCGACGAGCAGCACGATCCCCACGCCGATCACACCGGCGACGCCCACGGGGATGCCGCCCACCTCACCGTAGTCGGCCAGCGACCATGAGCCGAACAGGTGGTCGGTGGCCTGGCCCAGGAAGCCCTTGTCCTCGGCGACCGACTCCAGCCCGTCGGGGCTGGCGGAGGCGAAGAACGACACCACGCCGGCCAGCACCAGCGTCACGCCGAGGCCGCCGAGCAGGAACGGCCGGGTACCGCGGCTCCCGGCCTCCGGCTGGTCGGGCTGGACCGTCGTGGTGCCGCCGGCGTCCCGCAGCAGCAGCGGCGCGGCGAGCCCGCGCGCGCCGTACACGAGATCGGGCCGCACGGCCAGCACCGCGCCCACGGTCAGCGCGGTGATCACGCCCTCGCCGACGCCGATGAGCACGTGCACGCCGCCCATCGCGGCGGCCACCGTGCCGGCCTCGATCGGCGCGGTGCCGCCGATCCAGAACAGCAGGGTGAAGACCAGCGCCGAGGCGGGCACCGAGACCAGCGCGGCGAGGAAGGCCGCCGCCGTGATCGCGCCCTTGCCCCGGGCCACCCGGGTGACCAGCCGGAAGACGCCCCAGCCGACCAGCACGCCGACGATCCCCATGATCGTGATGTTCACACCGAGGGCCGTCAGCCCGCCGTCGGCGAAGAACACGCTCTGCACGAGCAGCACCACGGCCAGGCAGAGCACACCGGTGAACGGGCCGACGAGTATCGCGGCCAGCGCCCCGCCCATGAGGTGGCCGCTGGTGCCGGCGGCGACGGGGAAGTTCAGCATCTGGACGGCGAAGATGAAGGCGGCGACCAGCCCGGCCATGGGGGCGGTCCGGTCGTCGAGCTCGCGCCGGGCGCCGCGCAGGCACACCGCGACGCCGGCGGCCGCGACGGCCCCGGTGGAGAGGGATACGGCCGCGTTGAAGAAACCATCGGGTACGTGCACGACACATCCTCCAGATGCGGGATTACAGCCCCACTTTAGGACGTTGTCTTGCACCTGCATATAGGTGGCATTAGCGCAGCATGCGTCGGAGCAGGCTCCTGGCTGTGAGTTTCCGCACCACCGTGCTCAGCCGGCCCCTTCCGGGCGTCGCGTACGGCCGCACGCTCCTCAGCGCGATCCCACCCCACGGCCGGCGCGGCCCGGCCACGGTCGCGGGGTCGGTCTCCACCCGGAACCGCGCGGGCGGCCCGCCCACCTCCACCTCCAGGTAGGCGTCCCAGGTGCCGGGCGCGAACCGGCCCACCGGCGGCCTGGCCGCGAAGCCGCCACCGGGCAGCGCCACCACCCGGTCCGCCCGCTCGTCACCCGTGCGCCGCTCCCGCCAGACCAGCCGCCGGATCGCCGACGCCGCGGGGACGCACCCGCCGACCAGGACCTCGCCGTCGATGGCCAGCCGCTGTCCGAGCGCCCATCGGGTACGCGTGATGCGCACGGTCCCCGGCACCGTGAGCAGGTGCCCGCCCACGTCGACGCTGAGGTTGCCGTTGTCCTTGGTGAAGTAGGGGATGGCGACCACGCCCCGCACCAGGCGCGGCGCCGGCCTGGTGACCTCGTCGTCGCGGTCGGCGCCCAGCCTGGCGTGCCGGACCACGCCCTCCACCTCGATCGCCACCCGGAGGTCCCACACGCCGGAGCCGAGGGCGCCCAGGTCCACCCGCGCGGCGAACTCCACGCCGGCGCGGCCGCTCCGGGCCGGGCCGTGCGCCGCCGCCACCACCACCTCGTGGGCGGGCTCGGCCCGGGAACGCAGCAGCAGGCTGACGCCGTCGGCCGCGCGGACGCCCTCAAGGCCCGCCTCGCCGGTCACCACCAGCCGGTCGGCCTCCCAGCGCAGCCCGGTCAGCCGGCGGCGGACGGCCGCGCTCTCGATGCAGGCCAGCCGCGCCAGCCGGTCCACGTCCTCCAGCGCGGCGAGCCGCTGCCGGTCGATGCCGCTCAGCCGGGCGCGGACGCCCGAGGTGAGCCACTCGTCGCACAGCGCGGCGACCTCCTGGGCGATGTCCTTGCGCCGGACCTCGCCCGCCTGCAGGAACGGCGCGCCGAGCTGGGCCAGCACGTCGAGCTTGAAGTGCCGCAGCAGCAGGTGGTCGCGCAGCGGCCCGGGCGGGACGTGCTCAGCCATGAGCGCGATCGGGCCCCTGATCATGGTGAGCCAGCCGAGCGGGTCACGACTGCCCGCCTGCTGCATGATGCTGCTGCCGTCGGGCCGGGCGACGAGGTGGTAGCAGTCGTGCTCGGCCACCACGGAGATCGCGTCGGCGTGGCAGAAGGCGTGGACGGTGAAGTGGATGTCCTCGCCGATCATCACCCGTTCGGCGAACCTGATGCGGTGCCGTTCGAGCATCTCCCTGCGGAACAGCTTGAAGCAGCACAGGCTGTTGTAGACGGCGCTCTCGCCCAGCGGCGCCCGGTCGGCGTCGCGGTGGAACATCGAGGCCGGGGCGCGCCGACCATGGCCGACGATCTTGCCGAGCACGATGTCGGAGCCGTTGCGGTCGGCCATGGCGACCATCCGCTCCAGCGCCTCGGGGCCGAGGTAGTCGTCGGCGTCGCAGAAGAAGACGTAACGGCCGGTGGCGTGTTCGAGGCCGATGTTGCGCGGCCGGCCGGCGCCGCCCGAGGAGCCCTCCAGGCGCACCACCTTGACGCTGGCGCGGTGGTAGGCCGCGTACAGGTCGAGCAGTTCGGCGCTGCCGTCGGTCGAGCCGTCGTCCACGACGACGATCTCCTTCTTCACTCGCTGGACCAGCGCCGAGGTCAGGCAACGGTCGAGGTAGGGCCGGCAGTCACGGACCGGGACCACCACGCTGACATCCACCGCGTCCTCGCCGCCGCCGTCAGTGCCCGTTGTCGTCATGGCCACGCCACGCCCCTCGATAGCTACTGTCCGCGTCCATTCGGCTTCAGTATGTGACCGCGCCGGGAGGTCGTGCGGCCGTATCGCAGACTTCGACGTACGCGCCCCCCGTCCCCGCCGACGACGGTCTGCCGCAGATGATCCCAGCCATCACCAGCGACCGGTCACAGTCCGTCAACGTCGAATTACATTCAGGAACAGGGTTTTCCCCCGCGGAGGAGAGAAGTTCTACACCGGTAGGAGTGGCTTACTCCGACCGTCCGGCGGTGATCCGCCGAGGGCCTCCACGCGTCTACGCTTAGGCAACCTTGACCGGGGAGGTGGCGGGAATGGCATCTGATCTCCGCAGGCACGGGTCGACCGACTCGGCCGTGCGTGCCGCCGAGCTCATCGTCTCCTCGGCGCGGCTGGCCGAGCTCCACGAGTGCTCCGCACTGCTGCGCCGTACGAGGATGCGAGCCGAGGAGATCGTGGAGGAGGCGCGCGCGCTGCTCGCCGAGGCCGAGCTGCACGGGGATCCGGTGCGGATCCTCGCCCTCGGCGCCCAGCTCGACGAGGCGCGGCAGTCCTACAGCAAGGTGCTGACCGCCTACGTGGCCCTCTGCCGGCGCATCAACGCCGAACGGCAGGACATCATGCAGGCCCAGATGCGGGACGGACGGTCCGCGGGGCTGTCGGGGGTCGCCTGACGGCTTTGGGGATGGGTGGCCCGTCACGTACGGGCGGGCCGATATTCGCGCGAGCGGTGAACCGTCGCGGCCCGTGAGGCGTCCTCCTTCACAGGGAGGCCCACATGCGCGTCCTTGACGGTCTCGCGGCGCCGGATCTGGAGGAGCTCCACCTGGAGCTGCTCCTCACCACGGCGCTGCACGAAGAGGCGGAACGACTGGCCGCCGAATGAACGGGCTCCAGCTCCCCGGGCCGCCCCCGGGGAGCTGGAGCAGGGGGCGGCCCGGGGAACTGGAGCAGGGGCGGCCCGGAAAGCTGGAGCAGGGGGCGCTCGCTCACCCCGCCCTGCCCCTGGCCCGGAACGCCGCCGTCTTCACCCGGTTCTGGCAGGCGGTCGAGCAGAAGCGGCGAGTGCCGTTGCGCGAGACGTCCACGTAGACCCGGTCGCAGTGCGGCGCGGTGCACACGCCCAGCCGGTCGCCGAACTCACCGCCCAGCACGATCGCCAGCGAGGTGGCGCAACTGGCCCCCCAGTCGGCGGCCATGGTGCCACCGGGACCGTGGAAGTGCAGGTGCCACGGCTCGCCGTCGTGCCGTTCGAGCCTGGGCCGGGCGCGGGTCTCCTCCAGCAGGGCGTTGACCCGGTGGGCGGCCGCGTCGACATCCTGCGCCGCCATCGCCTCGAACACCTCCCGCAGCCGGGCCGCGACCTCGGCCAGCTCCGTGGCCTCGGCCGCCGTGACGTCACGCTGGCCCGGATAGACGTCGCGGAGCGCCCGGCCCGCCGCCCCGGCGAGGTCGTCAGGGAGCGGGGCGGGGCGCCCGCGCCGCTCGCCCGGGGTCAGCTCGTTCACCAGGGTGACCGTGACGCGGACCACGGCATCTGTGTGACTGTTGAAATCCAATTGACCGGTTACACCTTTTGCTCTAGCTTGTGACTGACGAAAGTCTAGACGACAGTGACAAGGAGTCGGCTGTGCTTACTCACGATGCCGCACAGGAGTGGATCGCGCGCTGGGACCGCCAGCAGGAGGGCTACCTGCCCGACCGCGAGGAGCGCTTCACCGTGCTGATCGACGCCGTCGAGGCGCTGGGCCGCCCCGACCCCCTGGTCATCGACCTCGGCTGCGGCCCCGGCTCGCTGTCAGCCCGGCTGGTGGAACGGCTGCCCCAGGCCAAGGTCGTCGCCGTGGACGCCGACCCGCTGCTGCTCGGCCTCGGCCGGGCCGCCTACCCGCACCTGACGTTCCACTCCCTCGATCTGCGCGTACCCGGCTGGAGCGCCTCGCTGGGGCTGGACCGCCCGGCCGACGCGGCGGTCAGCACGACCGCGCTGCACTGGATCTCCGAGCCGGAGCTGCAGACGATGTACGCCGAACTGGCCACCGTACTGCGGCAGGGCGGGGTGCTGCTCAACGGCGACCACCTCGACTCCGACGACGACACCCCGGCCATCGGCCGGCTGGAGCGCGCCGTACACGAACGGGAAACCGAGCGCGTCTTCGCCAACGGCGGCCGGCCGGAGGACTGGCGTGAGTGGTGGGACGCCATCGCCGCCGACCCCCGCTTCGCCGAACTCGACACCGCCCGCACCACAGCCGGCGCCAGCCACCACGGCTCCGAGTCCCACCTGCTTTCCCAGCACGTCGAAGCCCTCCGCAAGGCCGGCTTCGCCGAGGTCGGCACCCTCTGGCAGCGTGGCAACAACCGCCTCCTCTGCGCCGTCCGCTAGCGCCCGACAGCATCCGTCGGCTGGCGCCAGACAGCGTCCGTCCACGACGGCGCGACGCTCGGCCGGGTGGTCCGGCCGAGCTCACGGCCGAGGTGGCCCGACCGGGGTGCCCGGTCGAGTTACGGCCGAGGTGGCCCGGCCGAGCTCATGGCCCGCTGCGGCCGCCGTACGACCGGTCCGGCATCCTACGCCTTGCCCTGCGCGGCGCACCAGCCGGCCCAGGTAGTGGCCCCGCCGCCCAGTTGCTTGGCGTGGAAGGAGGTCCAGGAGTTCTCGCTCGGGCCAGGCGCGGTGGGGGCGGCCTTGTAGAGCGGATAGGCGGCCTCGACCTCCGCGCGCAGCCACGGCTCAAGGTCGCGGTAGGAGTGCAGCGACCAACTGCGGGCGTGGTAGGTGAGCTGCCCGCGGACGTCGGTCTCCGGCAGGCACATGAACGGCGCCCACGGACTCGTCCTCGACCAGCTGATCTTGGTCTTCATCGCGCCCCTGGGGACGGTGCCCACGACCGTGCGCGCCGCGACCTCGCGGGCGTCGACGTAGAAGTCGAACATCTCCTGGGCCGTGTAGACACCGTTCACCAGGCCGAACGACTCGCCCAGCGCGAGCTTGAAGTCCGTGCGGACCGGGATGTCGCTGGTCCACACGGTCTCGTCGTGCACCTCCCGCATCGGCGGGCCCGCGTAGGAGGGCGTGACGTTGAACGGGCCGAAGTTCACCGTGTCGTTGTTGATGGGGACGACGGGGTAGGTCCGGAGGTCGATCGGGTTCTTCCACTCCCGCAGGACCTTCGTAGGATCGGCGGGGTCGGTGTAGAAGACGATCTCGCGGGAGAGCTGGTAGAGCTGCGTGGTGCCGGGCACCCGGTACAGGCGCCGGATGTTGTAGCCCTCCAGATTGAACAGCTTCTGGCCATGGCGCAGCCGCGGATCGTAGGCGTTGCCCTCGATGTTGGCGTAGACGGAGCCCGAGATCCGGAAGACCATGTCCTGCCCGTCCGGACGCCCATGGGTCTGCAAGGCCAGCAGCCCGCTCTTGTCCGTGACCGTGCGGTAAACCGGCCCCGGATCAGTCGGATCATCCGTCGCCGCCGCGCCGGGGACGGCGACGCACACCACCAACGTGGCGAGGGCTGCGGACAAGGTCAAAGCACGACGCTTGAACAAGGGTGCTCCTGTGGTGCAGAGGGTGACAGGACCGTCGTGATCATCGCAGCCGACCAGGCCCGCCCTCAACAGTGATCACGCCGCCGCCATCGGCGGAGCCTCCTCGATCTCGCCCTTGCGGTCCGCCCGCGCCGGCAGGAGCAGGGCGGTGATGACCACGACCACGGAGAGCACCGCCCCGATGATGAAGGCCAGCCGCATGCCGTCGAGGTTGGCGAGCGCCTCCGTGGCTCCCGCGGCCCTCAGGTCATCGGCCCGCGCACTCATCACGGTGATCACGAGCGCGGTGCCGATGGCGGCGGAGACCTGCTGCAGCGTGCTCAGGATCGAGCTGGCGTGGGAGTAGAGCGGCGGTGGAACCGCTCCGAGCCCGAGCGTGAACACGGGGGTGAACGTCGCGGCCAGCCCCACCATCAGC
The DNA here is from genome assembly GCF_043204415.1 of Nonomuraea sp. NPDC047897. Classification (NCBI taxonomy): domain Bacteria; kingdom Bacillati; phylum Actinomycetota; class Actinomycetes; order Streptosporangiales; family Streptosporangiaceae; genus Nonomuraea; species Nonomuraea sp. NPDC047897. The sequence continues at coordinate 49,225 of NZ_JBIDCC010000022.1, read as the reverse complement.
AGCGCGTGCAGACCGAGGAGCTGCCAGAACGGCATGGTCATCGTGACCTGCGTGAAGCCGGTGAGCGCCAGCGTGATCGCGATCGCCCCCGGGATCACCAGGACCCGGCCGCCGAACCGGTCGAACAGGCGGCCGACGGTCGGACCGAGCAAGCCCATCGCGAGGCCGCCCGGCATCACGAGCAGCCCGGTCTGCAGGGCGCTGAGCTCGCGGACGTTCTGCAGGTACAGCGGCAGCAGGATCATCGAGCCGAGCATCGCCATGAACGCCACCGACATCATGATCAGCGCCACCGTGTAGGTGCGGTGCCGCAGCGTGCGCAGGTCGAGCAGCGGCACACCGCGCTTCTGCAACGACAGCTGGCGGACGACGAAGACGGCGATGGCGACCAGACCGGCCGCCACGATCGCGGCGGCGACGCTGACGTCACCTCCCTCGAACCGGCTGAGCCCGTAGACCAGGCCGCCGAAGCCGGCGGCCGCGGTCACCACGCTCCACCAGTCGACGGTGCTGAACTGGGGCTCTCCGACGTTCTTGAGCTGCTTCAGGCCGCGCCACGTGATCAGGGCGGCGATGGGGAGCACCACGGCGAACAGCAGCCGCCAGGACCCGAACTGGAGGATCACCCCGGAGACCGTCGGGCCCATGGCGGGCGCGACCGAGATGGCCAGGGTGACGTTGCCCATCACCCGGCCCCGGTCCTCCTCGGGCACCACCTGCATCAGCGTGGTCATCAGCAGCGGCATCATCACAGCGGTGCCGGACGCCTGGATGATGCGGGCGCCCAGCAGCACCTCGAAGGTCGGCGCGACGGCGGCCAACGCCGTGCCGAGCAGGAACAAGCCCATCGCGGTGGTGTAGGCGCCGCGGGTGGACACCCGCTGCAGGAACCATCCGGTGATCGGGATGACAGCGGCCATGGTCAGCATGAAGGCGGTCGAGAGCCACTGCGCGGTCTGCTCGGTGATGTGCAGCGCGCCCATCAGCCGCGGGATCGCGTTGATCATGATCGTCTCGTTGAGGATGACCACGAAGGTGGCGAGCACCAACAGCCGGATCACGGCCGGGGTGCGACCTGGGGCGGTGGCCGCGGGGGTGGCGGGTGAGTCGAGCTGTGGGCTGGGCACGGTACCTCGATCGGGGTTGTCGAACATGACAGGGGGATGGCTGGCGTCGCAGCCTGGCGACTCACAGGAAGTGGTGGTCATGTGAAGACTGACAGACACCACCGACAAAACTCATCGCCCGCCCCAGCATTCCGGCAAGAGGTCCGCCTTGTCACCCGGTTTTCATCGCGGCCCCACCACCCGGACCGTCCCCGACCTGGGCGAACACCCCACACGCCCGAAAGCACGCTCCCTTGCGACAGTGGGCGTCCGATGGTGGGCGCCACGAGCCTGGCGCGCCCATGGACCCCAGGTGACCGGCCGCGCCTACGGTCGGCCTCATCCTGTACGGCGGGGAACGGCCGTCGCCGTAGGCGTCGGCCACCAGGCGCTGGATGTCGGTCATCTGGGGAGCCTAGCGACGCAGAAAGCCTCGAAGGCCCCCTTCGGAGCGGTCCGCTGACTCGCCGAACACCGTCACGTCCTGGCGGGAGGCGGCGCGTCGTCGGAATCGCCCTTGGTGATGACGGCGAGATATGCCATGCCGGCCGCCGCGATCGCCGCGTGAACAGCGATCATGAATTTGGACAGCTTGGCCCCTTCCATGGCCAGCGCGACCTTCCCCAGGGGATTGACGAAGGCGGCGACGGCCAACCCGAACATGATGGCGAGCTCTGCGTAGGAGACAGTCAGCGCGAGGTCGTGGAGGCGGTTCTGCGCCTTCACGAGATCCTGCAGCGCGTTGGCCTGCGCGACCGCCTGGTCGGCCAGACGATATCCGGCGGTGAAGAAGTCACGGAGCTTCTTGTCGGCAGGTGCCAGCGCCTCACTGTCCCACGCCTCGGCGAGCGCCTTCCTGTGGTGCACGCTGTTCGCGCCGAAGATCTCGTCGAGATCCTCGGCCATTTCGGTCCACCGGCCGATCGCCGTGTCGAGGGCGTGGTCGTCCGGGATGGCGGTCGCGAGCGAGAGCGCGAAGCCCAGCAGCGCGGAGAAGCTCAGCTTCGTGGCAGCCGAGATGACGGCGTTGGAACGCGCACTGAGCTTCGCCGCTCTTGAGTACTCGCGCTCAGCGCTTGCGACGTCCCCGTTCCACCGTCGCGCGTACTCGTATTTCCTGTGTGCGGCGTCCAGGGCCAGGCCGCGTTTCGAGTAGGGACCGCTGTCGGGATAGAGCCCCGCGAAGACGGCCGAGGCTGTCGCTCCGGCCATCAACCCCCCGCTGCGCATGTCCAGGAGGTTGTGCGACGAGAGCATGTCGTCGGAGATTCCCGGCTCGCCCCACTCAGGCCGATGATCTCTGACCCGAGAGTCCGGGTCTTGGTGAAGATCGTATCCGTCGTGCGATCTCGTGAGGCCGCCGATCAGGGTCTTCAGGTTGGCGTCCTCGGTCTTCACATACCCGTCGGCGGTGGTCATGAGATCGCCGGCCAGCTTATCCAGGTGCGTGATGCGATCGCCGACCTTGCCGCCGAACCCGTCCACCACGAAGCCGTAACGCCAAGCGGCGGGCATGCCGACCACACCCAACGCGTGCCACGAAAGGCCGGCCTCGGGAACCGTCTCCTTGAGCATCCTGAGCCGCTCCTGGACCGGCTCAAGATCGTACGCGACGCGTTTGACGCCCTGCGCGCTCACGTTCAGATAGGTCGATTCAGCCACAGGTCGATCATTCCACCCTCAACCCTGCCGGGCAGTGACAGTTCGACGAACACCCGTGACGGGCTATGCCATCTGCCGGCACTGCAGCTCACCGCGGAGACGGGGAGGCCCGCCGCGCGCGCCGGCCGCGCGGATCCAGCGCTCGTCGCTGTTCTCGCGACAGCGCATGCGGCCGTCAGTATCCTTTGCCACGACAGAAGATCATCAACGAAGGGACTCGGCGATGAGAACCGGCCTCAAGCTGTGCACGGTGGCCTCGGGGGTCGCGCTCCTGCTGGCCTCCGGAGTGAGCGCCGCGAGTGCGGAAACCGCACTCGCGGCCCCCAGTTGCGTCAAGAAGACGGCAGAGGGCATCAACCACCTCGGTTTCCACTACGTCAGAGTGAAGAACGGTTGCAGCCGCAAGTACAACGTCAAGGTGGTATGGAAGTGGGCGCCCGACAAGTGCGGCAACATCGGTGCGGGTAAGACGTTAGAGTTCCTCGCCCCGCTGACCATCGCACGGTACGACAAGCTGGACCTCTGCTAGAACAGCGAGCGGGCGCGGCCCGCAGCCGCGCCCGTCCCCAGGAATAAGCACACCGTCCCCGGACAGGTGAATGTCGCTCTCGGTGTCGCGAGTCCGCTCAGGAGCGCACCAGGAGCCCACCGAGAGCATTTCCGGTCGCTCCACGTCCCGATCATCTGACCGGCGAACACAAGGGAGTGGCTCAGGGCCGGTAGTGGGGGTTGGTGAGGTAGTCACCGAAAGTGCCGGTCTCGGCATCGTAGGAGCGTACGCCCCTGACGAAGCGTCCCTCGACCCCGCCGGGAAACGCCACTTCCCGCTGGTGCCCCGTGCGCAGGGCGCTGCCCATGGTTTCGGCGAGGTCGATACCGCCCGGCGCGTCCACATCGTAGAGGTATCGGGCCGGGAAGATGTCCATGGGGTTGTCCAGCCTCGTGGTGCTGACGAACGCCGACGGCTCGAACCGCAGGTGGGACTCCAGATCGGTGTTCGCCGGGTTGCGTGGGTGGAAGCCCGCACCGAAGATGTCGTCCGGGTGGCGGTCGTCGGCCCGTCTGAGGATGAGCCGATCCTGACGCCACACCGGCTTCGGCGAGATCGCCCCGACCTTCACGCTCCTGTCCGCGGCGGCCCGCAGCGGGTCGGGACGACCCCCCAACCGCATTCGAAGCCCGAGCTGCTGTGGGGCGGCCGCCTCAAGGATCCGGGCGAGGCGCTTGTTGACGCCTTCCGCCAGCCGCCCGCCGAAGAACCGGTCGAGCTGACGGCGGAACAGCACCACGGCCCGCTGGGCGAGCAACCGGGCGCCGCTGATGTACGCGCGGGCCGTCAGGGCCGACATGCCGCCGGTGAACGGCAAAGTGGCGGCAGCCCACGCCGGCATCACGGCCGTTGCCGCAGCGATCGCGATCAGCAGCTTCTTCACCAGCTCGACGAGCACTGCGGCCAGGTCATGGCTGTCGGCCAGAGCATTCATGGTGGTGACGAGGCTCTGCAGATGGGCGCTGTCGTCGCCGTCCTGGTGGTACTCGGCCCAGAAGCCGTTGAACAAGCGTCGATGTGGGCGCCGCTGTTGCCCACGTTCGCGTACCGGATGGCACCGTGCGCGGCCGGGATCACGTCGGTGGCCAGCGTCTCCCCGCACCCTCTGTAGGCGGCGGCGCACTCGCGCAGGCCGTCTTCGTCCTCGGTCGGCCACGGTACGCCGAGCATGGAGAACGCCGCCTACAGCGGAGGCGGCAACATCACCGCCAAGCAAGCGCCTCGTCGATCACCTGCTCGGCGGCCAGCTCCGTGACGGCCGACCGCTCGCTCATCTCCCGTACACCCGCTCCGACGGCTGACAGGTTGTCGTGGAGGTGGGCGCAGGCCTCACCCAGCCGCTCGTTGACCTGGTCCATCACCGTGCCGATGAGACCGATGCCCCAGGGCGAGCGGGAGCCCCCCGCGATGGACGACAGCAGCGCGCCGGTGTGCCTCCCGAACTGGTCGACCGGCTCCCGCAGACGCCGCACCGCGCCGTCCAAGGAATGGCGGTGTACCTCCATAGCCAGCCAGGATAGCGGTCCAGGTCACGAGGGCACGCTCAGCTCTCCCCTGTTCCCGACCTCACGGCCGGGACCTCTAACGACGCCGCAGGCCCTCGCTTCATGCTACGGACCGCCTCATTGCCCCCGTGTAAGGGCCTCTGGCGCTGGGCCTCGACCCCGCCCGTTTCCAGACGAAACCGCCAGCCTGCTACCCGGGCCCCCTGGCAGCTACCCGGACCGGACTCCCACCGGCAAGCGACGACGAGCTTACGAACGGACAGATCAGCCGCTACGTCACGGCTTCACCTCCGTCCTGCCGGGCGCACGAAAGATCGAGGCTAGTACCCATAAAGAGAGGGCTACTCTCACATAGATTTTCCGTAGCGATACATATTTGACGACATGACCCATAATCAGCCATCCATTTAACCACATTATGTGTTTATCGCGATACGATGACAATATGCGCCTAACGCTGCGATTCAATGCCGCAGGCCGGGACGGAAGCAGCCCACCCATAACTCATGACGAGCTGCGAAGTGTCCTGTGCGAGCTGGGGTGGCTGCCGGTGAATCACGGCCTGGGAATCCAGATGCGAACAGAGCTTCTCCACAATCTTGCAGTCGCTAATGCAAGCCTCGCCAGAGAGGTGGACGCAGGAGACCCCATTGCCTTCGCACCTAGACCTCGCCTGTGGGGACTAATGTCGCTCGAATTCAACAATCGCATCACCATTCGGTTGCTGAGTAACAATCTCATCGAGCTCTACGATGAGGCAGCGACGATTGTGCGGGAATTCCCCTCCGGGTTTCATCGGACCATGAAGCGGCACCCTATCGGCTTCGAGCCGGACGTGATCGTCCGCCACCCTTCCTCAGAGCAAGAGCGTATACTTGCTGGAGAAGTTAAAAACAGTAAACCAGATTACAGATTCTACACCTATCTCACCAAGGAGCGCGAGAACAACTTCAAGCACATACAATGGCTCCTTATTATAGCTATCGCTTGCGGCGCACTATCTATATACGGATGGATAACACGACACAACAATATGCTGCACTGGGACAAGGCGGATTGGTCCTACGCAGCACTCTGGTTCGACCGTATCGCGACAGCGCTGATCGTCGCCATTCTCATCGCCTGGCTACTTCTAAGGGTCGAGTTCCGCGAATGGAAGCGCGCACAACCCTATATTGAATGGAACTTCAGCAAACTTATGGATCTGTTCGTATACCAAGATCCGCAGCAAGGCCAGCAACCGGGCAAGCAGCGAATCATCCGAGGGGTACTGTCACAAACACAACCCCAGGTTCAACGATTGATGCCGTCACAAAGCCAGCAGTCCCAGCTCGGCCAGACCCATCCTCCCAGCGGCGCCAACACCCAGAGACCAAGGACCGTCTGGAGCCCCTGGCGGCGAAGGTGACGTAGTCGCAAAGCCGGAAGCTACGCCGAGCCCACCCTCGTGGATTCCAAGCTTATGCGGCTTCCACCTCGGGGCCCACGGGGGGCAATCGAACCCCGAAGCTTCTGTTTACAAGTCCCCAAACGGTCTTCAGAGTCGTTCGTTCTGCTGGTCGCGGAAGGCCCGGTCGTTCACCGTAGATCGTCTATTCGAGTGGCTCCCAAGGTGGCTCCTAGCAAGGCCAAGAAACCACCTCGCCGACCTACCATGCCTTGGCGAGCGATTGGGCGCCCGAGACGGACGAATCGTCTATCAATCGTCGATCCAGATGTACCACTGGCCGTCGAAGTGGCGGTAGTAGCCTGGCGCGTCGATGTCCGGCTCTCCACTCGGACTCCAGGCGAAGCCGTAACTTCCGAAGAAGCCCGTGTTCTCGATCATGAAGCCGAAGGCCCGGTGGGTTCCTTCAAGGTACTCGACGGGATACAGACCGATCCAACTCAGCTTCCCCGGCGGGGTCCCCTCTGACACCGTCTTCGCAAAGTGGTCGAGACTGCCGCGTGACAACTCGAAACGCATCCTGAGCGGCGCACCGACGTGGACCAGCGAGCCGACCAACGCCACGACCAGAGGCGGCACGGCCCAGAACGTCCAGTTACGACGCAATGCGACTGGCTTCCCCCGCCTGACAAGGACGACACCGAGCACGATCAGCCAACCGACGCCGAACAACAGCCAACCGACACCGACGAGCATGAGCCACGCGAAATGCCACCCAGGAGCACTCGTCGCATAGACCGTCCCCAGCCCCAGCAATGCGGCGACCGTCCCCCACGCCCTGCCGCTGACGTTCATCGGAGCGCACAGGCGAGACGCATTGGGAAGATCGCTCGTTGTGTCCACCGCGTGATCCTAACGTTCGCTGATGGCGATTCCGCCGAGCTGGTGTGTACATATGGTGCGGAAGCTCACGATCGATGTCGGGAGCTTTGTTCATGGCGCTCGCGTGCGCTCCTGTCGTCGAGGACATGATCGTGACCCGGGCAGTGACAAGTTGCGGATACAGGAATGCGCGGAAGTACGGCCAGCCCACTACCCGGTGAAACGGCCTGCTGGAGGGCGACCGGCGCGCGGCCACGGAGGCCATCTCCAGCTCTCCTGGATGGACGGATCCCGGTGGCTCCCAAGGTGACTTCCGAAGGCGCTGAAGACACCGGTTGACGACCGGAAGGCAGAAGGCCCCTGACGGCGTCATGCCTGTTCAGGGGCCTTCCGGTGCAGAGCCGACGAGGGGAATCGAACCCCTGACCTTCTGTTTACAAGACAGATGCTCTGCCGATTGAGCTACGTCGGCGCGGCCTATCAGTGTAGACGCTAGCGGCGCCTGTGACGAGCGACCTCGTAGAGTGCCACTCCCGCCGCCACCCCTGCGTTGAGCGACTCGGCCGCCGTGCTCATCGGGATGCGGGCGACCACGTCGCAGTGTTCGCGGACCAGGCGGGACAGGCCCTTGCCCTCGGAGCCGACGACGATCACCAGGGGCTCCGACAGGAGGCCGACGTCGCCGATGTCGGTGCGGCCCTCGCCGTCGAGGCCGATGACGAACAGGCCGGCGTCACGGTATTCGCGCAGGGCCGCCGTGAGGTTGGCGGAGCGGGCCACGCGGAGGGTGGCGAGGGTGCCGGCCGAGGTCTTCCAGGCGCCGCCGGTGACGCCGGCCGAGCGCCGGGCGGGGATCATCAGGCCGTGGGCGCCGAAGGCGGTGGCGGAGCGGGCGATGGCGCCGAGGTTGCGGGGGTCGGTGACACCGTCGAGGGCCACGATGAGGGGCACCTCGGCCGCGTCGCGGGCGATCTCCACGAGCTCCGCCGGGTGGGCGTAGTCGTAGGCCGGGATCTGCAGGGCGATGCCCTGGTGGACGGACTGCTCGGTGAGGCGGTCGAGCTTGTCGCGGGTGGCCTCCAGCAGCGCGATGCCCCGCTCGGTCGCGATCTTGATGGAGTCGCGGACCCGGTCGTCGTTGTCGATGCGCTGGGCGACGTAGAGGGCGTTGGCCGGCACGCCGGCGAGCAGGGCTTCCAGGACGGGGTTGCGGCCGCCGATGTATTCGGGGGCGTCGTCGGAGCGGCGCTGCCGGGGTGCGGCGGGGCGGCGCTGGCCGCCGCGCTCCTCACGGGTGATGCGCTCGGTGCGCGCCTTGTCCTTGTACCAGTGGCGCATCTCGGCGGGCGGGGTCGCGCCCTTGCCTTCGAGGCCGCGGCGTCTCTGCCCTCCGGCGCCCTTGGACGGGCCCTTCTTCTTCGCGGGCCTGCCCGACGACCTACCCCCAGCTGCCATGGCAACAAGGGTACTCGGACCGGCAGGCGTCTCATCCCGCGCGAAACGGGCCAGGCCGCGGGGCGCCGGGCGTCCGGATGGTGCCGGATCGTGGGCGGAGCGGGGGTTCGGGTGTTTCCGCTGGTCAAAGACGTCGCAAGGGTTGTGGCTGTACATACCGGTAGGTACACTCGTTCAGATGGGCACAGCGGAACGACTCATCGAGAGCGCACAACAGCTGCTCTGGGAACGCGGATACGTGGGCACCAGCCCCAAGGCGATCCAGCAGCTCGCCGGGGCCGGGCAGGGAAGCATGTACCACCACTTCGCCGGCAAGCCCGACCTGGCGCTCCAGGCCATTCGACGGAGCGCCGAGGAGCTGCGGGCGCAGGCCGAGGAGAAGTTCTCGCAGCCCGGCACCGCGTACGAGCGGATCGCCGCCTACCTGCTCCGCGAGCGTGACGTGCTGCGCGGGTGCCGGGTCGGGCGCCTGGCACATGATCCGGAGGTGGCGGGGAGTCCTGCCCTGCGGGAGCCGTTGGGCGAGACGTTCGCCTATCTGCGCCGCCGGATCGAGGAGCTGCTTGAGGAGGGCCTTGAGCAGGGCGAGTTCGTCGGAGGTATGGTTCCCGCCGACGTGGCCGCCGCCCTCGTGGCGGTGGTGCAGGGCGCCTACGTGCTGGCTCAGTCGGCCGGATCGGTGCAGGAGTTCGAGCGGGCGGTACGCGGCGGGCTCAACCTGCTCGCCGCGTACACGGCTTGACCGCGCCGTGACGGCAGGCGTCATGGCGGCAAGCCTCACAACAGCAAGCGTCGCGGCAAGGACCGCTAGAGCGAGCACCGCTACAGCAAGAGAGGAAAGCATGACCGACCTGGACCGGACAGGGGACGCGAGCGTCGCCCGGCGCCTGCCGGGCGACCCGTACCCCGATCTCATGTGCGCGCGCATCGTCCACCGGGCGTGGCGCACCGACCTGGGAAGACTCGCCGACCTGGCCACGACCCTGGCCGAGGACGTCGCGCGGGCGGCGCCCGGCGACGCGGTGATCACGCGACGCCGGGCCGGCGCCGTCCGCGGCTACGTCACCGTGCTCTGCCACGAGCTGGCCCAGCAGGGCCGGGGCGAGGCGCGGATCGTATGGCCCCTGGTGGGCGCGTCGGCCGGCGCGGCCATCGACATGGACCCCTACCGCGCCGAACGCAGGCGGCTGGCCCCGCTCGTCGAGCATCTGCGCATGACCGTCGACGACTTCGCCCGCACGCCCACGGCGCACGCGGCCGGCCTGGCCGTCGCCCTGCGCGAGACGCGCGACGCGATGGACGAGCACTTCCGCTACCTGGAGCAGGACATCCTGCCGATGATCCGCAACTACGTCACCATGGACGACTACGCGGTCGCCGAACGGCGCATGTGGCGGTCGCTCGGGCCGGCCAGGCTGGCCCGGATGCTGCCGTGGCTGGCGCGGGTGGCGACGCCCGAGGAGCAGCGGCATCTGAAGCGCCGCAACGGCCTCGCCGGCCGGGTCATCCTGGCGGTGCTCGGTCCGGTGTACGCGAGCCTGGAGCGCCGGGTGTTCGGCCACCCGGCGCCCGGCCTCGTCAGCGGGTGAGCTCCCAGCGGGCGCCGTGCGGGGTGTCCTCGACGGTGACGCCCGCTGCGGCCAACTGGTCGCGGATGGCGTCGGCCGCCGCGTAGTCCTTACGGGCCCGCGCCGCCTGGCGCTGTTCCAGCGCCACCTTCACCAGCGCGTCGACCACCGGCGTGAGGTCGGACCCGGCCGAGCGCCACTGCGCCGAGCGCGGGTCGAGGCCGAGGACGTCCAGCATGTTCTGCGTCTCGGCCAGCAGGCGGGCGACCGCCTCCTTGTCGCCGTGGGCGAGCGCCACGTTGCCCTCGCGCACCACCTCGTGCACCACGGCGAGCGCCTGGGGAGTGCCCAGGTCGTCGTTCAGCGCCTCGACGAACGCCTGCGGCAGCGGCGCGTCGGCGTCGACGTCGTGGATGACCTCGGCGGCCCGCGTCACGAAGCCCTCGATGCGCTGGTAGGCGGCGGCGGCCTCCTGCAGCGCCTCCTCCGAGTAGTCGATCGACGAGCGGTAGTGCGGCGCCGCGAGGTAGTAGCGCAGCTCGACCGGCCGCACCTTCTGCACCATCTCGGGGATGAGCAGGGAGTTGCCCAGCGACTTGCTCATCTTCTCGGCGCCGATCTTGAGCATGCCGTTGTGCATCCAGTAGCGGGCGAACCCGTCACCGGCCGCCTGGGACTGGGCGATCTCGTTCTCGTGGTGCGGGAACGTCAGGTCGATGCCGCCACCGTGGATGTCGAACGTCGCGCCGAGGTACTTGGTGGCCATCGCCGAGCACTCCAGGTGCCAGCCGGGGCGGCCGGGCCCCCACGGGGTCGGCCAGGTGGGCTCGCCGGGCTTGGCGCCCTTCCACAGAGCGAAGTCGCGCGAGTCGCGCTTGCACGACTCGTCGTCGGTGTCGGCGGCCGGCCGCATGTTCTCCAGCTTCTGGTTGGAGAGCCTGCCGTAGTCGTCGGCGTACGACATGACGTCGAAGTAGACATCGCCGCCGGAGGCGTAGGCGTGACCGCGCTCGATCAGCCGCTCCATCAGCACGATCATCTCGGGCACGTGCCCGGTGGCGCGCGGCTCGACGGTGGGCGGCAGGCAGCCGAGCGTGTCGTAGGCCCAGGTGAAGGCCCGCTGGTTGCGCTCGGCCACCACGAACCAGGGCACGCTCTCCTCGGCCGACACCCTGATGATCTTGTCGTCGATGTCGGTGACGTTGCGGCAGAACGTGACCTCGTAGCCGGAGCGCATGAGCCAGCGCCGGAGCACGTCGAAGTTCACTCCGGAGCGGATGTGTCCGATATGCGGCGGTGCCTGCACGGTCGCCCCACACAGGTAGATCGACGCCCGGCCGGCTTCGACCGGAACGAACTCGCGGACGGCTCGCGTGCTGGTGTCGTACAGGTGCAGGCTCACGAACGCAAGGCTAACGCCTCAGCCGCCCTCACATGCCGAATAATCACCCTCGCAGGATGACCCTTTCCGGCGTGACCCTGACGATGAGCCGCCGCGTGCCGGGCGCGTCCTGCCACGGCCGGCCCGTGTACTTCCGCGAGAGCTCCTGGATGAGAGCGCCGTCCGGGTCCTCGTCCATGGTCACGCGCCCGCGCACCTCGGCGTACCGGTAGGGGTTGTCCGGGTCGATGACGAGCAGGCTGGTGCGCGGGTCGCGGGCGAAGTTGCGCGGCTTCTGCCGGCCCGAGACGGTCGAGAACAGCACGTCGTCCCCGTCGGTGCGCGCCCACACCACGGTGTTCTGCGGCCCGCCGTCGGCGTTGAGGCTGGTCACCGTCACGTAGTTGGGCGCGTCGAACAGCGCGCGCACCTCTTCTGGCAGCTCCGCCATGCGTGTCTCCTTGATCGGTCCCTGACACCATTGTTCTGTAGGCTCGAAACGCCATGGACGTGACTCCCCCCTCTACGCTCCGCCGGCTGGGCATCGCCCTGGCCGGCGTCGCGGTCGCCGCCCTGACCGGCGCCGCGTGCGCGCTCTCCTTCGACGACCTGCGGGCGCTGGCCATCCGGGGTGAGGCCCGGCCGGACCTCGCCTACCTCTATCCGGCGGGCTTCGCCGCGCTGCTCGCGGTGGCGCTGATCAGCGTCCTGCTGCTGCGCTCGGCCCGCCTGCTCGTGCGCGTCCAGGCGGCGGTCGTGCTGGTCCTGCTCATCGTGGCCGCCGCCGCCGCGAACGTCACGACTGCTCTGCGGTTCGACGTGGACGTACGGGCCGCGGCGGTGGGCGTGGCCGTCGCGCCGTGGGTCATGCTGGCGCTCGGCCTGTGGCTGTGGCTGCTGCTCATCAAGCACGCCCCGCATCGCCGCGCCGCCGGCGCCGGTGACGGCGCGGCCGGCACGGAGGACGACCTTGTGCCCTTCCGCCGCGGCGCCGCCGAGGCGCCGCCGCTGGAGCCGCCGGCGCAGCCCGTGTTGGAGCCCACACCAGTGGTGGGGCCCACGGCGGCGCCGGAGACGCCGCCCGTCGACCGGGTCCCCGGCACGGTTCCGCAGCCGGCCCCGGTGCCCGGTTCCCGCACCGACTCCCCCGCTCGCCACGAGCCGCCCGCACGCGCGGACGGACCGGTGGCCTACGAGGCGCCCGCCCGGCCCGCACCTTCACAGGAGAGCGAGCCTCGCGTGGACGCCGGCAGCTCCCGCGAGGGCGAGCGGCCTGTCCGGACTGGACGCACGGGCTCTGCCGGTGACGGCGGGCGAGGCAAGGACGACGGGCCGGCCGACGGCGAGCGGGCCGGCGGCGAGCGGGCCGGCGGCGAGCGGGCCGGCGGCGAGCGGGCCGGCGGCGAGCGGGCCGGCGGCGGCGAACGCCTGGTGGAGGCCGACGGTGCGACGGACCGTCCCGCCGAGGCCGGGCGCGCCGGGGAGACCGGGCGGCGGCCGGTCCGCTGGGGGGACCGGGTGAAGCCGACCGACGTCCTGGTCCACCCCCGGCCGGTCAGCGAGAAGGACGCCGACACGCAGCCCGTACGGGTGTTCACCGACCGCCCTGCCGCGAACCGCGGCCCCGACCCCAGCCACGGCCGCGAGGCCGCCGACCCCGCCGACACGTCTCCGCGGCGCGGTGCGCGTCGCACGGGAGACGTCCGCGTCGCGGGCGACCGCCAGGAGCCTCGGCGCGAGGAGCCGGTACACGACCACCCGGTACGCGAGGAGCCCGCACGCGACCAGCCGGTACGCGAGGAGCCGGTACAGGACCAGCCAGTACGCGAGGAGCCCGCACGCCACGAGCCCGCGACCGACGAGGCCGCACGCGACGAGGGCACCGCGCCCGGGGACGAGGCCCCCGGACAGCGCTCAGGCGGTGACGAGGGCGGCACCCGGGACTCCGAAGCCGACCGGGCGGCCGCCATGGAGGACACCGCGCCGCACCCCGTCGTCCACGACGAGGCCCCCGCCCGCCGCCTGCGCAGCACGCCCCTCCCCCCGGAGGAGTGACGCAGCCGGACGGCTCACGGCATGACGGAGACCCGCTCGGAACTGACCGAGCGGGTCTTCCGCATGTCCCATGCGCCGGCTCTGGCGCGCGGTCCGCCGCTAGATGCTCCGGCGGGTGCTGCCGCGCTTCATGCCGGCGACGAGGCCGACACCCACGATCGCGAGGACGACCTGCATCACCAGCTCGATCCAGTCGATGCCCGGGGTCGTCTCGACGCCGAGAACCTGTGCGATGAGCGTGCCGACCAGCGCGGCGGCGATACCGACGACGACCGTGAGGATCCAGCCGATCGCCTGCCTGCCGGGAAGCAGCAGACGGCCGACTGCGCCGATCACAGCGCCGATGACGATCGCGCCAAGGATGGACTGGATAGTCATGGTATGTAACCTCCCGCTGAGGGTGAGCCGTTCACTCTCACGAGGAGGTCAATACCCTTTACCCGGCGAATATGCGCAGCGATCGTGAATACGCAGGTCAGGCGTGTGTGGTTCCGGTTCCTCCGGGTCCTCCGGTTCTTCCGGGACGCAGCCGGGTGACCAGGAGCACCCCGACGACCGCCAGCGCGAGCTGGAGGATGTGCAGGAGCCAGTCGATACCCCGCGTGTTGGTCAGGCCGAGCATGGAGCCGATCAGCGTGCCGATCAGCGCGGCCACGATGCCGACGACCAGCGTCAGACCGATGGACATGTTCTGCTTGCCGGGAACGATCAGTCGAGCCAGCGCACCGATGATGGCGCCGATGACGATCGCGGACACGATCGCGCCGATCATATGGACTCCCCCCGAAGTGTTCATATGCCACAAGGGGACCTACCCGGCGAAACACGACATTACCCCTGCAGAAAGGCGACGGTCCGTACCGCGCCGGTGACGGACCGTCGCCTTCGTCGCACGACGAGCTGGGGGCAGCCCGCCGGGATGCCGCAACACATCCCGACAGAAGACGTCTCAGGCCCCGAGCAGGTTGACCACGAGCGCGGTCGCGATGGCCGCGACGCCTTCGCCGCGCCCGGTCAGCCCGAGCCCGTCGGTGGTGGTCGCGCTGACGCTCACCGGCGCCCCGACGGCGGCGCCGAGCACTTTCTCGGCCTCGGCGCGCCGTGGCGCCAGCTTCGGCCGGTTTCCGATCACCTGGAGCGCCACGTTGCCGATCTCGTAACCGGCGGCGCGGACCTGGCGTGCGGTCTCCTCCAGCAGGGCGACGCCGGAGGCCCCCGCCCAGCGGGGGTCGGAGGTGCCGAACAGGCCGCCCAGGTCACCCAGACCCGCGGCCGAGAGCAAGGCGTCGCAGGCCGCGTGTGCGGCGGCGTCGCCGTCGGAATGGCCCGCGAGGCCGGTCTCGCCGGGCCAGTGCAGGCCCGCGAGATTGAGCTCGCGGCCGGAAGCGAACGGGTGAACGTCGACCCCGACGCCCACCCGTGGAATGCTGGTATTCAGGAGTTGAGAACCTCGTCGAGCAGGGCCTCGGCCTTGTCCTCGTTGGTCTTCTCGGCGAGAGCCAGCTCGCTCACCAGGATCTGGCGAGCCTTGGCCAGCATGCGCTTCTCACCCGCGGAAAGGCCGCGCTCGCGGTCTCTCCGCCACAGGTCCCGAACGACCTCGGCGACCTTGTTGACGTCCCCCGACGCGAGCTTCTCCAGATTGGCCTTGTAACGGCGAGACCAGTTGGTCGGCTCCTCCGTGTGCGGCATCCGAAGGACATCGAAAACCCGCTCAAGGCCTTCCTGACCCACGACATCGCGCACGCCGACGAGTTCTGCGTTTTCGGCTGGCACCTGGACGGTAAGGTCGCCCTTGTCGACCTTGAGCACCAGGTAGGTCTTTTCCTCACCCTTGATGGATCGCTTCGTGATTGCCTCGATCCGAGCAGCCCCATGGTGGGGGTAGACGACAGTGTCGCCGACCTGGAAAGTCATGTGACAAGTACCCCTTCCGCTGTACTCCAGAGTACCACGCATCCACAGGCTCCCGGAACAGTGAAATCACCATAACTGCAGGTCAAAGGCGCATATTAGGGGTTGACAAGCGGTCAACTCTATGAATCTCATATGCCGACACGGCTAATGACCTGCGGGGGTGTGGAAATGACCATGGAATCAGGTGGATAAGGTAGGCGCTGCCCATCCCGCTCGCGCGATACCAAGGAGAACCCGCCCGTGACCAGCCGTCGCTGGATTGCCGCAGCCGCCGCGCTCCTGGCCGCACCCGTCCTTGCCGGCTGTGCCGCTGGATTCGACGCCAACACCAACAAGCCGTACGCCCCCGTGGAAGGCGCCGCTCTCATCGAGAACGGCGGTTACGGCTCGCGCGGCATCCAGATCCCCCAGGCGTTCGTCCTCGGCCCCGACTCCGGAGCACAGCTCGCCTGGCGCGGCTCGGCCCCGGTCTACCTGTCGATCATCAACACCGCGGGCGCGCCCGACACGCTCCAGCAGGTCTCCGCCGGCTCGCTGGGCGCCGTCAAGCTCACGGCGCCGATCCAGTTGCCCAGCCAGCAGCTCGTCAACACGGGCAAGCCGACGCCCCAGATCATGATCGAGGGGCTCTCCAAGGCCCTCAGGGGCGGCGAGAGCGTCAAGCTGGACCTCACCTTCGCCAACGCCGGCGTCGTGTCCATGGACGTGCCTGTGGTCACGCGCAGCCGCGAGTACAAGGAGTACCCGCCCGCTCCCGGCGCCACCGCCGCCCCGACGCCCACGCCTTCGGCCACGCCCTCCGCCCACGCCGAGTCCGGCCACTGACCCGCCCCGCAGGCGCACCGTCAGGGCACCGCGTTCCTGCGCGGCCCTGACGGTGTCGTACGGCCGAGTCGGCCCTGCGTGGCACTCCCGAGGCCGCGGGAGCGCGCCTCGGCGGGGCCGGGCCGTGAGGCGAGCCGGCGAAGCGGTCCAGCAGGGCCGTGGGGCGAGCCGGCGAAGCGAGCCGGCAGGGCTCGGAGACGCCCCCGAGCGCCTCGACCGCCCGGACCGTCAGCGGAAGGCCGGGCGGTCTTCGGGATCGGCGCAGCGGGCCGGTCAGGCCTCCGCGGCGTCGAACTTGTAGCCCAGGCCGCGGACCGTGAGGATGCAGCGCGGATTGGACGGATCGGCCTCGATCTTGGCGCGCAGCCGCTTGACGTGCACGTCGAGAGTCTTGGTGTCGCCCACGTAGTCGGCGCCCCACACCCGGTCGATGAGCTGCCCGCGGGTCAGCACCCGGCCGGCGTTGCGCAGCAGCACCTCCAGCAGCTCGAACTCCTTCAGCGGGAGCTGCACCTGCTCACCCCGGACGGCGACCACGTGCCGGTCGACGTCCATCCGCACCGGGCCGACGGCCAGCACGGCGGTGTCCATCTCCTCCACCACGTCGCCCTGGCGCCGCAGGACCGCGCGGATGCGGGCGACCAGCTCGCGGGAGGAGAACGGCTTGGTCACGTAGTCGTCGGCGCCGAGCTCCAGCCCGACCACCTTGTCGATCTCGCTGTCCTTGGCGGTCAGCATGATGACCGGCACCTTGGACCGCTGCCGCAGCGACCGGCACACCTCGGTGCCGGGCAGGCCGGGCAGCATCAGGTCGAGCAGCACCAGGTCGGCACCTGTGCGGTCGAACGTGTCGAGCGCCTCCGGGCCGGTGGTCGCGACCGAGACCTCGAACCCCTCCTTGCGCAGCATGTAGGACAGGGCGTCGGAGAACGACTCCTCGTCCTCCACCACGAGAACTCGGGTCATCTTGCTGCCTCCAGGGGGCTGGTGCTGGGTACGGCTACCGCGGTGCCGCCGAAGGCGGGCAGCCGCAGGGTGAACGTGGAGCCGGAGCCTTCCTTGCTCCACACGGAGACCTCGCCGGCGTGGGCCATGGCGACGTGCTTGACGATGGCGAGCCCGAGGCCGGTGCCGCCGGTGGCCCGCGACCGGGCGGCGTCGACCCGGAAGAAGCGCTCGAAGATGCGCTCCAGGGACTCCTCGGGGATGCCGATGCCCTGGTCGCTGACGCTGATCTCGACGGAGTCGCCCGCGGCCCTGACGCTGACCACGACGCGGGTGTGCTCGGGGCTGTAGGCGACGGCGTTGTCGATGAGGTTGCGCAGCGCGGTGACGAGCAGCTCGTCGTCGCCCCAGACGCGCAGCCCCTCGGCGCCGCCGGCGACCAGGGTGATGTCCTTGGCCCCGGCCCGGGTGTTGCAGTGGTCGATGGCGTCGTGGACGGCCAGGTCGATGTCCACCTGCTCCGGGGTGGGGATGGGCTCGGCGCCCTGGATGCGGCTCAGCGTGATGAGGTCCTGGACGAGGTAGGTGAGCCGGGCGGCCTCGTGCTGCATGCGGCCGGAGAAGCGGGTGACGGCCTCGGGGTCGTCGGCGGCGTCCTGGATGGTCTCGGCGAGCAGGCTGAGCGCGCCGACGGGGGTCTTCAGCTCGTGGCTGACGTTGGCGACGAAGTCGCGGCGGACGGCCTCGACCCGGCGCCGCTCGGTCTGGTCCTCGGCGAGCACCAGCACCTGGCCGTGGGAGCCGAGGGGCGCCACGCGCACGGCGAAGTTGGTGATCTCCTGGCCGAACTTGTGACCAGCGACGTCGATCTCGGTCTCGCGGATCTCGCCGTCGCGGCGTACCTGCCTGGCGAGGGCGAGCAGCTCCGCGGCCATCAGCCTCTCTCCCTTGACCAGCCCGAACGCGCGGGCGGCCGAGCTGGCGCGCAGCACCCGGTCCTCGGCGTCCAGCACCACGGCCGAGGAGGGCAGGACGGCGAGCACCGAGGCGACTCCCTGCGGCAGCGAGCCCGTGTCGGCCTCGCCGGTCGGCTGTGTGCGGTGCGGTGCCTCGATCTGGTTGCGGTAGAACAGCACCGCGAGGGCCCCCACCATGAAGCCGGCCAGGGCGGCGAGGCTCATGGCCATCTCACTCATGTCTTCGATGGTAGGCGGCGGCCATCGGCCGTCCGACCCGTCACCTGGGGATGAACGCCTCCTTTCCCGGAAAGTTCACTTACGTGTCGGGGTTCGTTCATCCACGCGCGCGTACGGTGGCGGCATGCGCGACGCCTACCACGAGGAACTCGACTCGCTGACGGACAAGCTGGTCGAGATGACCCGGCTGGTCCGTTCGGGGATCTCCCGTGCCACCACGGCCCTGCTCGACTCCGACCTGCAACTCGCGGAGAACGTGATCAGCCGGGACGAGGAGGTGAACGCGCTCTTCAACGAGATCGAGACGTCCATCCTGGAGCTGATGGCCAGGCAGCAGCCGGTGGCCGTCGACCTACGGATGATCATCACGGCGCTGCGCATGGGCACGGACCTGGAGCGGATGGGCGACCTGGCGGTGCACGTGGCCAAGGTCGCGCGGCTGCGGCACCCCGACTCGGCGATCCCGCCGGAGCTGCGCTCGACGATCGTGGAGATGGGGCAGATCGCCGAGAACCTGGTCACCAAGGCGGGCAGTTGCGTGGCCACCCGCGACGTCGACTCGGCGCTGGAGCTGAAGCACGACGACGACGCCATGGACAGGCTGCACCGCAAGCTGTTCAGGAGCATCCTGGCCAAGGACTGGCAGCACGGCGTGGAGCCGGCGATCGACATCACGCTGATCGGGCGCTACTACGAGAGGTACGCCGACCACGCGGTGCGGGTGGCCGAGGCGGTCGTCTACCTGGTGACGGGGTCCCGGCCCAGCTGAGACGCCGGGCCGGGGGGCACGAGCGGCCTCAGCGGCCCTGGTTGGCCACGGCCTCGATGGCGGCCTTGGCGGCCTCGGGGTCGAGGTATTCGCCGCCCCGCACCAGCGGCCTGAAGTCGTCGTCGAGCTCGTAGCGCAGCGGGATGCCGGTCGGGATGTTGAGCCCGGCGATCTCCTCGTCGCCGACGCCGTCGAGGTGCTTGACGAGGGCGCGCAGGGAGTTGCCGTGCGCGGCGACGAGCACCGTGCGGCCGGCGGCGAGGTCGGGGACGATCTGGTCGTACCAGTAGGGCAGCATGCGCTCCACGACGTCCTTGAGGCACTCGGTGCGCGGCATGAGCTCCGGCGGCAGCAGCGCGTAGCGCGGGTCGCCGGCCTGGGAGTATTCGTCGCCGTCGGCGATCGGGGGCGGCGGCACGTCGTAGGAGCGGCGCCAGAGCATGAACTGCTCGTCGCCGAACTCCTCGCGCGTCTGCGCCTTGTTCTTGCCCTGCAGGGCGCCGTAGTGGCGCTCGTTGAGCCGCCAGGAGCGCCGCACCGGCAGCCACGGCAGGCCGGCCTCGCCGAGCGCGAGCTGGGCTGTCTGGATGGCCCTGGTGAGCAGGCTCGTGTGCACCACGTCGGGGCGCACGCCGGCCTCGATGAGGAGCCTGCCTCCCCGGCGGGCCTCGTCCTCACCCTTGGCCGACAGGCTCACGTCCACCCAGCCGGTGAACAGGCCCTTCGCGTTCCAGTCACTCTCGCCATGCCGCAGCAGCACCAAAGTCGCCATGCGGCCAATCCTATGGTTCGCCCGCGGGGACGGGGGCAGGCGGTCAGCCGCCGGAGCGGGCCGGGTCGGCGAAACGGGCGAAGGCCTGCAGGTTGGCCAGCGACTCTCCCCGCTTGGCCCGCCACTCCCACTCGCGCCGGATCGAGGAGGCGAAGCCGAGCTCCAGCGCCCGGTCGAACCAGTCGTCGGAGTAGGTCAGCACGCAGCCGAGCAGCCGGTCGATCTCCTCCTCGGTGACGGCGGCGAGCGGCACCCTGCCGACGAGGTAGACGTCGCCGACGGAGTCGACGGAGAAGTGCACGCCGTACGTGGCGCCGTTCTTGCCGAGCAGCCACCGGTAGAACTCGGCGTGGTTCTCGTCGGGCTGGCGGCAGAAGAACGCCTCGACGTGCAGCACCTGCTCGCCGACGATGAGCCAGGTCATGGTGGCGAGCTTGTGCTGGCCGGGGAGCCTGGCCAGGAACGCGCCCGGCCGGGGCTCGTCGTAGGGGACCTCGGCCGCCTCCAGGGCGGCCCGGACGACATCGCGCATGCCGCTCACCCTACGAGACGCCTCACGAGGCGCCGCACGAGGCGACGGGCACGCTGCGCAGGTGGCCGACGGCGCCCGAGTAGACCTCCATGAGGTGCGAGGCGGTGGCCTGCCAGCCGAAGCCCGCGGCGTGCCGGCGGGCACCCTCCGACAGCTCGGCGCGCCAGCGCGGCGAGGTGACGAAGCGGCGCAGCGTGCGCGCCCACTCGTGCGAGTCGTGGCCGTCGACCAGCACGCCGGACACCCCGTCCCGCACGGCGGTGCGCAGCCCGCCGACTGCCGCGGCGGCCACGGGCGTGCCGCACGCCTGCGACTCCAGCGCGACGAGACCGAACGACTCGCTGTAGGAGGGGACGACGGTCACGTCGGCGGCGCGGTACCAGTCGGCGAGCTCGCGCTGGGGCGCGGGCGGCACCAGACGCACCACGTCGGAGATGCCCAGCTCGGCCGCCAGTTCGGTGAGGTGGGAGGGGCGTGCCAGGCCGTTGCCCGACGGGCCGCCCACGCAGGCGACGATCAGGCGCTCGCGCAGCGACGGGTCCTCGATGAGCAGGCGGGAGGCGGCCCGCAGCAGCACGTCGGGGGCCTTGAGCGGCTGGATCCGGCCGACGAACAGCAGCACGCGGGCGTCCTGCGGCAGGCCGAGGCGGCCACGGGCGGCGCCCTGGGGGGCGGGTTCGAAGACATTGAGGTTGACGCCGGGGTTGACGACGGCGACGCGGTCCTCGTGCGCGCCGTACAGGTCGATCAGCTCGCGGGCCTCGTCGTCGGTGTTGGCGACGAGCCGGTCGGCGATCTCCACGACCTGCTGCTCGCCGAGGACGCGGGCCTGCGGCTCGGGCTTGTCGTCGGCGGCGAGGAGCTGGTTCTTGACCTTGGCCATGGTGTGCATGGTGTGCACGAGCGGCACGCCCCAGCGTTCCTTGGCCAGCCAGCCGACCTGGCCGGACAGCCAGTAGTGGGAGTGGATGACGTCGTAGCGGCCGGGGTCGTACATGGCCTCGGTGCGCAGCACGCCGGACAGGAACGCGCAGAGCTGGCCCGGCATGTCGGCGCGGTCCAGCTCCTCGTACGGGCCGGCGGTGAGGTGGCGGACGAGGACTCCGGGGGCGAGCTCGGCCACCGGCGGCAGGTCACGCGCGGTGGCCCGGGTGAAGATCTCCACCTCCACCCCGAGCTGGGCGAGCCGCCTGGCCGACTCGACGATGTACACGTTCATGCCGCCGGCGTCGCCCGTGCCGGGCTGGTCCAGCGGTGACGTGTGCATGCTGATGGTCGCGACCCGGTTGACCCGTCGTCGCCTCACCCGACACCACCTCCAAACGATGGACAACTGCCCGAATCTTTCCGGCATTCCCGACAAAGGGTCACGGCGGGGTCCCGAGGCGGCGCCCTGGCAGGATGTGGGCCATGAAGAAGACGGCTGTGGTGACGGGCGCGAGCAGCGGGATCGGCGAGGCGACGGCCAGGCGGCTGGCCGCCGAGGGCTACGACGTGGTGGCGGGCGCCAGGCGGCGCGACAGGCTGGACGCGCTGGCCGCCGAGGTCCCCTCGATCAGGCCGGTCACCCTCGACGTGACCTCGCAGGAGTCCGTCGACGCGCTGGCCGCCTCGCTGGACCGCTGCGACGTGCTGGTCAACAACGCGGGCGGCGCGCTCGGGGCCGAGAGCGTCGCGGACGGGCGGCCCGAGGACTGGCAGCGGATGTACGACACGAACGTGCTGGGCACGCTGCGCATGACCCGGGCGCTGCTGCCCCGGCTCGTCGCGTCGGGTGACGGGGTGCTGGTGCTGCTGACCTCCACGGCGGGGCTGGTGCCGTACGAGGGCGGCGGCGGGTACGTGGCGGCCAAGCACGCCCAGTCCTCCATGGCGGGCACGCTCCGCCTGGAGCTGGCCGGGGAGCCGGTGCGGGTGGTGGAGATCGCCCCCGGCATGGTGCGCAGCGAAGGGTTCGCGGTGACCCGCTTCCGCGGCGACGAGGCGGCCGCCGCCCGCGTCTACGAGGGCGTCCCGGACCCGTTGACCTCGGCCGACGTGGCCGACGCGATCGCCTGGTGCGTCACCCGCCCCGCCCACGTGAACATCGACCGGATCGTCATGCGCCCCCGCGCCCAGGCCGCCCAGCACAAGGTGCACCGGGTCGGTGGCTAGACCGGTCGGCTCCATCACCAGGGGCACGACGGCGCACAACCGGCTGCGGCGGTCCGACCGGTGGATCGCCGCGGCGCACGGGGCGCTGCTCCGCGGCGCCGATCGGCCGCTGGTCGTGGATCTCGGCTACGGCGCCTCGCACGCCACCACGCTGGAGCTGTTCACCAGGCTGCGGCGGATCAGGCCCGACGTGGAGGTGACGGGCCTGGAGATCGACCCGGCCCGGGTCGCCCTGGCCAAGCCGTACGAGCGGCCGGGGCTGAGCTTCGCGCTGGGCGGGTTCGAGCTGCCCGTGCCGCGCCCGCCGGTGCTGGTGCGCGCCTTCAACGTGCTGCGCCAGTACGACGAGGCGAAGGCGTGGCACTACTGGGACGTGCTGTGCGGCGCTCTCGCGCCCGGCGGCGTGCTGGTGGAGGGCACCTGTTCGGAGGTGGGTCACCGGGCGGTCTGGGTGGGCCTGTCGCGCGAGGGGCCGCGGACGCTGACCTTCTCGGCCCGCTTCGACGCCTTCGACCGGCCCTCCGACCTGGCGGACCGGCTGCCCAAGACGCTGATCCACCGCAACGTCCCGGGCGAGCGGATCCACGCCTTCCTGCGCGACTTCGACCGGGCGTGGGCGGTGAGCGCCCCGTACGGCGCGCACGGGGCGCGCCAGCGGTGGCTGGCGGCGGTCGCCGAGCTGAGCGGCTCCTGGCCGGTGCCACGGCATCCGCCGCTGGGCGGGACGGCGCGCTGGCGGCTCGGCGAGCTGACGCTGCCGTGGGCCGCGGTCGCGCCCTGATCGAGGCCCGTCGCGACACACGTGAGGTCGATGTCACCTTTCCCGGATGCCTGCTCGACAGGGTGTAGTACTACGCTGGTGAGTGTGAAGGGTCTTGGCGAGCTCGAACGCAGCATCATGGACATCCTCTGGGCGCAGAGCGGTGCGCTCACCGCCCGCGAGGTCGGCAGGCTGATCGCCGACCGCGACCTGGCCCCCACTACGATCATGACCGTGCTCGACCGGCTCACGCGCAAGGGCTTCCTGGAGCGCACCCGTGACGGCCGGGCATGGCGCTATGCTCCCGCGGCGACCCGCGACGCGTACATCGCCGAGCTTATGCTGGAGGCGTTGGACATGACGGGCGACCGGTCGGCCGCCCTGACCCGCTTCGCCCAGGCCGTGACGGGGCGGGAGGCGGAGATCCTGCGCAGAGCCCTTACGGAGCTGGAGGACGAGTGATCACGGCAGCGGCGCTGGCAGCGCTCGCCACGGCGTGCGCGGTCGGCTCCTGGCGTTTCACGACAGCCCGGTGGACCTCCCAGGCCCCCCGAATCGCGATCATCCTCTGGCAGTCCCTCGGCGTGACCTGGGGCCTGGCGACCACCGGCGCGATGCTGGCCTACGCCGTCGAGCCGTACGGGATGGGCGTGCTGCCGGGGCTGATCGCCTTCGCCGACGGCCGGGCCCCGCGCGAGCCGTGGGACGCGCTGCACGTGCTCGCCATGGTCGCGGGCCTGACGGCGCTGACCGTGCTCGTCGCGGTCCTGCTCACCGCCGGCGTGCAGGCGCTGCGTGCCCGCCGCCGCCACCGCATGCTGCTCACGCTGATCTCCCACGACAACCCGGTGCTGCCCGGCGTGCGGGTGCTCGACCATCCGGGCGCGGCGGCCTACTGCGTGCCGGGGCTGCGCTCGCAGGTGGTGGTCAGCGAGGGCGCGCTCAAGCTGCTCTCGCAGGACGAGATGGCGGCCGTGCTGGCGCACGAGGCCGCCCACGTGCGCGAGCGCCACGACCTGGTGCTCCTGCCGTTCGCCGCGCTGCGCAGGGCGCTGCCCTGGTCCAAGGTGGTGTGCGACGCGCAGGCTCAGGTGGAGCTGCTGGTCGAGATGGCGGCCGACGACCGTGCCCGCCGCTACTGCAGCCCGCGCAGGCTGGCGACGGCGCTGCTGAGGTTCGGCACGGCGGGGGCCATGCCGACGCCGCAGGGCATGCTCGGGGTGCACGCCAACAGCCTCATGGCCAGGGTCGACAGGCTCGTCAAGCCGGCCCCGGAGCTGCCGATGCGGCTGCGCTACGGGATGCTCGCCCTCTCGGTGACCTTGCTCACGTCCGCGCCCTTCCTGTGGGTCTACCAGCTCTGAATGCTTGCAGGAGTTAGCCACCCTGTTTGCAATTGCAAGCAGTGCGAGGCACACTGGAGGCATGGCACTACCGAAGGTCGGCTCGATCGGCGAATACATCCGCGAGCAGCGGCAGCAGGCGAAGATCTCGCTGCGCCAGCTCGCGGCGGCGGCAGGGGTCTCCAACCCCTACCTCAGCCAGATCGAGCGCGGTCTGCGCAAGCCGAGCGCCGAGATCCTCAACCAGATCGCCAAGGGTCTGCACATCTCCGCGCAGGCGCTCTACGTGCAGGCGGGCCTCATCGAGGACCGCGAGACGCCGAGCGACGTCGTCGCCGCGATCAGGGCCGACACGCATCTCACCGAGCGGCAACGCCAGGTGCTGATCGACATCTACGAGTCGTTCCGCAAGGAGAAGCGCGCCGAGGATGAGCAGACCTCCCAGAACGCTCACCCTCGGAGCGACTCCGTCACGGACGACGAGCAGCCGCTGCCGAAGGATTTCCTCGCCGCCCTCGAGCCCTACGCGGCGTCCGGCGACAACGGCACCGTCAACCAGGAAACCAAGGAAGGTTAACCCATGACGCTCGCCACCGAGGTCAAGAAGCTCACCGACTCCAAGCCGTTCTACGCCGTCGCCGGTGTCGGCGACTACGCCGTCGAGAAGCTGCGCGAGCTGCCCGAGCAGCTGCAGAAGCTGCAGGCCCGCCGCGGCGACCTGGCCAAGGAGCTGCCCGTCAGGGCGCGCACCTACGCCGACCTGGCCGAGGGCTTCGCCAAGGAGCTCCCCGACAAGGCCCGCGACTACGCCGACCAGCTCACCCAGCGCGCCACCCTCGTCTACGAGGACTTCGCCACCCGCGGCCGCAAGGTCGTCAGCCAGGTGAGCGGCGAGGCCGCGCTGGAGCTGGAGGAGGTGTCGGAGGCCGCCGAGCCGCCCGTCGCCACCCCCGTGACCCCCGCGAAGAAGACCCGCACCACCAAGGCCGCGCCCAAGGCGCAGTCCTGATCCACGCCGTGAGGCCCGTCCCCGCCGGGGGACGGGCCTTGCGTCGTTCGCGGGGTGCCCGCCGGGCGGGATCGGCCATTAGGCTGGGTCCGTCATCGCGGGCGTCGGGCGGAGCGAACTCATGGACCTCATCAACGGCGGGCTCAACCTTCTCTTCCTGCTGCTCGCCATCGGCATCTTCGGGATGGCCTGCTACGCGCTGGTGCACGCGCTGCGGGTGCCCGACAACGCGTTCGTCTCGGCAGGCAAGCTGAAGAAGAACATCTGGCTGATCATCCTGGCGCTCGCCACCCTGTTCTCGGCGGGCGGCGCGTGGTCGTTCCTTCAGGCGTTCCTCATGCTGGGCGGGATGCAGTTCATCGGCCTCGGAGCCGTCAACATCTTCTCGATCGCCGCGGTCATCGCCGCCGTCGTCTACATCGTCGACGTCAAGCCCGCCGTGAAGGGCATGGGCGGCCGCGGCGGCGGCAGCGGCCCCTACGGCCCCTGGTAGAGACGCCGAGCTGACCGGCACGGTTCGAGGACCCGCTCAGGGAGCACACTCAGACGTATCCCCCTTGTCGAGACTGCACGCAGTCGAACACGAGCAGGGGGAACACGCCGACATGAGCAAGCCGATCCTCGAACCGGCGGCCCAGGAGATCGCGGACGCCACGTCCCGCCCGCCGTTCCTGTACGAACTGGGCCCCGAGGCCGCCCGCAAGGTCCTCGACGACATCCAGGCCGCGCCGGTCGACAAGCCCGACGTCGACGACAAGTGGATCACCGTGCCCGCCGAGGTGGGCGACGTGCGCGTGCGCGTCGTCAAGCCCGCCGGGGCGACCGGCGTGCTGCCCGCCGTCCTCTACGTCCACGGCGGCGGGTGGATCCTCGGCAACGCCGGCACCCACGACCGGCTCGTCCGCGAGCTCGCCGTCGGCGCGAACGCCGCTATCGTCTTCGTCGAGTACGAGCGCTCGCCCGAGGCGAAGTACCCGGTCGCGATCGAGCAGGCCTACGCGACCGCCCGGTGGATCACCCGGCACGGCGCCGACGAGGGGCTCGACAGCTCACGCCTCGCGGTCGCCGGCGACTCGGTCGGCGGCAACATGGCCGCCGCGCTGGCCATCCTCGCCAAGCGGCGCGGCGACGTCACGTTCGTGCACCAGTCGCTCTACTACCCCGTCACCGACGCCGCCCAGGACACCGAGAGCTACCGCCGGTTCGCCGACGGCCCCTTCCTGACGGCCAAGGCCATGGCGTGGTTCTGGGACGCGTACACGACCGACCCGGCGCAACGGGCGGAGAGCACCGCCTCACCGCTGCGCGCCGACCTGGAGGAGCTGGCCGGGCTGCCGCCCGCCCTGGTGATCGTGGACGAGAACGACGTGCTGCGCGACGAGGGCGAGGCCTACGCCCGCCGGCTGACCGAGGCCGGGGTCCCGACGACCAGCGTCCGCTACAACGGCATCATCCACGACTTCATGATGCTCAACCCCGTCCGCTCGACCAACGCGGCCACGGCCGCCGTCGAGCAGGCGATCCGCACCCTCAGCAAGGCGCTCGGCACCGGCAGGCCCGGCCCGTCCTGACGATTTCCCGTCATACCCACCCGATACGATGTGCGGCCATGACGGGAATCAGGCGCGTGCTCGCCGCCGTGGGCGCGGCCGTTCTGGCACTGACGTCCACGCCCGCCACGGCGACGGCGGCGGGGATCACCGACGAGATCACCATGACTCTCGGCAAGGACGGCACGCTCCACGTGGTCGAGAAGATCGCCGGGGCTTCGGGCCAGCTGAAGCGGACGTTCCTCACCAGGACC
The DNA here is from genome assembly GCF_043204415.1 of Nonomuraea sp. NPDC047897. Taxonomy (NCBI): domain Bacteria; kingdom Bacillati; phylum Actinomycetota; class Actinomycetes; order Streptosporangiales; family Streptosporangiaceae; genus Nonomuraea; species Nonomuraea sp. NPDC047897. Next base: position 21,648 of record NZ_JBIDCC010000022.1, on the reverse strand, counting down.
CGCCACGACGACGGCAACGACCGGATCTACGAGATCCGCAACGTCAAGGGCGGCAAACTGGCCGGCGACGTGCTCACCGTGACCGCGCCCGCCACCGTCGAGTACGACGTCAAGGGCGCCGTCACGCCGACGGGCGAGGCGCAGGAGCTGCGCTGGTTCGCCCTCAGCGGGTGGAACACCCCCGTCGCCAAGGCCACCGTCGAGGTGAGCGGCCCCCGCCAGGTGCAGAACCTGGCGTGCTTCGCCGGCGACCTGACCTCCGTCATCGGCTGCACCGCCGCCTCCATGGACCACGGCGCCACCGAGGCCGTCTTCGAGCAGGACGACCTCGCGCCCGGCCAGGCGCTCACCGTCATCGTCGGCTACCCCGAAGGGGCCACCTCCGGGGCGCCGATCCTCGAACGGCGCTTCTCGCTGGCCGCCGCCTTCACCCTCGACACGGTCACCGGCGGCGCGCTCGTCGCGCTGCTGGTGCTCATGCTCGGCGGCACCGGCCTGCTCTACTGGACGCGCGGGCGCGACGCCCGGGTCATCGGCCACGAGCAGGGCATGGCCGCCCCCGTCCAGAACGGCCACTTCAGCCCGCCCGACGGCGTGCGGCCGGGCCAGATCGGCACGCTGGTGGACGAGCAGGCCGACGTCATCGACGTGACGGCGACCATCGTGGACCTGGCCGTCCGCGGCCACCTCCGCATCGACGAGCAGCCCCGGCAGGCCTACGACGCGCCCGACTGGGTGCTGGTCAAGCTGCCCACCGCGGCCCCCGGATCGCTGCTGCCGTACGAGCAGGCGCTCTACGACGCGATCTTCGACGGGCGGGACGCCGTGCCGCTGTCCCACCTGTCCGGCTCCTTCGCCAGCCACCTGGGCGAGGTGCGCGACGCCCTCTACGACGACGTGGTGCGGCAGGGCTGGTTCGCCCGGCGGCCCGACACCGAGCGCACCCGCTGGACGACGCTCGGCGTGGTGCTCGTCGTCGCCGGGCTGCTGGCCACGGCCGCGCTGGCCTGGATGACGACGTACGGGCTGATCGGGCTCGCGGTCGTCATCGGGGGCGGGGCGCTGGCCGTGGGCGGGCAGTACATGCCGGCCAAGACCGCCAAGGGGTCGGCCGCGCTGGCGCACACCCTGGCGTTCCGCGAGTATCTCTTCTCCGGCGACCTGGGCGAGGTGCCGGAGCAGCACCGCGTCGAGCTGTTCTCCCGCTACCTGCCGTACGCCGTGATCTTCGACGGGGTGGAGCACTGGTCGCGGGTCGTCGCCTCGGTCACCGGCGACGGGCAGCGGGCCGACAACCTCTACTGGTATCACGGGCCCGCCGAGTGGGACCTGTCGAAGTTCGCCGGCTCGATGCGCACGTTCACCACGACCACGTCGGGGGCCATCTCGGCGACCCGCCAGTTCAGGAGTCTGTGAGCCGCGCGGCGGCGTCTCTGGACGTCACGGGGCCCGGCGGCGGATGCTGTCGCTGGTGGCAGATGGTGCGACCGGCCGCCGGATGGGTAGCCGTCCGGGTGCGGGGGCGGCCTCTCCCGCGGCACCCGGCCGCTGTTCGGGGCCGCAGATCGGGGGCCGCAGATCCGGGGCCGCGGCGAAAGGACCTAGGGTGCGCGACGAAGAGCTTCTCACCGCCGCCGCGATCGGCGACGCCGCCGCCGTGCGCGAGGCCGTGACCGAGGGCGCCGACCTGGAGGCGCGCGACGCCCGGCGGCGCACCCCGCTGCTGCTGGCCGCCGCCGCCGACCACGTCGAGGTGGCGCAGATCCTGGTCTCCGCCGGCGCCGACCCCGACGCCCTCGACTCCCAGCACGACACGCCGTGGCTGGTTACCGGGGTGACCGGCAGCGTGGCCATGATGCGGGTGCTGCTGCGCGCCGGCCCCGACCTGACCCTCACGAACCGCTACGGCGGCGTCTCGCTCATTCCCGCCTGCGAGCGCGGCCACGTCGCCTACGTGCGCGAGGTGCTCACGACCGGCATCGACGTCGACCACGTCAACGACCTGGGCCTGACCGCCCTGCTGGAGGCCGTGGTGCTGGGCGACGGGTCGGAGCCGTACCAGGAGATCGTCCGGCTGCTGCTGGCCGCCGGGGCCGATCCGCACCTGGCCGACAGCCACGGCGTGACCGCGTTCGAGCACGCGGTCGGCCGCGGGCAGATGGAGATCGCCGCCATCCTCCGGGACGCCACCGGCCCCCGCCCCTGACCGTGCCGGTCACGCCGTACCGGCGAGAGGGAGGCAGAGGACCGGTCAGGTGAGCCGGAGCCGGATCTCACCGACGGGCCGGCCGCCGCCCAGAACCGGCGTGACCGGCGGGTCAGCCACCTCGACGCCGAGCGAACGCAGGGCCGCCACCGTCACCGGCGTGCGCGCCCGTGCCGCGCCGTCCTCGACCTTGACGGCACCCGCGCGGCCGTCCCCGAGCGCGAACGCCTCGAAGCCCTCCGCGCCCGCCTTCAGCATCAGCCCCGGCACGGCCCGCATCAGCGCCGTCTCCGGGCGGTGCGTGCCCGACGTCCACTCCGGGTGCGCCGTGACGGCCTCGTAGATCCGCCGCTCGTACGAGCCCGTCTCCCCCAGCGGGAACGCGCGGAAGGCCCTGGCCGTGCCCGCCATCGACACGAAGTGCAGCGGCGCGCCGCAGCCGTCCACGCCCGTGGCCGCCACCCGCTCCCCGGTCAGTTCCTCGACCGTGGCGCGGATCGCCCACTGCAACGGGTGCGCCGGCTCCAGGTAGGTGGCGAGCGGCCAGCCGTTGGCGGCGCAGGTGGCGAGCATCGCGGCGTGCTTGCCTGAGCAGTTCATGTGCACGCGGGCCCGCCGGGCTACCGTGCGGTCCTCCGGGTAGTCCTCGGGGCAGCGCAGCGCCGACTCGTCCAGCCCCGCTCCGGCCAGGATCTTGCGGACGCCCTCCACGTGGAACGGTTCGCCGGAGTGCGACGCGCAGGCCAGCGCGAGCAGCTCGCCCGTCAGGTCCAGCCCGTTGCGCAGCATGCCGAGCGCCTGCAGGGGCTTCATCGAGGACCGCGGCGACGCCGGAACGTGCACCGCCCCGTGCGCCTCCACCGGCCGGCCGGCCGCGTCGACGGTCAGCATCCGGGCATGGTGCCGCGACTCCACGAACCCGGACCGGACAACCTCCACCACCAGTGACATCTTCGCCCCTTTCCGGCATGAGTCTACGGAGGCCGTCCGTTGCGCCAGAATGGGATCCCATGCGAGCAGTGGTACAGCGGGTGACATCGGCTTCCGTGGTGGTGGACGGCCGCACGGTGGGGGCCGTCGACGAGCCCGGCCTCTTGGCGCTGGTCGGCGTCACCCACACCGACACGCCCGCCGAGGCGCGCAGGCTCGCCGCCAAACTGTGGGGCCTGCGCATCCTGCACGGCGAGAAGTCGTGCTCCGACGTGGGCGCGCCGCTGCTGGTGGTCAGCCAGTTCACCCTGTACGGCGACGCCCGCAAGGGCCGCCGCCCCACCTGGCAGGCCGCCGCCCCGGGGCCCGTCGCCGAGCCGCTGGTGGACGCGGTGGTGGCCGAGCTGAGAGCCCTCGGGGCACGGGTGGCGACAGGCAGCTTCGGCGCGGACATGAAGGTGTCGCTGGTCAACGACGGCCCGATCACCCTCGTCGTGGACGTCTAGCCGCTCCCGGCCTGCGCGTGCGGGGCGCCTTCGCCCGACCGGGTCAGCGCACCCGGCGGCGCAGGGACGGGTCGATCTGCACGTTGCGGCCCGCGTCCGGCGGGACGATGACCTCCTGACCGGCGGCGACGCCGCCGGCGAGCAGCGGGGCGTCCACCGGGACGGTGCGCTTGAGCAGGGCCAGCGCGATCGGGCCGAGCTCGTGGTGGCGGGCGGACGAGCCGACGACGCCCACCGCCTGCCCCTCGAACAGCACCGGCGCCCCGTGCGGCGGCAGCGTGTCGACGCTGCCGTCGAGGTGCAGGAACGTCAGCCGGCGGGGCGGGTGGCCGAGGTTGTGCACCCGGGCGACCGTCTCCTGGCCGCGGTAGCAGCCCTTGCCGAGGTGCACGGCGGTGCCGATCAGCCCCAGCTCGTGCGGGATCGTCTTGTGGTCGGTGTCGAGACCGAGCCGCGGGTGGTGCCGCTCGATGCGCAGCGCCTCGTACGCCCACAGCCCGGCCAGCGGCCGGCCCAGGTGCTCGGCCAGCTCCGCGCGGGGCACCAGGAAGTCCTCGGTGGCGGAGGAGAGCACCGCCAGGTCGTCGGCGCGTGACACCTCGACGCGCAGCATGAACCGCATCCGGTCGAGGTAGGCGACGAGGCTGTCGGCGGTGCCCGGCTCGACGTGGGCCAGCACGCTCTCGCCGTCGTCGACCAGCGTCAGGTGGTGCAGGATGCGGCCCTGCAGGTCGAGGTCGAGCGTCTGGGTCCACTCGCCGGGGGCGAGGGTGTCGAGCTTCTGGGAGGTCAGGTCGTTGAGCCAGTTCAGCCGGTCGGCGCCGGAGATGCGGACCACCTCGCGGTTGCTGCGGTCGACGACCGCCTCCCCCTTGGCCAGCGCGCGCTGCTCGGCGAACAGGTCGCCGTAGTGCGCGGCTACGTCGGCGTCCGGCGCTTCGGCGGGGACGGCGCCGGGGAGATCGAGCAGAGGGCTACGCATGCCTTCCAGGTTAGCCGCCCGGCCGCCCGCGACCGCCGCCGGAGGCGGCGCGACCCGGTACGCGGTCAGCGGCAGGCGCGGCAGCGGCCGAAGACGGTCAGGTGGTGCACGTCGGCCTCGAAGCCCAGCTCCTCGTCAAGCCCCCTGACCAGCCCCTCGGCCAGCTCCGGCCGCACCTCTCCGACCTCGCCGCAGCCGCGGCACACCAGGTGGACGTGGTCGGCGTCGGCCGCCAGATGGTAGGTCGGCGCGCCGTGGCTGAGATGGGTGTGCGTCACCATGCCGAGCTCTTCCAGGAGCTCCAGCGTGCGGTAGATCGTCGAGATGTTGACGCCCCGGGCGGTCTCGCGGACCCTGGCGCAGATCTCCTCGGGGGTGCCGTGTCCGAGATCCTTGACCGCTTCGAGCACCAGCTGCCGCTGGGGAGTCACCCGGTAACCCTTCGCGCGGAGTTCCTCGTGCCACTGCGTGTCGGTCATGTCCCGAGTCTACGGCCGCGGGTAATTCGCTTGCCCGGTCCGAAGGAGTCCGCATAACGTCATGGGTACGCGGAAAGGAGGTGGTCCAAACAATGGTGATTCATAGTTGGGCTAGCGAGGTGGTTGTCCGCTGACGACGCGGACGCCCCGTCTCGCGCCGTTCGGCGAATACGAGGCAACCACCGGGGCCCCCGGCGGCTGGAGGGCGGGAATCCTTCCCGACCATGGTCCATCCAGCCCGTCTGTCCGACAGGCGGAAGCACGCCCGGGGGCCCTTTTTTTCATGCCCGTTCCCAGGTCAGCGCTCGGGTCAGTGCTCGCCGCGGGCCGGGATGCCGAGGGTGGCGCAGGACTCGCGGTAGAGCCGGACCACGGCCATGCGGACCTGGGGCCGCTCGGTCAGCGTCTCGCCCCACGGCACCCGCACCAGCTCGCCGCCGTCGATCGTGAACTCGATCGCCTCCGCGTCCACGCCGCTGGTCGTCGCGCGGGTGGCGTCGGGCCGCCCGCCCAGCCCCCGGACGATGACGAGCGCGTCGTCGCCGTGGTCGTCGTTCATGTGGCGCTTGATGGCCTCGACGACGTCGGCCGTGAACGGGCCGCTCACGCGACCTTCTTCAGCTCGGCCGACATGTGGGAGGTCAGCGGGTGCCCCACCGCCGCCATGTCGTAGGCCCACATGAGGTTGCCGTTGACCAGCCCGTAGAGCCGGCGGCCCGCGGTGTATTCCTTGGCCGTGACCGTGCGGGCCACGACGTCCGTCTGAAGCTCGATCTTGTGGAAGACGACCTCGCCGACGTAGATCTCCACGATCCCGGTCGGATGCGAGAGCACCACCTCAAGCTGCCGGTCGGGCAGCGCACGCCAGTAGCCGGACTCGGTGGCCAGCGGCCTGACCCGGTCGCCGGCCTGGTCGAGCAGCCAAGTGCGGCTCACGTAGCTGAGGAACGGCTTGCCGTTGTGGCCGAACTCGATCTCCTGACCGAAGTTGAAGCTCTCGATCGTCGGGTAACCCCCGACCCCCGCGCCTTCCCACCTGCCGATGAGAAAAGCGATCGGCTCGAGATTGGGATGCATCTCAGGTTCTTCCATACCGCCCCACCCTAGTGGCGTCCCCGGCGGCCCGCAGGCTCCGCCCGCAGCGGAGCACCTGGGGCGACGCGGGCGCGGCGGGCGCATTAGGGTGGCGGGCATGGCACGATCACTGGTGATCAAGGTGACCGCGGGGGCCGACGCCCCCGAGCGCTGCAACCAGGCGTTCACGGTCGCGGCGGCCGCGCTCGCGAGCGGTGTTCCCGTGTCCCTCTGGCTGACCGGCGAGGCCTCGTGGTTCGCGCTGCCGGGCCGGGCCAAGGAGTTCAGCCTGCCGCACGCGGCTCCGCTGACCGACCTGCTGGACGCCGTCCTGGCCGCCGGCCGGGTGACGGTGTGCACGCAGTGCGCGGCCCGGCGCGACATCACGGTCGACGACCTCATCGACGGTGTCCGCATCGCCGGCGCTCCCGCGTTCGTCGAGGAGGCCGTGACCGAGGGCGCCCAGGCCCTGGTCTACTAAAGGTGGGTGGGTTGGCATGAGCTGACCCGTCCGCCGGCTGTGCGGCGTAGGCGGCATCGGCCAGGATCTGCAGCCACCCGCTTTCGCAGGCCGGCAAGTCGGTGGCGACAGCGGCCTCGTGGGCGGGCGACGAGAAGGCCATGCTCGCCGTCTGCCTGAGCTGGCAGCGCCAGACGCTGATCTGAAGTGCTCGGAGCTCGATCCGCAGGCCCTCGCCCAGCGTTCGGTGCCCTTCTCGGGCCTGTCGCTGCTGGTGTGGCATCTGGCCGACGTCGTGCGCCGGTGGTTCCGGCGGGACATGGCCGGTCGCACGGTCGATCTGCACTTCAGCACCGAGGACAGCCCCGACGCGGCGTTCGACGACGCCGTGCCCGGCGCCGAGGCATGGCGCCTCTGGCAGGAGGAAGTCGACTTCGCCGACCGCTTCGTGGCCGAGACGCCGACCCTGGAGGTGACCGGTACGGATCACTGGCGCGGCACGATCACGCTGCGGTGGGTGATGGTGCACATGGTGGAGGAGTACGCGCCACACAACGACCACGCCGACTTCCTGCGCCAGGGCATCGACGGTGACTGCCTCCGTGTTGGCCCGGGGCGAGCGGCCCGCGTCTACGCCTTGTCGCGGCGATGGAAGGCGAGGGTCGCGGCGGTTAGGAGGGCCGCCCATATCGCGCAGTAGCCGCCGAAGACCACGCCGCCGCGGTCGGTGAGAAGCGCCCCGCCGAGCATGCCGATGGCGCCCGCGGCGGCCATGGCCGAGCAGATGCCCAGCAGCACGAGCAGCGTCCACCGCGCCAACCGCCGACGGACGGGTGTCAGGGACGCCAGGAGCAGCAAGGCGATGAGGACGCCGCCTGCGGCGTTGGCCCATTGCGCCTGTGCGACCTCGCCCGGCCCATAGCTCCGGTACGCGTCGGCGGCCACCCGTGGGCCGCCGCTGACACCGATCCGTTCCTCAAGGGCGAAGTGAGCCTTCGACACCACATAGAGCAGGGTCCAGCCGGCCGCCGCGTAGCCGGTCCATCGGCCGGCCCACACCATCGTCATGCGACCCATCGTGCCCGCGGCGGTGACGCGCGGACCTCCCCGGCGCGAGCCATCTCCTTCCCCCGGACGGGGGATACGAGGCCGGAACGCCGGTTCACCTGACCTGGTCCCACGGGATGGCTTCGAGGCGCTCGATGTGCTCCTCACCCCACTCGCCAAGCGGCGCCATCGCCGCGTTGAGCGAACCACCGAACTCGGTGAGCGAGTACTCCACCTTCGGCGGGACCTGGTGATAGACCTCGCGATGCAGCAGCCCGGTCGTCTCCATCTCGCGGAGCTGCAGGATCAGCGCCCGCTCGCTGATGCCGGGAACCGCGCGCCGCAGCTCACCGAAACGCAGGGGGCCGTCCTGCAGCGCGAAGAGGATCCCCTTTCCACTTGCCGCCCGTGACGGCGATGGCGGCGTCTAGGCCGCAGGTGAACGTACGTGTTCGACTCATACTTACATTCTTGTCGGTACCCGACAAAGCTGTCGGTACTTGAGGGAACGTGTGTGCTCCGGCCAGCATGGATCGGGCGCCGCGCGCCAAGGTGGGCCGGCTACGGCTACTGCCGCTCCCACTCGCGCTCTGGGGCCTGCGCCTGCACCTGATCGGCACCCCGGCCGGACTGCCCGAACGCCAGGTGCTGATGGCCATCATCGAACACGACCCGAATCTCGTGGCCGAGCGCCCCGGCCTGCTCATCATCGCCGACAAGGGATACATCTCCGCTGAGCTGGACGCCTTCCTGGGCCCCCTCGCCTCGGCGTCACGGAGCAGCCCGGGCGCCAGCCGGCGGTGGATCGCCGACAGCGGAGTCCACGCAGGTCCAGGGTGTTGCGGGAGGCGTCGCGGAACTCGTCAGCGTGGGCGACGGCCGTCGGCAGGGTCAGGGCGGCGCCGAGAATCGCGGCCGCGGTGGCGATGCGCAGTCAGCTCATGGTGCTTCTTCCCGTCCGTGGGATTGGCATGACACACGACCGCCGGGACGGGCAGCCATCCACGAGCTGAGCGGGAGAGGAAGGTTGCGCGATCGTCAGTGTCCAGACGACCTGGCCTGACGGGCGGGCCGGAGACGCCCGTCAGTGCGGCAGATCAGCGCGGGAGGTCAAGCGCAGCAGGTCAGCGTCAGCGCGGCAGGACGGCGCTGAAGCGTTCCTGGCGGAGCTGCTCGTAACGGGTGTCGTCGAGCGGCGGCAGGTCGCCGACCCGCCAGCTCAGCAGCAGGTCGGCGAGCGCCGGGTTGCGAGCCAGCGCCGGGCCGTGCAGGTAGGTGCCGATGACGTGGCCCGCGTAGCAGCCCTCGAAGCCGTCGCCGTTGCCGGTGCCGACGACCGTGCGCGACAGCGGCCGGACGCCCGGCCCGAGACTGGTGACGCCCATGTGGTTCTCGAAACCTGTCAGCATCGGCAGGCCCAGCGCGGAGTCGACCTCGGCGACCAGCTCCCCGACGGCGCGCGACTGGCCCCGGAAGCTCGCGATGTCGAGCAGCCCGATGCCGTCGACCGGCTGGCCCTCCTCACCGCCGAACGTGCTGCCCATGATCTGGTAGCCGGCGCACACCGCCAGCATCGCGGCGCCACGGGCGATGGCGCGGTGCAGGCCGCCGTCCTTGCGCAGCCGCTGCGCGGCGAGGATCTGCGGGCGGTCCTCGCCCCCGCCGATCAGGTAGACGTCGCCCGAGTCGGGCACCGGGTCGGCCGAGCGGACGTGCACGATCTCGGCCTCGATGCCGCGCCGCCGGGCCCGCTGCTCCAGGACGAGCGCGTTGCCCTGGTCGCCGTACGTGCTGAGCAGGTCGGGGTAGATCCAGACGATACGAAGGACGCTGTCAGACGGCACGACCGAACTCCGATCGGATCTGCTGGAAGGCGGTGTAGTTGGCGATCACGTCGACCCGGCCGGGCGGCTGCATGGCCAGCGCCTCGGAGAACGTCTCGCACAGCACGAACGGCACGTCGGCCACGTCGAGCCGGAGCGCCAGGTCGAGGCGGCGCTCACCGGTGACGAACACCGGTCGCCCGCGCAGGATGCGGTAGTCGACGTCCCACAGCCAGGACGTGTCGCGCCCGTCGGGACCCTGCGCGTTGACCGACAGGATGACGGGCAGCCGCGGGTCGGCGACGTCGAACGCCTCCAGCCAGCCGGCGGGGTTCTTCGACAGCAGCAGCCGCGCGTGCCGGCCGTCGCGCTCCACCATGGTGTAGCGGCCGGCGACGGACGTGACCTCGCGCAGCCGGGGCAGCGCCCGCTCCACCGGCAGTCCGAACGCCTCGGCCACGGCCAGCGCCATCACGGCGTTGGACCGGTTGGCCAGGCCGGGAAGCTGGATGTCGAGCAGCCACCGCTGCCCGCGCGGGTCGATGACGGCCTCGTCGTCGACGATCCACTGCGGCTCGGGCCGGTGGAAGGTGCACTCGCGGCACGCCCAGTCGGCGTCCTTGCGGTCGAGGGGGCCGCCGCACTCGGGGCAGCACCAGGAGTCCTCTTTCCACCGCTGGCCGCCCGCGACCCAGGTCACCTTGGCCGCGGTCGAGGCGCCCCAGGTGACGAGCGGGTCGTCGCAGTTGGCGATGACGTGGGTGGGCCTGCCGGACAGCGCCCGCCGCCACTTCTGGGCGAGCAGCCAGATCTCGGCCGCCCGGTCCATCTGGTCGCGGCTGAGGTTCATCAGGCAGACGACGCCCGCGCCGGTGGTGTCGAGCACCTCGGGCAGGTATTTCTCGTCGACCTCCAGCACGCCGTAGGGGGCGTCCTTGTGCTGGGACAGCGCCGAGACGTGGCCGGCCGGCATGTTGGCGCCGAACACGTTGGTGGCGACCTCGCCGAGGTCCAGCAGTGCCGACGTGATGAGCCGGGTCGTGGTGGTCTTGCCGTTGGTGGCGCTGACCAGGGCCAGCTTGCGGTCACGGGCCAGCTTGCGCAGCAGGTCGGGCTCCAGCATCAGGCCGACCCGGCCGCCGATCACCGAACCGTCGCCGCGCCCGGTCATCCTGGACAGTGTGGCGGCACTGCGGCCCAGGGCGCTCGCGAGCTGTGCCCGCAGGGGAAGCTGGGTCATGGCATTGGATCCTAGTCGGCCCGAGGCATCCCGACTCCCCTCGCAACGCCCGAACGCGGCTGACCCGGCTCGGCGAAACTGATCTCGGGCGCGCCCTCCTCCTCGAACGGCAGCACGAACCGGCGCGGCCACGACAGCACCCCTTCGAGCCAGCCCGCGCCCATGGTCTGGCCGACGTGCCTCAGCCGGGCCGACGGGTCGAGCCCGATCGCCACGGTCATGACGTCGCGCTGCACGCTCTCGCTCTCGTCGTCGCCGAGGACGACCCGCCAGGCCAGCGCCCGGTTGTGCTCGATCTCCATGGACAGCGGGTGGTGCCGCAACGCCTTGGCGCGGTGCCCGAGCAGCTCGCCCTGCCCGTTCGCGGCCGGGGAGGGCTCGGCCGGCTCCCCCGCCGGCGCCGGGTCGGCGGCGTCCTGCCCCGGCGACGGGCCGAACAGGGCGTACTCCAGGGGCGGCGCCGGGGCGCGCAGGTCGGGCGCGGGCCGGTCGTACGGGAAGAGCCTGTCGACCTCGTGCAGCCAGCGCACCTGCGGGATGACCCACCGGGAGCCGGGCCGCTCGCCGCCGCTGTCGAGCCGGCCGAGCAGCCGGGTGGCGCTCTCGGCGGCCTTCTCGGTCAGCAGCGCGGGGTCGATCCAGCTCCGCAGCGACCAGGCGCGCCGCCGTACAGACCGTTCGACGAGGGTGGCGAGCAGGCATTCGCGGCGTCGCGCCGGCAGCTCGGACCAGGCGGCGGCCAGGGCGCGGGGCACGCCGGGCAGCGGCCGGTTGGTGACGAACGCGAGCACCACCGTGTCGCACCAGATGCGCAGCCACGCCCAGTCGGGGGCGTCGGCCAGCACGTCCGCCTCGCGCAGCTCGACCAGCGTGCACGCCTGGCCGGTGCGGCACTGGCTGCCGCAGGCGGCCGAGCGGCGGCCGCGGATCGGCGGCGGCGGGCCGGCGGCCAGCCGTTCGCGCGACTCGCCGAGCGGCACCCTGACCCGCAGCGGCCGGTCCATGCCGTCGGCGAACACCGCCGCGCAGCCCGGCTGGAGAGAGACGACCTGGCGTGACTGCTCGGGGCTGAGGTTCATGGCCGCGCCGACGAGCTGCCGGTCGTCCTCGGCGGGCAGGCGGTGCACGACCTTCAGCGCGGTGTTCTTCACCACGTCGGGGACGAGCTTGGTGGGGATCTGCTCGGCCACGACGATGCCCTCGCCGTACGCCCGGATCTCGGCGAGCATGCCGGCCAGCAGCTCGACGGCGTGGGTGGCGGCCCGGCCGGCGCCGCGGTCGCGCAGCAGCCGGTGCGCCTCCTCGATGACGATGACGTGCCGCAGGTCGGGCGACTTCTCCGTGCGGGCCCGCATCCGCAGGTGCTCCACGATCCGGATGATCAGCGTGCCCATGAGGAACGCCTTGTCCTCGTCGTTGGCCACGTCCTCGATGGCGAGGACGACGTTGCGCTCCAGCAGGCCGCCGACGTCGGCGGGGTGGCCGCCCTCGAAGAAGCGCCCGGCCGAGCCGACCCGCAACGAGCGCAGCCGCAGCGAGATGAACCCCTCGACGTCGGCCTGCACCTCCCGGCCGTAGCCGATCTCCTTGATCACGTCCATCGCGTGCTGCTGCAACTGCTCCAGCGTCGGCACGCTGGGCGGCACCCTGGAGCCGGGCACGGCCCCGCCGGTGACGACGTCCCAGCCGGTCGCCTCGTAGACCCGTTGCAGCGACAGGGACATGATCTGCGGGAACGGCTCCTCCGCGTCGAACGCCGCCATGAACAGCGCCCTGACCATGTCGATGTGCGCCTGCACGGGGTAGCCCGGCTCGGGCTCCAGCGGGTTGATGCTGAACGGCACGCCGCCGGGCGCCGACGGGTTGATCACCGTCACCGGCCCGTACGCCTCGACGCGGCCGGCCATGGCGGCGTACTCCGATTTGGCCGGCTCGATGGCCAGCCACGGGATGCGGGCGCGGCTGAGCTGTTCGAGCAGATGCCTGACGGTCTGCGACTTGCCGGAGCCGGTGGCGCCGGTGACGAACGCGTGCCGGTTGAGCGTGGCCAGCGGCACCCGGAACGAGCCGACCCCCCGGTCCTGCCCGTCGAGGATCTCGCCCAGGTCCAGCTCGCCGTCGTCGGCCTCGGAGGTCACGTCGAAGAAGCCGGCGTCCAGCACCCGCACACCCGGCACCTCGCGCCGCGGCAGCCCGGCCAGCGCCGCGAGCGCGCCCGCCGTGGCGGCGAACGGCGCGGCGGCCCCGTCGGCCGGGTCCTGCATGGTGATGGCGAGCGCCTCGGCGAGCGGGTAGACCGCGCCCTGGGCGCTGCGCAGCCGGTAGGGGTGGTGGCTCATCTCGACCGAGCCGACCAGCACGGGGGCGATCTGGCGCAGCTCGTCGGCGGTCGCGCCGCCGGCCAGCACCCGGACGTTCCACAGCCCCGCCTCGCGGAAGGCGTCGAGCTCCTGCATGCGGCGTTCGGCCCGTTCGGCGTCGAAGCGGGAACGCTCGGAGGCGTCGCCGTACTGCCGCAACACGTTGAGCTGGGTGCGCAGGTGGGCCACCTCGGCGTCGAGCAGGTCGGTCGGCTCGGCCACCACCAGCCACGCGAACGGCCGCGACATCAGCGTGATCAGCGTCGACTCGAACAGCGTGGGCCGCTTCAGCTCGTCCGGGTCGAACTCGCGCCTGCCGCCGAGCGGCGGCGCCTGGCGGCCCGGGCACGGCGTCCACACCAGGTCGGCCAGGTCGGCGAGGTACTCCTCGCCGAGTTGCACGCCCCGCGCGCCGCCGGGGAACAGCAGCGGCTGCGGCCCGGACGGCGCCCCGAACGCGCCGGTGGCCCGGCGCGGCTGCCGGGGCGGCGACAGCGGCCCCGCGTTCGTGATCAGCTCAAGGGGCGCGCCGGAGCCGCGCGACAGCCAGCCGATGGCGAACGGCCGGTCACGCTGGGCGGCGGACAGCACGGCGGGCAGCACGGTGACGAAGTCCCACTCCGCCGACGAGCTTCGCGAGGGCGCCGCGATGGACTGGATCCGGTACCAGGGCCCGCTCAGCGAGACACTCGGCTGCATTTCATCCCCCCACAGACGGTTCTTTAGTAAAGTCCGCCGACCGTCAGCCCGTCACCTTGACATTGACCATGTCATTACCGGCCCTTGCGGTAAGCAGGGGCCGCGTCACGTCCGGTCCTTGCGCCAGTCGAGGCGCGGCGGCGGGGGGCCGAGGTTGGGCGGGGGCTCCTCGCCGCCCGCGCGGGCCTGCTCCGGGTCGAGGGAGAGCACGGACTCGCGCACGTCCTCCAGCTCGCCGAGGGTGGTCCTGGGGAAGGTGAGGATCGCCGGGTTGGCGTCGGCCAGCCGGACCCGACGGCCCTGCGCGGTCGCGTCGGTGACGATGACGGAGGTGGTGGGGAGCTGCTGGAGCTGGTGCGGCTCGACGAGGAACTCGCGGGACCGCTGCAGCACCCGCTCCCTCTCGCCGATCTTGTCGGCGGTCCTGCCCCACTCGGTCGACTCGGTGATGTCCCCGGCCAGGTCGGTGGCGCCGTCGCCGGGCGCCTCCGCCCTGCCGTCGGCCTGGGCGATGGTGGAGGTGTAGGCGCCGTCGAGGCCGGTGAGCGAGTCGCTGATCGTCTCGGTGAGCTGGGCCAGCTCCAGCCGGTGCTCGGTGCCGACGTGCTCGCTGGCGATCCGGGCGTCCTCGGCGTTGCCGAGCCGCATGAACGCCACCGCCGCGTGTCCCCTGCCGAGCCGTTCGCGGACGGTCGGGGTGAGCGAGCGGTAGGTGAGCACCAGTCCGGTACGGGACGTCTCGCAGGCGTCCATGAGCCGGTCGAGCACGTCGCCGCGCAGCTTGTCGGCCCCCGCCACGATGATCGTGTGGTACCAGGGCCGGTCGGAGGCGGGCGACTGGCGCAGGATGTGGGTCAGGGCCGTCGCCACGTACGTGCCGAGCACCCGGTTGCCGAACACGCCGGCCTGCCGGTCCATGCTCACCACCCGCAGCCGGGCGGGCGGCAGCCGGACCGCCTGCGTGCCGAGGGTCTCCAGCTTGCGCAGCTGCGACTCCAGCGCCCAGGCCCGCTCGATGACGACCCGGTCGCTCACCCCCCGGCCGAACAGCGTGCCGATGCGCTCCAGCTGGGTCGCGGTGATGAGGCCGTACCTGAGGTCGTCGCGGGGGTCGCCGACCTGGGCGAGCGCCCGCAGCGCGGCGGTCACCTGGCTGATCGTGGCGTTCTCGCCGAGCACCTCCAGCACCCGTTCGAGGATCGCGTTGTCGAAGCTCAGGTCGCGGGTGGAACGGTGCTCCTCGCTGACGCTGACCACGTGGGCGAGCACGTCGGCGAACGCCTCGGGCTTCAGCGTGGCGCCCAGGTCGAGCCGGGGCAGGTCGGTCGGCAGCACCCACACCAGCGGCTCGTCGCCGCCCCGGCGGGCCAGCTCGATGAGGTCCTTGGCGATGGCGCCCTCGGACAGGTCGAGCACGGTCAGGTGGCCGCCGCTGTAGAGGCGGGTCGCGCCGATCAGCGTGACCAGCGCCGACCAGCCGGGCAGCGTGCCGCCCGCCACGTCGATGCGGTCCACGTCGTCGGGCACGGCCACGGCGTACCAGGTGAGCTGGCGGTCGTGGCGTTCCTTGACCTCCTGCCACTCCCGGTAGCGCTGGGCGTGCTCCTCCTGCGCGCGGAACAGTTCCCTGTCGCGTTCCTGCCGCCGCCGGTCGGCGCGGGCCTGCTGTTCCTGGATGCGGTAGCGGACCGCCCGGTCGCCCTCGACCAGCGCGTAGCTGCAGATGAGCGCGACACCGCCGGTCGCCACCATGCCGAGCAGCGCGAACGACCAGTCGAGGTAGCCGGCCGAGGCCGGCACGAGGAGCAGGACGGTCAGCACCAGCATGAACCGCCGGAAGATCCGCATCGGCCGGTTGAGCAGGTCCTGCTGCAGGCGCTCGCGGCGCACCAGGTCGGGGTCGGGCCCTTGGGCGGGCGTCTCGTCGGCCGGGGAGGGGCGTTTGGGCGGAGGGCCGGGGTCGGGATGCAGCAGGATGTACTGCCAGCCCAGGTAGATGCGGTCCGCCTGGAGCTGCGCATGCTCGGGATGCACGTCCACCACGTGACCCTCCGGCCGCGATATGTCGTTAGGAGTAGGGCTCGAATCCTCCGCTCCGTGACAGCGTATGAGCTACGCGCCCGACTGCGGCAGGGTTCTGGGCAATTACACCAGCCCGAAGGGAGTTTTGCGGCGGATGGTGCGACTGTGAGCCGTTACCATCCATACCCATGACCGAACCCTCCGGCGGCAGCGACAGGCCCGGGCGCCCGGTGGTGGTGCCCGTGGTGGGCCTGGTGGCGGTCACGGCCCTCGGTGTCACCGCCCTGCTCGGCGGTTTGAACGAGGCTCCGGACGAGCCGCCGGCCCTGGGCAAGGGCGCGGTGCTCGACCAGGGCCGCTACGCCACGCGGTTCGTGGCGTCGCGGGTGCGGGCGGTGCCGGCCGACTCGCCGTTCGGCGAGGACCGGCGGTTCGTGGAGCTGGTGTTCGAGGTGACGAACAAGGGGAACGAGACGACGCCGGTCGGGCTGCCCCCGTCGAAGCAGGAGCAGGCCGCGCTCGGCGAGACCTTCGCCAGCTCGCTGGTGAAGGTCTCGCCCGCCTTCCCCGCGGACGCCGGGCCGTTCGTCTTCGCCCTGGCCAAGGGAGGCGAGACCCGCCAGCTCCATCCGGGGGTCAAGAGCACGGTCATCGTCCGCTACCGGCTCAAGGACGGCGACGAGCCGCCGGAGAAGGTCACGCTGGACGTCGCGGGCTTCGCCTACGAGCCGGGCTTCAACGACCCGACCGAGCGCTGGCAGAAGGTCGCCGAGGACGCGGACGGCCGGCTGGTGCCGGAGGTCAAGGCTCGGGTGACGCTGCCCGTCGAGGCAGGTGAGCCGGCATGACCGTCACCCGCGAACCGCCCGTGCGGGCGGCCGGCGGCCGCCGCGGCGGGCGGACCGGGCGCCGCGGCTCGCTGGCGCTCAACACCGCGCTGGGCCTGCTGCTCGTGGGGGCCGCCGTCGGGCTGCAGTCGCTCGGGCTGTCGGAGAACGACGCCTCGGCGCCGCTGACGTACGTGGGTGACAAGGGCCAGGCGGTGGACGCGCGGCGCTTCACCGTCCGGCTCGACTCGGTCGGCGCGGCCAAGGCGATCCAGGTCAGCGCGACCGAGACCGTCGAGACGGACCAGGTGTTCCTGGTCGTGCGGGCATCGGCCAAGTCGAGCCTGCGGCCCTACCACCTGGCCCAGCCGGTGCTGATGGACGCCGAAGGGCGCAGGTTCGCCGCGACGGACCGGGTGGACGCCGCCAGGACGCTGGCCGACAAGTGGGTGCAGCCCGACATCTGGGTCAGCGGGCCGTTCTTCTTCGAGGTGCCCGCCTCGGCGCTGCCGGACGCCAGGGTCGTCTTCTCGCTGCCCGGGTCGGCGCTGCCGGTCGAGCCGTACGCGCCGGAGGCCGAGATCGACCTAGGGCTTGACGAGCAGGCCGCCCGCAGGCTCGCCGCCGCGCCGCAGGACGTCTACTCCCTCGTGGAGAAGTGATCGGACATGAGCACAGAGGAGCGCGACTGGTTCGCGCCGAGGAACACCCCTCCCCGGGACGGCGGGCCGCCCGCGCCTCCCGCTCCGCCGCCGCGCCCGTCGCCCGCTCCGTCGCCCGTTCCGTCTCCGTGGCGGGCGGCGCGGTCGACGCGGACGCCGTATCCCGACCAGCAGGTCTGGCCGCCGCTGTCGCGGGAAGGCGTCACCCAGCCGATGCCGGCCGTGCGCGAGGCGGCGCTGCCGCTGCCGCGCCCCTCCGCGCCGCCGCCCCCGACCCTGCCCCCGACCCCTACCCCGGCTGCTCCGCCGGTCCCGCGGGAGGGGACCCCCGCAGCAGCCCCGCCGTCCGCCGCGCCGCCGGTGCGGGAGGCGGCGCCCCGGCGGCGGGGACGCGCGGCGCTGCTCGCCGCCGGAGCCGTCGTCAGCGTGCTCGCCGCCGTCACCGCGCACACCGTGGACGGCTACCTCTTCTACGAGCAGGTGTCCACGCAGGAGGACGCCACGGAGGTCGTGGTGCCCGCCGGCCGGGCCGGCAGGGTCCACGACATCGAGTGGAAGGCCGCCGTCGCCCGGACGAAGGCCCCGGCGGGCAGTAGGCACGGCGCCGACGTCGCCTGGATGAAGATCGACATCACCCAGAAGGTGCTGTCCGACGGCAGCGCCACGCTGACCGGACTGCCGACCGACCTGAGGCTGCACGACCGGGCGGGCCGGAGCTGGGCCGTCGAGCTGGGCTCCGGCGACCGGCCGACGGACCGGCTGGAGGTGGGCCGCGAGTACCCGTTGCGAGGCCTCGCGGTGGTGCCGGTGGCCGTGGCGGACCAGGTGGAGCTGGCGTTCACGCCCAGTTCCTACCGCTCCGACACGCCGACCGGCGACCTGTTCAAACGGCCGACGGGCCCCCAGCCGGATCGGACGACGCTGCGGTTCCGGCGGTGAACGCCTCGCCGCGCAGCCGGGCCCGGGTGGCCGCCAGGTCGAAGGCGGCCGCCAGCAGCGCCATGGTCACCGTCGTCACGAGCAGGTCACGGCCGAACGACACCGGCGCCCCCAGGTAGAACCACGCCCACTCGACCTGCGAGCCGATCAGCGTCCGCACCGCCCGGTCGGCGTACTGCGCGCCCACCGTGACGGCCACGTGGCACAGGCACATCATCCCGAACAGCGGCGCGCCGCCCTTGACGATCAGCCGCAGGGAGTTGACCAGCGGCACCCAGCGCTCCTGGAATCCGCCGGTGAGGCGGTTGACCGACCTCCGGGTCAGGTCGTGGCTGCCTTCGAGGCGCTCGACGCCGCGCTCGAACCGGGTGCCGCTGACCATGGAGCGGGTGTCGTCGGCGTACGTGCCGAAGACGAGCATCGCCACGGTGAGCCAGACGAGCGGGAGGGCCACGGCGCTGAGCAGGAGCGGCCACACCTCGCCCAGGGCGGTGGTGACGGCCTCGACCACCGGGACGTTCTTCTTGGCGTTCGTCAGCGCCTCCTCCGCGCCGGACACGACCGCGCGGTGCTCCACCCACTCCGACCTCGCCTCGGCGAGCGCGAACGTGGCGCTGAGCCCGTAGAAGACGAAGGCGAACTCGGAGAAGGCGGCGGCGAAGCCGTAGAAGCCGCCGCCACCCCTCTCCACCAGCTTGGCGAACAGCGTCTTCAGGCCGAAGGCGACGACCATCGTGCCGACGGACACGCGCCAGTCGATGTCGATGAAGCCCCGCCCGACCTGCGACTTCTCACCGAAGAAGGCGGCGTCGGTGAGCTCGAAGACGTGGTGGAACAGGTCCATCTGCACCAGGTCGCGCGCGTCCTCCACCTGGAAGCCCCAGGCCAGGTAGAGGACGGCGAAGGCCGGGGCGACCCGGTCGAGCGCCGTGAAGAACGGCTCGTCCGCCGCGCCCTCGGCCGCGCGGGCCCGCGTCTCCCACAGGGCGCCGCGCAGGGTGTGCAGCATGCCGGTGACGACGGTCATCGCCGCCAGCACGACGAGGGTGAGCAGCGTCGTCATGATGACGAGGCGGACCTGCCGGTAGTCGCCGTACGCCACCTCCGTCGCGGCGTAGAGCAGGCCGAAGCGGACCACCTCGCCCGCCGAGAACCACAGGGCCAGCGCGAGGCCGCACCGGCCGAGCAGCCGCAGCGCGTGCAGGGGGAGCGAGAACGGCGACGGCATCCTCGGGGCCGGCGACGGCGCAGGTCGAGGTGGGGCCGCCACACCAGACGAACCTGACATCTGGTGAATGGTAGCGGTCTGCCCCGAACGCCGCAGCTCACCCCACAGTCCAGACCTTCCTGAGCCAGGTCAGGCCTGTTCACCGAGAGCACGGGCGATCCGCTCGTGATGATCGAGTCAGCAGAACATCGGCTTGCCGGCGTCCTTCGGAATCTCCGGCATGGAGTCGACGACCTTCACTGTCATCACCGCCGTACTGGCGCCAGGAATCTCTCTGACCCGCCCGCCCTCCTGCTGCCCGATCCAGCTCCGGTAGCCAAGGAACCGGTAGGTGGCCGGCTCGAAGATGAGCTCCCCACGTTCCCAGCCGTCGGGGGTCTCAAGCTTGAGCGAGGCACCCACCCCGTGTCGTCCGGCGGGGTCGGTGAGGCCTGGGACGATGGTCACGGTCGTCAGCTTCGACAGCGCGCCGAAGACCGTGGCCCTGGTCTGGGAGGAGGTGAGCGGGTCCTGCGCCAGCATGAGCAACGAGCTCGCGACGACCTTCTCGACCCGCATGTTGATCTCGTTCTCGCCCAGGTCCGTCTCTCCTCGTCTGCGCTGGTCCGACCGGACGAACGTCTCCGCGTCCTGGCGGATCTTCGCCAGAACCCGATCCGGATCGGTGGGAAGATCGGCGGCTTGGAACGGTAGGCCCAAGGAGCGCTCGTGGCACTGCCCAGCACGCTGATACTCCACCGTTCCGGGGGATTGCACGTGCTCAGGGCGCCCGCTGGTGGCGCGTGTTTGCCCGTACGTCGAGCGCGTCAGGGCCTTGCCGGGATCCCCGGCGGGCATCCACACCTCTCGGCGCACGTCCTGGGTGTACTCGCCCTCTGAACCGGAGGCGAACGTGACGTTCTTCTGGTCGACGTAGACGAACTGCCCCGGCCCGGGCCGCACATCCTCCCGTGCCGCGACCGAGGCCGCATGCCGGAGCAACTCGGCGGCGCTGGCCGGAGGGGTCCCGAACGGGGCGGAGTCGTGACCGCCACGCACCATGACCAGGCCCGCGGTCACCGCCGCCGCGAGGCCCACGGCCACGCCGGCCCTCATCGCCCACCAGCCGGCCGGGAAACCGTGAAGAGGCCACCGACGTGACCGCGCCGGCTGACGGTGGCCGCTCCCGATCCGCTCGGCCTCGATCTCTTCGGCCACCAGCACCCATGCACGCGCGGTCACATTGGGCGCGGGTTCGGGCAGGCTGTCGTGGTGGTCCTTGATCGATTCGAGTTCGTTCATCACAGTGCCTCCCCGGCGGGACCGATGATCTTGCGGAGTTTCTTGCGGGCACGGTTGAGACGCGATCCCACCGTTCCCTGAGGTATGCCGAGAGCCTCGGCCACCTCCTCGTAGCTGAGTTGGGCGCAGGCGACCAGCAGCAGGACGTCCCTGTCCCCGGCCGAGAGCCTGGCGAGACCTGCGGCCAGCCGCGGTTGCATGACCGCCGCAGAGACCCGCTGTATTACGCGCTCGTCGTGACTGGCGATCTCCGCGGCATCGGCGCTTCTGGCCAGTGCCCGATACCTGCGCGCCTCACCGCGGCGGTGCTCGGCGACCAGGTTGGAGGCGATGCCGTACAGCCAGGGCCGCGCGCTGGAGCAGGTGAGGTCAAAGCGGTCCCGGCTGCGGAAGGCGCGCAGAAAGGCTTCCGCGGCGAGGTCATCCGCGGCCGACTCGCCCAAGCGCAGGTGAACATAGCGGTGGATGGATGCGAAATAGCGATCGAAGACGGCGCCGAAGCGGTCAGGGTGACGCCACGACGCCTCTATCACTTGCGCGTCGGTGCCCTCGCTGGGAGGCGCCGAATCTTTGGGGGGAGCTGTCATGCATGCCGGCCTTTCAGGCGGTTGCGTTGGAACACCCCTAGTTCGGCGAACCCCCGATTCCTCTTCACGGTCCATCACGGCTTCCACGGCCGCCGGTTCATCGCGTCGCGCGTCCCAGAGGATTGCCTATGACCCGAAGATGACCGCATGCCTGCGATCTCCTGACCCTGCCACAGCACCAAAGCCCTTCGTCAGCAGGCTCTTAGAGCGTGACTCATTTGGTGGTTGCTCGTTGTATGGGTCGTGGAAGTGTTCCTGCAGCGGCTGGTGCCTGATGAGTTATGGGAGATCTTTCA